>JBCCGI010000038.1:0-74568 GCA_039029355.1 Planctomycetota bacterium
CCAGGGCGGCCGTGGGGGCAACGGCACGAGCGGCGACGGTGGTCCCGGAGGCGCGGGCGGGAACGCCTCAGTCCTTCTTCGCG
This sequence comes from Planctomycetota bacterium, assembly GCA_039029355.1. GTDB lineage: Bacteria > Planctomycetota > UBA1135 > UBA1135 > JBCCGI01. The sequence continues at coordinate 84 of JBCCGI010000038.1, forward strand.
TCGACGTCGGGGCAGCCCGGCCCGCCGGTGCCGGGAGTACCGGGCGTTCCGGAGAACACCGCGCCCTGCACGCCGGGGGCGCCCGCCGCACCGTTGGGCATGCCGAGCCCGCCGGCGCCGGGCTGCCCGCCCGCGCCTCCGGCCCCTACTCCGCCCGCGCCACCGAGGCCCGCCGCGCCACCGGGGATCCCGGGCCCGCCGTCGCCACCGTCTCCGCCGTTCCCGCCGGTCGCGTTCCCGCCGTCACCTCCGTCGCCGCCCTTGCCGCCGGCGCCCATGCCCCAGGCGTTCCCGCCCGCGCCTCCGGGACCACCGTCGCCGCTCGTGCCGTTGCCCCCACGGCCGCCCTGGCCGCCGGCGCCGCCGGCTGCGGGGATGTGACAGCAGTCGGCGCCCGTGCCGCCGTTCGAGCCGTCCGTCCCGTTGGCGTCGCCGCCCTTGCCGCCCTTGGAGCCGTCGCTCCCGTTCGGGAAGCCCGGCGTTCCGTTCGCACCCGGCGCCCCGGGGCCACCGTCGCCGCCCACCTTGTCGGCACCGGCCGCGCCCGGCACGCCCGCGGGGCAGGCGTCGAGGAGGACCGCTCCGTCGTCGAAGAACCAGGAGTCACGCGGGCCCGCGACCGGCGCCTGCCCCTCGCTCGGAAGGAAGAAGCGCGCGCTGTCGACGTGCTCGAGCACGAGCACGTCGCCGCCGTCTCCGCCCGCCCCACCGGGCTGGCCGGGCAGCGACATCCCTCCCGGCGCTCCCGCGCCGCCGACGGCCTCGGGCTCCTCGTCGGGGTGGCGCTCGAGGAACATGCCGACGATCAGCACATCGCCGCCATCGCCGCCGCGCGCCAGCGGGCCGCTCTGGCCCCCGGCACCGGCCGAGACGACGCCGTCCGCCCAGACGACCGGCGCGTTCAAGAGGATGTCCGAGCCCCGACCGCCCTCGGTCGCGACGGCGGCGGCGTCCTTGCCGCGGCCGCCTACGATGGCGCCGGAGATCCGGATGGTCGAGCCGGCGTGGAGCTCGACGCCGACGCCGTTGCGCGCGACGCAGCACTCTTCGCGATCGCGGGCGACAATGCGGCCCTCGACGACGATTTCGGTCGCCTCGAGCACCAGGTTGTCGTCGGCGCGCACGGTCGCCCCGGCCGGCACGACGATGCGGTTGGCGACGAGGCGCCCGGAGATGGACTGACCGTCGGCGAGCAGGATCTCGTCCACGAACGGCGCGTGGGCGCCGGCGGCCGAGGCCGAAGCAAGGGAGCTCGTTCCGGCGAGTAGGAGGAAGGTAGATCGGAACAGCATGGCGGACTCCTTGGGTGAAGAGGCGGCCGCGGGAATCGCGGCGCGCTCACTCCGCTTTGCCCGCCCGCGGCGCCGAATGGTTGCGAGAATCACGCGCTCGCCGAACAGCTACTTGTCATCCGCGCAGCCGGGATCCCCACCACCCGCGCTGCCGCCTGAGCCGTCGACGGCCGCTCCGTTCACGCCCTTCTTGCCGGGCTTGGGACCGGGATCGAAGACCGGGGACTGCTGTATGGGATTCGTGCGTTCTCCGCCCTTCACCGGCACACCGCGCGGCCCGGTTGCAGGAATCGCGTCGATCCCGGATGCGGGGGCGGCATCGGGCGCGGGCCTCGGCCAGAATGAGAGCGCGCGGAGGCTCCGCGCCACCGACCGATGCAACAGCAAGACGCGCCGCCCCAACGCTCCTACCGCACCGCAGCCGCGCTGCTCCTCCCGCTCGTCGCCCTTCTGCTCGGCCTGCGCGGACCTCACCGCGCCGGCGCCGCACAGGAGGAGGACGAGGCCCGGGCCGAGTTTGTCACGACCGAGCTCGGCGACGTGACGCTCGCCTGGCGGCCGATACCGGCGCCGATCCCGAAGAACCAACCGTTCGAGCTCGACGTGCGCCTGAGCCGCGGTGGCGAGCCGCTTCCAGGTGCACGGCTGCTCGTTCGCGCGACGATGCCCGGGCACGGGCACGGGATGCTGCGTGCGCCCAAGACCGAGGAGGTCGCCCCGGGCCGACACCGCGTGCGCGGCATGCTGTTTCACATGGCGGGCGACTGGGAGCTCGAGCTGGGCGTGCTGGTTTCGGGCGAGCGTCGCTACGAGCGCGCGACCTTCGACGTCGTGCCGGGACGGCCGTTGGGCGCGGACCCGCTGCCGCTGATCCCCGGGCCCCTCACCGAGGGCGAGACGCGCCGCGCGCTCGAGCTCTCCCCGCTGCCGCCCCCCCCGGCCGATCCGACCAACCGCTACTTCGAAGACGAGCGCGCCGCGCGCTTCGGCAAGACGCTGTTCTTCGACCGGCGCCTCTCCGCCAGCGGTGAGGTGTCGTGCGCCACGTGCCACGACCCCGAGCGTGGCTGGACGGACGGGCGCGCGGTGTCCGCGGGGCTCGCGGCCGTCGACCGCAACGCGCTCCCGATCGCCGGCGCCGCGCACCAGCGCTGGTTCTTCTGGGACGGGCGCGCGGACTCGCTTTGGGCACAGTCGCTCATCCCGATCGAGGACCCGCGCGAGCAGGGCTTCACCCGCGTCGAGCTGGTTCGCCTGCTCGCCCAGGCGCCCGAGCTGAAGGAGGCCTACGAGGCGATCTTCGGCCCGCTCCCCGCCGTCGCCGACGCGGAGCGCCTTCCCTCCCGGGGACGGCCGCACCCGCGGAACGCGAGCCACCCGGAGCACGCCGCCTGGATGTCGATGGCCGCCGAGGACCGCACCGCGGTCGACCGCGCCTTCGCCAACGCCGGCAAGGCGATCGCGGCCTTCGTCCGCACGATCGGGCCCGGCCGCGCGCCCTTCGACGTGTTCGTCGAGGGCGTGCGCGAAGGTGACGCCGACAAGGCCGCGGCGCTCGACGAGAGCGCGCGCCGCGGGCTGTCGATGTTCCTCGGCCGCGGGCGCTGCCACCTATGCCATTCGGGGCCGCTCTTCAGCGACGGCGAGTTCCACGACACCGGGATCCCGCCGGGTCCGCAGGGCCGGAAGGACGACTCGGGTCGCTACGCGGGGCTGATGACGGTGTTGCTGGACCCCTTCAACGGCAAGGGCGGGCACTCCGACTCCACCGAGGCTGGCGCCGTGAAGCTGGACTTCCTGGCCCGCTCCGGACACGACTGGGGCGAGTTCCGCACGCCAAGCCTGCGCAACGTCGCGCGCACCGCGCCCTATATGCACCACGGGCAACTCGCGACGCTCGAGGACGTCGTGCGCTACTACTCCACGCTGGAGGGCGCGCTTGAGCCCGACCACGAGGGCGAGTCGGTGCTGCAGCCGCTCGACCTCACCGACCAGGAGATCGCCGACCTCGTGGCCTTCCTCGAAGCGCTCACCGGCGAGTGAACGCTTCGAGGCCGCGCCCTAGTTGAGCTTGCGCCGCAGCGTCGCGGACTTCTCGGCCCACGAACTGCGCACCACGTTGAAGTGGTTGAGCGAGATCCGCCACCGGTCGTCCTCGGGGTCGAGGTCGCCCGGCAGCGTGCGCACATATTCCTGGAGCAGCGTCGACAGGAAGCCGAGCGCGTGGCGCGGCGTCCCCAGCGTCTCGAGCGTGTCGCGCACGAAGTTCGGGTCGATGTCGCTGTGGAAGAGGTCGAACAGGTCGCGGGCGCGCGCGTCCGACTCGAGGCAAGTCGAGAGGCGCGTCCGCGCGATCTCGATCAGCTCCTGACCGGTCCACGTCATCGTCGGGATCAGGTTCGACTTGTCTAGGCGCATGCGCTTCAGGGCCTCGACGCGGCCTTCGCTGTAGAGCCCTTCGAGCTCGATCGGAAGGAACAGCTTCATCGCGAGCCCGGGCAGCTGCAGCAACTTGTGGTCGAGCAGCGTCTCGACGAAGCGCCGCGGCCCGTCGGGGTCGCCGTTGAGCGCCGAGGGCTCATCGATGCGGTCGACGAGGACGAACCAGGCCGGGAAGCCGAAGCGCTTCAGCACCGCCTGGAAGCGGCGGACGAGCTCGTAGCGCGTCGCCTCGCTGGTGCCCTCGGGCAGCACCATCTCGTTGCGGATCGACGACGGCACCGAGCGGATCAGCGACGCCACCGCGCCGGCGTCGCGCTGCAGCACGCGAATGCGGCGCGCGCCGGCCGACAGGCGGCTGACGCGGAAGGCGTCCGCGGCCCACTGGAACAGCACGAGCAGCAGCACCGCGCCGCCCCCGGCGAGCCAGATCCACGGCGCGCCGAGGTCGGGTGCGCCTTCGATCATCGGCGCCACGTGCGGCGCGAGCATGATCGCCGCCGCGAGCCCCAGCCCCAGCCAGCGCATGAACATCACGCCGATCCGCCGCCCGAGCGACAACCCCACCGACGAGGCCACGCGGCGCATCCCGTCCTGCGCCGTGCGGCGCGTCGACGAGTCGTAGAGCGCGGTGAGCAGCAGCAGATCGGCCTTCTCCTTGGGCGAGAGGGGGCCGTCCGGCTTCAGCTCGTCGTCGAGCACCTCGTCGACGAGCTGCGTCACGCCCAGCGACAGCATGCTGTCGAGGTGGTCCGCCAGTCCCCACTCCTTCGACACCGCCTTGGCGACGGCCTTGGCATCCGAGCTGACGCCGACGCGGCGCCGGAAGCACTCGAGGAAGCCGTCGAAGTCGATGTACTCCGAGCAGATCGCGCGGGCCTCGCCGCTGCCCTTCAGCTCGTCGAGCCGACGCTTCATCATGAGCCGCAGGCCGCTCTTCCCGCTGCCCTTCTCCCCGAAGAGGATGCCGGGCGCAGGGGAGTCGGGCTGGCCGAACAGCCGTCCGAAGCCCGAGTGCACCGCGCTGGGATCCATCTTCGACAGGATCAGGTCCTTGTCGGCGTCCTCGCAGGAGAACGGATCCTGGCGCAGGCCCCAGTGCGATTCCCAGGTCTTGATGAACATGTGCTCGGTAGTCGGTGGGTGGATCGAAGCGGTTCCGGAGGTGACGGCACTCTACCCTCGGAGGAGCGCGAACGGATGTCCCAATGTGGGCCTTAGCGGCCGCGTTAGGAGTTGCGCGCGACCCGCGGCCGAGGGAAGTGGCTTTTGCTAGCATCGCCGCGCGTCCGCGACGCCTCCGCCCCAAAAACCCCGCCCCTGCCGTCCGTGAAACGCTCGATCCTGCCCTCGCTCCTCGCCCTCCCTCTTCTCACCCTCGGGTCGGGCTGCGTGACCCACTCGCACATCACGGACTTCAACGGCGTCGATGGCATCCGCGGCGAGCCGGTGGAGTACCAGGTTACGACCTCCTACGCATTGCACCTGCTTTACATCTTCTCGCTCCTGGGCGACGCGAATAAGGGCAACGTGGTCGAGGAGTTCACGGCCGAGGCCGCCGACCGAGGCGCCGAGCGCGTGCGGATCGTCGAGACCTCGACCGAGATCTACTGGTACCTCTTCCTGCCCTTCACTTTCTTCATCCAGCCCGTCGTGACGACGGTGTCGGGCGAGGTCGAGGGGACCGTCTAGCCGCGCCCTCGCGCCCCGGCCGCTAGCGACGCCGCGGCAGCAGCCGCACGCGACCGGTCGGCTCGCCTTCGACGACGCTGAAGCGGGGAGCGCGGAGCTGCACCCGCTCGGCGACGCGGCGGACGCCGCTCGCGGCGAGCAGCTCGCGCGCCGCCTCGAGCCGCAGCTGCGCAAGCGTGCGCGCCGCCGCGCGGGTGCGTCGATCGCGGCTGCGCTCGGCACCGGCACGCATCAGCTCGTACACCTCGTCGAGCGAGCGCTCCGACGCCCCCAGCGCGCGCTCGAGCTCGCGCAGCTCGACCAGGCGGGCGTCGAGCTCGCCTTCCTCGTCGACGGCGCCGGTCGACAGGAGCGCGCGGCACTCGGCCGAGAGTCGCTCGCGCTGCCCCAGCAGGCCGGCGCGGCGCGCGCGCAGGCGAGCCGCGAGGGCCAGCACGTCCTCGCTGCCCGGGCTCGAGAGCCGCTCCAGGTACGCCGCGTCGTCGGTGCCGAGGGCGTGCTCTAGCGTCACGCCGATCGACGGGTCCGCGCGCAGCGCCGCCAGCAGGGGCTCGATCTCCGCCCGCGCCTCGGGTCCGGCGACGATCGCCCCGGCGCCGAAGGAGAGCTGGGCCTCTTCGGCGTCGACTTCGACCTCCTCGCCCTCGAGGCCGGCGAGGTCGAGCACGCCGCCCACGATGCGCAGCGGCGAGCTCGCGATCGCGTCGGCGATCAACGTGCCGAGTGTCGTCACCGCCGCGCCGGCGACCGCCGCGCCGCTGGAACCTTCGCCGCCAACGCGTACCGAGAGCGGGATCACCTGCTCGCCGTTCTCGTTGCGCAGCACATAGAGCACGGTGTCGAGCGGCGCCGGGAGCTTGAGATAGGTCGAGATCGGCCCGTCCGGCGGCTCGGACACCGAGAGCGAGTCGAAGGTCGTCTTGGTGTCGAGCGCCACGCCGCCGCCCTCGAGCAGGCGCACGTCCACCTTTGCGTCCACCGTCCCGTCGCCGATATCGACGCCGCCGCGCGCGGCCTGCCCGCGCAGCCCCAGGAGCTCGATGCCCTGCGCGTCGAGCTTGACGAAGCCGGTCGGCGTCGGCGCGAGCTGGAGTCGGCCGGCGACCGAGATCAGCCCGAAGGCCGGTCGTTCTTCCAGCTCGAACTCGTCGGCATCGCCGCGCAGCATGCGCGCGCCGGAGCCGAGGAGCCCGCCGATCAAGCCGGAGTCCATGCGCTCCGGGAGCGTCACGTCGCCGCCGACCGCCGAGACGCGGAAGCGCACCGGGCGCGGCTCGGTGAGGGCGAGCGTGGTGAAGCGCACCACCTCGACCTCGCCGTGGCGGATGGGCAGCACGGTGGAGGGCTCGACGGTGCCGTCCTCGAGGTCGACGTTGAGGCCGCTGACGAGCAGGCGGTCGACGCGTACCTCGGGGCCCGACTCCACGGGTTCGGTCGGGTCGGCGGGTTCGGTCGGGTCGGCGGGTTCAGTCGGGTCGGCGGGCTCGGTCGGGCCGGCGGGCTCGGTCGGCTCGGCGGGCTCGGTCGGCTCGGCGGACGCCTCGGGCTCGGAGGTCTCCGGCGTCGGCTCGGCGGGCGGCGTCCGCAGCAGCACGCCGAGCAGGCGCGTGCCGTCGGGCTCTAGCCCGACCGAAGCGTAGGGGTCGAGCAGCTCGACCGAGCGCACGTGCACGTCGCCGTTCGGCCGCACTCCGGCGACGTCGACCAGGAACGACTCGAAGCCGGCCAGGCGCTGGCCATCCGCTCCGTTGACCAGCTCGACTCCGGCGACCTCGAGCTCGCCGCCGAAGCTGGTGCCGAAGTCGAGCTCGACCGGACCGCGCCTCCGCACCCGCAGCACGCCGTGCAGCTTGCCGCGCAGCGTCGCGTCGTCGAGCCCGCTGCCGTCGAGCGTCTCCGCGAGCGACGGCACGGCCTCGGTCAACCCGGTGCCGCGCAGCCCCGACGCCTCTAGCGTCGCGGTCAGCTCCGGCTCCGGCGCGAAGGGCTGGGCCGTCAGGTCGACCGCGAGCTCGCCGAGGATCGGCTCCAGCCGGCCGCGCACCTGCAGCTCGACCGGAGCGAGCGTCTCGGGGTTGGGCGCGAGCAGGGTCAGCGGCTCCGGCGCAAAGAGGCGCAGCCCGCCCTCGACCGGCACCGACTCGGGCGTCGACTCGTCCCGGAAGCGCACGCTCGCGACGCCCAGGTCGAGGCGCTCGACGGTCACGCGGGGCAGGTCTTCGGCGGCGGTCGGCGCGCCGCGCGGAGCCCCGGGCGCCGAGGCCTCGAGCGCCTCGGCCGACGGCTCGGGCGGGGTCTCCACGCCCGTCGCGGGCGCTGGGCGCAGCTCGGCGCCGAGGACGGCGAATGCTCCGTCCGCCGTGCGACGCAGGTCGAGCGACAGCCCCTCGGTGGCGAGCTCGGCGACGCGGACGACGCCGCCGTCCGGATCGACGCGCGGGGCGTCAAGCGTCAGGCTCGTGAGCGCGAGCAGCGGCTCGCCGTCGGCCCCGTCGCGGAAGGAGAGGTCGCGCAACGCGGCGCGCGCGGCGAGGCCTCCCTCGGGGTGGATCCGCGAGCCCGCCTCGACCGCCGCGCGGAAGCGGCCGTCGACGAGCGCGATCGACACGCCCGGGGGCAGATAGGCCGCGAGATCGCCCGCGCGCAGCCCGGAGGCCTCGACGTCGGCGCGGGCGCTGAGGTCGTCGGGATCGAGCACCGCCGCGCCGCTCACCGTGAGCGCCTCGCAGGCGCCCTCGACCGCTGCGGACAGCGCGAACGTCGTCTCGCCGGTCGGCGGCGCGCCCAGGAGCAGACCGTCGAGCTCGACGCCCGCGGTGAGCGTCGTCGCGAGCGGCGGCTCGACCGCCGCGTCGCTCCACACCACGCGCGCGCCTTCGACCCGCAGGCGGTCGAGCGCGAACCGCGTCGGCTCGGCCTCGGACTCGGACTCGGGCTCGGACTCGGACTCGCTCGCCGGCCGCGGCGCGTCGGGGTCGGGCGCCGGCGTCCGCACAGGCTCGGCCGGCGGCCGCGGCGGAAAGCGCAGCCCGGCGGCCATCAGCACGCCGTCGGCGTCGCGCGCCAGGTGGGCCGTCGGACCGTCCACGGTCACCGAGGCGATCCGCACGCCGTCCTCGGCGAGCTCGACCGACGGGACCTCGAGCGCGGCGAGGGCCAGGAGCTCGCCGAGCGCGGCGTCGGTCCACGACACGTCGGAGACCGACAGCGAGGCGACGCTCGCGGCCGACTCCCGGCGGATCGCGGCGGTGAGCGTCGCCCGCAGGCTTCCGTCGCCCAGCGCGGGCTCGATGCCCAGCGGGGCGAGGTAGGGCGTCAGCGACGTGAGCGTGACCCCCTCGCCGCGGAGCGTGAGATCGGCGCCGAGGTTCAGGTCGCCCTCGCCGCTGCGCACTTCGCCGGTGACCGCGAGCTCGTCGAACGCCCCGTCCGCGCCGAGGCGCAGGTCGATGCGGGCCGGCTCTTCGGCGGGGGCGCCGACCAACACGTCACGCACGGTGAGCTCGAGCGAAAGGCGCTGCGCGCCCGCCTCGGGCTCGCGCTCGTCGTCGAAGGTGACGCGCGCACCGGTCCAGCTCAGGAGCCCCAGCTCGAAGCGCGTCGGCTGGGCCGGTTCCGCCGAGTCCCCGGCCTCGTCGGGGCGCTCCGGCGCGGACGGCGCCGCCTCACCGGGCGCGGCGGAGACGGCCGCGGGGGCCGCGGGCACCGAGCGCAGCCCCAGCACGCGCAGCGCTCCCTCGCCATCGCGCGCCAGCGCGGTGCGCGTGCCTTCCAGCTCGACCGCGTCGATGCGCACCCGACCGGGCTCGACGCTCAGGCCGTTGACCGCGAGCCGGTCGAGCGCGAGCGCCTCGGCGCCGCCGGGAACGCCGTCTCCTTCCGCGGCGGTCAGGACCACCCCGGAGAGCTCGACCTCGCCGCGCAACGCCTCATCGTCGCTCGCGAGCGTCGCCTGCAGGCGCGCCTCGAAACGCCGCGCGAGGCCGTCCGGCTCCAGCCCCAGCGGCCGCAGGTAAGGCGCCGCGCGCTCGAGCTGCAGGCCGTCGGCGGCCAGCGTCAGGTCAAAGCGCCGCTCGGCGGCGAAGGGCGTCGCCGTGCCCGCCAGGCTGAGCCGCTCGAGCAGGCCGGGCGCTTCGACCGTCGCGCTCAGCGACAGGGTCTCGTCGGCGCGGGCCTCGTCGAAGTGCAGCGGCCCGGCGGTGAGCTCCGGCAGGAGCAGCGCGAGCTCGGTGGGCGGCTCGACCGCTCCGTCGCGGAAGGTCAGGCCGACCTCGCGCACGGTGAGCGACGCGAGGCTGGCGGGCGGCGCGCCGCCCGCGGCGGGCCCGGCCTCGTCGGGCTCCGGCTCCTCGTCCGCTTCCGCCGCGGGCGGAGCGGGCACCAGGTCGAAACCGGCCGCGCGCAGCTCGCCGGTCGCCAGGCGCTCGGCCGCGGCGCGCAGGCCGCGCGCTTCGACCGTGCCCAGCTCGATCCGCGCGGCTCCCAGCTCGGGCGCGCTCCACACGACCTCGTCGACGGCGCAGCACTCGGCGCCGTCGGCGCGCAGCGCCACGTCGCGCAGCGTCAGCTGCGCCGCGACCGCGGGGCGGTCGGGCAGCGCGTCGACGCGCGCCTCGAGCCGGGCGCCGGCCGCGAGGCGCTCGGCGGCGGGCCGCAGCCCGAGCGGCTCCAGGTACATCGCGAGCGGCCCGGGGCGCAGCCCGAGCACGTCGAGCGTCAGCTGCGCATCGATGCGGTCGGCCGCCGACGCGAGGTCGCCTTCGACGCGCAGCGCGTCGAGGGCCTCGGGCGAGTGCGCCTCGACGAAGAGCCGCGCGTCGCGCTCCTCGGAGCCGAGGTCCGACAGGCGCAGGCTGAGATCGAAAGTGGCCTCGAGCGGCGGCTCGACCGCGCGGTCGATGAGCTCGGCGCGCAGGTGCTGGACGCGCACCGCGGCGATCTCGATCGGCAGCCGCAGGTCGAGCGGCTCGCGGCCGGGCTCGGCCGGCTCCGAGGAAGCGGGCGGATCGGGTTCCTCGGCGTCGGCTTCGGGCTCCGCATCGTCGGTCGGCGCGCCCAGGCGCCACACGCCCTCGGCGTCGCGCTCGACCCGCACGTCGACGCCGTCGAGCTCGGCGCGGTGGATGCGCGGCGAGCCGCTCAGGAGCGAGGACATGTCGACGTCGAAGGCGGCGTACTCGACGTGCGCGAGCGGATCGGGCGCGGGCGCGCCCTCCTCGACGGCCGCGGCGACCTCGAGGTGCCAAAGCTCGACGCGTGCGCCCAGCAGCGACAGCTCCATCTTCTCGTAGCTCGCGTCGAAGCCGGCCGAGCGCGCGGCGCGCGCGAGCAGCGAGGGCAGCGCGAAGGGCAGCGCGGCGCGTGCGACGAGCGCGAGCCCGCCCACCACCAACGCCGTGCGGAACAGCCGGCGGCGCCAGCGCCGCGGGGGCTTGCCGGCGGTGTCCTGAGCCTGAGCCTTGGCGCTCACCGCGGCGCCTCCTGGAAGGCCTCGGCCAGCGCACGGCGGCGCTCGGCCGCTTCCGCAAGCGGGTCGAAGCCGGCCGGCGCCGCCTCGCGTGCCGTCAGCCACTCGTGCGCGCGCACGCGCGCTCCGGGGCTCGTGTCTTCCAGATAGATGCGGTTCTCGGCGATGAGCCGGCGCTCGAGGTCGGCCACGTCGAGGCTCGCCGCGAGGAACTCCAGCAGGATCCCGGGCGAGTGGGCGGGCTCGCCGACGCGCCGGGTGAGCACCGACGCCAGCTCGTCGGGCAAGCCGGTGCCGGCGGCGCGCTCGGCCAGCTCGGTCAGCGCGCTGTGCTCGAGCAGCCAGCCGACCTCGGCACGGGTGCGCCAGGTGTCCGTGGGCTCCTCGGCGACGGCCGCGATGCGCGCCGACACCGCGGCGAGCACGTCGTCGTCCGCCACCAGGGCGAGGTCGGCGAGGGCCTCGACCTCGCTGCGCTCGGCCAGGCGCAGGAGCAGCCCGCGCGAAGGGCGCTCGGGCCGCACCGCGCCGAGCGCCAGCGTGAGGGCGCGCCGGGCTTCGGAGTCGGGGCCGTCGTGCTCGCCCTCGAGAGCGTCGAGGGCGGCCTGTTCGGTCAGGGTCGCGACCAGCTGCTCGAGCTCGGCGGCATGGGCCGCGGCCGCGGTGCCCTCGGGCACGGGTGTGACCTCGACCACCGCCGCGAAGGCGCCGCCCTCCCCCGCATCGAAAGGCGAGCGCAGGCTGAGGACCAGCGGCCCTTCGCCCGGCGCGGGCGCGGCGTCGAGCAGCATCAGCTCACGCAGCGGCACGGGGGCGCCGGGGCGCAGGATGCGGGACGGCTCGACCCCCGGGGCGGGGTCCTCGGGCGGGTCGATGGGCGGGGCGAGGTCCTCGAGCACGAGGCCGAGCTCCAGAGCGCCCTCAGCGTCGCGGCCGACCAGGACGGCGAGCTCCTTGCGCACCGGGCCGAGGCGGCGGAACTCGCCCAGGTAGTTGTCGGGGTCGTCGACCTCCTCGTCGCGCGTCGCCGCGAAGCGCACCACGGCGCCGGAGGGGAGCACCGTGTCGACCTCGGCCAGCGGGAACGCCGCGCGGGGATCCGCGAGGACGGCTTCCAGCAGCGCGAGCGCCTCGGGGCCGGCCCCGAAGCCGCCACCGGCCGCCGCACGCGGCGTGGCGCGGACCGGGGCGCCGTGGAGCGGCGTGGCGAGGACCTGCAACCGCTCGGCGAGGGGGGCGAGGCCGGCGAGCGGCTCGCGCAGGTAGACCAGCGAGACGCGTGCGCGGAGCGCGCTTTCCGGCTCGGGGGAAACCGGCGCGTCGGCAGCCGGGCCGGCGAGGATGCCGCCGGCGTAGGTCTCACGCTCTAGCTCAAGCTCCGGCGCGGCCAACTCGGTCGGCTCCGGAGCCGGTGCCGGCGTGCTGCACGCGCCCCACAGGCACGCCAGCGCCGGCAGGAAGGGCCAGGCGGTGCGGAGGCTGGGACGGTTCGAGAGCTCCTTCATGACGAGCGGCACGGCAAAGCGGCGCGGCGTGGGCCGCAGAGTCTAGTGTCCGGCCCGCGGAGTTCGGCAGCCCGTTCCGCGTCCAGTTGGCACGGCGGGCGGAGAGCCGCGCGAACCGCACTGCAAAACCCCGTGGGTCCGGCGACGTATCCTCCCTGTTGTCGCGTTGGTTCCCACTCCCGGAGGTCTTTCCATGCGCGTGCGACGGCTCGTTCTCCTCGCCCTTCCCGCCCTGGCCCCGGCCGGCGGGGCGTCCGCCCAGGCGTTTGCCGAGCGCGCCGCGGAGCTCGGACTCACCCACGAGTTCGTCAGCGGGCTCGACCGCATCGGGAGCGGCAACGTGGTCGATCAGCTCCAGGCGGGCATGGCGGTCGGCGACCTGGACGGCGACGGCGACCTGGACGTCGTCTGCTGCGGCGGCGTGGGGCTCAACTCGGTGTTCCTGAACGAGGGCGGGGTCTTCGTCGACGCCTCGGAGGCCGCGGGCATCGAGGTGGGGGAGCTCGACCGCGCGCCGGCGCTCGCGGACTACGACGGAGACGGCGACCTCGACCTCTTCCTCGGGGCGCTGGACGGCGGCGACGGCGACCTGCCCGGGCGCAGCCGGCTGTACCGCAACGACGGCGCGGCGACGTTCGACGAGGTGACGACGGTCGCGGGCACGACCGGCGCCGGACACTCGATCTTCGCCCAGTGGTACGACCTGGACCTCGACGGGCTGCTGGATCTGTATGTCTGCGAGTTCCACGGCTCGCTGAACCGCTGGTACCGCAACAACGGCGACGGGAGCTTCACCGAGGCCGCCGAGAAGGTCGGCATCGCGTGGCCCGGCGCGGCGCACGCGAGCGCGATCGCTGACACCGACGGCGACGGCCTCCCCGAGGTCGCGGTCGGCAACGACTACATCGTGGCGTTCTGGACGAGCCTGTCGACGAACGCCGGCGACGGCCTGTTGCACCACGGCCCGGAGCACCTGTTCACCGACGTCACGCCGGGCTCCGGTTGCGACCACATGCGCGGGATCATGGGGCTCGCGTGGGCCGACGTGGACTACGACGGCGACCTCGACCTCTACAAGACCGACGTCGAGGACAACTACCTGATGATCAACGCCGGTTGGCCGGGGAGCGGCGCGCCGTGGGTCGAGCGCCAGGACTTCTACGGCGTGACGAACCCGACCGTGCCGGATCCCGAGGGCGGCGAGGCGCGCTCGGTCGGCTGGGCCGCGGTCTTCTTGCACGCCGACCGCGACCCGTGGCTCGACCTCTTCGTGGTGAACGGGAAGGTGGGCGGCGCGAGCGAGGTGAACCCGTTCTCGTCGTCCGATCAGCAGAACTTCCTGTTCCTGGGCGAGGGGCCGGGAGCCTCGTTCACGTTCCGCGACGCGTCGCTCGACTACGGCTTCGCGGCGGGCATCGACGACCGCGGGGCGGCGATCGGCGACCTCGATGGGGACGGCGATCCGGAGCTCCTGGTCTCGCCGGCGAACGGCGAGCTGCGGTGCTACGTCAACGAGGTCGACCCGGCGAGCGGCGGCACGCTGGTCGTCGAGGCGCGCGGGCACACGTCGGCGCCGGGCGGCATCGGCGCTCGCGTCAGCTGGACGGACGCTCTGGGGTGGACGCACGTGGTGCCGATCGGCGGCGACGGGCCGACCGCGTCGCAGCACGACGCGCGGGCCTACCTCGCGCTCGGAGCCGAGGCCGAGGTCGACGTGACGGTCCAGTTCCCCTCCGGCCTGACGCGGACGTACGCCGGCGTGCCGGCCGGGAGCACCCTGGTGGCCGAGGAGCCCGAGCTGCTGCGCGTGCCGTTCCGCGCGCGCGCCATCGCCTCAACAGCGGGGCCCGGGGCGTACGGGCTGGGCGGGCTGCCGCTCTCCTCGATCTTCGAGGTGCGGGCCTTCGCCCACGACGCGGCCGGAACGCCGCTGGACGCGAGCGCGTCGGTCGCGATCGAGATCGAGGGGCTCACGGCTCTCGGCGGGGTCGAGCACGTCGCCGCCAACGAGTTCCGCCGCGCGTTCCGCACGCCGGTCGAGCCGGGCTCGTTCCGAGTGCGCGCGCAGATGGACGACTTCGCGGTGCGGGTCGAGCCCGTCCTGCGCTTCTACGCCGCCGGCGACGTCAGCGCGACGACGGTGGCGCTCGTCCCGGAGGCCGTCCGAGCCGCCAGCGCGGATCTGGTCGAGGTGCAGGTCGCTCCCAAGGCGAAGGGAGGCGTGCTGCAGCGCGCGGTCGGCCACGTGCAGGTCGCCCTCGGCGGAGCGCCGCCGATCGCCTCGGCGCAAGAGGGCGCGCTGTGGACGTTTGCGTTCGCCGCTCCCGACAAGCCCGGGCTCTATCCGGTGGCGGTCGTCGTCGACGGGCAGGTGGTCGCGGCTCCCGACCTCGAGGTCGCGGGCGTCGGCTCGGCGGCGCAGACGACGGTCTACCACGAAGAACCTTCCCACGTTCAGGCGATGGCGCCGCACCAGCTCAAGCTGAAGATCACCCCGCGCGACGCCGCCGGGCTGCGGCTCGGACCCGAGGCGCAGCTCGCGCTGGTTCCGATGCCCGACGCGGGTACGGCCGAGGTGGTCCTGCGCGCCGACCTGTGGCCCAGGGGGCAGCGCGACGGCGAGTTCGTCTTCGTTCTGGAGAAGCCGCTCGCGAGCGAGGACAACGCCGCGGCGGGCTCGCTGCAGCTGCTCGTCGACGGCGAGGACCTCGGGCTCTGGCCGTATCAGCTGTGAGGCGAATGGCACTCCTTACACACGGATCGAGCCCCGTCTGTTAGGAGTCGAGTGTGTTTCGGCTCTCCCACTTCTTCCCTCCGGAACCGATGCTCATACGTACACGGGCAACCCTCGCGGCGCTCGCCCTGCTCCTCCCCTGGCACGCCGCAGCGGCGCACGGCCAGGCCGGCTCACCCACCGCGGGATGCACCAACCCGCTGCCGGTGGCGGGGCCCCAGTCCGACCGCATCCTCTACACCGGCGCCTTCGCACCGGGCGCAACGTCGGTGACGGTCGACGGCACGGTCTACTCGCTGAAGTTCGTCGGCGACGAGACGATCGAGTACCAGATCGACATCGGCCACCCCGACGTCGCGACCGGGCTGCTGCGGGTCTACGAGAAGACCAGCGACAGCTACCCCCTGACGACCGGGGGGCCCGGCTTCCGCTCGGTCGACGCGTCGACCAAGGGAGCGCAGCTGCTCGCCAACTTCTGCACGATGACCGGGCACGGCGTCGGCGGCAACACCGTCTGGGTCGAGTACCGCGACGACTTCGAAGGCGTCCACCACCGCCGGCACACGTTCGAGCTGGTCGGCAAGAGCCTGCGCATCCGGCTGCAGTCGCTCGACGACAACCTGGACTACGTCTCCAACTACAACGGCTTCAAGGCGGGCCCAACCGGGGGAACGGAGGACCCGCGCATCGTGCAGATGCAAGGCGGCCTCTCGACGCCGCTCGTCCTGTTCCAGCGCGGAGACGAGCATTTCTTCTACGGCAACCAGCTCGACCTGTTCTGGAGCAACGCCTCGGACTGGAGCCTGCACTCGGCCTCGACGGTGGTCCCCGGCTTCTCGTCGATCGCCTTCAGCTATTCGACGCAGAACCGCTACCACCACCTGACCGACGGCAAGCTCGCCGGGACGCTGGACGACACGCTGAACATCATCGTGACGTCGAAGGTCGCCGACGCGCTCGTCACGACCACGACGCCGCCTTCCCCCTACCGCTCGCCGCTCGCGAGCAAGACCGTCGTCTTGTTCTCGGGGCCCACCGCGACCTGGCCGGCGTACTACAACCAGATGGAGCTCTTCGAGAGCTGGGGTATGGACAACCTCGCGGCGTACTTCTTCTCGTGGTGGAGCGAGAGCGACAACGGTGACTCGTCCTACTACCCCGCGAAGGACCCCGAGTACTACGCCGACCTGCACGCCTTCGCGCGCTCGAACGGGATGCTGCTGGGCGAGTACACGATGTTCTGGAAGAACTACTACGACTCGCCGGGCTTCAGCCCCTACGACATGCCGCTGGACGGCCTGGGTGTGCCGAAGGGCACGACCATCGCCGAGACCGCTCGCCTGCGGCACGCGAACCGCGAGTCGCGGCTGCTGAAGGAGCACTACGGCTCGCGCCTCGCCTTCCAGGACGTGTTGACCTATGCGAGCCCTTCCAAGATCGCGGGCGAGGACAGCCTCGACCAGAACGCCGACTCGCCATGGGCTAAGACGATGCGGCGGGCGTGCATCGACCGTAAGCGCTGGCTCGGCTCGATGCAGGACGTCTTCCAGGGCCCGCTGCTGGGCGAGGCTTCGATCGCGACCCAGAGCTCGAACATGGAGTGGCTCTGGATGGGCTACTGCGACGGCGTCCAGCGCGTCATCAACACCGACGCCGGCAAGCAGGCGGTCGAGCTGCCCGACGGACACCCGCTGGCGCCGACGCTCTGGCCGGTGATCCCCGAGTACGAGCTGCGCGTCTTCGCACGTACGCAGGCGAACCATGGCAACGGCTTCTACGAGCGCTTCTTCAGCTGGGCCGACGGAGACGTCTTCGACTTCGACCCGGGAATCCTGACCTTCCCGCTGCCCGAGGCGGCGCTCGATCGTTACCGGGCCTACGAGCTCACCTACGGGCACACGTCGTACTTCCACTCGAACGGTCCGATCGACGGCCCGGGGAACTACCTGCGCTACGCGGACATGATCAAGGAGTACTACCTGGTCAACGCGCTCCAGCGCCGCTACCTGTCGTCGCCGGTGCGCGAGATCCGGTACCTGCACGACGACCTGCCCAAGACCTTCGAGGAGGTCCTGTTCGAGACGGAGACGACCGACAGCTTCGTCGACCCACGCATCCGGATCGAGTTCGACAACGACCTGTTCCTCTACGTGAACCACTCCGCCGAGGACTGGCTCGTTGTCGTCTCGGGCACGCCCATCAAGATCCCCGAGGACGGCTTTCTCGCCTTCCAGCTGGGCAGCCCCTTCATGGCCTTCTCGGCCATCCCCGCCGGCGCCGAGGGGCGCTTCGACTACTGCTTCGCCCCCGGCGAGTACGAGATGTTCGACGGGCGCGGCGTCGTCGCGGGCTTCGGCGGCGTGCAGACGGTCGACAAGCGGCTTGCGGTGCACAACTTCGCCAAGGAGATCCTCCTGTCGGAGGACGCGGACGGCTCGGTGACCACCGTCGCGGGCGCGGCGCCGACGCTCGTCGGGGTGTACCTCGCGCTCGGCGACGACACACTAGCGCGCGGCGAGCGCACCGCCGTGCAGGCCACGGGCGTGTACTCGAACGGCGCGATTGCCGACCTCACGCCGCACCTCGCTTGGAGCTCGTCGAGCCCGGATACTGCGCGGGTCAACGGCGGCGGCGCGGTCGAGGCGCTCTGCCCCGGCCAGGCCCAGATCTCCGCGGAGGACTACCAGGGCGTCGCCGTGACGCCGGCGACGGTCACGGTACTCTAGCGTCCATGCTGAGACGCCTGCCCGCGGTCGCGACGCTGCTCGCGGCCGGAATCTGTGCCCAATCCGCCCCCCGACTCACCCAGCCCGTCGCCGACTACCTGATCTCGACCGATCTGCCGCCGGCGGTCGCCCGGGAGGAGCGAGCCGAGCTCCATCTCGAGAACGGACTCGTGCGCCGGACGTTCCGGCTCGCGCCGAACGGGGCGACCGTCGCGCTCTCGAACCTGCGGACCGGCGAGTCGCTGCTTCGCGCGGTGCGCCCCGAAGCGGCGGTCACGATCGACGGCGTACGCTACGAGGTCGGCGGGCTCCAGGGTCAGCCCAACCACGCCTTCCTGCGCCCGGAGTGGATCGACAAGCTCGTCTCCTCGCCCGAGGCGCTGCGCTACGTCGGCCACCGCGTCGGCGAGCCCGCCGAGCGGATGCCGTGGGCCCGTGTCCGCCATCACGCGCCCGGCGCAAGCTGGCCGCCGCCGGGTGTGCACCTGCGGATGGACTACGCCACCAAGCGGCTGCCCGGCGTCGTCGTGCGGGTGCACTACGAGCTCTACGACGGCGTGCCGGTGTTCTCGAAGTGGCTCGACGTCGTCAACGGCGGAGGCGAGCCGATCCGCATCGACGACTTCGAGGCCGAAATCCTGGCCGTGGTCGAGCAGGAGAGCTGGGTCGAGACGCGCGACGGCGTCCCATACCCGGTGCCCCAGAGCCTGCACGTCGAGGCCGACTATTCGTTCGGCGGCATGACGCCGCAGAACGCCTCGCGGCGCGCGGTGCACTGGCTGCCCGACCCCGACTACAGCAGCCAGGTGAACTACCGCCGCGTGACGCCGTGCCTGCTGGTCGCCTCGCCGGAGCTGGGCCCGGGGCAGGTCGTCGCGCCGGGCGAGACCTTCGAGAGCTTCCGCGTCTTCGAGCTGCTGCACGACTCGAGCGACCGCGAGCGGCGCGGCCTGGCGCTGCGGCGGATGTACCGCACGATCGCGCCCTGGATCACCGAGAACCCGCTGATGCACCACATGCGCATCTCGGATCCGGGCGAGGTGCGGCGCGCGATCGACCAGGCGGCCGAAGTCGGCTTCGAGATGCTGATCCTGTCCTTCGGCAGCGGCTTCAACATCGAATCCGAGGACCCGGCCTACGTCGAGTCGTGGAAGGAGATCGCCGACTACGCGCGCGAGCACGGCGTCGAGATCGGCGGCTACTCGCTGCTCGCGTCGCGCAGCATCTCGGCCGAGGACGACGTCGTGATGCCCGAGGGACAGCGGCCGACGTTCAACAACTCGCCCTGCCTCGGGAGCACCTGGGGCGAGCGCTACTTCGCCAAGCTCTACGCCTTCTTCGAGGCCACCGGCTTCGCGCTGCTAGAGCACGACGGCAACTACCCCGGCGACGAGTGCCTCTCCGAGGCCCACCCCGGACACGCGGGCCACGCCGACTCGCGCTGGAGCCAGTGGCGTGCCATCACCGACTTCTACCGTTGGTGCCGCGGGCGCGGGGTCTACCTCAACGTTCCGGACTACTACTACACCGCTGGCTCGTCGAAGTGCGGCATGGGATACCGCGAGGTGAACTGGTCGCTGCCCCGCGCCGAGCAGGTCATCCACACGCGCATGAACATCTACGACGGCACGTGGACCAAGACGCCGTCGATGGGCTGGATGTTCGTGCCGCTGACCGAGTACCACGGCGGCGGCGCAGCCGCGACGATCGAGCCGCTCGACGAGCATCGCGACCACTACGAGAGCATGCTCCGCTCGAACCTCGCGCTGGGTGTGCAGGCCTGCTTCCGCGGCCCGCGGCTCTTCGACACCGACGCGACGCGCGAGCTGGTGCGCGGACAGGTCGAGTGGTTCAAGCGCTACCGCGAGGTGCTCGAATCCGACGTCGTGCACGGGCGCCGGCCCGACGGACGCGACGTCGACTGGATGCTGCACGTGAACCCGTTCGCCTCCGAGGGGCAGCCGCGCGGCATGCTGGTGGCCTTCAACCCGCTCGCCGAGGCCGCCGCGCGGACCATCGACGTCGACCTCTACTACGCGGGGCTCTCGGGCTCGGCGACGGTCGAGGTCGACGGCGGGGCTCCCGTTCAGCGCGAGCTGCGCGGCACGCGCCTCGACGTCGAGGTCGAGATCCCCGCCGGCGGCATGGCCTGGGTCGCGTTCCGGTAGCCTCGAAACGAGAGCGGGGCGCGCGAACCTGCGTCCGCGCGCCCCGCCCGAATCGATCCGCGGCTCGCTACAGGAAGTCGGTCGAGCTCGACCCGACCGCGAGCCCCAGGGCGTCGGTGATGACCGCCTGCACGCCGAAGACGTCCGGCGCGCCGACCTGGTTGTCGAAGTTGAGCACCGCGGTGCCCTCGGAATCGCACGGGATCGGCACCTCCAGCACGGTCGCCGCGCTGAGGTTCAGGCCCGTGAAGATCGGGACGCCGGCGATCGGGATCGGGATCTCGACCGGGCTGACGAGCGCCGCCGGCGCGAGCACCAGCAGGACGAAGCCGTTCGGGATCGCGTTCGTGACCTTGACGGTCGTGTCGCCGATACCGGTGATCGAGCCGTCGCCCGAGATCTTCAGGGTCGGGCGCCTGGTGTCCAGGATCAGCCGCTCGTTGAGCGCCCCGAAGTCGGTCCGGGTGTAGGCCAGCTCGCCGTTCTTCGCGGGCTGGAAGGGGAAGAAGATCCCGTCGCCGTTCTCGGGGTTGAAGTCCAGGTTGCCGAAGGCGTTGCCCGTGTCGCCGAGCACGTAGGTGCCGACGACGCCCAGCTTGTTGATGTTCGCGAGCCGGTTGAAGCCGCTGATCGAGTTGTTCTCGGCCAGGATCAGGATGTCACGCTTGGGCTCGTAGACCATCTCGGTCGCGTCGTCGAGGCCCGCGGCCAGCACGTCGGCGTCGCCGATGTTGAACGGCACGAAGGGCGACTCGGGGTTCGCGAGGTCGGTGGCCTCCCACTCGGGGTCGCCGTCGCGGAAGAACACCATGCGGTCGATCTTGAAGCCGTTCGAGCGCCCCGAGATCTCGACGGTGTGCTTGCCCGCGGTCAGGTCGTAGTTGGCCTGGTACTGCGTGCCGTCGTCCTCGTCGACTACGCTGTGCCAGTTCCACTTCGCGACGGTCGAGCTCCCCTGGTTCGAGAAGATCTTGAGCCACTGGCCGCCGTCCACGCGCACCCAGGCGTCGTTCGCCTGATCGGGCTGCGGAGCCTCGTGGCGGTTGTGGTAGCGGAAGCGGTAGTTGCCGGCTTCAAGCACCTCGAACTCGTAGCTGAGGATGCCGCTGCCGGGGCTGAAGAACAGGTCGGGGCCGTCCCAGCGGTAGTAGGAGTCCCCGGTGAAGCCAGGGAACGCCGTGGACACGGCCCAGTCGCCGTTCGGCGGCGAGCTCTCGACCTCGATCACGATCAGGCCGTCGTTGATCTGGAACGCGGACGACGGCGGGTTGGCGAGCTCGGCCTGCGTGAAGCTGACGATGTCGGTCGTGCCGGCGGCGCCGGACGGATCGAGCGTGCCGTAGAACACGTCGCCGAGGTTGTCGACGGCGACGGGGCCCGCGAGGCCCTCCATCGCCGCGAGCTCGGTCTGCGTGCCGCTCGTCGTGTCGAGCCGGATCAGCAGGTTGCCGCAGTCGTTGCCGCAGGTCGACGCGCTGACGATCGCACTGGTCTCGGACTCGAACGCGGCGTCCTTGTTGTTCAGGATCGTGCCGAGCGGGGTCTGCCCGCCTCCGGTCAGGTCGACGAGCAGCATCTCGCCGGTGTCGGCGTTGCCGACGAGCACGGACGACTCGGTCGGGTCGATCACCATCGCGCCGACCGCGCCGGCCGCGTTGAACGAGCCGAGGGTCTGCTCGAAGGTGCCGTCGGCCAGCCAGCGCTGAATCAGCAGCCCATCGCAGGTGATGACGGGCCCCTGCTTCATGTTTCGAACGGTGGCGCCGGTCGGGTAAACGTCGACGGTCGTCTTGAACCCGGCCGCGACGGTGTCGGCGGCAATGGGCGCGGAGAGCGCCACCAGGGAAGCGACAAGGAGAGATCTCATGGGTGAGTAGGCAGAACGCCGGTTCCGGTGGGGTCGGAGAAGCCTTTGCCCGGGGGCAAACGACCGAACATCGTAGCGCGGCCCCCGGAGTCGTCTAGATAGGCGCTTCCCCGATCGGATGGGAAGTTAACCCGTCTTTAGCTCAGCTGGATCCTTTCATGAAGCCCGCCAGCAAGCCGCCTCCGGGGGTGTCGCGATCGTTACCTCACGCGTAGCTTGACCTTGCGTTCAGGCTGCCCGGTGACGTTGACCCGCTTGCGGCCCTTCCGGCCGTCGTCGGTCGTCGCGATCAGCTCGTAGGACCCGGGGGCGACCGGGCCGATGCGGTGCACCGGCTCGCCGGTGTTGCCCTCGAGTAGGGTCATCAGCTCGACCACCGAGCGCATCGTGCTGAGCTCGCGGCCCTGGCTGTCGCGGACGCTCAGGCGCGACTCGACGTCGCCTCCGCTCTGGTCGACGACGCGAACGACGAGGACCGAGCCCGTGACCAGCACGACCTGCCCCTCGCCCGCTCCGGCCTCGGGGATCACGATCGCCTCGCTATCGACGCTCGCACCGGCGGCGTTGCGGGCGCTGAACGTGTAGGTGCCGGGCGCCACTCCCTCGTACGCGAAGCGGCCGGCGGCGTCGGTCGCGACCATCGTGAAGTGCTCGAGCAGACGCCCCGCACCGTCGCGCACGAAGATCGACGCCTCGGGAACCGGCGCGCCGTTCTCGCCCAGCACGAGCCCCTTCAACACGCCGGGCGCCCTCAGCTGGAAGTCGATCGAGTCGAGCCACTCGCCCTCGCTGAGCTTCAGCCCGTCGCGCACGATGCGCCCTCCGGGGCTGTCGCCGCCGAGCACACCGCCCATCGCGGTGCCGCCGGCGCCCAACGAATACGTGCCCGGACGCAGGTACGGAATGTCGTAGCGGCCCTCGCCGTCGGTCACCGTGTCGACGAAGCGGTTGCCGAGGAAGCTGCCGAACGCCACGGGTCCGTCGACGTTCAGCGTGACGCGCGCGCCGGCGAGCGGCTCGCGGTCGGGGCCAAGCACGCGCCCGGAGATCCGGCCGAGCGGGAGCTCGATCTCGAACTCGTGCTCCGAGGCGCCCGAGGGGATCGTCTCGGTGTACTCGACGTTGTTCTGCTGCCCGAGGTCCGCGCCCGACTGCACCGTCACCTGGTAGCCGCCCGACCCGTCCAGCAGGAACTCGAACGTGCCGTCGCCGCTGGTCGGCGTCATCTTCATCTCGCCGATCGACGTCGCGTCGCCCGGCATCACCATCACCAGCATGCCCTCGACCGGCTCGCCGGCGTGGACAACGCGGCCGTAGAACTTGATCGGCTCCTCGCCGGGCGCGCCAAGTACGACGTGGCTCTCCTCGCCGTCGACGATCTCGACGAACTCCATCTTCATGTTGCCGAGGAAGTCGGCCATCGCCTGCTCGTTACCGCGCTCGGGGTCGGCGGTCATGAAGTCGCCGCTGGCGAGCACCTGCCAGTTGCCGGGCTCGATGTGCTCGACGCGGAACAGCCCTTCGGAGTCGGTCGTGATCAGGTGGCGCATGCCGTACCCCGGCAGCTTCTGCGCGATCACCATCGTGCCCGGGTCCGGCTCGCCGACGTCGTCGTAGAGCTCACCGGTCAGCGTGCCGCCGATCCGCAGCTGCAGCACGACCTCGTCGAGCAGCGCTCCGGGCTCGACCTCGCACGGGACGGCCTCGCTGCGCGCGAAGCCGTCGAGCGACGCGACGAGGTTCAGGGACCCGGCGTCGAGGTCCTCCATGCGAAACCGGCCCTCGGCGTCGCAGCGGACCTCGGGAATGCCGCCGGTCGACATCGCGCGCATCATCGCGGCGAGCTCTAGCTCGAGCGAGACCTTGGCGCCGGGCGCGGGGGCGCCGTAGGGGTCGACCACGAGGCCCTCGATCGAGGCGGAGGGCGCCAGCGCGAAGACCAGCTCCTCGGCGCCCTCGGGGACAGGGGCCTCAAAGGGGCGCGTCTCCGACGCGGAGAAGCCGTCGGCCGACGCCGACAGCTCCCAGGTCCCCGGTTCGAGATCCTCGATCGCGAAGCGGCCGTCCTCGTCCTCGAAGGGCCACGTGCGGTACTCGGCGCCCACGCCGAACATCGCGTCGGCGCCCTGCGCGCCGTGGATCCGGAACTGGGTGATGGGCGCGCCGTCGGCGTCGACCACGCGCCCGCGGAGGGGCAGGATGCGCGCGAGCGTGAGCTCGAGCGGGTCGCCACCCGCCACGGCGCCCTTGCGGCGCGCGCTCCAGCTGCCGGCGCGCTCGCCGCTCTCGACCTCGACCGCCGCGGTGACGTCGTAGGCGATCTCGCGCAGGCCGAAGATCTCGAAGCCGCCGTCTCCGGCGGACTTGCCGGATGCAACGCGCTGCGCCTGTGACCCTTCGAGCCCGCCGAAAGGGCTCGCGGGGATGGTCACCGTGACGAGCGTGCCCGGCGCCGGATCGCCGCCGGGGAAGACCGTGCTGCCCGCCAGCGCGGAGCCGCGGTCGAGGACAAGCTCCAACCCCTCGATCGTGTCGCCATCGAACGCCTCCTGGGCGACGTCGTGGCGCAGCTTGCGGTAACCCTCCGCGGCGACGCGCATCGAGAGCGGCCCCGCGCACACCGCGCGGAGCTCGAAGACGCCGTCCGCGTCGCTCTCGCCTTCGCGAACCGCTCCGTACGCCTGCCCGATGATCGTGCGCAGTCGCACCTCGATCGACGCGCGGCCGATCGGGTCACCGCCGGCGTCGACCACGCGCCCGCGCAGCGTCGCGCCCGGCGCGAGCGCGACCTCGACCTCGGAGCGCTCACCCGGCTTCAGCTCGATGCCGGTGACGAGCGGCGCGGCAAAGTGCTCGGGCAGCGCGAAGACCGCGCGGGGGAGGCGCGGGTTGATGCCGCGGAACTCAAAGCGGCCGTCTGCATCGCACTCGTCGCCCTGCCCCCACGCCTCCTCTTGAATCGCCTCCGGGTTGAACCCTGCGCTGAGGTCGGGGCCGAGCCCGACCTCGGTGCCCGACAGGTCGGCGTCCACACCCGACGTTCCTCGCGGTGGGACCAGCACGCCCTGGACCCAGGCGCCGAGCTCGGCGCCGAGCACGACCGGCTCGGCCGCGGGCAGGTCCACCGCGACCGTGCCGCGCGCGAAGAGGTAGCGGCCGGCGACGCCGAGGTGCGCGAAGCGCTTTCCCGCCGGCAGGGCGATCCGGAAGGCGCCGTCCTCATCGACCTCGGCCAACGAGACCAGCCCTTCCTGGAACGAGGGCGTGGCCTTCCAGGCTTCTTCGCCCGGGCCCTGGTAGAAGGCGGGCGCCTTCATCTCGGCCTCGACCGCGACGACGAGCACGCGCTCGTCCTCGGGAGTTCCCTCGGGGAAGGCGATGCGGCCCTCGAGCCACTGCTCGCCCTCTTGCTGCCACTCCGGCTTCGCCGGGGCACTCTGCGCGCCGCCCTCGGTCGGGCTCAGCTGGCGCGCCTCGCGACCGGCCGAGGCGCCCTCGGTCGGGGCGAGGTCGGCCCCCGCCACAAGCGCCTCCTCGCCTCCCGCGGCCGACGCGGGCGTGGCCGGGGCGCGATCGGCGGGCTCGCGCCCGGAGCCATCGTCGGAGGAACGGAGAAGGAACCAGCCGACCGTGCCCAGGAGCGCGAGAGCGACGGCGGCCACCAAGGCGGGAAGCTTGCGGGGACCCATGGTGCCCTTCTAGCACCGCCCGGGGACGGCGGCATTCATGCGCATCGTATTCTTCGGGCGCGTCGCCGTGGGGCCGCTCGAGCGCGTCCTCAGGAGCGCATCGGGGCGCGCTCAAACACGCCGCATAGTTCGATGCCCTTTCCTTACAGACGGCGTAGCGCTCGATACGGGGCCGGAGGGGGGCGCCCGCCACCGCGTGTCACGCGTTGGTCACGCGGCGCTGCGCGGAGAGGAAAAAATGAACCGCAAAACCGAGCGCCGAGAAAAGGCCACAACGACGGGCTTTTCTCCCCGTACCCCGCCTGCCCGGCCGCCTCCGTGACCCGCGGGTTGCACCCCCAACCCGCGCGGCTCCGGTAGGCTCGAAATCCCCTCCCCTCGGTCCTCCTGCTGACCATGGACGATCCCTTTCCGACACGCGCCGCACGTACCGCCGTCCTGAAACGACTCACGTCGCTGGAGCGACGTCGCTCCGAGCTCAGCTCGGACGTGGCGTCGATCGCACTGCTGATCGACCGCGAACGGCGGCGTGGCGAGGAGGACAGCGCGAGCGAGGACGAGCGCGCGGAGTCCGAGGTCCACCGGCGGCTGCTCGAGAGCCGCCTCGGCGAGCTCGAAGAGGACATCGAGAGCATCCTCGAAGAGGCGCGTGCGGTCGCCGAGCACCCCGAGCGGGTCACGGAGCTGCCCACGAGCCCGCGCCGCAAGGCGACGCTGTTGACGCTCCGGGCGGCCGCGGTCGCGTTGGAGTGCACCGAAGAGGAGATCACCGCGCGCATCCGCTCCGGCGAGATGCGCGCGACGCGCGGGCTCGGCCCGGACGGCGAGCTGGCCGTGATGGTGCAGCGCGCGGTCGTCGAGGAGGAGCAGGAGCGGCTCGCCGCGCCTACGCCTTCCGCACGGCCCGCGGCCACGAGGCGCGGCCGCGGCCTGGCCGCCGCCGCCATCCTCGTGGTGATGATCGGCGGAGCGCTCGGGGCGCTCGCCTGGATGGACCGCATCTAGCGCCGCCGCCGCGCCCCGCAGGGCGCGGGCAGCGGACGCCCGAGCGCGGCTAAGGAAGGAAGCTCAGCGGCAGCGCGTTGCTCGCGAAGGTCACGGCCAGCGAGACCGGATCGATCCCGATCCACGCGTGGTGCGCCTGCAGGCTCACCAGGTTCGAGAAGCCGGGCGCCAGCTGGAACTGCGCGCTGCCCTGCCCGAGCCCGTCGAGGATGCCGAACGTCCCGACGAGCGGCGGCGTGTTGGCGTGGGCCAGGCTGTAGCCGTAGTAGACATCCTGGATCAGCGGCACGTGGACGGCGCCGACGTTGAAGCCGGGCTCGGTGCCGGTGAGGCTGCCCAGCACGAGGTAGAGCTCGGAGGCGAGCGCATCGCCGCCGTTCAGCGTGAACTGCGCCGTGCCGCCGGCCGAGGCCGAGAGCTCGCCCGTGTCCGCGCTGAAGGGCTGGCACTCGTCGGGGGTGCCCTCGCCGTCGAGGTCGAGCGA
The DNA here is from genome assembly GCA_039029355.1 of Planctomycetota bacterium. GTDB lineage: Bacteria > Planctomycetota > UBA1135 > UBA1135 > JBCCGI01. Next base: position 27,152 of record JBCCGI010000038.1, read on the forward strand.
CGTGCCCGCGGCGATGTCGAGGCTGTCGGTCACGCCGTTGCCGTTGCAGTCGGGGCACTCGATCGCGATCACCTCGAAGTCGTCGATCGCGGCCTCGACGATCGAGGGTGCGCCGTTGTCCGAGGCGATGAAGCGAACGCGCACGCTGTCGGTCGCCTCGACGAAGTCGGTGACGTTGAAGCTGTGCTCAAACCAGCCGCCGAACGTGCCCTCGCCGTCGGGTCCGATCACCTCGACGTTGGTCCAGTTCGCGCCGCCGTCGTCCGAGACGCCGACCTTGAACGTGTCCATGCCGGGGTTGAGGCCCTTCACGTTCGAGTACCAGCGCATATAGCTGATACGCGGATCCAGCAGCCCCTCGAGGTCGAGCACCGGCGAGATCAGCGTCGTCGGGCCGTCGTTGACGTCGGCCTCGATGATCAGGCCGCCCTCGGTCCCCTGCCCCGTGAAGAAGCACTGCGTGCCGGCCAGCGTCGTGTCGTCCTCGGGCTGCGCCGGCGTTCCGTTCGGGTCGTCGCGCACCCACAGGCCGTTGGTCGCCGTGTCGCCGGGCGCGCCCGCGGTCCAGCCCTGGTCGGTCTCGAAGTCGTCCACGAAGATCACCGGCGCCGCGTCGGCAACGACGGCCTCGTACATGCCGCCGTTCGGCGGCGAGACCCACGTGACGCCGCTCGTCGAGTCGGCCGACACGTAGTAGGACAGGTCGGTACCGCACGCGAAGCCGGGGATACTCGCCGAGAAGGTGTTGCCGCCGAGGTCGCTCAGCGGGACCGAGACCATGCCGTTGCCGTCGTCGTAGTGCAGCTGCGCGGTGCCAGGCGCATAGTCGCCCGGGTTGAGCTCGTTCAGCACGACGTTGAAGCCGTCGCCGGCCGGCGAGAGGACGTCGGGGGCGCCGCCGGGGATCTCGATCTGAACGAGCGGCGTGCCGACCCACATCATGAACAGGCCGCGCTCGAGGTCGCTGCCGATCACCAGCTCGCCCGAGAAGTACGGGTAGTTGCTCCACATCCCGTTGAACGTCGCGCCGTCCCCCGCGGGGTCGGTGTCGAACCACGCGGTCTCGAAGGCGTTCAGCGGATCGCTGACGTCGAAGACCCGCAGGCCGCTGCGGTAGTTAGCCTCGTAGAGGAGGTCGCCCTCGACGTACAGGTTGTGCCCGATCGCGGGGTTGTCGTTCGTGAAGGAGCCCTCGTACACCGGGTTGTCGATGTCTGAGACGTCGATGACGTACGTGGTGGTCTTGATCGGGCCGCCCTCGTCGAGCTCGTCGTTGACGAACAGCGTCAGGCCGTCCTCCGACAGCCAAGCCTGGTGCGAGTAGCGCGCGCCGGGCCAGGAGATCTGCCCGCGGTGCACGGGGTTCGACTTGATCGTCACGTCGACGATGCTGATGCCCGTGTCGGTGCCGCCGCCGTTGAAGCCGCTGCAGCAGAAGGCGATCTGCCGACCCGCGTAGGGCCCGGACGTGAAGGTCTTGATCTGCGCGTCGTGTACGTACCGGTCCGACCACGAGCCCGCGAAGCTCGGGCTCGCCGGGTTGGCGAGGCTGTACATGCGCAGCCCGTTGCTCCCCCCGCCGCAGCGGTACAGGAAGCCGCTGTCGGTATCGAGGGCGACGTTGTGCGACGAGTTGACCCCGCCGGTCGTCACCGTGTTCTCGAGCACGATCTGGCCCGCGTCGACGTTGGCGAGGTTCACGATCTGGATGCCGCTGCCGCCCTCGCTGACGACGTAGGCGCGCGTGCCGTAGACCTTGACGTCGCGCCACAGGCTGTTCGGCCCGTCGACGAAGCCGATGATCGACGGGTCGCCGGGGTTGGTGACCTCGACGACGTGCAGGCCGTCGCTGCTGCCGAAGAGCGCGTACTCGCGCCCCGAACCCGAGGTGTAGCCCCAGCAGTCGTTGCCGCTCTGCGGGCTGCCGAAGTCGCCCAGCGGCAGCCACGACAGCAGCGTGACGTTCTGCGCCTGGAAGGTACCGCTCGCGCTGAGCTCGATCCCTCCGCCGCGCCCCCACGTACCGGTGCGGTAGCCGACGCTTTGCACCGGCGGCTTGCGGTGCAGGATCTTGGGATCGTCCTCGTGGGCGGCGGTGGCGGGCGGAAGGCTTAGAAAGAACGCCCCGGAAAGAAGCAGGTGGAATGCAGGCAGACGCATAGAGCTCTTGAGGGGGATGTGGCCGAGAAACTGGCGCTGAGCGCCGAGGCGCTCATCCTACCGGAACATCCGCATCCTCGGGACGCGGGCTACAGGACCTACACGTCCGACTCGTAGCCCCACGCACGCCCCTGGGCACCCGTGCCTGAGGTCACCGTGATCTCCTCTCCGGCGCCGACGGCGAAGCCCTCCGGGACCGGTTGCACCGAGAAGCCCGAGACCACTCCGATCAGTCCGCCGGGGGTCTGTAGCTCGACCGTCCCGCCGACCTCGAGCGACACCCAGTAGGACTCTTCGCTCGGCACGAACTCGGTGCTCCCCAGCGCGGTGAGCACGAAGGTCATGCCTTCGGGAACGGTGTAGGGCTCGCCCTCGACGATCCGCACGATGCGGCTTGGCCTGGGGTCGGTCACGACCTCGAGTCGATCGGGCGGACCGGGTTCACCAGGCGCCTGCGTGGCGCCGGCGGCGAGGATCACACACCCGGCCGCGACGGCGCCGAGCAAGGCGGAGACGGGATGGACTTGGATCGGTTGCATCGGGGCTCGACCTCCGAAGTGGAGCGCGCTACGGCGCGTAGTACGTCGGCGTACCGGGCCCCACCGGGAGCCCGAGCGCAAACACCCAGACGTAGAACAGGACGATCCAGCCCAAGAGGTACGCGATCGAGTACGGGATCATCATCGAGATCAACGTGCCGATCCCCAGCTTGCGGTCGTACCGCATGGCGAACGCCAGGATCAGGCCGAAGTAGCTCATCATCGGGGTGATGATGTTGGTCGTCGAGTCGCCGATGCGATAGGCAGCCTGGATGACCTGCGGGCTGTAGCCGACGCTCATCAGCATCGGCACGAAGATCGGCGCGGTAACGGCCCACTGCGCCGAGGCGCTGCCGAGCATCAGGTTGACGCAGCAGCACATCAGGATGAACGGGATGAAGACGGCTGGCCCGGTCAGCTCCCAGTCCTTCAGCAGGTCGGCGCCAACGACGGCGGTGATCGTGCCCAGGTTCGTCCAGTTGAAGAAGGCCACGAACTGCGCCGCGAAGAAGACGAGCACGAGGTACAGGCCCATCGAGCTCATCGCCTTCGCCATGCCGTCGATCACGTCGCGGTCGTTGCGCATCGAGCCGGTGACGCGGCCGTACACGATGGCGGGCACGACGAAGAACACGAAGATCAGCGCGACGACGCTCTTCAGCATCGGGCGCAGGTCCTGGACGAGCGTCTCGTTGTCGGCCGGATCGCGGAACCAGCCGTTCTCCGGCAGCGTGAGGGCCAGCAGCACCCCCACCATGGCGGCGAGCGTCAGGAGGGCCAGCTTCAGCCCGCGCTTCTCGACCACCGAGAGTGCGCCCATGTCCTTGGTCGCGTCCTCGATCCCCTCCTCGGCGCGGCTCGGGTCGTAGGCGCCCAGCTTGGGCTCGACGATCCGCGTGGTCACCAGCGTGCCGACGATGGTGATCAGGAAGGTGCTGGCCACCATGAAGTAGTAGTTCGCGGTGGGCAGGATCTCGTTCGCCTCGCCGGGCGCGTACGAGGGGTCGATCATCCGCGCCGCCTCGGTCGTGATGCCGGAGAGCAGCGGGTCGACGGTGCCGATCAGGATGTTGGCGGAATAGCCCCCGGAGACGCCGGCAAACGCGGCCGCCAGGCCGACGAGCGGGTTGCGGCCGACCGACTGGAACACGACGGCGGCGAGCGGGATCAGCACGACGTAGCCCATCTCCGAGGCGGTGTTGGACACGACGGCCGCGAAGACGACGACCATCGTCAGCAGGTTGCGCGGCGCCCCGAGCACGAGCGCGCGAATCGCGGCACCCAGCAGCCCCGAGCGTTCCGCGACGCCGACCCCCAGCAGCGCCACCAGCACCGTCCCGAGCGGCGCGAACGAGGTGAAGTTCGTCACGAGCCCCATCCCGATGCGCCGCATGCCCTCGGGGTTCAGCAGGCTGACCGCCCGGATCACGCCGTCGGACGAGCGCCCCTTCGCCCCTTCCGGGCGCGGGTCCGCGACCTGCCACTCGAAGTAGCCGGCGACGCCCGAGATCAACAGGATACCCAGGCAGATCAACGCGAAGAGCGTGACCGGGTGCGGGAGCAGGTTCCCGAGCCACTCGACGAAGTCGAGGAAGCGCGCGAAGAGCCCGCGGCGCGGACGGTCGCCGTTCGGGGGGGAGGCGGAGGGATCGGCGGCTGACATCGCCGCCTACGTTAGACAATCCGCGCCCGGTTTGTCGTCGCCCCAACGAAAGCGGCCGCCCCGCGCAAGCGCGGGACGGCCGTCACCGTCAGGGATCCGAGCACCGCGATGGATCCACTACTTGACGGAGATCGCGTAGTACACGGTCTGGTTGACGAAGAGCGGGACGTCGTAGCCGTAGATCTCAACGTCGCGGAGGCCGGCCGAGATCGGCGCGGTGACGCGCACGTGCTCGAAGACCGAGGGGACACTCAGGCTCGAGTCCGACGTCGAGCCGTCCGGCTTCAGCAGGTAGAGGTCGATGTCCCGGTGCGAGTTGATCGGGTTCTCCGGCCACCAGATCGCGGCCTTGATCTCGGTCGCGCCGGCCGGCACGTCGATCGTGACGAACTTCGAGTCACCGTCGCCGACCGTTCGCGAGCCGAGGTACAGCTTGCCGTTCAGCGGGAGATGGAACGCGCCGGTACCTTCCTCGTTGTTAAAGGGCGTGTCCCAATCCTTGTCCCCCGAATTGATCAGCCCGGCGTAGATCTTGCCGGCGTTGGCCGAGGTGAGGCTGCCCACGTTGTACCAGTCGGCGAACACGGACGCCGCACCGGCGGCGTAGGGCGTAGCGCCGCTCGTCCCGCCGAACGGATCGAGATCGGTGCTGAAGGACGTCCCGGCCGCCTGCGTGTTGGTCGGGGCCTGGATGTCCGGCTTGTAGCGGTCGTCCGAAGTCGGGCCACGGCTGACGTAGTCCTGATCGACGAGCGAGTCCACGTCGTACGCGCCAACGCCGATCGCCTTGTGCGCGTTCGCCGGGGAGTTCACCGTGCCGGCCGTCGGACCGTTGTTGCCGTTGGCCGCGATCGTGCACGAGCCGGCGTCAAAGGCATCGTCGGCGTCGTCGGCGATCGAGCCCGAAGGCCCTTGGTTGGACTGCATCTCGGCGACGATGATCTTGTCGCCCCAGAAGACGGCCTCGTCGAAGCCGCGGTGCACAGCAGTCGTGCTGAGCCCGCAGCTGTTGTAGACGTTCCAGGAGTCCACCCAGCCGCTCGTCACGCCACGCGTGTCGGAACCGAGGTCGCTGTTGCCGGTCAGGATCGAGGCCGTCGCGGTGCCGTGTTCGCAGTTGTCATCGGCGTCGTAGGCCGCGGATCCGGTGTCGTCGCAGTCCGAGTTGCCGTTCACGCAGTCCTCTTCGAACCAGATGTTGTCGTCTCCGGTGAAGAGCGTGTGGCTCGACCAGATGCCGCTATCGAGCAGCGCGGTGAACGACACTCCCGTAGCTCCGGAGTTGAAGTAGGGATCGCTGTCGATCAGGTCGCGGCCGTCGGCGATCGAGTCCGGAGGCAGGGTCCCCTCTTCGACGGCGGCCTCCACGTGCTGCACCTTCGGGTGCTGGGCGAAGAAGCTCAGCGAGCCCTTCGGCGCGCGCACGAGCATCGAGCCCGAAAGGGTGAAGTACTCGACGACCTCGATCCCGAGGCCGGACATCGACTGAACGAGCTCGGCCGCCGCCTGGCGACGTGCCCGGCGAACGCCGTCAAACATGGCCACGCGCAGCTCGAGCTGCGCGAGGTTCTCGGGCGCGAAGCGGTCGAACTTGTTGTCGAGGTCGGGCAGCACCGGCATCGGCACGCTGTGCTCGTACTTCACGACGTACTCCAGCAGCTTGCCGGGAAGCGCCTCCTCATCGTCCTGAGCAACGGCCGGAGCGATCTTCGGCTGCGGCGAAGGCGAGCCGACGCCTTCGACCGGAAGGCCCTTGCCCTCGGGGTTGCCGAGGGTCGGCTTGATCGGCGAGCCCTGCGCGCCGTACTCGGTGATCGAGTAGTCCAGGATCTTGCCGTCCTCGATCTCGAAGACCTCGTCGTGGTCGAAGATCGGCGCCGGCGGAACGAGGATCGGGTTGACGACGAAGAGCGGCTTGGTCGCGGTCTTCTCGTTGTTGCCCTCGTCTTCTTCCTCCACCGAGTCGGCCGGGTCGACCTTGGCGGTGAAGAAGTGCGGGTTCTGCTGCATGTGCGCCGCGTTGGCGTGGAAGGGCAGGTCGATCGCGACCGTCTCGCCGACGCCCAGCGGCGGAACGAGCGCGGTCGCGCACCAACCGGTCCCGTCGCAGACCTCGACGTCGGTTTCCGGCGAGGGCGACTGGCCGATGTTCTCGATCACCACCGTGATCGTCGACGTCTCGCCGGGCTGGACGGGGTTCGGAGTCGCCGACACGGCCCGCAGGCGCAGGTCGGGATCGCCGGCGTCGCCGATGTTGACCTGGACGGCCTCGGTCAGCCCGATGCCCCCGCCGAGGTCGAGGAACGCGCCCTGCAGGTAGGCCTGCGCCCCGACGACCGCGGTGTCGAACGGGATCGGCAGCGCGAACGCCGCGGACGTGCCGAGCCCGCCGTAGACCTGGGGCGGGAACGAGCCGATGGCGGGGGCGGCGGGGTTCAGCAGCAGCTCGCCCGCGGGGCCGCCGAGCCCGAACCCGGGCAGCACGGTGCCGCAGGGGAAGGCCGGATCGGGCGAGAGCCGCATCGAGAGCAGCGCGAGCGAGCCCGCCGACGTGCTGCCGGTCGGGTCGGTCGTGCTGAGCTCCAGCGTCTGCCCGATGTTGGGCGCGCCGCCGGTCGCCTTCAGCGAACCGGCCGGGTTCACGCCGCAGCCGTACGTGGTCACGCTTCCGCCCTGGGCGGTCGCCGGCGACGCGCCGGCGAGGAGGACGGCGCCGAGGGCGAGGCCCGCGCCGGCGCGGGACACGCCTCCTGCGAGCACCTGTTTGTGATTCTTCGAACTCATCGATCCATCTCCCTTTGAGGGGTCCTTGGTGGGTGGAGCGTCACCCAGGACGCCCCCTTCAGGGCGGTCGACGGGATCGAGGGCAGAGGTGCGGCAGCTTTTTCGGGATTCCCCCCGGGCAGCCGCTCTCGCTACCAGGGCAGCGAGAAGGTCTTGATCGTGCTGAGGAACTTCATCGCCTCGATCACGCCTTCCTTGATGCCGAGCCCCGAGTCCTTCACGCCTCCGAAGGGCGAGGACTCGATGCGGAAGCCCGGCACGGCGTTGACGTTCACCATCCCGGTGCGCACGCCGCGCACCACGCGCAGGGCCTGGTCGAGGCTGTCGGTGACCACACCGGCCGCGAGGCCGTAGGCGGTGGCGTTGGCCAGCTCGATGGCGTCGTCGACGTCGCGGACCGACAGGATAGGCGCCAGCGGGCCGAAGGACTCCTCGACGACCATCTCGGCCGTACGCGGCACCTTGGCGATCACGGTCGGCGGAAGCAGTGCCCCCCGCCGCTCGCCGCCGAGCAGGACCTCGGCCCCGGCGCCGACCGCGTCGCGCACCACGCGCTCCAAGCGCTCGGCGGCGGCCTCGTCGATCACCGTTCCCACACGCGTCGCGGGGTCGGTCGGGTCGCCCGCCACGTAGTCGCGTGCCCGCTCGACGAAGCGCTCGGTGAACTCGTCCAGCACCGCCTCGTGCACCAGCAGCCGCTTCACCGACGTGCAGCGCTGGCCCGAGTTGCGGAAGCAGCCCTCGGCGGCGAGCTGGACGGCCAGGTCGAGGTCCGCATCGGCCAGCACGATCAGCGGCGAGTTGCCGCCGAGCTCGAGGCACACCTTCTTGTAGCCCGCGAGGCCGCCGACGCGCCGCCCGATCGTTGCGCTGCCGGTGAAAGAGACGAGCTCGACCCGTGCGTCGCGCACCAGCGGCTCGACCACCGTGTCGATCGGCCCGACGAGGCAGGAGAGCATCCAGCCGGGGAGGCCGGCCTCGTACAGCAGCTCGGTCAACCGCAGCGCCGAGAGCGGCGTCTTCTCCGACGGCTTCAGCACCATCGGCGTGCCCGCCGCGATCGCCGGCGCCAGCTTGTGCGCGACCTGGTTCAGCGGGTGGTTGAAGGGCGTGATCGCCGCCGCCAGCCGCAGCGGCTCGCGCATCGTGAAGATGCGCCGCGCCGGGCCGCCTTCGGTCACGTCGGCGGAGAAGGCCTGCCCGTCGTCGCGCAGGGCCTCCATCGCGGCGAAGCGCAGCACGTCCTGGGCGCGGCGGACCTCGTAGGCGGTCTCGCGCGCCGCGAGGCCGGTCTCGGACAGGATCAGCGCGGCCAGCTCCTCGGCGTGCTCGCCCAGCAGCGCGCGCGCCCGCTCCAGCACCTCGAAGCGCTGGTGGCGGGTCAGCGCAGGGCCGCCGGCGAGGGCGGCCTCGACGGCCCGCTCCAGCTCGGGCGGCCCGGCCACGGCGGCGCTGCCGACCTCCTCGCCGGAATAGGGATAGCGGACCGTCAGCCGTTGATCCGCGTCCACGGCCTCGCCGGCGATCCAGGAGGGCTGGCGGACGTCGCGAAGAACCTTGCTCATTGTTCGACCTCTGGGGCGGTTGCGCGCACGCTCCGCTTCCCAGGGGCTCCTGTCAAACCGCGCGCGGGGATTTCCCGCGCGCGGAGACCCGGGCCTAGGGGATCAGGAAGGTCCGGTCCGCCGTGGAGAAGCGCAGGGCGCCGGAGGACTGCGGGACAACGCTCTGGAAGACGAAGGAGAGGCCCGCCAGAGCGCCGCTTGGGGCCAGCGGGATCGCCGCCGACGCGCTCCCGTCGGCGCCGGTCAAGCCGGCCGTGACGAGCGTGGTGCCGGCAGCGTCGAGGAGCAGCGGCATCTCGAACTGGGGTCCGTTGAGATCGAAGACGGCAGGAGCGATCGACGCTCCCAGACTCCAGGCCGCAAAGGGGTCGGCCTCGATGGTGAGGTCGATCGACGCCCCGATGGTCGAGGTCGGAGCCACCACCGTCTGCGGCATGGTCCCGGTCAACGCGACCACCGCGGCACCCGGCGCTGCGGTGATGGCGGGCGCGAGCTGGCACAGCTCGGCCTGGGACGCTGCGTCGAGGGCGAGCTCGCTGATCGAGCCACGGCTGGCAGCTAGGGCGGAGGCGGTCGCGTCCACGCCGGGCGCGCCCACTGCGCCCACTGCGCCCACTGCGCCCACTGCGACGGTGTCCTGCAGCACAACCCGTGAGCTGAAGCTCAACGCGATCCCCACGGCGCCGACTCCGCCGATGGCCGTGGTCGCGTCGATCAACACGAGGCCCGCGCACGCCTCCACGCGCAGGGCCGGGTTGGGTGAAAGGGGCGAGCCGATGGTCAGCCCGGCCAGGCGCACCGACTGCAGCGGGCCGACGTTGCTCACCACGACCGCGCCGGCGGTGGTGTCGATCGTCGTTCCCGGGGCGGCCTCGATCACGAGGGTCCCCGGCGGAGCATCCACCGTGAAGCCCGGATAGTCGCCGGCCGCCACCTGGATCAACGTCGCCCCCGGGCCGGCGACGTCGATGGCCGCCTGGATCTCCGTGAACGGCGCGCTGGGTCCCACGGCGAGCACGTTGGCGGGCAGGTCCGCGTCGTAGGGCGTGGCCGAGGCCGCTCCCAGCAGGCCGAGCTCGCCATGGGCGAGCACCTCGCTCAGCCGATAGAAGACCGGGACGCCCTCGGCCAGAGGCGCGTGCTCGAAGCCGTACTCGGAACCGGGCCCCTGGGGAGCGAGCTTGGCGATCGTGGTGAAGGGGCCGCCGATGCTCGGGCCCGCCGACAGGGTGAAGGTGGCGACGTCCACCTCGGCCTGGGACTGCCAGGTGACCGTGACGAGCTCCGGCCCCGCGCTGGCGTCGAAGCCGGCGAGCGAAGTCGTCGCCGGCGGCAGCCACGTCACCAGGTCCAGCGGGTCGTCCTCAAAGGCGAAGCCTCCCAGGTCGCCGCCCCAGTTGGAGAGCTGGATCGGCGCGCCGCCCGGGCAGCGCAGGTTAAAGGTGCCCCGGCCAAGCGGGTCCTCGAAGTCGAGGTAGGCCAGCTCGCGCGGCTCGGACGAGGCGAGCTCGAGCAGCACCGACCCGGGCGTCGCCGCCGGGTTGCGGAACGCACCGGCGCGCAGGTCGTAGGGCTCGGCCGCCAGCTCCGCCTCGAGGCCCAGCTGGATACCGGCGGCCCCGGGATCCTCGAAGGCGAAGTGCAGCGCTCGCAGCGTGCCGTCGATCGCCAGCGCGTACCCGCCGCCCGCGTAGCCGCGCACGCGGGCTGGCGACAGCGGGGCTCCGACGAGCTCCAGCAGGCCCGAGCGGCCGACGTTCATGACGACTCCGCTCCCGAGCGCCAGGTCCGATCCGACTCCGATGGCCATGTGCCCGTTCATCGTGACCGTGCCCTGCGGCAGGTCGAGGTCGTGCGCGTCGAAGTCGAGGGTCGCGCCCGCGTCGATCGTGAAGGAGTCGGCGGCGAGCTGCTCGTCCGTATCGAGCCGCCGCGTTCCGCCGGCGATGGTCACGGCGCCGAAGGCCGCCCCACCTGGAGCAAAGACCGTGGTGGCGCCGCCTCCAGGCGTGCCGAGCACCAAGGGCGTGTCGGGCAGGGAGACGAGCGCGCTGGCGCGCAGGTCTCCCGTGCAGTGGATCTCAGACGCTCCGCCGACCACGGCAAACGCCGACGAGTTTCCGAAGTCGAGCGCTCCGCCCACGTCCAGACGCTGGGCCGTTCCCAGGAGCCAGGCGGCGGTCGAGTCCGACCAGCGGGCGTCGCCTCCCACCGCGAAGGGACCGTCGGTGAGCTCGACCGTGGAGCTCGACACGTCGAGGTCACCCACGACCGTCGAGCGCTCCAGCAGCACGCTGCCCGCGGCGATGCGCAGCGCGGGGACCGAGGTCGAGCCGGTGCGGAAGGTCTGCGCGAGGCCCTGGTTGGTCATCACCACGGCGCCGGTCCCGAGCACCGCGCCACCGTCGCTGGACCAGGCTCCGCGGACGGTCAGGTCGAAGAGCGAGAGGTCGAGCGTGCCGGTCGGTGCCACGAGCACGTCGCCCTGCACGTCGGACGGTCCGACGAGCACCTTGGGCCCGCCCGCCACCTCGAGCGCCCCCCACGCGCCGCTCGTGAGCGAGGCGGCCGCTCCGTCGAGCACCAGCGAGATCTGGTCGGTACCGGTCGAGGTCTCCGCGGACACGTTGCCCGCGCAATGCACCGTCAACGGCCCGGTGGCCCCGACGAACGCTCCGTCGGCGAGCGTGAGGTCGCCGTCGACGTCGAGCGATGCGGTTCCGCCCGGCCCGCAGGCGCAGTCCTCCAGGCCGCCGCTGTCGACCCGCAGGTCGCCGCCGACCGCAAGTCGACCGACGCGCAGGATCCCCGAGGGGTCGACCTGCAGGTCGCCGAGAATCCGGGCGTCGACGAAGTCGGTCCCCGCGCTCGTCACCCGCCCGGCGGGAATCGAGTTGGCACCGGTCAGCACGGTTCCGAAGCCGTCGAAGCGCACGGTGCCGGTGCCCGAGATCGAGGCTCCCGCGGCGCTGGCGTCCAGGTTGCCGAACAGCGTGAGCTCGTGGGCGCCCAGGTCGAGCTCGCCATCCGCCTCGACCACGAGCTCCTCGACGCTGGGGGCGAAGAACGGCGTCGGGACGAGGCGCTTGACGCCGTCGGCGATGCGCAGGCGTCGCACGGGACCGATGGTGAGGCTGCGCGTGGTGCCTCCGTCCAGCTCGATCCAGCCGTCGAAGGAGTCGATGGCATCGGGCGCGTGCAGGTTGCCGGCGCAGCGCACCAGCGGAAGGCTGCCGTCGTCCAAGAGCGAGGCGTTCTGCACGACGAGGTCGCCCTCGATGTCGAGGACGTGCGGCTGAGTGCCGGCTTCGGTTTGAAACCGCAGCTGCGCGCCCTGGAAGAGGCGCACGTCGCCAAGGACCGAGGTCGTGCCCTCGAAGAGCTGCAGGTCGCCGACGCTCTCGGGCAACAGGAGGTCGCCGGTGAGAAGCGAGGGACGGATGCTGGCGCCAAAGCTGGCGCGGACGTTGCCGACGGGATTGGCGCCCGAGGTCAGCTGGCAGCCTTCCAGGGAGAGAAAGCCGCTGCCGCCGATGCTGGCGCCGGCGCCGGTCACGTCGACCGTCGCCCCCACGGCGACGAGGTCCACGCCGGCGAGCTCCAGGCTCCCGTCCTGCTCCACCACGAGCGCCCCCTGGATGTAGGGCAAGAGGTACGGATCGGAGAGCGGCGTCAGGATGCGCGTGTCGCGGATGCGCAGGTTGCCCCGCATCTCCAGCGTGAGACCGCTCGGGCCGCCGCCGTCGAGCTCGACGGTGCCGCCGTCGAAGTCCAGATCGAACGCCGCGAAGGACCCGGCGCAGCGGATCACCGGTGAGTCGCCGGGAGGGAAGCCGTTGATGAAGCCGGACAGGCCGCAGTCCCCGGCCACATCGATGAGGTAGGGCAGCTCCTCCGGCCCGTCGACCCAGTCGACGCTGCCGTTGTTCATGGTCCAGTCGCCGGCCACGTGCACCGTGCCCTCGAAGATCTGCAGGTTCCCCTGCTCGAGCGTGAGATCGCCGGCGAAGGTCGACGGACGCAGGTCGTAGCTGGTGAGGATGCGCGCGTTCGTCACCGGGCTGAATCCGGTCGAGATCTCGCCCGAGCCGAAGAGCTCAAGCTCGCCCGCCCCGACGATCGCGGCGCCGATCGGGTCGGTGACCAGGCTGCCGAAGACCTCCAGGTTGTAGGGGCCGAGCGCCAGGGTGGCCCCGGCCTGAACCTCGAGCGAGCCCACCTGGGTCGGAGCGAAAGGCGAGAGGGGTGCGGCGAGGGCCTTGTTGCCGCTCACGACGCGGGTGTCACCCAGGAACTGGCCGGTCAGCGTGGCGGCGGTGCCTCCGGCGAGCTCGAGCCAGCCGTCGTGATCGAGGGTATCGGCGGTCACGTTCCCGTCGACGCGCAGGATCGACGCCACCCCACCGACCACCTGGGTCCCGGGGGCGGACGAGTCCCAGTCGCCCGACACATCCAGGGTCAGCTCGCCCAAATCGAGCGACGCGCCACCTTGCAAAAGGAGGTCGCGCACGCTTCCCGGGACGTCCAGCTGCACGCTTCCGAAGGGGATGACAACGTCGGTCGAGCCGTCGGGAACCACCGGCGGCGACCAGTTGGCCGAGTCGCTCCACAGGGAGCTCACGCTGCCGGTCCAGGTGGTCTGTGCCTGCAGGGGCGCGGCGGTTCCGAGGGTGAGGGCGAGCGCTGCGAGTGCGAGCAGTCGGGGCATCGGGAAGCTCTCCTTCCGGGGGGTGGGAAGGGCCCAGCATCCGCAACGATGCGGCGTGAATCCAGGAGGCCGAGAGGCGCCGAGGAAAACCCGCTCAACCGTTCGGCGTGCGTCCGTGCCCAGGAGCCATGACCCGCCGGCACGGGCCGCCGGGCACAGAAGACCCTCCACAACCGACCTGCCCTCCGCCATGAAGACCCCCTTTGCCCTCCCGCTGACCTCTTCAGCCCTTGCCATCGCGGCGCTCGCCGGCGCGCACTCCGCCCAAGACGGAGCGTGCGCCAAGCCCGGGCTCGACGCCGAGCCGGCCTCGTATCCGTACGGTCCGGTCGACCCCGACGACGGCGTCACCGACTGGATCGACGTGCAGTCGAACGTGCCGCTGGACTTCCGCTTCTCGCTCGCCGGCCTGGACCATGACCAGAGCCTCCCGCTGTCGCCCAACTATCTGACGATGGCGATGTACTCGTCGTCGATCGCCGAGGTGCCGCTGCTGCTCAACCCGTGCGCGTTCCTGCAGCTTCCGACGAACGCGCCGCTCGTCGTCATCCCCAGCAGCCTCGAGGCGCCGGCCCAGGTGAACATCGACGGCGCGATCGGCACGCACACCGACCTCTTCATGCAGGCGCTCAGCATCGACGTGACCGACCCGGCGCTTCCGCTGGAGATGTCGGACCTCGCGCGCGTCCGCTTCCGTCAGGGCCCGACCGTCCCCGACCCGACGACCGACAGCGAGTATGGCTGCTACTACTGGGGCTACTACGTCTGGGACCTCGCCGACGGCGTCGGCCCGGTCGAAGGCCGCATCTACTGGCCGAACGCCTGCGACGGCACGCAGCAGCCGCCGAAGTCGTCGCCGCTGGTGCTGCTCGTGCACGGCGACGGACACGACTACACGGACTACCACTACCTGATGCGCCACCTGGCCTTCAACGGCTACATCGCGGCGACCATCAACGGCGGCTGGGGCAAGTCGAACGTCGAGCGCTCGGAGCGCGTCCGCACCTACCTCTCCTTCATCCGGAACAACTGGGAGCACAAGAACTTCGTCGAGAACAACATCGCGCTGATGGGCCACAGCCGCGGCGGCGAGGCGGTCTTCACCGCCGCCCGCAAGCTCAAGAACGACTGGGGCACCGACCACGACATCAACGCGGTCATCGCGCTGGCTCCGACGGACAACGACGAGGACGACGGCCTTGAAGGCCTCGAGAGCCTCAGCGGCCTGGACTCCGAGTCGCTGCTGGTCATCTACGGCTCGCAGGACGAGGACGTCGCCGGCTACTGCACCAGCGGCACCGCGCTCGACTGCGGCCAGTTCCCGTTCAGCCCGCAGGCCACCGGCTTCTCGCTCTACGACCGCGCCGGCGGTGAGGGCTCGACCGACGGCGTGTTCATCGCCTCGGACGCCATCCAGAAGTCGATGCTCTTCGTGCAGCGAGCCGACCACAACCGGTGGCGCGACCAGCCCTGCGTCAGCCCGGGCATCGGCATCAACCCGCCGCTCAACTGCGAGGAGCACCACGACACCCTCATGGGCTACACCAACGCCTTCCTGCGCTGGCAGCTCTCGGGTCAGGACGACTACAAGCCCTTCTTCACCGGCGAGTGGACGCCCCAGACCGTGGCCGACCACGACATCGACATCCTCACCCAGTACTCCGACGCCGGCGGCCGCCGCGTGATCGACAACTTCGAGAGCGGCCCCTGGAACGACGCCACGCTCGGCGACGTCACCAAGGAGCTGCAGGTCACCGTCGTCAAGAAGGGCAGCCTCTACAACTACGGCAACTTCACGGCCCCGCACGACACCGACGGCATCGTGCTGCGCTGGTCGACCCACCCCCTCGTGATCGAGCCCTGGATCCGCTGGACGATCCCGGCCGGCAGCGGCCTCTTCACCGGCGAGTACCGCGACTTCAGCGGCTTCTCGGCCCTCTCTATGCGGGTCGGCCAGATGGACGACGCCAGCTCGAACCCCTCGGGTGAGCCGCAGAACTTCTACGTCCGGATGCGCGACGGGAACGGCGTGTACTCGCCGAAGGTCTCGGTGAACGCCTTCACCGACCTCTCCTACCCGCACCAGTCCAACGTGGTGACGCCGCTCTTCCAGCTCAAGTCGACCGCCAAGTCCGCGCTGCGGACCGCCCGCATCCCGCTGTCCTACTTCAGCGGCATCGACCTGACCGAGATCGTCGACGTCGAGCTCGTCTTCGGCGACAACGACCACCTGCAGGGCGAGATCCTGCTCGACAGCCTCGAGCTGGTGCCCTGAGGAGGCGCTGATTGAGAGAAGGAAGGGCCGGCCCGTTCCCGACTCCGGGAGCGGGCCGGCTTCTTTTCGTCGCACCCGGCTCGGGTATAGTGCGCGCCCCTCCACCGCCCTAACGCCCATGCCGCTCGCCGAATTCAAAAAGACCCGGGGCTTCAACTACATCGCGTCCTGGTCGGGCAACTCGATCAGCCAGTGGCGCTTCTACAACTACGAGCAGACCGGCATCGAGCTCGGCTACCTCGCCTCGATCGGCTGCAACAGCATCCGCGTCTGGCTCAACTTCGCGGTGTGGGACGTCGAGCGACAGGCGTTCCTCCTGAAGCTCAGCGACCTGCTGCAGCACGCGACCTCGCGCGGGATCTCGGTGATGCTGATCCTGTGGGACTCGGTCGGAAAGCTGCCCTCCGAGACGCCCTACGACGACACGGTCGGCTGGACCGCGAACCCCGGCCCGGACAAGGTCGTAGACCCGTCCTTCCGCGACCAGGGCGACGCGTACGTGAAGGAGGTCGTGCAGGTCGCGACCGCGAGCGGCGCCGACGTGATCTGGGACGTGATGAACGAGCCCGACAACCTGCCGGTGGAGTGGGTCGAGCACTACCTGGCGCTGGTGAAGGCGCTCGACCCCACGTCTCCGCGCACGGTGGGATACTTCCAGGCCTCAGCTGCCCTGCAGACGTCCGAGCTCGTGGACATCATCTCGTTCCACCCCTACGGCATCTTCCGCGCCAACGTCGAGGTGCCCGCCAAGGAGGCCGCCGCGATCGCCTCGGTGCAGAACACCAAGCCGGTGCTCGCCACCGAGTGCGGCTTCCCCGGCGGCGGCGGGCAGCGCTACGAGGACGTGCTCGACTACCTGCGCGAGGAAGGCGTGGGCTTCTACCTCTTCCAGGCGATGATCGGCGACCACCCCGCCTTCCCGTGGAAGGGCGGCACGGGCTTCTTCTACAAGGACGGCACGGTGCGCGACCTCGAGGCCGTGCGCGCCTTCCAGTCGCTGGCCAAGGCGCAGGGCTTCGAGCTCGTGGAGTTCCCGCTGGTCGCGTCCGAGGACAACCCGCTGTGGTTCCCCTACCAGCCGATCCCGGCCGGCTTCGGCGCTCCCGAGGCGGCCGAGCTGATGATCAACTGGTCGGCCCACTACGGCGTCGACTACCCGCTGGTCGAGGACGCGCTCGAGTTCTACCTGACGCTCTTGGGCTGGGTGTACGCGAGCCTGTGGCTCGCGAAGGTGCTCAACGATCAGGAGGTGAAGGTCCCCCAGCAGTACCTCGACGAGCTGAACGAGGCCGCGGCGCAGGAGGACTGGGAGGCGGCGAGCTCGGTGCTGACCTCCGCCGCCGAGATGGCCGGCGCCGCGATCGACGCGGCCGGCCTCGCCGAACCCGAGAACCGTCCGCCCGAGATCCTGCACGCCGAGGCGACGCCCAACCCCTTCCCCGGCGATACGAACCTGAAGATCGTCGTGTACGCGTGGGACCCCGACGGCATCGACGACGTGGTGGCGTCCACGGCGCTGGTCTTCGGGCCCGAGGGCGACTACCTCTTCAGCCTGCCGCTCGAGCACAAGGGCAGCGGGATCTTCGCCTTCGACAGCAAGCCGCTGGACCCATTCGAGCCGGGGCAGACGTTCGAGCTGCTGCTCGTCGTGGGAGACGAGGCCGACGCGAAGGACCAGCTGTTCCCGCTGACGATCACCGCGACGGAGCCCGCGGGCGAAGCGCCCAGCCCCGGCGGCACGCCGCCGAGGCGCGGCGCGACGCCGTAGCGGCCTAGGACACGAGGTCCTTGCGCTCGAAGATCCAGGCCGCGGCCGCGACAAGCACCGCGGCAAACGCCAGCTGCAGCACGACGTAGCCGGGCTGCACTCCGCCTGCGAGAGGCAGGCTCTCCGCGTAGGGATACAGCGGCGAGAGCGGCCGCCAGGGACGCAGCGTATCGACCATCGGCACCAGCGTCTCGAGCAGCAACGACCACGCGATGACGACGCCTCCGATCACCAGCACCGGGCGCGCGCGCGAGAGGCAACACGAGGCCACAAAGGCGATCCCGCCAAGGACCATCCCCAGCGGCACCGCGTTGAACGTGGCGAGCACGATCCAGCCGCGGTCGGCCTCGACGTCGGCCAGGCTCGCCCCCACCACGAGCCCGCCCGCGACGAACGCGCACACGACCGCGACGGCGACGGACAACGCGGCGAACTTCTCGACGACGACGCGCCAGCGCCGCACCGGCTGCGCCAGGAGCAGGTCGATCGTCCCGCGCTCGCGCTCTCCGGCGATCGCGGATGCGGCGGCCATCACGACGAACGCGCCGAGGAAGAGCGGCAGCACCGAGGAGTAGAGCTTGAGGCGCAGGAAGCCCTCCAGCCCGGTCAGCGCGGCGGGGTCGCCGACCATCTGTTGGATCGCCGGCGGGAGCGCGCGCAGCAGGTCTTCCAGCTCGCTCAGATCGCGGACGTACGGGAAGAAGAGGATCATCGCGACCGAGGGAACCGCGAGGCCGAGCCCCCATCCGAACACCTGCCCGCGCAGGTCGCGCAGCGTCTTCCGGAACACACTAGGCATCGTCGTCCTCGCCGTAGAGGGCCAGGAAGGTCTCCTCCAGCCCCGGCTCGCGGCTGGTCAGGTCGACGACCTCGTAGCGCGCGAGCAGCTTCAGGAGCGGGTCGAGGCTGCCGCGCACGACGAGGCGAGCCACGTCGCCCTCTACGCGCAAGCCGCTGACCCCGTCCACGCGCTCGAGCGCTTCCGCCGGCGCCGGGCCGCGGAAGGTCGCCTCGACGCGGCGGACCGAGCGCGACGGAAGCTCCGCAACCGCCTCGACAGCCACGAGCCGTCCGCCGCGCACGATGCCGACCCGGTCGCACACGCGCTCGACCTCGGCCAGCGCGTGCGACGACAGGAACACGGTGGCCCCGCGCTCGCGCGCCTCGGCGATCCAGCGGTGCAGCTCGCGCTGCATCAGCGGGTCGAGGCCGGTGCTGGGCTCGTCGAGGATCAGGAGGCGCGGGTCCCCCATAAAGGCCTGCACCAGGCCGAGCTTCTGGCGGTTGCCGTGCGACAGGGCCCGCACGGGGCGCGTGAGGTCGGCGCCGAGTCGCTCGGAGAGCTCGCGCGCGCGCGGCATGCCCCGGCCTCCGCGCAGCCCGGCGATGTAGCGCAGGAAGTGCGCGCCGGTCTGGTTGTCGTAGAGCGAGAGCTCTCCCGGCAGGTAGCCGACGTCGCGGCGGATCGCGAGCCCGTCGCGGTGGCAGTCGCGCCCGAAGATCTCCGCCCGGCCTGCGGTCGGGCGCACCAGGTCCAGCAGCGTGCGGATGGTCGTCGTCTTCCCGGCGCCGTTCGGCCCCAGGAAACCGAACACCTCGCCTTCGCGGACCTCGAGGTTGAGCTCCACGACGCCGCGCCGCGGGCCGTAGCTCTTCGTCAGGTCCATCGTCGCAATGGCGGGGGAGGTCATATTTCTCACGCTGCGGTCAAGCGGACGAAAAATTCACGCCTACAGCGAACCGCGTCGGGGCTTTTTCCGGCGCGCCGGATTCGAGACGATGGAGGAGGCGTCCATTCCGGCGCCCACCGTTCGTCAAGAAGATCCGCGACATGAAGCTCCTTCCCGCCACGGCGGCCCTCCTACTTCCCCTCGTGCTCCAGGCCTGCGTTCTGGCCGAGACGACCGACGGCACCGCGCTCCCGCCCGGGCCGATCGAGCAGATCGTACCCGGCACTTCGACGCGTGCCGACGTGACGCGCCTCCTGGGGCCGCCGGACGAGGTGATCTACTCCAACCGCGCGCTCGACCCGCTGTTCGAGCAGGCCTACCGCTACCGCCGGACGCGCACCAAGCAGACGGCGCTGTTCCTGCTGCTGTTCTCGAGCTTCAAGAGCGACTCGCGCCTCGACCACTTCATGGTCTTCTTCGACGAGAGCGGCGTCGTGGAGCACGTCGGCACCCTGCTCGACCGCGAGGACGCCGAGTATGGGCTTGCGTTCTAAGCTCGCCACCGCACTCCTCGCCTGCGCCCTGCTTCCGAGCTGCCGGTTCCACATGGACGCCATCCGCACGGGTGGCTCGTGGCAGGTCGAGCAGTACGGGGACATCGAGCTCGGCGTGGACGGACGCGGCGAAGTGCTGGCCTTGCTCGGCCCTCCGGACGAGGTCTTCTACACGCTGAGCGAGGAGGTCTTCCTCTACCGCATGGGGCTCCATCGCGGCAGCGAGTTCCGGCTCTTGGTCCCGGACGTGTTCATCAACCCCGGCCGGCCGGGGCTGCAGGCGCTGAGCCCCGACTCGTCGGAGCCCACGGCGCTCGCGGCCGAGACGCCCATCGTCAGCTTCCTGCGTGGCTTGACCGAGAACCTGACGGGCTTCGCCGCGCCGGTCACCGGCGACCAGGCGCTCTCGCTCCTGAACCGCCAGGTGCGCTTCGACGTCATCCGGGTGGTGCTGGACCGCGAGACGCACGTGACGCTCTCGAAGGAGCTGATCCGCAACGTCGGGGCGGACGACCTCAGCAGCTTCGTCGGCGAGACTCTGCTGCTCTCCGGGGACGGCTGACGGCGGCGGGCGCGGCGCGGGGCGGCCCCACGCCCCACGCCCCCCGGGCGCCCAGGGTTTCCACCAGCGGGCTCCCCCTGGGCGACGCTCCCCCCCGGCCCGGGGACGCTCGTGTCGTAGGAAAGCCCATCCCAAATCAGGGTCAGGCGGCGTTTTTGTCCCCCACGGCGCCCCCGTCCGCGGTTGTTGGTGCGCCGAGGGCGGTGTAAGCTTGCCAGCAGTCCGCCGTGGCTCCGTTTTCTGCAATCAGGCGCGCCGAGTGATGCTCTCGGCAGCGAAGCCATCAAGAACGAGCGGGCTCGATACAGGCGAGGGTAGGAGCGAGTGTCAGAGCGCGGCGTCGAAATGGTTCACCGGCAAGTGCCGGCGATCAAGGTTATGCCCCACCTCCTCCCCCGCGTTCCGCTTGTCTGCGCCGCTTCCCGTTTTCTCGAGTCGTCGGGTCAGCCGAGCATGCACTTTTTCCAACTGACCAAAGAACTATGACCAAGCGACTCTACGTGGGGAACCTCTCGTGGGATACCACCGAGGACACCCTCCGCGCGACCTTCAGCGGCGGCGGCCGCAACGTGACCGACTGCCACATCGTCTCCGACCGTGAGACCGGCCGCCCGCGCGGCTTCGCCTTTGTTGAGCTGGCCAGCGAAGAGGAGGCCCAGCAGGCCATCCAAGAGCTCGACGGCACCAACCTCGACGGCCGCGACATCCGCGTGAACGAGGCGCAAGAGCGCCAGCGCGGCGGCGGCGGCGGTGGCGGCGGCGGCGGACGCCGCTGGTAATCGCACGCTGAACAACGAGCGACGAGGGGCGGGCTCAACGAGAGCCCGCCCCTCGTCTATTTGGGTCGCTCGCTACGGCCCGTCGGCGGCGCCCGACTCGAGCGAGAGCTGCCGCAGGTCGCCGAAGAAGTCGTCGATCTCGCCGTAGGCCGCGTCGCCCGCGCCCATCAGCGCGCCGCCGGGCGACGGTGAGCCGTCCATCGCCGTCGCGTCCCAAGAGACGTCGACGAAGTCCGACAGACCTCCGCCCACCGTGTAGCCGTCCGCGACGCCCTGCACCGCGCCGAACGCGACGTTGCCCGACACCTCGACGCCGGTCGAGCCGCCGGAGAAGAAGATCGCCTGATCGAACTGGCTGTAGCAGGCGTTGTTCGCGAACACCATCCCCGGACGGTCGTCCCAGCTCGTGAGCCGCGCGGCGGGCCCGCCGGAGTTGATGATCGTGTTGTGCACCACCGTCAGGTCGCGCGAGTCGTCCTGGTGGTCGGAGCTGTAGAAACCGTTCGCGCCGGACATGATCAGGTTGTTGCGAACGATCGCCTCGCCCTGGACCTGCATCACGTTGTCCTGCGAGTTCCAGCACACGTTGCGCTCGACGATGTTGACCTCCTCGCCGGCCGTGCCATAGACCAGGATGCAGGGGTACTTGGTGTCGTGGACGACGTTCTCGGCGATCCAGGTGCCGTAGGAGCCCTGCTTCACCTCGATCCCGTCCCCCTGCGAGCCGGCGGTGTCGTAGACGTGGTTCAGCGCGATCACGCTGTGGGCGGACACCGGGTTGCCGAAGTTGCCGCCGAGGTAGATACCCTCACCCGTACCCGCGGTGCTGTGGATCTCGTTGCGGGTGAAGTAGAGGTGGTCGGTCGGCTCCGAGTTGGCCGCGATCGCGTTCTGCGCGCAGTCGTGGATGTGGCACTGGTCGATCCATACGTTCGAGCAGGAGAAGAGCCGGAGCGCGATGTCGCCGCTCGTGATCTCGAAGCCGCGCAACAGCAGGTAGGCGGCGCCGCCTCCCCCGATGTTGAGGGTGTTCTGGTTCGCGTCCGAGCGCGTGATCACGGGCGTCTCGCCCTCGCGGGCGACGATCCGAATCGGCGCCGAGGCGTTGCCCGACACGCTCAGATCGAAGAAGGAGTCCACGGTGTACGTGCCGCCGCCCACTTCGAGCTGCTCGCCAGCCGCGAGGCCCTGCATCGCCGCCTTCAGGTTGGCGCCGTTCTGTGCGGACGAGAGGCTGCCGTTGTAGTCGAAGGTAAGCTCCGTGCCGACCGGAGCGTCGGCCCAGTCGGGGAAGTAACGCTCGGGCGAGCCCGGCGCGATCGGCACCATCTGCTCGTCCGACGGCGGGCCCTGGCCCTCGGCGCTGACGGAGGTGATGACGGTGTAGAGGTCCAGCCCCGACGGGAGGTCCTCGAAGACGTACGGCGGCGACGCGACCTGAACCGACGGAGCCGTCGACGGCGAGAGAGCCGCCGAGAAGCCGAAGTACAGGAGGTACGACGAGGCGCCGTCCACCGGCTCCCAGTCGATCAACACCTGCCCATTCGAGGTCACGAGGCTGATCGACTCCGGCGGATCCGGACCGCCGAACCCGAGATCGTCGGCCCCACTACCCGATCCGCCCGAGCCTCCGGCACAGCCCGCCAGGAGTCCCACGATCCAAGCGCCCGCGAGCCAAACGCGCGGGTCCCTGCCCCTCATCTCCATGCTCTCTACTTCCGGCCGTCGCGGCGGCGCCGCGGGGTTCTTCCCAGACCCGGCCGCGGGGCTCCCATCGCCCCCGGGCACCGAGCCCCTCAGCGCGCGGCCCTCCGCCGCGCCCCCGGACCATCGGCCCCGCGCTTCGGGCCGATTGAGGCGGAGCCACGCAATCCGGCACGACGCGTGCACAGGATTTTCCCGGTGGACGCCTCGCTGCCCTTCCACGGGCCGGGCTCCGGCGGACGGACGGTCCGCGGGGCCGCGCTCGCGGAGGAGAGGCGCCCCCCGAGGTCCCCGCTGCCCCACGGGGGAACATCCGTAACGAAATCGCCGCGGTACGCCTTGGGCCAGGCGCATCCCGCTGCCCTCCAATCCAAAAGATGCACCGACGACTCGCTAGCTCCCTGCCCCTGCTCCTTTCCCTCGCGGCCGGCACCGCCGCCGCCCAGGCTCCCCCTCAGGCCGAAGGAGAAGCCCAGGCCGCCTTCGCCGACCCGGGTCCTCGCTGGACCGGCCGCTGGATCGTCCACGTGAAGCGCGACGCGGCCGTCCACGAGAGCGTCATGAAGCAGCTCGGCGCGCTGCGGCGCGCGGACGACACCCAGGGCATCCAGGCTCTGGTCCATGACTACGAGCGCACGGTCGAGGTCGGGCACCTGCCCGTCATCGATCGCGCCATCGGGGGCGGCGCCGTGGTGCTCGAAACCAACTGGCTCTCGGGCACCGTCGTGCTGGCGAACGCTGGCAGCGAGTTGCTCGAAGCCCTCGACGCACGTGCCGACGTGCGACTGGTCCAGCCTGACACCTGGGCCGAAGCCCAGATGGAGGTCGCGACCGACGCCGCGCACCACAACTCCGACTTCGCCAACACGCTGCTCACGCCCGCAGGCGCGAACATCGACGGGTCGGGCGTGACGGTCGCGATCATCGACTCGGGGATCGATGCCGACCACGCCGGATCGTCCCGGCCGCACGCGACCTTCTTCCCGGGCGGTAACCCCGCCAACCCGACCGGACCGGGCATCGCCGGTAGCCGGATCGTGAGCTCCGAGACCGTCGCCGCGTTCACGTCGCAGTCCGACGAGGACACGTTCGGCCACGGCACGCGGATGGCCTCGATCGCGGCGGGAGCGAAGTTCAACTCGCTGCCCGACATCGATGACGCGCCCGCCTTCGGCGCGACGATCCGTTCGCTGAAGATCAGCGACGACTTCATCGGCGGCGGGCTCGCCTCGACCGTCAGCATGAACAACGCGTTCCAGCAGATCCTGCTCTACCCGGACGTCGTGGTCGCCAACATGAGCTACGACGGCACGCAGGATCCCGTTGCGTCGCCCAACCAGACGATCGAGTCCGCGACCCTGGCGGACGTCTTCGTGACGCTCTCAGCCGGGAACTACGGCACCGACCTCGGCTTCGCGCACGCCGCCTTCAACGCGCTCGTCGTCGGCGCCGCGGACGTCCAGACGAAAGAGCCGCTGGTGCTTCCCGGCTCGGTCATCAGCGCCATCGGGCCGCTCGCGGATGGGCGCACGTACCCGCAGCTGATCGCCGTCGGCGAGGCGCTCACCTGCGCCGACATGGACGATGAGGCCGGTTCGATCGACTCCTTCGGGACGTCGGGAGCCGCGGCCCTCACCGCGGGAAGCGCCGCGCTGATCCGCCAGGCCAACCCGTCACTGACGCAGCTGCAGGTCAAGGCGCTGCTGCTCAACACCTCCGAAGAGGTGGTACTCGGGAACCCCGATGCGGCAGGCTTCGGCTACCTGCGTACCGACCGGGCGGTCGAGGCCGCCCTGGCCGGCGACGTGGTGCAGGAGACGATCACGACCGGCGTGGTGAAGAAGCACGTGCGCTTCTTCCCCGCGGGTGAGGACGCGACCCTCACCCTCGTCTGGAACCGCGAGAGCTCGGGCGAGCTCACGATCGACGACCTCGATCTCCGCGTCCGCGACCCGTTCGGCAACCTGATCGCCTGGTCGGCCAGCACCGTCGACAACATCGAGCAGATCCGCCTCGAGGCGGTTGAGGGCGGCATCTACGAAGTCGAGGTCGTGCCGATCAAGTTCGACGGCGACGGGATGGCCGAATACGCGCTGGCCGGCGTCGACACGATGTCGATCGATCCGAGCTCGTGCACGCCCGGACCGCCGATCCTGCTGCAGCAGAGTCCGCCCGGCGTCCCCGCGCTGACCCAGGCGATGGGTCCGCCGCTCGTCAACCCGGAGCCGGTGAACACCGTCACGCTCATCGGCTGCAACTTCTCCGGAGCGGCGGTCGTCCAGGTCGGCAGCAAGTTCATCCCGACCAAGGTGATCGACGACAACACCCTGACCTTCGACCTCGGCATCGCCGAGCAGCTCGGCTCGGTTCCGCTGACGATCATCAACGGCAGCGGAGTGCTGAGTGACTTCCTGAACGTGGTGCCGGCGGACAACGTCCTCGCCACCAGCCCGACGATCGACCTGGGGACTCTCTTCCTCAACATCGGCGGACAGCCGGGCGACTTCTACGCGGTCGCCTTCTCTCCCGAGCTGATTCCGACCGAGATTCCCGGCCTGCTCTCGGTCGACATCGGCAACGCCGCGGCGAGCCTGTTCCCGCTTCTGTTCGGCAACCTGAACACCGCGAACGGCGTCGAGGAGTTCGTCTTCAACGGCATCCCCGGCATCACCGGCACGCTCTTCCACTTCCAGGGCGTCACGCTAGACGCCGCCACGCTGGCGCTCCCGTGGCGGAGCACCAACGTCGGCTCGGTCTTCTACTTCTAAACCGGCCGCCTACGGGGAAGGCCGGGGGCTCGCGTGCGGGCTCCCGGCCGTTTTCGTTACGGCAAGAGCGCGAGGCGCCGCAGACGGAACGCGATCAGGTGCTCGCCGTCGCCCCAGGCCACCCAGTTCGACGCGCGCAGGAGCACGTCGACGCAGTCGCGGCCGGCCGCGCCGGGCGGGAGCGCGAGCTCATACGACGCCGCCGGATCCTCGCCTTCGCCGGGCGCCGCAACGTCGATCGCGCCGGCGTCCTCGCCATCGACCTCGACCGCGATGCGGAGCGGATAGACCGCGCTCGCAGCCGGCAGCCGCTCGAGCGAGACCTCGAGCCGCGTCGCCCCTTCGCGGCAAAGGCCCGCGAACACGAGCTTGCCCACCGTGCCGTCGCCGAGCAGCCCGCCGTAGACCTGATGGATGCCCTCGGCCCGGACCAGGTCTACGGCGTCCCGCAGGAAGCGCCGGTACACCGCGTGCAGCTCGTCGAGGAAGGCCTCGTGTCGCGCAGGCGGCAACGGCTCGAAGCGCCGCTCTGCGTAGCGCTCGTCCTGCGCCGGGAGCCTGGCCGCGTCGGCGCCGGGAAGCCAGCCACGCTCGATCACCAGCTCGGCCATCCAGAGCGCGCCGGCGCGTAGGCACCGTGCGTTGGCGTGGGGGTCCACGCCCAGCGTGTCCTCGTCGGCGCGCTCGTCCACCAGACCAAGCACCGGGATCTCGGGCGCCTC
Organism: Planctomycetota bacterium; assembly: GCA_039029355.1. GTDB lineage: Bacteria > Planctomycetota > UBA1135 > UBA1135 > JBCCGI01. Next base: position 53,373 of record JBCCGI010000038.1, read on the forward strand.
GCGCGCGAGCAGGATCTCGAGCTGGCGGTGGAAGTCGCGCCCGAAGGGCAGGACGACGGCCAGCTCGGTTCCACGCGCGGCCAGGTCGCGGTGCAGGCCCTGGATCGCGTCGAGGAACTCGCGCCAGCGCCGCCGCGACTCGGGCGTGACGCGGGTCCGCAGCGCGTAGTCCACCACGTCCAGCCCGCCGGCCTGCACGACCTCGAGCGCGGCGGCGCGCGAGGGTGCGTGCTCCATGGTCTGCACGAGCCGGCTGTGACGCTCGATCGATGCCTGCGGCCGGTCGTCGCTCGGATCGACGTCCATGCTGCGCCAGCCGAGCTCGTTCACGATCGTGGCATCGTCGAGGTCGTTGGGCACCGCGACGTAGAGCACGACGTCGGGATCCAGGCGCTCGACGTGATTCCGGAAGTAGCGGAACGAGCTGCGGAAGTTCCACCCGGCGCAGGCCACCGTGCGCGCGACGGGCCGCGGGGCGCCGGCGGGCAGCGCCGCGGCGAGCAGCTCCTCGAGCGCGTGGGCGTAGGTCTCGTCGTCCGCGACGCCGTAGCCGAACGCGACCGAGTCGCCGAGCACGACGACGCGCCGCCCCTCCGGGTCCTCGGCCGGTCCGAGCCGCACGCGGTCGCCGAAGCGGTCGGTCGTCGCCTCGACGCCGACGAAGGTGGCCGTAGCGCCGGCCTTCATGCGGAACTTGACGTCGGGGTCGCGGTCGAGCGCGTAGGGCCCCTCCGTCAGCGCCGCCCCCGCGTCGCGCTCCCCCATCGCCGCGCCCAGCTGCGGGCCACCCGACCCGAAGAGCAGTCGATCCACGAGCGACTCGCGGGCCCAAAGGCTGTAGCCGCCCTCGAGCAGCAGGACGGTCAACGCGAGCACCGCCACCGCAAGCAGCGCGCCCTTCATCGGCTTGGCCAGCACGAGCGCATTCTCGCGCCGGGGCGGCAAAAAAGAAGGAGGCCGCGGACGAAACGCCCGCGGCCTCCTCCGAGAGAAGGGTCCCTAGCGAGACCTAGAGCTGAATCTCAACCGCGGTCGAGACGTCCCAGGCCGTCGGGATGCCGGCGTCGAAGGTGAGCGCCTGCAGGTAGAGGGTCTGGCCGCCGCCGTTGCCGATGATGGCGTCGGGCAGCAGGATCTCGCCGTTGGCGTCGGTCGTGAAGCCAGCGGTCAGGATCGGGGTCGACGGGACGATGAAGCCGCCGAAGAGCGCGACCGGGCTGTTGACGTTGCCGAGCACCCAAGCCGAGGGCGAGCTGGCCGGCGCGCCGGTCAGCTTCGCGTCCGCGGAGTTGCCGATCGTGGTGACGTCTTCGCCGCACACGGTCATGACCGAGAAGCCGGGGCCGCCGAAGCCGACGGACTTCTGGCAGACGACGCCGCCGTCCTGGGTGTAGACGTCGGTGCCCGCCTCACGCGAGATGACCATGTCGAGGTCGGTGTCGTTGTCGATGTCGAACACCGCAACGTCGTGCGTGCCGCGCATGCTGTCGGTGGTCAGACCGACGACGCCGATCCAACCGGCGGACGAGGTGTTCTCGCGCTCCTCGCGCAGCACGATGTCCGTGCCGCCCGGGGTGCCGCCGAGGTTGTGGTAGATGTGCAGGCGACGGTTGCCGCCGGGGATGTCGACGTCGATGTCGGTGTGGAGCGTGTCGCCCCAGCCGTCGCCATCGATGTCGACGATCAGGTTGTTGCTGGAGAAGCCGTCGTCGTTCCCCGAGAGGAAGTCGTACGTGAACGCCGAGCTCCAGATGACGCGACCGAGCGGGTCGACGCCGGTGTTGATGCGGTAGCGGTCGAGACCGTCATCGCTGAAGATCATGTCCAGGTCACCGTCCTGGTTCAGATCGCCGGCGTTGATGTGGTACGGCGCGAAGGTGTGGAACTTGTCCTGGATGTCGAAGAAGCCCTCACCCGGCGCGAGGCCGGTGCCGTTGTAGATGATCCGGACGTCTTGCGGCGGGTTGAGCGCCGTCTGCTTCGCGATGTCGTTCATGCCGTCGCCGTTGAAGTCGGCGATGACCGAGGCGGCGCCGAAGGCGGCCTGCAGCATGTCCGCGTCGAGGCGCAGCTGGCTCTCATCGGTGAAGAAGCCGCTGCCGTCGTTGATCAGCAGGCGGTCGTTCATGTCCGAGCCGGGGGGCTGGAACACGCCGCCGGCGCCGCTGGAGTCGTAGTCACCGAACCAGAGCTCCGGAAGGCCGTCGCCCGTGACGTCGCCGACCGCGACCGAGCAGAAGCGCGGGTTGGTCGGGTTGCCGGTGGTGAAGGAGACCATCTGCGGCATGCGCGCGTCCTGGTGCTCGAGGCCGAGCCAGGCGCCGGCGCCGTCGACGCCGAGGTTCATGTAGATCCGCGGGTGACCGACGTGCTTCGGGTCGCTGTCGCTGATCGTGGTCGCGGTGATGACGTCCAGCCAGGTGTCGCCGTCGACGTCCGCGACGAAGACGTCACGGTCGTTGGTCGCGGTCAGGAAGCCGTTGTCGCCCGCGACATCCGACGCGGAGGCGAAGAGAGCCGTGCGATCCTGCAGCAGGCCCTCGTTGTTCATGAGGAGCAGGTTGGTCCGCTTGCCGGCGGACGTGAAGGGCTGCTTGCGAACGATGACCAGGTCGGTCCAGCCGTCCTTGTCCAGGTCGCCCCAGGCAAAGTCCGTCTCGGTGCCGGTGAGGCCGAAACCACTCGTGTCGCCCGGAAGCGTCGTGGTCTCGTTCGAGATGCTGGTCGGGTTCGGACCGAGCTTGGAGTTGTCCTGGGTGAACGAAGCCCACTGGTTATCGAACTGCGCGGACGCCATTGAGGCGAAGCCAGTGGCCGCAACAGCAGCGCCGAAGCTGAGGGAAACCCGTCGCATTGCCGAGAACCTCTCTTGGGGTTGGGGTTTGGAGGGAAATTCGGAAGTCTAGAATCCTACCGAATAACCATGCATCCCGGTGTAGCCGGCGAGCGAAACTGACTGGTTTGGGCCCCTCCGCGGCGTAGGGAAGCCCCCCCGCGGCGACGGAGCGCGGCACCGCCTAGCCGACTTGCGAATTCGATACAAGCAAACGAATAGCGGGGCGCGACCCTCCCAAGAGGACCACGCCCCGCCGCTCTCTGCCGGGGGCCTGAATGTTGTGGCGGGCTAGTTCCCGCGGTTCTTGCGGAACTGCTCGAACGGATCGCCGGTGCCAGCCGCGCCGCCTCCGGCGCCTCCGCCGCTGAGCGGGCTCTGGGGCTCCTGGCTGGGGCTCGGCGGCGGCACGGCGCCCGCGGGCTCCTTGGTGCGCAGGTCGGCGCCCGGGTTGGCGGACTGGGCGGGCAGCGGCGCTCCGGGAGGCGGCGGCGCCGAGACGCCGGCAACCTCGAACGGCACGCCGATGCGCGCGAACTTCTCGAGCAGGTCGTCCTTCTCGACGGCCTTGAGGTACGCCTCCTGGGGCTCGACCTCGCCCCGCTGGACCAGGTCCGCGAGCGTGTCGTTCAGGAGTCGCATGCCCTGCTTGCCGCCCGTCTGCATCGCGTTCTTGATCTGGAACGTCTTCCCCTCGCGGATCTGCGACGAGATGGCGTTGTTGACCACGAGCACCTCCAGCGCGGCCACGCGCCCCCCGCCTTGCTTCTTGCAGAGGGTCTGCGCGACGACGCCCTTGAGCGAGCTCGCCAGCATCGTGCGGATCTGCGCCTGACGCTCCTCGGGGAACTGGTCGATGATCCGGTCCACGGTCGACGGCGCGGTGGTCGTGTGCAGCGTGCCGAACACCAAGTGGCCCGTTTCGGCGGTTTCGAGCGCGATCTCGACCGTTTCCAGGTCGCGCATCTCGCCGACGAGCACGATGTCCGGATCCTCGCGCAGGGCGGCGCGGAGCGCGCGCTTGAAGCTCTGCGTGTGGATGCCGACCTCGCGCTGGTTGATCAGGCAGCGCTGGTTGTCGTGCACGAACTCGATCGGGTCCTCGATCGTGATCAGGTGGTCCGCGCGCGTCTTGTTGATGTGGTCGACCATCGCCGCGAGCGTGGTCGACTTGCCGCTACCGGTCGGTCCGGTGACGACGACGAGCCCCTTCGACAGGTTGCAGAACTGCAGCACCGACTCGGGCAGCCCGAGCTGATCGACCGTCAGGATCTTCGACGGGATCAGGCGGAAGACCCCGCCGGGGCCCCGGTGGTCGCAGAAGAGGTTCGAGCGGAAGCGGCCGTAGCCGGGGAGCTGATAGGCGAAGTCGGTGTCGTTCTCCGCGGCGAACTGCTCGCGGTTGGCCTCCGGAGCTAGCTCGAGCAGCGCGTCGAGCAGGTCGTCTCCTTCGAGACGAAAGCCATCCAACGGAACCATGTCGCCGTTGAGGCGGAACATCGGGGCGGCGCCGGACGCGATGTGCAGGTCGGATGCCTTGATCTCGACCATCTTCCGGAACAGAACATCAAGCTTGGCCATGAAACTCCTCAGCCGGTTGGGGGGCAGGGGACCCGTGGATCCCCCCTTTCGGCAGGCTGCCAATCTTTCCTGAGCCGGCTCCGCGCTCCGCCGCCCCCTTGTCCGGTGGCCGGGGCCGTGCTGGACTCGTTCGACGGCCCGAAAATCGTTCCCAGGCCCCTCCGGACCGCGTCCAAGCCATGGAAAAGGTCAACCTCGAAGCAAAGCTCGCCCGCATCCAGGAACACTGGAGCCCGCGCATCGTCGCCGCGCTCAACGGCCAGGAGGTCAAGCTCGCCAAGCTCCAGGGCGAGTTCGTCTGGCACTCCCACGCGGACGAGGACGAGCTCTTCCTCGTGCTGCGGGGCCGCCTGCGGCTGCTGTTCCGCGACGGCGAGGTCGAGCTGGCGGAGGGCGAGCTCTACGTCGTACCGCGCGGCGTAGAGCACAAGCCCGTGGCCGACGAGGAGGTCGAGGTGCTGCTCTTCGAGCCCGCCACGACCGTCAACACGGGCGAGCTGCGGAACGACCGCACGGTCGCGCGCCCCGAGTGGCTCTGACCCGCGCCCTCAGCGGCCGTAGCGGAGCTCGATCGTCTGCGCGGCCGTGCCTTCGGCGGCGGGCAGGATGACCTGCACGAGGCGGTCGTAGGCGTCGTGGGGGAACATCTCGCCGTAGGTGGCGTGCTGCTCTAGGTCGGCGAGCTGCCCCCCGCCCAGCTTGCGGACGAGCGCGGGCACGGTGTTCGAGTGCCCCGCGACGACGGCGATCGAGCCCGGGGGCAGCGCCCTCAGCGCCTCCGCCTGCGCGTCGCCTTCGCGCGCGCCGATATGCTTGACCTCTAGCCCCAACGCCTCGGCGAGCGGCCCGACCGTCGTGCCGGTGCGCACGAACTCGCTGGCGAACAGGTGCGTCACCCCGGCCTTGGCGAGCAGCCTGCTCAGCGCCGCGGCGCGCTCGCGCCCTTCCTCGGACAGCGCGGGGTCGCGCTCGGTCTTGGTCGAGCCGGCGGTCTCGGCGTGACGCACGAGGAACACGGTCACCGGCTTGCGCTCCTCCACGCCGGAGGAGGCTCCCGCGGCGAAGCACAGGGCGAGGGCGGCGGCGATGGTCCCGAGCAGCGTGATGAGCTTCATGGCGGCGAGTATAGCCGCCGCGCCGGCGCTAGCTCTCGGGCGCCTCGGGGAGCTGCTCGAGCACCAGCTTGACGGCCCGCTTGACGCGGCCCGTGTCCAGCAGCTGGTCGCGCCGCCGCAACCCCAGCCAGCGTCCGCCCCGCAGGATCGACGTCAGCTCGAGCCCGGCCAGCGCGTCGTGAACGACGTTGCCTTCAAGATCCTCGATCCACACCCGCAGCGAGGTGGCGTTGACCTCGCCCGCGTAGCCCGTCGAGCGGACGAGCGGGTCGCGCACGCCATCGGGGCCCTCGATGCTCTGGCGTACGCCGTCCCAGGTCGCGACGCCGTCGGCGAACCTCGCGACGCTCGGCACGATCTGGGCGTAGACGACGCCCTCGGCGGCGAAGCGCGTGGCCAGCGCCCCGTGCACCGAGATGCGCGCGCGGAAGCTCGCCTCGGTGATCTCGCCGGTCAGCGGATCGTAGACGACGACGTCCTCGATGCCCTGGTAGAGGCTGGCGGTCACCAGGTCGTCGGCGAGGTTCCACCCGAGCTCCCCGAGTCCGCGCCGAAGCTGCCCATCGAGCTGCGCCGCGCCGGCGGCGTCACGCCCCTCGGCGGGGAACGGCGCGACGCCGAGCACGGGCGCGCCGGGGTCCGGCCCTTGCGGCCCGGTCCCGCGCGAGCGCGAGGCGCACGCGGTGAGAGCGACGAGGGTCAGCGCGGCAAGAGCGAGGGGGCGGAGCGTCATGACCGGGGGGGAACCTCAGTCTGCGCAGGCGGGCCGCCGGCTGTCGAGAGTCGGTCTCGTTACCCCCTCCTGGAGCCCGCAAACGCGGTTTCGGGTGCCGCCCTCGTGAGAGGCGATTAATTCGGCGCGAGGCTTTGTCGCGGCCGGCCGACTCCCCGATAGCCGGGGGTGGGGAGATGTGGACGCCGGAGGCAGCCGGGGGGAGGGTGCAGTGACGAAAGCGGAACGTCGGGCCGAGCGAGCCAGGGCTATCATGTGGAGCGTTCCCGGGCGCGGGGGGGTCCGCTCACCCTCCTCCGGCCGCGCGGGGGATGTCGGAACACGACCCAACGCGCGCGGACCGGCCGGCACGCGACGCCCCATCGCGACAGAGCACTTCGAACCTGGACCCATGGCACGCAGGAACGGGCGGCGGCAACGACCGCTGCCGGCCACACTCTCCCTTCGCGGCCGCCGTCTCGGCGCGCCGTCCGCTCTCCCCCTCGGGTTGACCCTAGCGCTGGCCGCGTGCGGCGGCGGAGGAGGAGGCGGAGACAGCGCGGCACCGCCCGCCCCCCTGGCATCGGACTTCCCTCCGCCGCTTTCGGTGACGAACGCCGGGGTGATGACCGTGACCGGCACGACCGACGCGGTGCAGGAGATCTCCGCCCTCACGGTCAACGGCGTCACCGCGACGAGCGACGACGACTTCGCCACCTGGTCGGCAAGCATCCCGCTCTTCGAGGGCCTGAACGGCGTCGACGTGGACGCCTTCGGCGCCTCGGGCGCGCCGATCGCGTCGGAGCTCGTCGCGCAGATCACGCGCAAGTCGCTCCTCCCGAGCGAGCTGGAGGACATCGCCTTCGATCCGGTCGGGGCGCGCCTGCTGGCGATCGACGCGCTGCTGCCGGCGTTGCTCTCCTACGACCTGATCACCGGCGAGCTCTCACTGGTTTCGGGGCTTACCGCGGGCTCGGGCGCGGACTTCGGCTTTCCGATCCGCGTCAGCACCGAGCCGGTCGCCAACGTCGCCTACGTCACGGACATCGACCCGCCGCAGATCCTCGCGGTCGACCTCGCGAGCGGCCTGCGCTGGGTGGTCGCCGACGCGACGACCGGGCTCGGTCCGGTGCTCGAGGCTCCCGGCGGCGTGACGCCGGCGGAGTTGCCGGGCGAGATCCTGGTCATCGATGCGGGGCTGAACGCGCTCCTCCGCGTCGACGTGTTCACCGGCAACCGCACGCTGATCTCCGGCCCGTCGGTCGGGTCCGGTCCGACGCTGCTCATCCCGCGCGGGGTCCTGCTCGACTCCAGCGCCGGCCGCGCGTTGATCGTCGACTCCAGCGCCTCGTCGCTGGTGGCGGTCGACCTCGCCACCGGTGACCGCACGGTGCTCTCCGGCGCGGGCGTGGGCACGGGGCCCGAGCTCGCGACGCCGACCAGCCTCGACTGGCTGATCGCCCCCGGGCTGGTCCTGGTCAGCGACGCGTTCCAGAACGCGATCCTGGCGGTCGACCTCGCGACCGGCGACCGCACGGTGCTTTCGGACGAGAACACGGGCGTGGGGCCGAAGTACGACGTACCCGAGTCGGTCGTGAACGGCGCGCTGCCGGGGACGGCGTTCGTCGCCGACTCCTCGCTCGACGCGCTCCTGGCCGTCGATCTTGAGAACGGCGACCGGTTCCCGCTCTTCGACCTGTTCGTCGGCGAGGGGCCGCACCTCGACAAGCCGACGGGGATCGTGTTCGACGCCGCGAAAGGGCGCTCGCTGGTGATCGACCGCGGTGACTCCGCGGGCGCTCTTTTCGACGTCGACCGCGTCACGAGCGACCGCGAGATCCTGTCGGATCCCGGCGACTCCGCGCCGGTGGGGCTCGCGCTCGACGGGCCGCGGGTGCTCGCGGCGGACGAGGATGCACAGGCGTTGGTGTCGATCCACCTCAGCAGCGGCCAATGGACGAAGGTCTCCGGCGGCGAGCTCGGGCTCGGGCCGGCCTTCGTCGCCCCCAGCGACGTGGCGCTCGCGCCTACGCCCGGCAGCGCGCTGGTGTCGGACGCGGGGAGCAACGCGGTGCTGCAGGTCGACCTGAGCACGGGCGACCGCTTCGCAGTGACCGGCGCCGGGGTCGGCGCGGGGCAGACGCTGGGCGACCCCGCCGGGTTGGCACTGCGCTCCGAGACCGAGCTGCTGCTCGTCGACTCGGGGCTCGCTGCGCTGCTCTCGGTCGACCTCGCCACCGGCGACCGTACGGTGCTCTCGAGCGGCTCGGTCGGCGAGGGCCCCTACCTGGTCGAGCCCACCGCCCTGGCGCTCGACGCCGCCGGCACCACGGCCTACGTCGTCGACTCCGAGCGCGGAGCGCTGTTCTCGATCGACCTCGCCACCGGCGAACGCGCGACGATCTCGGCCAGCGGCGAGGGCGGTGGCCCCAACCTGCTCGAGCCCCTCGGCGTGGCGCTCGACGAGCAGGCGGGGCTGGCTCTCGTCGCCGACCACGGGCGCAACGCGGTCGTCGCGATCGACCTCGCCACCGGCGAGCGCGTGCTGCAGTCGCGCTGATCAGCGCAGCAGCAGCAGATAGTCGCGGGCGCAGCGGTAGCCGCCCGAGGTCACGCTCTCGAGGACCTCGTGCCGCTTCAGGCCGGAGCGGATGCGGGAGGCGTACGTGTTGACCGCCGACGGCATGGCGAGCTCGGCGCGCACGATCTCGTGGCTCTCCACCGCGTCGCCGCGGCGCGCGATGAAGCGCAGCATGCGGTAGGCGACGCTGTCGAACGCCAGCGCCGCGTCCTCGGAGGTGACGCGGTGCCACTCCCACGCGTCGGCCTCGGCCTCGCCGCCGGCGCGCAGCGCGGCCAGGTTCCGGGCGGTGATCTCCTTGAGCACCTGGGTCGCCGGCCGCCGCTTGCCGGTCGCCGGCGCGGGGGCGTCCCAGCCGCCCTCCAGGGCCCAGGCCGGGCGGTCGCGGTGCTCGAAGACCTCGATCGTGCGCGTCGTCTCGTCGATGAGCAGCGGTCCCGCGTGCGCGGGGTTCCAGGTGCCTTCGACCGGGTCGTCCGGGTCCTGCGCGACGCGGCGCGCCACCGCGCGCAGCCGGTCGCGCGCGGCGGCCTCGAAGCCCGCGCGCAGGCCTTCGAGGTCGGCGCGGTCGAGCGTCCCGCCCCGCGCGTCGCTGCCCAGGCGCTGCTCGTACTCGATGCGCTCGCCGTCCGACGAGCCGGTCAGCTCAGCGACGAGCCGGTCGATGTGCGCGCGGTCGCGGAAGTCGTCGATCCAGCCGCGCCGCAGGAAGCGGGCGAGGTCGGCCTTCTGCTCGGTGGTCCAGTCCTTCTGCGCGCTGATCCCGACGATCCGCACGCGCTCCTTCCGCCCGGCGCGCAGCAAGAGCTCGCCGTAGCGCGCCGCGAACTGCAGCGTCATGCCGTTCTTGTTCTCGTCCAGCGCCCAAGCGGTGTTCAGCTGGTCGTCCCAGAGCACCAGTACGTGCGCGTGCGGGTTGCCGGATACGATCCGGTCGAGCAGCTGGTAGAGCACCTCGACGTCGGAGTACGCGCCGCGGTCGGCGAAGATCCGTTCGCGGAACTCCGGGTAGTCCTCGCGCAGGTCGTCGGCTTGCCCCCACTCCTCCGGCTTGCCGACCAGGATCGCGAGCGGGAGGATGCGCTCTCCCAGCGCTAGATCCGGCCGATCGACGGCGTGCGCGCGGGTCTTGCCGGTGCTGACGACGGTCAGGGCGTCGAAGAGCTCGAAGACGCGCCGCGCCTCGTTCTCGACGAGCACGACGACCCAGCGGCGTGTGGAGTGGATGGTCATGGACGCTCCTCTGCGAGCGGCGGCCGCGCCGGGGCCTCGCCCGACGGCGGGGAGAGCGGCGAGCGCTGCACGAGCAGCGTCGCCACGCAGCAGCACCTCTCACGGTCGATGCGGATGTCGAAGGGATGTCCGTACCGCACCGACAGGAAGCGCACGCACGACAGCCCCTGGGACTCGCGCAGGAGGCCTTCCTCGTACCGGTCGAGCTCGTCGGCGTCGACGCGGTTCTCGACCACGACCGCCACGCGGCCGTCGACGTGGGCGCGCACCGCGATGAGCGGAGGCGCGGCCTCGCTCGCCGCGTAGTGGAGCGCGTTCTCCAGCAGCTCGCGCAGCATGACCTCGAGCGGCGGCCGGTGGGCCTCGACGACCGCGTCCTCCTCGACGTCGACCCGGAACAGCCCGCCGCGGTCGCGGAAGTCGCGCAGCTTCTGGCGGCTGGACCGCACCACGGGCGCGAGCTCGCGGGCGTCGAGGCACTCGTAGCCCCCCACGATCTCCTCGTCGAGGAAGCGACCGAGTCGGAAGCTCACCGGCGCCTCGCCGCGGTCGATGAGGTCGCGCCCCACCTGCAGGTTGAGGTCCACCGCATGCTCCAGCCGCGTGGCCTCGGCCCGCAGGCGACTGAGGCGCCCGCGCAGCTCCTCGTCGCGCACCTGACCCAGGTCGGCGAGCACGCGCCCCAGCGACCCGCGCACCAACTGGATCGGCGTCCGCAGCGTGTGTGCGAGGTTGTGCAGCAGGAAGTCGGTGTGGGTATGCGAGTCGCCCGAAAGCGAGCTGACCATCATCAGCAGCATCTCCGAATCCTCCTGCCCCTCGCCGAACGGGCAGGACGAGACGCGCACGAACTCACCCGGCCGGCTGCTCGCGTCGCCGCGCTCGACCGCGGCGAGGATCGACGAGTAGTCGTCGCGCGCCACGTCGTCGAGCCGCCGACGCCAGTCGGGATGCACGAGCTGGCTCAGCGGCTGTCCGCACAGGTCGCGCGGCGAACGGCCGAAGAGAGCCGCCACGTGGTAGTTGCACCACCAGACCCGCATGTCGCGCGCGCGGTCCGACCGCCCGCCGGCGCGCACGAGCATCAGCCCGAGGTGCGCGCGCGGGAGGATGCGCACGACGCTCTCGACCTCAAACGTGAGCAGCAGATGGTCGCCGCCGAGGAACGAGGAGGGCAGCGGGATCAGGAGCACGCGTAGCAGCGCGAGCGATTCCGGCGGAGACGCGAGGTACTCGGTCGCCTGGAAGCGCTCGCCGGTGACGCGGTAGCCCCACTCTCCCTCGAGCTCGAGCAGGTCGAGCTCGTACACCGGCCCGCGCCGCTGCCGAACGGTCCGCAGCGGAAGCCTCCGGGTCGTCTCGTCGGGCTCGCGCACCTCGAGCACCCGCCCGCGCCGCAGCGTCCCGATCGCGATCCCGCCGGGGACGCGCGCCAGCGAGCTTTGGAGCTGCTCGCGGCTGTTGCGCAGCAGCGGGAACTTCACCACCGCGCCCACCACCGCGATCCGCAGCCCGAGGGCCAGCGTCAGGATGGCTCCGCTGTAGAGCTCACGCTGCTCTTCGGTGAGAGGCAGCTTGCGCTCGCCGATCTCGGCGAACTGGATCGCGCCGTAGAGGATCATGCCGACGCTGTAGAGCACGCCTTCGGTGCTCCCCCAGCGTCGGTAGGCGCGCAGCAGCAGATAGCCGGTCACCCCCATCGAGACCGCGGGGCCGAAGCTGATCAGCGTCTGCTCGAGCACTCCCGGTTCGTAGTAGCGCCCCAACCTGTGCCACTGCCACCAGGTGGCGCACGACGCGACCATGGCGCAGAGCACGCTCAGGACGAGCAGCCAGCGCATGCCCCGCCAACCTCTGCTTCGCTCCTTCGCACGCGCGCGCGAGATCAGGACGGCAAGCGTCACGACGAGCAGCGTGAACGCGAGCGCGGTCATCGACTGCATCTTGAGCAGGTAGCGGTCGGTCTCCTGCGCCATCCGCAGGTAGGCCTCGTGCGCCTCGGTGGCCGGGTTCCACTCGCCGAAGGCGAACACGACCGACTCGCTGGTCGAAGCGCGGGTCACCTCGTACTCCCGCCGCGCCTGCCACAGGTCGCCATAGGCGCTGCGCCGTGCGACGTACTCGCCCACCAGGGTCAGCAGGAAGAGCGCGAAGACCCAGAGCAGCGCGAAGTCCGGGCGCCGCAGGGCGTTCCGCCGCAGCACCATGGTCGCGAACACCACGCCCAGGAAGAGCGACAGGAACGTGATGTTCGTCCAGGCCAGCGCCTCATCGAGCGGGACGCGGCGAGCACTTCCGGCGGCGCTTTCGAGCAGGGCGACCAACGGAACGATGGTAACCGCGGGGGTCCGGCGCTGCCCTTACACGAGCTTGCACGGGGTCCGCCGCGCTATCCTGATGCCCCATGGCCGAGATCTGGACCGCCGAGCGGATCGTCGCTCCCGACCTCGCGCGCGAGCTGGTGGCCGAGGCCGCTCCCGAGCTCAAGGACGCACCGCTCGCGCCGCTGGGCTCGGGCTGGGACAACACCGCCTACCTCGTCGGAGGCCGCTGGGTCTTTCGCTTCCCGCGGCGCGAGGTTGCGGCCGGGCTGATGGACACGGAGATCCGCGTGCTGCCGCGCATCGCGCCGCGGCTGCCGTTCCCCATGCCGTGTCCGGTCTACGTCGGTCGCGGCGACGAGCGCTTCCCCTGGCCCTTCGCCGGGTACGCGCTGATCGAAGGCGAGGCCGTGGCCGAGCGCTCTCCGGACCGCGCGGCGAGCGGGCGCTTGGCGCCGGCGCTGGGCGAGCTGCTCGCGGCGCTCCACTCCTGCCCCGCCGAGGAGCTGCTCGCGGCCGGGGCGCCGCACGACGACTGGCGCCGGCTCGACCTGCCCTACCGGCTCGAGCAGCTGCGCGAGCTCGCGCCGAGCGCACCGCCCGATGCGGCCGCCCTGGTCGAGCTCGCCGAGCGCTGCGCCGTCCCGGGCTGGAAGCCGCGCTCCGACACCCCGGTGCACGGCGACCTCGACGCACGCCACCTCCTGCTCGACGGCGGCGGAGCGCTGAGCGGCACGATCGACTGGGGCGACGTCCACGTCGGCGACCCGGCGATCGACCTGGCCGCGGCCCACATGGTCCTCCCGCCGGAGGCGCACGACGCCTTCCGCGCGGCGTACGGTCCGGTGTCCGACGAGACCTGGTCGATCGCCCGCTTCCGGGCAGCCGACCACACGCTCTCGGTGATGCACTGGTCGGTCGCGGTCGGCGAGCACGAGGTGCTGCGGTCGATGCGCGCGTCGGCCGAATACCTGCTCGAGGCTTCCGGCTAGTCTTCGGTGTAGCCGATCGCGCCGAGAGCGTCGCGCTGCGACTCGCTCAGCTCGGGCGTCGCCGAGTCCGGCGGAAACGAAGCGCGCAGGTCGACGGCCTTGCGGCGCGTCTGCTCGAGCTGGACGCGAAGCACGGCCACGATGTCCGGATGCTGCTCGGAGACGTCGACCTTCTCGCCCGGGTCGTCCTCCAGGTGGAAGAGCTGCGTGTCGCCCGTCGCATCGTTGTGGATCAGCTTCCAGGGCGGAGCGCGGAAGCTCGTGAGCGGCTTGTAGCCCCAGCCCGAGAGCGCCGAGGGAACGGCCTGCCGGGCGCCGCGGAGGAGCGGGAGCAGGCTCCTGCCGGGCAGGTCGGCCGGGGGCCGCAGCTCGAGCACCTCGCAGATGGTGGGGACGACGTCGATCAGGCACACCTGCTCCTCGATGCGCGGCGGCGACTCCAGCTCGGGGATCGCGATCGTGAGCGGGACCCGCAGCTGTTCCTCGTACAGCGTCCAGCCGTGCTCGCGCCCGCCGTGGTCGCCGAACTCCTCCCCGTGGTCGGAGGTCACGATGATGATCGTGTGCTCGAGCTCGCCCTCGTCCTCCAGCCGCTCCAGCACCCGCGCCAGCTGCCGGTCGACGTACTGGATCTCGGCGTCGTAGCGGGCGAGCAGCGCGGCGGTGTCGGCGTCGGCGTCGTAGTCGGCCGACGAGAACGCCTGGGCGTGCTCCTGCGGCGGGTCGTGGGGGGCGTGGGGATCCAGGTAGTGGAGGTAGAGGAAGAAGGGTTCGCGTCCCTCGCGCTCGTCGAGCCAGGCCAGCGCCTCGTCGGTGGTGCGGCGCGTGGTGCGGTCGAGCCAGGTGTCGTTCTGCCGCCAGTCCTCACCCTCGGAGCCCGCGAGCAGCTCCGCGATCGACACGTAGCGGTCGAACCCCTGGTGGAAGCCGAACACCGGGTCGACGTTGATGTTGGCGACGACACCGGCGGTCTCCCAGCCGGCCGGCCCAAGGTGCTCGGCGAGGGTGATCGCGCTCCGCGGAAGCACGTCGCAGTCCGCCTCGGGGATGCGGAAGTTGTGGCACGTCAGGCCGACCGACTCGGGGTGATGGCCGGTCAGGAGCGCCGCCATCGATGGGCGCGTCCACGAAGAGGAGGCGATCGCCTGCTCGAAATAGGTGCCCCGCTCGGTCAGCGCGTCCAGCTCCGGCGTCGTGGGAAGGCCGTAGCCCGAGGCGCCCACATGATCCGCCCGGAGCGTGTCGATCACGACCAGCAACACGTTCGGACGCTGGGACCCGAACCCCGTCCCGCAGGCGGGAAGGGCGGCGAGGGAGAGCACGGCGAAGCGGGCGGAGGGGAGCAGGCGGCGCAGCACGCTGCCCCACAGGCTAGCCCGAACTCGCCGCCAGCTCACCCCCCCGGATGCTCTCGGGAGGCCGATGGGCCCCGCGGGGAGCTTCCGCCGGCCCCCCAAACGCGACGCGGGCGGCGCGGCCGAAAGCCGCACCGCCCGCGTTTGGCGCTTCAAGCCGCTAGGCCTGGCGCCCTACGGCAGGAAATCCGCCCCGAGCGCGTTCGTGATCAGGAACTCGCCCGAGCCGCCGTCGAGGATGACGCCCTGCAGGTACAGGGTCACCGGCGACGCGGCGCCGCCCGGGACCACCAGGGTGGCGTTGCCGGAGCCGTCGGTCGTCAGGGCCAGCACGTCGACGATCGGGATCGGGACCAGCGTCCCGCCGAGCAGCGGCGTGGGGTTGAAGGAGCTCGAGTAGCCGATCCAGGCGCTGGAGCTGGCCGGGCCGTTCTCGATCTTCAGCTCGGCGGTGCCGCTGCTGGTCAGCACGTCGCCGCACATCGACAGCGTCGCGGTGCCCGGGCCCCCGAAGCCGAGGTCGGGCTGGCAGGTCTCGCCGCAGTTGACGCGGAAGACGCTGACCTCATCGACCGCGGCCTCGACCACCGAGCCATCGCCCTCGTCCGAGGCGATGAAGCGGATCTGGACGTTCGCCGTCGGCGACACGATCGAGCTGACGTCGAACTGGTTGTAGAACCAGCCGCCCTGGGTCTCGGGGCCGGTCGGGCCGACCACCTCGACGTCGAACCAGCTCGAGCCGTTGTTGGTCACCTGGACCTCGAAGATATCAGCGCCCGGCGAGGCGCCGGCGTCGTTCGAGTACCAGCGCCAGTAGCCGATCGTGGCGTCGCCGGACGACAGGTCGAACACGGGCGAGACGAGCGTCGTCTTGCCGCCGTCGATGTCCTCTTCGCCGACGCTGCCGCCGGGCGAGCCCTGGCCGGTGAAGTAGCAGTCGGTGCCGGAGCCGATCGCGACGCCGGTCGAGGGCTGAGCGGCCGTGCCGTTCGGGTCGCCGCGCACCCAGATGCCGGTGGTGGCGTCGTCGCCCGCGGCGCCGACGGACCAACCGGTGAAGGACTCGAAGTCGTCCTGGAAGATCACGGTCAAGTCGCCGACGGACGCCGAGTAGACGTCGCTCTGGATCGGTCCCGCGAGGGCGTCGGTGAAGCTGAAGAAGAACTCAGGCTCGTCTTCGCAGCCGGGGGCCGGGAGGTCGGCGGTGTAGTCGCCGCCGCCGATCGCCGACATCGGGATCGCGGTGAACGAGCTGCCGGAGTCGAGGCGATAGTTGAGCTCGACGGCGCCGACGGGCGAGCCTTCGATGTTCGCGGTCAGCGAGGTCGGGACGCCGGGCGGCACGATCGACGGCGGGAGCGCGATGATGCCCACGACCAGGTCGAGGCAGGAGCTCACGTGCGCGTTGATCGTGTTCACCACGCTCGGGTGGAAGAACGTCGTGATGTTGGAGAGGCCACCGGGGCAGAGGTGGCAGTAGCTCATGATCGTGCCGTTCGTGATGCACGAACCACCGGCGCAGTTGTCGATCTGCGGGCTGAAGTCGTGCGTGTGCGGCGAGCCGAAGTTGTGACCGGTCTCGTGCGCGGTGACCATGAAGTCCCAGTTCAGCGGGCCGACCGCGATGGGGAACGGCGTGTTGCCGTCGATGTTCGCGCTCACCGCGAAGCTGAAGTCGTCCTGGTCGTCGCAGAGGACGCTGAGGTAGGCGATACCGCCGCCGAGGCTCGCGCCCGACACGAAGTGGCCGATGGCCGCGCCCGCGGGGATGTTGCCCTGCCAAGCCTGCAGGAACTCGTCGAGCATCGCGCTGGTGCTGCCGCCGCTGTCGGGCGTCGACCAGCCGTCGTTCGAGGTCGTCCAGAACATCATGTAGGGGAAGCTCAGGACGGTGTTCACCTGCTCGACGTAGCGGTCGCTGACCGCGGTCCAGAGGGTGGTCATGTACGCGGTCTCAGCGGCGAGGTTGCCGCCGAAGACCTGGTTGAGCTGCCAGTCGGTCTCGATCGCGATCTCGCAGCCGTAGAGCAGCCCCGAGCCTCCGACCGTGATCGGGCCGGTCGAGCCGGCCGGGATCCCGTCGAGCTCGACGCGGTCGAGGTTCACGAGCTCGTCTGCGTGGCAGGTGAAGTTAGCCTCGGCGCCGAGGCGTCCCAGGTCGCGTTCGCTCGCGAGCAGCGTGTAGCCGTTCGTCCAGCTGCCCGCGTCGTCGGGCTGGGGCATGAAGTGGTTCAGCTCGCCGCCGGTGCTGATCCAGCCGCGCGTGCCGAAGTTCGAGAACGAGAGCAGCACCTCGGAACCCGAATCACCCGCGACCGAGCCCTTCCACACGGAGAGGTTCAGCCCCTCCTGAAGGTTCGGCGCGGGGACGCCGTCGACCATGTAGCCGAACTCGAGCAGCTCGTGCCGGATGCGGGTGAGCTGCAGGTCGACCAGCTCGCCGCGCGCCGTTGGCACGTCGGTGAGAAGGACCTCGTCCTGTCCGGCGAGGGCTCCGATCTCCGCCAGCGACGGGCGGAGCATCGTGACGCCGGTCGGCGCGTGTTGGCCGTCCAAGCTGAGGGGGAAAGCGGTTCCGTCCTGCGCAGCAAGCGCCGCCGATGCAAACAGACCGGTGGCGACAAAGGAGTAGAAAGGGTTGGCCATGTGGATGGGGTAGGGGGTTTGGGAACGGCGACCGGCCGGGGCCACCTCCAAGCCCCCACCCTAGCCTGTACGCCGCGTAGGAAGCCCCGAGCCAGGCAACAACCTCGCTGCAGCCCGGCTGATTTTCCCAAGGCCTTACAGATCGTCCCGCGCAACGTCGAGCGCCGCCAGCAGGACCAGCTTTGCGACGCGCTCGGTCAGCGCGGGCAGGATGCGGTCGGCGTGGTCGGACACGCGGTGGTAGTCCGGGTGGTCCTCGACGCCGAAGTACAGCGCCTCGACGCCGGCGCGCAGGAACGGCGCGTGGTCGCTGGCGCCGAGCCACTCCGGGTGTTCGTCGTAGCGGACTTCGAGGTCGACCCACGCGCTCGCCGCCTGCACGGCGCGCACCAACCGCGGCGAGCTGGGGCCGCCCTCGCAGAAGATCAGCCGCTCGTCACCGCGGCTCACCATGTCGAGGTTGAACACGCCGCGGATGCGCTCGAGCGGAAGCGGCGGGTTCGCGGCGAAGTGCTTCGAGCCCTGTAGGCCCAGCTCCTCGGCGGTGAACGCGACGCACACGAGCGACGCCTCGGGAGCGCGCTGAAGGGCGCCGAACGCCTCTGCGAGCTCGAGCACCGCAGCCGTCCCCGAGGCGTTGTCGTCGGCGCCGTTGTAGATCCGGTCGGCACCGCCGGACAGCGGCTCTAGATGGTCGTAGTGCGCGGTGACGAGCACCGCCTCGTCCGCCGTGCCGCGCAGGATCCCAACCACGTTGGGCGAGAGGTCAGGCGCGACGGCCTGGAACCACGTGCCGTCGTCGCCGAACGGAGCGAGGCCGGCACGCCCGAAGTGCTCGGCCACGTACTCCGCGGCCCGGAGCGCGCCCGGGCCGCGGGACCAGCGGCCTTCCAGCTCGTCCGAGGCGAGGAAGTCGACGTGGCGCTGCACGTCGGCGGCGCGGATCACCGCGGTCGGGTCCGACGCCGCACAGGCCACCAGGCCCGGGGCGGCGCAGGCCGCGACCGATAGGAGAGCAACGATCTCGCGCATCCCGACAGGGTAGCTCGCGGGCGCCGAGGCCGCCGCTACCATGGCGCCCCATGACCGAGCATCGAGTAAGCGCGGGGGTCGGCGAACGCCTCCTGGTCGTCGTCAGCGGCGGCCCCGGATCGGGCAAGACGACGCTGGTCGCGGCGCTCGGCGAGCGCGGCTATGCGACGGTGCCCGAGGCGGCGATCGAGGTGATCGCCGAGCTCAACGCCGAGCACGGCACCGACGGCCAGAAGGCGTGGCGCAGCGCAAACCGGACCGAGTTCCAGCTGGCGGTGCTGCGCCGCCAGGTCCGGCTCGAGGACGAGCTGCTCGCGCGCGAACCGCGCACCGCGTTCCTCGACCGAAGCCGGCTCGACGGCGTCGCCTACTGCCGCCACTTCGGCGAGCCGGTGCCCGACGAGCTGCAGCGTTTGGCGCCGCTCGGACGCTACGACCGGGTGCTGCTGCTCGACACGCTCGCGAACTTCGAACGGCGCGCCGAGACCGGGCGCACGAGCGACCGCGCCGCCTCGCTAGCCATCCGGGACGCGTTGGAGGCCGTGTATCGCGAGGCCGGCTTCGAACCGATCCGGATTCCCGAGCTTCCGCTCCAGGACCGGGTAGATTTTGCTCTGCGAGCCCTCGAGCTCGCCTGAGCAGGGGCAGATTACCGCTTTTGGCGGAACTCGAACCGGCTTGTCTCCGCCGAACGGGGTGGAGACAGGTACGATCCCCGACCTTCTTCCAAACCCTCAGGAACCTCCTTTATTCAACGGGTACCCATGACCCTGCGCAAAACGCTCCCCCTCGCGGCAGCCCTCACCGCCGCTCCAATCGGCGCCCAGCAATTTACTTATGACGCGACGGCGCTGCCCCCCGGCGCCATCTGGACCGACGGCGTCGAGCTCGTCGATATCGATGCCGACGGCGACATCGACATCCTGTTCGCCAACGGCAGCAGCTACGGCGCGGGCGGCTTCCAGCCCCAGCAGCTGTTCCTCAACGACGGCGCCGGCAACTTCAGCGCCGCCAGCGGCCAGCTGAACGTCGCCAACTTCAACGCCAAGATGGTCATCGCCGAGGACTTCGACGGCGACGGCGACCTCGACCTGATGTACGCGCCCGAGGGCCCGTTCCCCGCGGTCACGCAGCTCCCGCGGATGCTGATCAACGACGGCTCCGGCAACTTCGTCGACGAGTCGGCCACGCGCCTTCCCGCGCTGCCGATGGCCTCCTTCTGCGTTTGCGCGGGCGACGTCGACGACGACGGCGACCTCGACGTGGTCTACACCGACGGCGCCACCTTCGGCGGCGTGGCGACCCAGGCGCGCCTCTATCTAAACAACGGCACCGGCTTCTTCAGCGACGCGACCGCGACGAACATGCCGGTCGACACGTACAACGCGCAGGACGTCACGCTGATCGACTACGACGGCGACTTCGACCTGGACATCGCGCTGTCGGGCAAGGGCCAGACGGGCAAGCGCTCGCGCCTGTACCTGAACAACGGCCTGGGCAGCTTCTCGATCGTCAACGCCCTGAACAACGTCGGCACCGGCAGCACCTACGAGATCGACTACGGCGACCTCGACGGTGACGGCGACCTCGACGGCATGGTCCAGTCCATCAGCGTCAGCGGCTTCAGCGCCCAAGAGGGTTGGTTCGAGAACAACGGTCCGAGCATCACGACCGGCACCTTCCCGGCCCCGAACGGCTCCGACGACAACGAGATGGCCGGCGTCGACTACGACAACGACGGTGACCTCGACGTCTTCATCGGCTCGCTGGGCGGCACCGAGCGCATCTATCGCAACGACGGCTCGTTCGCGTTCGTGAACCAGGACGGCCAGATCCAGTCGCAGAACGACTCGACGCTCGACTTCGGTTTCGCCGACCTCGACAACGACGGCGCGGTCGACATGGTCACCGGCCAGGGCGAGTCCGGCAACTTCACCAACAAGGTCTACTTCAACAACGGTCCCGCCGACACGGTCGCCCCGACCATCCTCGGCACCGAGACGCCGACCTACGGCGGTTCGTCGACCGTGTTCCACGCGACGACCCAAGACGTTATCCAGGACGACGGCAGCGACTCGTTCGTGACCGCGACCTACACCGCCTGGCAGGGCTCGACGAGCGGCGTCCAGACCGACTCCGGCACCGCCATGCACCAGGGCGGCGGCACCTGGCGCGCCGAGGTCTCCTCCCTCGCGGGCGCCACGGGCGCGCAGATGTGCTGGACCTTCACCGACCGTGAGGGCAACACCTCGACGTCGTCGGCCACGGCCGGCACCGTCGCCGACTGGACCGACCTCGGCCAAGGCCTCGCGGGCGGCAGCGGCATCCCGACCCTGACCGGCACCGGCACCCCCGCCGCGGGTCAGAACATCAACCTCGACCTGTCGGGCGCGGCTCCGAACGCTCCGGGCGGCATCGTCATCAACGCGAACGCGGACTACCTGCCGCTCTTCGGCGGCACGCTGGTCCCGTCGCTGGCGGGCGCGGCGATCATCCTGCCCTACACCACCGACGGCTCCGGCTCGATCGCAACGATCTCCGGCCCGTGGCCGACCGGTCCGAGCGACTGCACCGTCCTGCACTTCCAGGCCGGCACGCTCGACTTCGGCGCCCCGCAGGGCTTCAGCTTCTCGAACGCCCTGGCGGCGATCCAGAAGTAGTCGGACGGCGACCGACGCCGACCGCTCCATCCGGAGGGGGGGGGGATCATAAGGATTCTCGCATGCCCCCCCCCGCGGTTTGTGCGCTGCTGGGGTGTCCCAACAAGTTGGCGGCCCCGCACACGGTGGGCGGGG
>JBCCGI010000039.1:0-69552 GCA_039029355.1 Planctomycetota bacterium
CGGATCGTCGTGAGGGCCACCTGCCGTCCGAGCAGCTCGTCCCGAGCGAGCCAGCCGATGCCCATGCCTTCCAGCGCGCGCGCGGCCAGCGCGGCGTCCGCGTCGGCGCGCGTCACCAGGTGCACACCGGCGCGCCAGTCCGACGGCGAGAGCGCCGCCCGACGCCGCTCGCGCTGGGCGCCTACGCGCTCGCCGACCGCTTCGTGGTTCGCCGCGAGCAGCTCGCGGTAGCCGCGCTCCAGCTCCTCGCCGAAGGCGAGCTCCTCCTCGCCGCGCCAGACGCGCGCGACGAGCTCGGAGCCGAAGGTGCGCAGCAGGTAGCCGAAGAGCGCGCCGCGCAGCGGCACGAGGACGTGCGGGCTGAGGCGCATCGCCGCGTCCGGCGCGACGAGCACGGACAGCTCGGGCGCGAGCCCGGCCTGCTGCAGGTGGCCGATCCAGTCCGCCATCGGCCAGCCCCACCAGGTGTCGGCGTAGCACGCTCCGACCCCGTCGAGCATCCAGTCCACCGCCGGCGGCCCGAGCAGCTGCAGCGCAAGCGCGCGCGCGGCGCAGGCGCCGCCGTCGTGCGGCACGTTGCCGGCCAAGAGCGACACCGCGTGCCCCGGCCGCGCCGCAAAAGCGCGCGAGCGCTCGCCGCGGCCGTGGAGGTAGAGGAGCTCCTCGGCGTGCCCGAAGACGCGCACCTCCAGCCGCTCGAGCTCGCCGCCGCCGCCGAGCTCGGCGAACGCGCGCGAGCGGACGTCGGCCAGGAGGCGCCCGTAGCGCTCGGCGCGCTCCTCGGGCACGCCGGGCGAGACCTGCAGCCCGACGCCCGCGAAGCGCACGTACGAAGGCGGCTCCTGCTCTAGACGGCGCTGGAGGAAGTCCTCGGCCTCGCGCCAGGCCGCCGCGCCGCTATCGCGCACCGGCAGGCGCAGCGCGGGCGCGCCGCCGCGCCAGGCGCTCACGCCCTTGCGCCAGCCCGGGCCGACGTCGTCGAGGTGGCTGGCGAGCACCGGCGCGGAGCGGCCGAGGTAGAGCGTGAGCGGCAGCCCGGGCCGCTCGGGGTCCGCGAGCGTCGCGACGAGCACGTCCTCCTCGCGGTGAAAGCGGCGGCCGAGGGCCACGAGCTCGAGCTCGCCCTCGCGGCCGCGCTGCACGAGCTCGAGCCCGCCGGCGAGCTCCGTGACCCACGGCTCGGAGATCAGGCCGACCACGACCCGCGGGCTGGAGCCGTCCGATTCGTCCGGCGCCACGACGCGGACACGGCGCGGCCCGAGCAGCTCGGTGCGGCGCGCGGCGCGCTCGGCGGCCGGCATCAGATCCGCCCCGCCGACCCACAGCTCGAACGACGCGTGGCGCGCGAGGTTGCGGAAGAGCACCCACTCGTCGTCGCCGCGGATGGGCCGGGCGCCGAGCAGTACGAAGAGGACGAGGAGCAGGACGCGCATAGCTACTTGCGGAGGCGGAACCAGCGCCCGAGGAAGAGGAACTGGGGCATCCAATGGCTGACGACCTGGAAGTCGCCGGCCCAGAGGTCCTCGCGGGCGAGCAGGCTCGCGACGCGCTGCGTCGCCACGGGCTGCCCCACCAGCGGCCAGATGCGGCACAGCTCCCTGCCGAGGACGTGGACGTCGCGCAGGCTGACCTCAGCAGGCCAGTCGGGCAGCTCGCCGGGATCGTACTCCCCGTTCCAGCCCGGCTCCTCCAGCTCAAACAGCGCCGGGACCCACAGGAAATCGTACGGGGTCGCCTCGAACGACCGCTCCGCGAACAGCTTGCGCGCCGGCAGGAACTTGCTCGCGCGCAGCTCGGCCAGCCGCTCGCTTCCCTCCGCGGTGATCGGCTCGCTCCAGTGGACCAGCAGGTAGGCCCAAAGCCAGGAGAAGTAGAACCCCACGAAGATCTCGGGGTCCGAGTCGGCGCTCGCCTGCAGCTCGGGGAAGTCGCGCTCGGCGAGCGCGTCGAGCAAGCGCTCTTCGTGCACCTCGCGGAGCTCGCGCAACCGGGCCCTCTCCTCGGGGTCCTCGGCCGGAGAGCGCTCCAGCTCGGACAGCAGCATGAGGAACCAGGCCTCGTCGTAGGGCCACGTGAAGAGAATTCGACTCGGGCGCTTCACGATCGTATCGCTCTCGTACTCGAGGTCGTCGATGACCAGGCGCTCGCGAACCCACCGATCGGCCTCGGCGTCCCCATCCCAGCGGGCCTGCACGAGCAGCGCCCAGTGGGCGATCACGCAGGAGTGCCAGTCGTACGAGCCGTCGAAGATCGTGCTGCGCTCCATCCGCGCGGGGAAGGCCGTGGACGGCTCGCGCACGTCGAGACCGTCGCGCATCAGCTCGAGCATCCGCGCCAGCACCGCGTCCGTTGGCTCGACCTCGGTCGCGGGAGGCGGCGGCGACGCCTGGGGGGCGTCCTGGGAAGCAGCCAAGAGTCCGAGCAGCAGAGCCGTGCGAATCATGGCCGCAGCGTAGCTTGTGGGCGCCGCGCGTTCACCGGCTAGCGCCCGCCGAGCACTTCGCGGTAGAGCGCCTCATACGCGTCGACCATGCCATCGGCCGAGACGCCCGCGCGCCCGCGCGCCGGCCCGGCACGGCCCAGGCGCTCGCGCAGCGGCCCGTCCGCGAGCAGGCGCCCGAGGGCCGCCGCCAGCGCCGCGGAGTCGTCGGCGGGCACGAGGAGCCCGGTCTCGCCGTCCGCGACGGCCTCGGCCAGCCCCCCCACCCGCGTCGCCAGCACGGGCCGGCCGGCGGCCATCGCCTCGAGCGCGGCGACGCCCAGCCCCTCCAAGCGTGAGGGAAGCGCAAACACGTCGCACGCCGCCAGCAGCTCGGCCTTGTCGGAGCGGTGGCCCAAGAAGCGGACGCGGCGCAGCCCCAGGCGCTCGGCCCGCGCGCGCAGCGCCTCGCGCTCGGGGCCGTCGCCGGCGACCAGCAGCGCGGGCTCCTCGCGCTGCGCGGCGAGCGCTTCGAGCAGCACGTCGATGCCCTTGCGGCGCACGAGCGCCGCGAGCACCAGCACCGCCGGCTCGCCGGCGCCGAGCCCCAGCTCGGCGCGCACCTCGGCGCGCGCACGCACGGGCCGAAGGGCCTCGGGGTCCACCGAGCTCGGGATCAGCCGCACGCGCTCGGGCGCCACGCCGGCCTCCTCCAGCCGGCGCCCGACCGCGGGCGAGATCGCGACCGCCCGGCGCACGAGGTCGGCGTACACCAGGCGGCTCTTCCAGCCGCGGCGCACGCGCTTGTCCTGACGCCGCGTCGTGATCGCAGGCAGGCCGCGCCAGCGGGCCGCGAGGCCGCCCAGCCACGTCGCGCGGCCGGTGTGCAGGTGCACGAGGTCGGGACGCGTCTGGCCGAGCTCCACCGCGAGACGCTGCACCGCGACCAGGTCGAGGTCGCCGCGCATCGGCACGGTCCGCACGTCGAAACCCTCCGCGCGCCCGCGCTCTTCGGAGCCGGACCCCGGCGGGCAGAGGAGGACCGCGCGATGCCCGCGCCGCCGCAGCCCCTCGAGCAGCAGGAAGACCTGCACCTCGCCGCCGGAGAAGCCCGGCTCGGCGTCGACGTGGGCGATGGTGAGCGCCGACTCGCGCGGGGCGGACATTCGGCTAGGTCCCCGTATCGGCGTCGGGGTAGAGCTCGCGGTAGAGCCGCACGCGCCGCATGCTCCGCTGAATGCGCGCCTGGGCCTCGCGCGGCAGCTCGTCGCGCCAGCGCTCGTCGAGCCGGATGGCCTCGCCGCGGTCGAGGGAGCCGGTCTTATGGCTGTACATGAAGTGGTACGGCGCGTCGGAGGGCGACAGCAACGCGCCGTCGCGCTCGACCCCGAGGAAGTCCGTCACGCGCTCCAGCGTCTCCGTCGGCTCGCGCGCCAGGTCCTCGTAGCGCAGCACGAGCGTCTCGTCCGCGCGCCGCTCCGCGAAGCGCGCCCAGCGGTGCACCCACTTGCGGTGGCGCTTCAGCAGATACTCGAGCGGGCGCCCGCCCTTGCGCAGCCCCGACGCGAGCACGCCGCGCGAGTCGCGCACCAGGAACAGGAAGCCGACGCCCTTCCAGCGCCGCGCCATGCGCCACACGCGCGTCTTCGAGTTGTCGACCAGCACGTCGCGGCCGCTCGCGCGGCGCAGGTGCTCGAACAGCTCCGGCGTGAAGCGGCGGTAGTCGTACTCGCGATCGCCCTCCAGGCGCGGCAACAGCGAGCCCCAGTAGTCGCAGTCGGCGTAGGCCTCGCCGCAGGTGCAGGGCGTGCCCTTGGCCACCGCATAGCCGGCCCAAGCGGTCTCGCCGACGCAGGCGATCCGCGCGTGGCGTGACAGCAAGCGCGACAGGAGGTTCGAGCCTGAGTGCCCGACGCCGACGATGAAGACGACCGGAAAGCGGGGGGGCACTAGTGCTCGTCGCCTCCGAGGTAGCCGATCTTCTTGAGCTCGCCGATGGTCTCGGACAGCAGGCTGAGGCGCTCGGGCGTGCCGAGGCGGCGCGCGGTCTCGGCGTCGCGGAGGCGGAGCGCGGCGAGCGCGTCGGCGAGCGACGTGGCTCCCACCTCGTCCATCCCGCGCGGGACCTGCTCGCTCGGATCGGCGGAGCGGTCGTACCACGCGCGCACCGCGCGGGTGTCGCCTTCGCCGGGCTCGATCAGCGTGAAGGCGCCGCTGCGCAGGGCCCAGTCGCCGCTTCGGGCCAGGGTGAGGAGCTCGGGCTCGGTCGACTTCCAGGTCGAGAACGGCCGGCCCTGGGCCTCGGGCGCGGGCGCGACGCCGGCGAGCTCGAGCACCAGGCGGTGCACGTCGACGTGCGCGACCGGGTCCGTGCGGCGACCCGGCGCGATGCCGGGGCCCTTCGCGATCAGCGCGGTGCGCGCGAGCTCCTCATGCACCGTCGTGCCGTGGCCCATCCCGCCGTGCTCGAGGAACTCCTCGCCGTGGTCGGAGATCAGCAGCGTGGCGCGCGGGCGCCAGGTGTCCGCCTCCCACGCCTCGAGCAGGCCCGCGAGCAGGTCGTCCAGGTGCCGGATCTCGCCGTCGTACTGCGCCACGCTCCAGTCGAGGTCGCGCTCGCTCACCTCGATCTCGCCGTTCTTGTAGCGGCGCTTGCCGAGCGGCACGTCGAAGAGGTAGCGGTACTCGACCGGCGGCGTGTACGGGTTGTGCGGATCCATCAGGTGCAGGTACGCGAAGAGCGGGCGGTCGCTCTCGCGCTGCTCCAGGCGCGCCAGGAAGGCGTCGACCATCGCGCCCCCCGAGCGCTCGCCGGTCTCCCAGAAGTGCGTGAAGCCCTGGGCGAAGCCGAGCTCGGCGGTGATGTGCGGGTTCGCCGAAAGGGCCCACGTCTCGTAGCCGGCCGCGCCCAGCGACTCGGCCCAGGTCGTCAGCGAGCCGGCGAGC
Organism: Planctomycetota bacterium; assembly: GCA_039029355.1. Classification (GTDB taxonomy): domain Bacteria; phylum Planctomycetota; class UBA1135; order UBA1135; genus JBCCGI01. The sequence continues at coordinate 5,366 of JBCCGI010000039.1, forward strand.
CCGTCGGTGACGTTCTCGCCGCCGGGGCCGGGTTTGAGCTCGACGTTCTCGATGCGGTGCACCGTCGGCAGCGTGCCGGTGAAGAGCGACGCGGTGGCGATGCGCGTGTGCGTGCCGTGGGAGTAGGCGCGCTCGAAGAGCGCCGCGTCCTCGGCCCAGCGGTCGAGCCGCGGGCTCGTGTCGCGCCCGTAGCCGTAGCAGCCCAGGTGGTCGGGGCGCAGGGTGTCGACCATCAGGACGAGCACGTCCGGCGCTCCGCCAGCGGGCTCGCCGGCCGGTTCGCCACCGGCGTGGTGGGTCCAGCTCGCGCCGGCCTCTCCGGAGCAGGAAGCCCCCGAGGCCGAGCACGAGCGCAAGCAGCCCCCCGGCGAGCGGGGCACGAAGCAGGGAGAGGCAAAGGACGTGGCGCATCTGGGTCCGTAGGATACTGGCCGCGATGGTCGTTCCTAGCGGCGAGGACGCGGCGGCCTGTCCGCTTTGCGGCGGGCGGGCTTCAGAGCCGGCGCTGACCGGCTACGACCGGCTTCAGGCCCGTGAGCGCGACTACACCTACGTGCGCTGCCGGGGCTGCGGCCTGCTGCACCTGTCGCCGCTGCCCGCCGAGGACGAGATCCCCGGCTTCTACCCCAACGGCTACGCCCCCCACGGGGCCTCGGGCGGCCGCAACCGCGACAAGTGGATCAACCGGCTGGCGACGCGCTGGTACTACGCCACCGATTCGGTCGAGCGCCCGGCGGCCGGGCGGGCGCTCTTCCGGCTGCTCGACCGGCGCGTCATGCGCGACATCCGGCCGCCGCGCGGCGCGAACCGCGTGCTGGACGTCGGGTGCGGCGCGGGGGGGCTGCTCGCGCGCTATCGCGCGCTGGGCTGGACCGTGCGCGGCGTCGAACCCAGCGAGAACGGCGTCCGCTCGGCGCGCGAGCGCGGCCTCGACGTGCACCTCGGCACGGTGTTCGACGCGCCGTTCGATGACGAGGAGCGCTTCGACCTGGTGCTGCTCTCGCACGTGATCGAGCACGTGCGCCAGCCGGTCAAGCTGCTCGCGCGCTGCGCCGAGCTGCTCGCGCCGGGCGGGCTCCTGGTGCTGACCACGCCCAACGCCGCGGGCTTCGGGCTGCGCCGCTTCCGCTCCTGCTGGAGCTGGCTCGACGCGCCGCGTCACCTGATGCTGTTCGACCCGAGCACGGTGCGGCTCCTGGCCGAGCGCGCCGGGCTGCGCGCCGCGCGCGTGCTGACGCCGGCGCTGCCGCGGCTGATCGAGGAGAGCGCGCACCTGCGCGAGACCCAGGGCGCCGAGCTGCCCGCGGACCTGACCGAGCGCCGCCGGCTGGTCGAGGGGGCGCCGCCGCGGCGGCGCTATCGGCGCGAGCGGCTGACGCTCGCACCCGCCGCGCACCTCGCCGCGCGCGGCGGCGGCGGCGACCTGCTCGAAGCGGAGCTCGTGCACGCATGAGCGGTGTGCGCGAGCCCCTCGAGCTGGGCGGCGGGCAGGGCTTCCGCTACGCCGAGCTGTCGCCCGACCTGCTGGAGCGCGTGCCGCGCTGGCTCGACGAGGGGCGCGTCGACGAGGGCGAGGAGGTGCGCGAGCGCCGCGTCTACCGCTGGACGGAAGGCGGCACCGACCTCGCGATCAAGCTCTTCGGCCGCGCCGAGAGCCGCCGCTTCAAGGACCGCTTCCTGCACTCGCCCGCGATCCGCAGCGCGGACCTCTACGCGAAGCTGCTGCCGATCCCCTCGCCCCGGCCGCTGCTCGCGCTCGACTGGCGGCGCGGCGGCAAGCGGCGCGCGAGCCTGCTCGTCTACGAGTGGGTCGAGGGCGGCTTCTTGGAGCGCCTTTGGGGTCGCGACATCGCGGCGATCGGCGCCTTCCCGGCCTTCCTCGCCGCGATGCACCAGCGACGCGTCTTCCACGGCGACTTCCACCTCCACAACATGCTGTGGAGCGGCGAGGCGTGGGTGCTGCTCGACCTGGTCGCGCTGCGCCACCCGCTGCGCAACCTGCTGCCCGCGCGGCTCGCGGTCGACCACTGGGCGAAGGTCGGCGTGGGATTGGAGCACTGGTGCGGCACGACCGACGCCGAGCTGCTGCCGCTGTTCGAGGACTACGCCGGGCGCTGCGACCTGCTCGACGCAGACGACTGGTCGAGCGTGCTCCGGCGCTGGGCGCTGCGACGCGAGCAGCTGCGGCTGCGCCGCGCCGCGGAGGCCCGCTCGTGAGGCTGCTGTTCCTCGCGCTCCATCCCGACCTCCCCTCCTCGCGCCTGCGCGTGGTCGAGCTGGTGCCGCACCTAGAGGCGCTGGGCGCCAGCTGCGACGTGCGCCCCTACCCCGACCGCCGCGCGGACCGCCGCGCCCTCGGCGGCGAGCTCGCGGGCTACGACGCCGTGGTGGTGCAGAAGCGCCTGCCCTCGCGCCTCGAGGCGCGCGCGTGGCGCCGCGCGCCCGTGCCGGTCGTGTTCGACTTCGACGACGCCCTCCCGTATCGCCAGCGCCCGCGGCGCGGCGGCTACGAGTCGCTCCAACGCCGGCGCCGCTTCGAGCGCGCCAAGGCCGCGGCCGACGCCTTCGCGTGCGGGAGCCCGACGCTGCTCGAGCTGGTGAGCGACGCGGGCAAGCCGGCCGCGTTCGTGCCGACGGCGGTGCCGGTCGAAGTGCCCGTGCGCGGAGAGGCGCCCCCCGACCGGCCGGTGCGCGTCGGCTGGATCGGCGGGCGCGGCAACCTGGGCGAGCTGGACGCGCTCGCCCCGGTCTTTGCCGAGCTGGCGCGGAGCCGGGCACTCGAGCTCGTCGTGATCTCCGACGCGCCCTGGGGGGCGGGCGGCGTCCGGACCCGGCACGTGCCGTGGAGCCTCGCCGGCCAGGCCGCCGCGCTGGCCGAGCTCGACGTCGGCATCATGCCGCTGGCCGACACGCCCTGGAACCGCGGCAAGTGCGCCTACAAGCTGCTGCAATACATGGCCGCCGGCGTCTGCGCCGTCGGCTCGCCGGTCGGCATGAACGCAGGCCTGATCCGGGACGGCGAGAACGGCCTCTTGGCCGCCGACGAGGCCGGATGGCTCGACCGGCTCGACCGCGCCACCCGCGACGCGGCGCTGCGCGCGCGGCTCGGAGCCGCGGGGCGCGCGACCGTCGAGCAGGGATACTCGCGCGAGGCGGTCGCCCGGCTCTGGCTCGCGCTGCTCGCCCGGATCGGCGCGGGCTCCGCGCCGGCGAGCGAGTAGACTCCTGCCGATGTCCGTCCTCGTCCTCCTCGCCCTGGTCGCGATCCTGGCGCTCTCCTGGGGCCCCGGCAACCACCTCGAGTTCGCCGAGCGCGTCTACCGCCGCCGCCGCGAGCTGCTGCCCGCGCGCGTCGCGAAGCTCCTCGGCGACGAGCGGCCGGCCTACTTCTACGGCAACATCGCGGCCGACATCATCAACTTCAAGAACTACGGCGGGCACTACAACCACTGCCACCGCTGGACCGTGGTCGAGGACATGCGCGAGAACGCCGACACGCGGGCCGAGGAGGCCTTCTGCCTCGGCTACCTCTCGCACCTGGCCGCCGACACCATCGCACACAACCACTTCGTGCCCTACCACCTGGCGCGCTACGCGCGCACCCGCGGGTTCGGGCACCTCTACTGGGAGATGTACGCCGACCGCTACGTGCCGGAGTCGCGCTGGCGCGTCGTCACCAGCCTGAAGGCCAACCGCGAGCTGGACGAGCTCGACGAGCTGGTGAACGCGGCGGTGCCGAAGAAGGCCTTCTCGATGCGCACGAACAAGCTCTTCTTCAACCACGTGCTGCTGGTCGCCGAGCGCGACTCGTGGCGCAAGCGCATCGGCAGCATCCAGACGATGGCGTCGGCGCCCCTAGAGAAGGGCTTCCTGGAGGTCTTCCGGCGCGCCGCGGTCGAGCGTATCCGGCTGGCGCTGCGCAAGGGCGGGATCGCGAAGCTCGCGCACATCGATACGAACGGCAAGGAGGCGCAGGCGCGCGCCATGGCGGCCCGCCGCCGGGTGCTGAGCCAGTTCAGCTCGACCGAGCGCCGGCGCGAGGAGTCCGAGGAGGTCGCGGCGCCGTTCCTCGAAGGGATGGAGACGCCGCCGCCCGTCACGCCCGACCAGCAGCCGCACTGGTAGCGCGTGCTCCGCGTTCTCCGCGAGAATCCGCGCTTCCGGCGCCTTTGGATGGCGCAGGTCGTGAGCGAGCTGGGCGACTGGATGGCGCGCGTCGCCGTCCTGGGCCTGATCGCCGGCCTCGGCGGCGCGAAGCAGGCGGGCGGGGTCGGGCTGCTCTACGCCGGCGAGCTGGCGATCCGGCTGCTGCCGGCGGCCGCGTGGGGGCCGCTCGCGGGGCCGCTGGCCGACCGCGTGTCGCGTCGCGCGCTCATGATCGGGGCCGATCTGGCGCGCGCGGTGCTGACGCTCGGGCTGCTGCTGGTCGACACGCCCGACGACCTGCCCCTCCTGTACGGCCTCCTGATCGCGCAGATGTCGGTCAGCGTGTTCTTCCAGGCCGCGCGGCAGGCGTCGGTGCCGGGCACGCTGCCGTCCGATGAGCTGCACTCGGCCTACGCGCTGACCGCCGCGACCTGGAGCACGATGCTGGCCGTCGGCGCGCTCACCGGCGCGGTCCTGATCGGCGTGACCGGCGTGAAGGGGCTGTTCGTGCTCGACTCGGCCACGTACGTCGTCAGCGCTTTGCTGCTCGTACCGCTGAGGCTCGCGCCGACCGAGCGCCAGCCGCAGCCCTTTGCGTGGCGCGACGTGCTGCTGCTGCGCGACATCCGCCGCGGCCTGGACCACGTCCGCGAGCGCCAGCTCCTGCCGGCGCTCTTCGCCAAGACCTTCTGGGGCGCCGCGGGCGGCTACCTGGTGCTGATCTCGCTCGGCGGCGTGCAGCACGCCGCGGGGCAGGGCGGCGACGAGGCGCTGGCCTCGGGCTCGGCGCTGGCGGTCGCGGGCGCGGCGGTCGGATGGCTCTACGGCGCGCGCGGGCTCGGGACCGGGCTCGGCCCGCTGATCGCGCGCCGCGTGCTGGGGTCGTCCGAGCGCGCGCTGCGGCGCCAGGTGTCGCTGGGTTTCGTGGTCGGCGCGGCGGGCTACGTGGCGTTCGGCTTCCTCGACGACTTCGCCGCGCGCTTCTGCGCGGTCACGTTCGCGCACATGGGTGGGAGCGTGCTGTGGGTCGGCTCGACCACGATGTGGCAGCGGCGCGTCGACGACCGCTTCCGCGGGCGCGTGTACGCCTGCGAGTTCCTGGGCTTCACGCTGACCTTCACGCTCGGCGGCTTCCTCGCGGGGTGGGTGTTCGACGCGAGCGGGTCGCTCGCGCGCACGGCGTGGACCAGCTCGGGGCTCGTGCTCGTGATGGGCCTGGCCTGGTCGCTCTGGTCCTACGCCCGCCCGCCCGCGGACGGCGCCGACGCCTAGACAAAAGGAGCAAGAGCTCGATGGAACGCATGCAGATCCCCGCCGTCCCGCCTTCCGAGGAGATGAGCCACCGCGCCCGCGTGCGCACGCGCTGGTCCGACGAGGACAACCACGGCGTGCTCAACAACGCGGTCTACCTCACGCTGTTCGAGGAGGCGCGGCACAGCTACTTCGCGTCGCTCGACCTGCTCGACGGAGCGCGCTTCCCGTTCCTGCTCGGCCAGACGAACGTGGTGTTCCTGCGCCCCGGGCGCGGCGCGGCGGACGTCGTCGTCGAGGTCGCCACCGTGCACATCGGGCGCACGTCGTTCGCCCAGGCCTTCCGCGTGCGCGAGGCCGAGAGCGGCGCGGTCTGGTGCGAGGCGGTGGCCCGCATGGTGTCGGTCGACGGCGCCGGCGCTCCGCTCGAGATCGCGGCCGAGTTCCGGAGCCGGGTCGAGGAGCTCGAAGCCGCGGCGCGGCGCGGCCCTGTATCCTAGGGCCGGTGCAGCTGCTCACCCTCACCCTCACCCTGGCGGCTTCGCTCCCGCAGGCGGCGTCCGAGTCGGGCGCCGCGGTCACGCTCTCGCGCCAGCCGATCCGCTACGCCTGGGACGGCGGCGCCGAGGTTCCGTGGTCGGGGCCAGAGGTTCCCGCCGGCGAGACGCGCGCGGTCCACGTTCCCTTCGGCGAGGCCGGCCTGCGCGCGGCGACGGTGGCGTACCTCCCCTTCCGCTCCGCGGGAGCTCCGCAGGACGCCGCCGGCGCGGGCGCGCTGACCGTCGCCTCGGACGGGGCGCCGACTGAGGGTCGCTTCGGCGCGGGGCATCGGCTCGAAGCCGACGGCGCGCTGCGCGTGAGCGGAGCGGCGCTCGCCGAGCTGGGCGACTCGTGGACGCTCGACTTCTGGCTGCGCCCGAGCTCCAAGCAGGCGCGGCGCCGGGAGCCAATCGCGCGCGGCGCGGACTCGTTCGACGTATGGCGCGACGAGGAGGAGAGGCTCGTCCTCGCCCTAACCGACGGCGGCCAGGTGCGCTCGCTCGACCCGGTCGAGGTCGGGCGCTGGAACCACGTCGCGGTGGCGGTGCAGGGCGTCGACGTGCCGTCGGTGCGGCTGGTGTTGAACGGCGTCGGGATTGCGAAGGCGCGCCTCGACCCCGAGCGCAGCCTCACTCCGAAGGAGGTCGTGCTGGGCGGGCTCGCGTGCGAGCTCGACGAGGTACGCCTGCTCGCGCGCAACCTCGCCACCTCGGAGCTGGGCGAGCGTTACGAGGCACGCCTCGTCCCCGGGCCGCACGCGCTGCGGCTCGCGTTCGCGGACGGAAGCTCGGAGACCGTCTCGGTCTGGGCCGGCGCGCTGACCCGCCCGCGGCTCGCAAGCGCGGACGACTGGGCCGCGAGCCAACGCGAGCACGTCGTCCCCCACGCCACCGGCGCGCGCTGGGTGCCGGCCCAGTGGCAGCGCGACACGCCCGACGTGCGCCCGATGCCGCGCACTACGCACCCCACCGTCTACCTGGGCGACCACCGCGTATGGATGTTCGGCGGCGAGACGCGCGACGGCTCGCGCCACTCGCCGTTCCGCAACACCGACGACACGTGGATCTACCACACGACCGAGCGCCGCTGGCGCCGGATCACGACGGACACCGCCCCCTCGCCGCGCTGCCACCAGTCCGCGGCCTATAGCCCCGACCACGACCTCGTTCTGCTTCCGGGCGGCTGGCGCAACGACGACCGCGGGCTCCAGGAGTACGACGACACGTGGGTCTTCCACGTCTCCGAAGGGCGCTGGGAGCGGCGCAGCCCCGGCGGCGTCGCGCTGCCGCGCATCGCGAACAGCGGCGTGGTCTACCACTCCGCCCTGAAGCGCTTCCTGCTCTTCCACTATCAGTTCATCTTCGCCTACGACCCCGTGGGCGACCGCTGGGACCGCGTGCCGCTGCACACGCTGGCGGACGAGGACGGCGCGCCGTACATGCCGCCGAGCGCCAGCTCGCGCATGGTCGGCTACGACCCGCGCGAGGAGCTGGTAGTCGTCTTCGGCGGCGAGACCGGCGCCGACGACGGGCGCGGCTACCTCGACGCGACGATGCACGTCGACATCGCGCGCGGCACGCTGCTCGCCAAGCTCCGCGGCCCGGCGCCCTCACCGCGCGTGCGGTCGGCCTTCGCCTACGACGCGCGCCGCGGACACTTCGCGCTCTACGGCGGCGTACGCGGCCAGCGCTCCGAGCGCAACTCGGACCTGTGGACCTACGACGCACGCACGGGCACCTGGAACGAGATCGACGCCGCCGACCCGCCGCCCGCGCTCGGAGGCTTCTTCGACATGGCGTACGAGGAGGAGCTCGACGAGTTCCTCCTCCTGTGCGGCCGCCACAGCTCGGACATCTTCAGCAACGACGTCTGGCGCCTGCGGCTGGACCCGGCCGCCGAGGGCCGCGCGACCTGGGTCTTCGACCGCGCAGGCTTCCGCGAGCTGAAGCGCCTCGCGGCACGCATGCGCGTGCCCGATGGCGCCTCGGTGCGCTGGAGCTTCGCCGGGTCGGAGGACGCGCGCGGGTGGAGCACCGCGTCGGACGAGCCGCCGGCCCAGGCGCGCTTCCTGCGGGTGACCGCGCACCTCGTGCCGTCCGCGGACGGCGCGGGGCCCGAGCTGCTGTCGCTGGGCTTCGAGCCCGCGGCCGAGGGCGAGCCCGCGGGCGAACCCGCCGGCGTCGTGCACGCCGCCTGGTCGCTCTAGCCTCACGAGACGGGGCGGCGGTGCGGTCCAACTCGGTGTATGTGGTGCTTTCTGGGCGCCGGCCCCGCAGGCGCCCCTGAACGGGTCGTCGAGGACACCGGTGCCCGCAAAGTGCCGCCCGACGCGGAGAGGTCCGCGAAGCGGGCCGCTTGGGCCGCAGCGCCGCGTCGGCTCGTGAAGAAGGCGAGCTAGAGCGTCTTCAGGTACTCGACCAGCTGATCGCGCTCCGCCGCGGTCAGCCCCGACGTCGCCCCGTGTTGATCGCCGGGGTTGTTCGTCAGCACGTCGAGGAACGTCTCCGCCGTGTGGTCGTGCAGATACGGCGCGGTCGCCCACGCCCCGCGCAGGCTCGGCACGTTGGCCGGCGCGAGCCCGGTCCCGACACCGCCGGGGATCGTCTTCGGGCTGGGCGGCGGCGGCAGGAAGAGCGGCGGCGCATGACACGCGGCGCAGCCCGCGGCGCCCTCGAAGAGCGCCTTGCCGGCGAGCGCATCGGACGACAGCGAGCCGTCCGGCAAGAAGTGCGGGCTGGGCGGCGGCGGCGCGTCGTTCGTCAGGAACGCGAGGATGTCGAGGTCGGCCTGGAACGGGATCCCACCGCCGATCTGACCGTGCGCGAAGAAAGTGCTGGTGATGGTGCCCAGGAGCGACGGCTGGAAGCCGCCCGAGCCGTAGGGCGCGGTGTTGCCGAGGTCGAACATCGGCATCGCCTGGCGGCCGGGATGCGTCAGACCGTCCGAGCCCGCGCCGTAGGGATGACACGTCGCGCAGGTCACGGGGTTGGGGTTCTGCGGGGTGCCGTTGAAGAACTGCACGCTGCGGAACCACCAGTCGCCGTCGTCCTCCTGGGTCAGGTTGAAGAGCGGCACCTGCAGCGCGCCGCTCCCGTGCAGCGGGATCTCGGTCGCGACCGCGAACGGCCCCGGCCCGGCGAGGTCGATGACGGCGAGGGAGTCGCGGAAGTAGTTCGTGACGAGCAGCGCGCTCGGCTCGGCACCTGCTCCAGGCACGAAGACCGCGTCCTGCGGCGTGGCGAGGGGCTGGAACGGCGCGAGGTCGACGACGCTGTCGAAGGCGAGCGTAGCCCCATCCGCCAGCACCACCGAGCCCGAGCCCGCGCCGACCACCGCCACGCGCGAGCCCAGTCGCTCGACGTCGAGGTAGTCGGTGCCGCGGTCGATCAGGTGGCTGCCCAGGATCGCGCCGGTGTCGACGTCGAGCGCGAGCAGCTCGTTCTGCCCGTCACCGGGGACGAACACGTCGAAGGTGGCGACCAGCACCCGGTCGCCGTCGACCTCGACGTCGTAGGGCAGCCGGTTCAGCGGGTAGCGCGCGACGGTCGTCGCGCCCGCGGGCTGGCTCGGGTCGACGACCTCGAGCTCGTGGCTCGTCCGGTGCCCCACCACCAGCCTCCCGTCCGCGTGCACGGCGAGGACGCCGGGGTCCGCGCCCTCGAGCGCGAGCGGCGCCAACGGCACGAAGACACCCGGCGCGGCCTCCAGGAAGCGCAGCACGGCGTCGTCACGCTCGTTCGTGACATAGACGACGCCCGCCGCGCCGGAGAAGTCGAACGCCACGTCGCGCGAGGCGCGCGGCACCGGCAGCCGCGCGACCAGCGACTCCGACGCGACCTCGATCACCGCGACCTCGGCCGTCCAGGGGTTCACGACGAACGCGTGGCGCCCCTCGGGGTCCACCTCGACCGAGACCTCGAAGCCCTTGCCGACCGGCCGCGGCCCCACGGGCAGGTCGCGGCGCAGCGCGCCGGCCGCGACGTCGACGATCGAAACGCTGCCGTCCTCCTGGTGCGCGACGAAGGCCTTGGCGCCGTCGGGCGTGATCGCGACCGATTCGGGGTTGCGCACGCCGCTGGGCGCCGCGAGCCCGAAGCGCATGGTCACGCTGTTCGACAGCTGGATCTCGCCGCCCGCGAGCGTCCCCGCCTGCAGGTGGAAGAGGGCGTCGTCGAGCTCAGGGTTGGGCGGCACCGGGACCGGGATCGACGCCTGGCCGGACGCGTCGAGCGCTCCGGCGGCGGCGGTGATCAGGAGGCCCGGGTCGAGGTACAGCGTGCCGAGCGCGCCGAGCGACAGCTCGGTCGGAAGGGCCGCGCCCTGCACCGAGAACAGCGCGCCGGGCGGCCCGGTGAGAGTCAGCATCACCTGGCTCCCGACGACGGGAAAGGGCTCGTCGAGGGAGAGCTCGGGCAACCCGCCGCCCGCGCAGGTCGGGACGGCGGCGAGGAGGAGAGCGAGGGGAGCCATGCGCTCATCCTCCACCGTCCACGCCGGAACGGTCAATGGGTTGCCGCACGCGTCGTCGCTACAATGCGCCGCATGGACAAGATCGAGACCCTCGCATGGCTGGACGGGGAGATCCTCCCCGTCCAGGAGATCCGCATCTCGCCCCTGGCCCACTCGCTGCACTACGGCACCGGCGTCTTCGAGGGGATCCGCTGCTACGAGCAGGAGGCCGGCGGCGGCGGCGTCTTCCGCCTGCGCGAGCACATGGAGCGCCTGATCGTCTCGGCGCGCATCCTGGGCTACGAGGTGCCGCACAGCGTCGATCAGCTGATGGAAGCCGCCGTGCAGACGCTGCGCGAGAACGGCATGAGCTCGGCCTACATCCGCCCGCTGGTGTGGCTCGACGAGGGCGGGATGGGCGTCGCCGGCGGCAACAACCCGGTGCGCACGATGATCGCCGTGTGGCACTGGGGCGCCTACCTCGGCGAGGACGGGCTGCGCAACGGCATCCGCACGCAGCTCTCCTCCTATGAGCGCGCCACCGGCAACGCCAGCGCGTCGCGGGCCAAGATCACCGGGCAGTACGTCACGTCGTTCATGGCCAAGCGCCAGGCGATCGCGCTCGGCCTGGACGAGGGCCTCCTGGTCGACCGCGACGGCTACCTGGCCGAGGGCACCGGCGAGAACCTGTTCATCGCGCGCGGCGGGTTGATCGCGACCGCGCCCGACGCCTCGCCGATCCTGCACGGCATCACGCGCGGCACGGTGCTGACGCTGCTGGCCGACCTCGGCTTCGAGGTGCGCTACGAGCGCTTCACCCGCACCGACCTCTACGCGGCCGACGAGGCCTTCCTGACCGGCACCGCGGCCGAGGTCACGCCGATCCGCGAGATCGACGGACGCGCGCTGCGCGAGAGCCCCGGCCCGGTGACGCGCGCGCTGCAGGAGACCTTCCAGAGCGTCGTGCGCGGCCAGGGCGAGCGCGCGGCGGAGTGGATCACGCCGGTCTAGCGGCCGGCTACCGGCCGTGGTCGGCGACGCAGTCGTCGCGCCACGCTTGCCACGCCGCGGCGAGGCGCTCGGCGACCGCTGCGTGCTCGGTCGCGACGTCGCTTCGCTCCGCCGGGTCGAGCGCCAGGTCGTAGAGCTCCCACGTCTCGCCCGCGTCGGATGAGTGGAGCTTCCAGCGCCCCTCGCTCCACGCGGCGCGCTTGCCGGAGCGGAAGCCGATCCCGGGCGAGGCGGCGGGGCGCTCCGTGGCTCCCGAGCGCAGCTCGTCGAGCAACGCCACGCCGTCCAGCGTGCGCGGCGGCGCCGGCTCCCCCACCGCGGCGAGCACGGTCGGCAGGATGTCCGAGGTCGAAAGCGGCAGGTCGAGCGCGCTCCCCACGCTCGCCAAGGGCAGTCCCGCGGGCCACGCCACGAGCGACGGCACGCGCACGCCGCCCTCGTAGAGGCTGCGCTTGCGGCCGCGGAACGGCGCCGCGCTGCCGAGCTCGACCTCGGCGTAGTGCTCGGCGGGCTGGTCGTGCGGGCGCTCGTGTGGCGGCGCGCCGCGGGTCTCGGGGCCGTTGTCGCTCGCGAACCACACCAGCGTGTCGTCCGCGACACCGAGCTCGTCGAGCAGGTCGCGCACGCGCCCCACCTCGTGGTCCAGGGCGCTGACGACCGCCTTGTAGTCGCGGCCCGGCGCTTCGTTCTGCGCGAGGTACGGCTCGCCCGCGACCAGCGGTAGGTGCGGCGCGTGGAACCAGATCACGGCGAGGAACGGCGCGTCGTCCGCCGCGCTCGCGCGCAGGAAAGGCTCGACGCGGTCGACGATGACGCGCGAGTCGTCGCCGGCGAGGTTCTCGGTCTCGGCCTGCTCCGGGGCGACCCAGTAGCGCGTGCCGTAGGGCTCGTCGGTGCCCGGCTTGACCATCGGGTCCCACGTGGGCACCTTCGCCTCGGTCGCAAAGGCGACGTCGAAGCCGTGCTCCCACGGGGGCGAGTAGTGCTTCACGCCCCGCGGCCCGCCGCGGTTCGAGTCGTGCACCTCGCGCGTCAGCGTCCCCAGGTGCCACTTGCCGAAGAAGCCGGTGCGGTAGCCGCGCGCGGCCAGGAGCTCGGCGAGGGTCAGCTCGTCGTGCGGCAGGTGCCCCGAGTTGGCGCCGGGGATGCCGTAGCGGCTCGGATGGCGGCCGGTCAGCACGCTACCGCGCGTCGGCGAGCAGACCGGCGCCGCCGCGTAGAAGCGGCGGAGCCGCAGCCCCTCGGCCGCCATGCGGTCGAGCGCGGGGGTGGACGGGCGCCCGCCGTCCGGCCCGAACACGTCCGCCCAGCCGAGGTCGTCCGCCATCAGCAGCACCACGTTCGGCGCCGCCGGCCGCGGGGGAGCGGGCGAGGCCGGCGGAGCGGCGCACGCCGCCAGCGCGAGCAGGGCGAAGGCGGCGCGCACGCGGAGTCTCCCGCCTAGAAGACGAAGTAGCGCGGGACGAGGTCGTTGACGTCGCCGTCGCCGTTGAAGTCCTCGCCGGCCTGGAACTCACTCGAGATGAAGACCGCGCCCTGGGCGCCGTCGGTGACGATGACCGGGTTGTCGCCGCCCAGGCTGCTGGCGGTCGCCATCGCGACCGTGCTGCACTGCGCCTGGGGGTTGCGCATCAGGATGACGTCGTTGGTGTCGCCGTCGTTGTTGTAGTCGAAGGCGTCCGCGGACTCGGAGACACGGAAGAAGACGAACCCGCGCGCCTGCACGATGCCCGGGTCGGACTCGAGCAGCGCGTAGCCCTGCCCGTCGAAGTCCAGGATCGGCCCGGACTCGAAGTCGGCCCAGATCGGCAGCGAGTCGATCGCGTCGGTGTCCTTCTCCTCGAAGTCGCAGAAGAGGTCGACGTTGACGCTGATGCCGAAGGTCTCCTCCATCAGCGCCATCCCGAGCCGTCCTTCGGACTGCTCGGCGGCCATCCAGTTCACGCCGGCATAGTTCCCCGCGGTGGGCCCGAGGCCGATCCCGGGGTTGCCGGTCGGGTGCTCGAAGTCCCAGTCGGCGGTGAAGCCATCGATCGGGTCCAGGTAGCCGACCAGGGTGTCGTCCGAGTCGCCGTCGCCGTTGATGTCGGAGGAGTCGGCGGCCTCGTCGACCACCATCACGAGGCGCTCCAGCAGCGCCGAGACGCCGAACGAGCCGCCCGGCACGTCGTACGCGGCGAAGAGCTGGCTCGGGTCGCGCGGCGGCATGACGTCGTCGACGGTGGCGTCGATCGCCTCGACCCAGCGTACGACGATGTCGTCGGAGTCGCCGTCCTCGTTGAAGTCGCAGGTGGCGTCGAGCTCGGCGCTGAGCGTCGCGGCGTAGTCGGGCACGACCAGGACCCGGTCCTGACCCGCAAGCCCGGTGTTGACGGCCGGCGTGCCCATCACCAGCTCCTCGTAGCGCAGGTAGTGGAGCACGTCGTCGTCGGTGTCGAGGTCGGGCGTGCCCGAGCACGAGTCGGGCACCAGCGCGTTCACGAACAGCGCCGCGTCGTTCAGGTTTGTCGCGCCCTGGGCGGCCTCGTTCACGAGGAACGCGACCAGCCACTCGCTTTGGGTCGTGTTGCGGCACGCGGCGACCGGCGCACCGGCGTCGCTCATCGCCAGCGGCACCTGCACCACGACGGAGTCGTCCTGGGTGCCGTCGAGCAGCGCCAGGCAGGCCGAGTCGGTGTTGTCGCCGTCCAGGTTGTAGTCGGGCGTCGGCGGCCCGGGGAACAGCGGGCCGGGGCCGGAGGTCTCGTCGAGCACGAGGAAGATCAGCCCTTCCTCCTGGCCGAGGAGCAGCGGCGCGAGCGGGCCTCCGCCGAGCGTGTTCTCGACCACGACGGGCACCAGCGGATCGGCCTCGTCGACGTAGCGCAGGGTCGTCTCGTCGCCGGACGGGACGACCGAGGCGGCGTAGTAAACGCGCTGGTTGTCGAGCGCCAAGAGCGGCGTGCCCAGCCCCGAGTTGGGATCCAACAGATCGACGAACGTCACGACGTCCGCCGCCAGGCTCCAGTGCAGGAGCACCAGGTCGTCGAGCGCGAGGTCGCCGTCCCAGTCGATGCCGTCCTCGGCCTCGTCGACCACCAAGTAGACCTGCGCCCCCACGATCGCCGCGTCGATCGCGGCGCGCAGGACGTTGTCCTTGGTGTTCTTCATGTTGATGGCGACCGCCACGTCGTCGGCGGCGTCGCCGTCGAGGTTGAGGTCGGTCGAGCCACTGGCGGCCTCGTCGGCGAAGTACACCATCCAGTTGCCGGAGACGACCTGGTTGGCGGTCGCATCGGTGGCGTGGTCGGCGACCCGGACCAGGAAGGAGTTGTTGTCGTCGTCGCTGCCGCTGCCGCTGCAGGAGACCGCAAAGGCGGCTGCGAACAGCGCGGGGCCGAGCACGGAGGCGTCGCGAAGGGTACGGCGAATGCGGGCACTCATGACGGTTTTCGTCGTGTTCAGGGAACGACCCAGCCCTGCCGCCGGGTCTCAGGCGGGTGCGCAACGATACAAGGAGAGACCTGGAATTGCCCGCCGGCGTTGCCGATCCTCTTCCTGCGATGTCAGTGCTCCTCGCCGCGGCGCCTCACGCGGACACGTTCGGCTACTCGATGCCTCCCCCCGGCTTGCTCCGGCTCGGCGGAGCGCTGCGGGAGCACGGACACGCGGTGCGTCTGGAGGACCTCGCCTTCCGCCTCGCCGCCGGGACCCTGCCCGCGGGCGACGAGCTGGCCGACGCGGCGGCCGCGCTGCTGCTCGCGGACGGCGCGCCGGAGGTGCTCGGCCTCTCGACGATGGGGGCGACGCTCCCGATCTCGCTCGCGATCGCCAGGGGGGTGCACCGGCGCGCCCGGCACGTCCCGATCCTGCTCGGCGGCCCGGGCACGACCGGGCTCGACGTCACGCTGCTGGACCGCTTTCCGTGGATCAGCGCGGTCGTGCGCGGCGAGGGCGAGGCGACGCTGCCCGAGCTCCTGACCCGGCTCGCCGCGGGAAGCACGCCCGCCGGCACGCGCGGCGTGACCTGGCGGCTGGGGACCGGCGAGGTGCTCCGCGAACCCGACCGCGCGCCGCTCTCCGACCTCGGGAGCCTGGCGGACTACGCCTGGGACCTGCTGCCGCCGCTGGCGGCGTACAAGGAGGTCACGGGCGAGGAGGAGGGGCTCACGCCGATCGACTCGGGCCGCGGCTGCGTCTACGACTGCAGCTTCTGCACGATCGGGCGCTTCTGGGGCCGGCGCTCGCGCCCGCTCCCGGTCGACCGCCTCGTGCGCGAGATCGGCGCGCTGCGCGACCTGCCCGGGGCCCGGCGCGCGTACCTGTGCCACGACCTCTTCGGCGCCGACCGCCGCCACGCGACGGCGCTGTGCCGCGCGCTGATCGAGGCCGACCTCGGCGTGCCGTGGGAGTGCCGCGCGCGCGTCGACCACCTGGATGACGAGCTGCTCGCGCTCATGGGGCGCGCCGGCTGCTACCGCGTCCTGCTGGGGGTCGAGAGCGGCGATGCGCGCGTGCGCAAGC
Source organism: Planctomycetota bacterium (assembly GCA_039029355.1). Taxonomy (GTDB): domain Bacteria; phylum Planctomycetota; class UBA1135; order UBA1135; genus JBCCGI01. The sequence continues at coordinate 21,266 of JBCCGI010000039.1, forward strand.
TGCACCAGAAGAACATGGCCGACGACTTCGACGTGCTGCACGTCGTCGAGCGCTGCGCCGAGAACGGCATCACGCCGATCCTCTCGCTGATCCTCGGGCTTCCGGGTGAGGACGACGAGGCGCTGGCGCGGACGTTCGAGCTCGCGCTCGACGCCTCGCTGGCCGCCGGCTGCAACCTGTCGTTCCACCTGGTCAACCCGCAGCCGGGCTGCGGGCTCGGCGACTCGCACGCGGCCTCGTCGCGGCCCGTGGACGGCATCCCGCCGGACATGGCGCTCGGCACCGGCGCCACGGGCCCCGAGCGCGAGCTGATCGAGGCGCACCCCGACGTCTTCAGCACCTTCGCGCTGCTGACGGGCGAGCGCGGCGGCGTCGAGCGGCTGCGCGAGCTCCACGGGCTCGCCGGCGAGGTCCCCGACGCGATGATGCGCGCGCCCCGCACCTTCGCGCTCGCCGCGCGGCGCCGCGGCGAGCGGGCGCTCGACCTGGCCCGCACGCTCCGCGCCTACGGAGCCGCGCCGCCCGCAGGCGGCGGCTTCGGCCGCTTTGCGCGCTTCGTCGCGTCGCTCGGCGACCCGCTCCTCGACGACATGCTGGCCTGGGAGCAGGCCGTCGACGAGACGCCCGCCGCCTCCGGCCCGGACGCCGGCGTCCGGGTGGTGCGCGCGCGCTACGATCTACCGTCGGTCGCGTCGTCCCTCGGCCAGGGGCACGCGCCGGCAGCGACGCCCTCCCCCACCTGCCTCGCCGTCGTGTCCGGCGACCGGGGCGTGCGCACGGTGCGCGTCTCGGCCGACGTCGCCGAGCTGATCGAGACGCCCCGCGACGCGCTCGGCGCGGAGGCGCGCGCCTTCCTCGACTCCCGCGGCTTAGCACCACGATGATCCAGACCAGCTCCTTTCCGATCGCGCTCGTCTTCCCGCCGCAGGGGCACTTCACCCAGCCCTACCTGGCGCTGCCCTGCATCTCGGCCTACCTCAAGGCGGGCGGCTTTCCTGACGTCGAGGTGATCGACGCGAGCGTCGAGGCCTACGACCGCTTCCTGTCGCGCGACTACCTGCTGCGCGCCGCCGAGCGCGTCGAGGAGCGCCTGCCGCTCGCGCGCTTCGGCGGGCGCGACGCGCTGGGCTTCGAGGACATGGAGGCCTTCCGCGCCGCGGCCGAGAGCGCCGCCAGCGCCGCGTCGGTCGCGCACGAGGTCGAGGAGGCGAAGGCCGTGCTCCGCGGCGAGGCCTTCTACGACACCGCGCGCTACGTGCCCGCCGTGCGCACGCTCTACCACGGGCTGCGGCTGGTCTCGGCGTCGTGGTTCCCGAGCCAGCTGACGCCGCACAACTTCACCATGCGCTACGCGAACGACCGCTCGCGCGAGGTGCTGGCTGCGGTCGACGACGGGGCGGAGAACCCCTTCCTCGAGCACTTCGAGGCCGAGCTCCTGCCGCGCCTGCTCGCGAAGCGGCCGCGCGTGCTGGGGATGAGCGTCATCTACGGCAGCCAGCTGATCCCGGCGCTCACGCTCGGCCGGATGGTGAAGCGCCACCTGCCCGACTGCCACGTCACCGCCGGCGGCGGCTTCCTCGCCTACATCGGCAAGAAGCTGATGCACGCGCCGGGTATCGACACGTGCCTCGACTCGATGATCTTCCACGAGGGCGAGGGCCCGATGCTGGCCCTGTGCCAGGCGCTCGCCGCGGGCGACGAGCCGCGCGACGTGCCGTCGACGACGTGGTTCGACCGTAGCGGCGCGCGCGTACGCGCGGTCGAGAACCCGCCCGGGCACCCGATCCGGCTGGACGAGGCGCCGCTGCCCGACTTCGACGGACTGCCGTTCGAACGGTACTTCTCGCCCGAGATCGTGCTGCCCTTCGACATCAACCGCGGGTGCTACTACGGCGAGTGCACGTTCTGCACGCTCCCGACCGTGATCGGGCCCGGCTACCGAACGCGCCGCGCGGACACGATCGCGGACCACGTCGTGCAGCTGAAGGAGCGCTACGGCGCGCGCAACTTCAACTTCATCACCGACTGCATGCCGCCCGGCATGATCGCCGACCTGCCCGAGGCGCTGATCGAGCGCGAGGCCGACGTGCGCTGGTGGAGCGACGCGCGCGTCGAGCCGAGGGCGTACACGCGCGAGGGGGCGCAGCTCCTCTACGATTCGGGCTGCCGCAAGCTGCTCTTCGGCTTCGAGTCCGCCACGCCGCGGCTGCTGAAGATGATGAAGAAGGGCCAGAGCGTGCGGGCCACGCTGGACGTCGCCCGCAACTGCGCGGCCGCGGGCATCAGCGTGACCTTCTACGCGATGGTCGGCTTCCCGAGCGAGACGCGCGAGGAGGCACGCGCGACGCTCGACTTCCTGCTCGACAACTCGGACGTGGTGCGCGAGGTGTCGCTGCAGACCTTCCACATCGACGAGGTCGCCGAGACCTACCGCGACCCGGACGCCTTCGGCATCCGCATCCTCGACGACCCCGAAGCCGACCTGCAGCTGTATCACGAGTACGAGTCGGAGAGCGGCATGACCTCGTCCGAGGCGGCCGAGATGTTCGCCGAGATGATGGAGGGCTTCCGGTCGAGACTGGCGCTCTTCGCCGGCGACAACATCTTCTACTTCATGCAGAAGAGTCACTACTTCCTGCACCTCGCGCGCGACGTCCACCCCGACGCCTTCGCGGAGCGCTGCCGCGCGCGTACGCGGCGGCTGGCCGAGCGCGGGGCGTCGCCCGGGTTGGCGCCGGCGCCGGGCCTGTCGCTGATCGAGCTGCCGTTCTCCTACACCGGCGCGGTCGGCGCGCTGGCGCATCCCCTGGCGCGCGCCGTGCGCCCCGACTTCCTGACCGGCCGCTACGTCGCCGGCGCGCGTGAGGAGGCCGCGCGCGCGATCGGCGCGCTCGCGCCCGAGCCGCGGGTGCTCGCCTACGCCGGCGGGCGCGGCGAGTTCGTCGAGCTGCGCCCCGACGGCCGGCTCGCGCTCGAAGCGATCCAGCGCGCCGGCTCGGTCGGCGCGCTGCAGGCCGAGGCCTCCGCCGAAGACGCCGAGCACCTCGCGCGCTTCGCGGCTCGCCTGCACGCCCTCGGGCTGCTGGTCGACGAGCGCGAAGCGACGGTTCCCGCTCACGCGACTCCGCCCGCGGGCGTAACCTCGAACAGCTAAATCCACAGGAACCAGGAAAGCCCTTCCCGATGAGCGACCCGAAAGAGCCCCAGCCCAAGGAGGCCGGCAAGGCCCCCGCCCCCAAGGAAGACGCGGCCAAGCCGCTGGCTGAGAAGATCGGCTTCGCCAAGCTGGACCTCACCGTGGAGGAGGTCGAGGAGCGCATCAGCCCGCGCGAGACGAACGTGTTCGACAAGTAACGATCGGGGCCGAAAGCTGCGCGAACGGGCCGCAGATGCAACAATCTGGCCTCGGCGGTTCTCCCCCCGTCCCAGGCAGGAATTCCCGCATGAGCGCCCGCGCAAAGACGCTGATCCTAGCCCCGCTCGCCCTGGGGGCGGGCCTCGCCGTATGGTTCGCTCTCCCCGACGGCGGAGGCCGCAGCGTCCAGGCGGAGACGCCGCTCGTCGCGCGCCCGGCGGGCCGCTCCGACGCGGTGCAGCCGGTGCCGACCGAGGAGACGGCGGCCGAGGAGAGCGCCGACCACGAGGGGGCCGCGGGCCGGGTCACCGTCGACGTGCCGCAGCACCAGGTGACGACGAGCGCCGGGCTCACCAGCTGGGAGGAAGGCTTCGACGGCCTCGCGCTCTACGGCACGCTCGAAGACGAGGAGGCCAACCCGATCGAGGGCGCGCAGCTGGCGCTCTACCCGCGGCGCGGCGACTACGACGAGCTGGGTGCTCCGCTCGCCGAGTGCGTCTCGAACGCCGAGGGACGCTTCCGCTTCCTCGACCTGGAGGAGTTCAAGGAGTACCGCATCTACGCCCAGGCCGACGGCTTCCTGCCGCGCATGCAGAGCCGCAAGACCGGCGTCGACGACGAGCTGACGCTGCGCAAGGCGGCGCCCTTCGCCGGCAAGGTCGTCGACGCCGCGTCGGGCGTGCCGCTGGAGGGCGTGAAGATCTCGATCTCGAACGTGCTGCGCGACGGCGACGAGCTGATGTCGCGCGTCGAGTCGGTCAGCGACGCCGAGGGCGCCTACGCGATTCCGTTCGCGCGGCTCGACAGCGTGCAGAAGCTCACGGTCACCCAGCCCGGACACCTCGCCGAGCAGCGCGAGTTCCAGGTGCTCGAGGGACGCCCCGAAGGCTACGACATCGAGCTCGGCAGCGGCCGGCCGATGGTGCTCTACGTGTACGACCTGGACACCGGCAAGCCGCTCGCCGATCAGGAGCTGCAGGTCCTGTCCGGCTACCGTGCGACGACCGACGAGCACGGCGAGATCCGCATCACCTCGCCCGCCTACGAGCGGCTCAAGGACGGCAAGCTGTCCTTCGACGTGCGCCTCGACGGCTGGTGCCGCACGACGCGCTCGGTGCTGATGCCCGAGCAGGGCTTCAACGAGCCCGTCGAGCTCCCGCTCATCAAGGGCGCCCGGGTCACCGGCCGGATCCATGACGAGGACGGCAAGGCGATCCACGAAGCGTACGTGTGGGTCCAAAACCAGAACCGGCGCCTCGAGGGCGTGGACCTGCCCGACGGCGCGTACGTGCGCTCGTCGGCCAGCCAGGTGCGCTCGGACGAGAGCGGACACTACGAGCTCGCCGGCGTCCTTCCGGGGCCGAAGGACGTCAAGCTGTCGGCCGCCCATTCCGAGTACCCGCGCGAGTACTCCGACCCCTTCCTGCTGCCGACCTCGGCCGCGGTGAAGGAGCAGGACATGGAGCTGTCGCGCGGCGCCGAGGTGCGCGGGACGATCACGCTGAACGGCGAGCCGGCCCACGCCCGCGTCTGGTGGCGCAAGGACAAGGCCTCGGGCAACGGCCAGTCGAACGACTCGGGCGCCTACCGCATGCGCGGCGTGCAGCCGGGCATGGTCAAGCTGAGCGCGAACGTCGACGACGGCTTCTGGAGCGACGACGAACACTCCGAAGAGGTCTGGGTCGAGGAGGCCAAGCTCACCGAGCACGACATCGTGATGGTCAAGAGCCGCGCGACCATCGCGGGCATCGTCAAGGACGCGAACGGCACCGCGTTGCCGGGGGTGCAGGTCAACGGCTGGGCCGAGGACGAGGGCCGCGGCGATTGGTACTACGCCGAGGACAAGACCGACGCCGAGGGCCGCTTCGAGCTCGCGGTGAACGACTCGCCGGGCATCCTGTACGACCTCTGGGCCTACGAGGGCCAGCGCAACGTCAACGCCGACGACGTGCCGGTCGGGTCCCAAGGGATCGAGCTCGTGCTCCCGCGCACCGGCAAGCTGCGGCTCGAGGTGGTCGACCTCGTCACCCGCGAGCACATCCAGAAGTTCAACCTCTACTGGCGCAAGCGCGACTCGAACAGCGGCTTCCGCAGCCTGTCGCAAGGCGGGCGCGACTTCTCGCCCGGGCCCGACGGCTTCTTCGAGGCCGAGCTGCCGATCGGCAACGTCGACCTGCGCATCAGCGCGCGCTCCCAGGGCTACATCCCCGCCGACCTGCCGAACCTGATCGTGGTCGAAGACCAGATCGGCCAGACCGCGCTGGTGGAGCTGGAGCACGGCGTGAAGGTCGAGTTCCAGTTCCTGGCGCAGACGCCGGGCACGAAGCTGTCGCGCCTGACGGTCGTCAACGAGGACCAGCGCGCGGAGCTCAGCTCGGGGCGCTGGAGCTCGTTCGCCAGCCGCGAGATCCACAACGCGCAGAGGATGCGCCCGAACGGGGAGGGCAAGGCCGTGCTGAAGTCCCTGGCTCCGGGCACGTATTCCTTCTGGAAGCCGCCGAAGAACCACGTCTTCGAGCCCGAGACCTTCGAGGTGCCCCACGTCGAGAACCACATGGTTGAAATCCAGTGGCGCGTGGAGGAAAAGAGCGCGAAGAAGAACGACGCCGGCTCCGCGTCGGCGCTCGAGACGCTCGGCTACTTCTGACCCGCCCGATGCCTGACACCACGCCCCGCTCCCGCCGCGCCCCTCTGCTCACGGCGGTCGCCGCCTCGTTCGCCCTCGTGCTCTTCGTCGCCTTCGCGGGCGCCGTCCCGCCCCAGGAGGGCACGGACGAGGCGTGGACGATCGAGCTCGCCGCGCCCGCGCCGCACCCCTCACTCGCCTACGAGCGGCTCGACGATCTCGAGACGCTGTCCTGCTGGGGCTGCCACGAGACCATCGCCGAGGAGTGGGCGCTGACCCAGCACGGGCACGCCTGGGTCGACGGGCACTACCAGGAGGCGCTCAAGACCAAGCGGCGCCCGCAGAGCTGCTACGGCTGCCACATCCCGACCCCGCTGCACCAGGCACCCGCCGACCGCTTCGGCCGCAAGCCGCGGCCGCGCGAGGAGGAGGCCGAGAAGCGGCACTTCGGCATCTCGTGCCGCTCGTGCCACGCAGGCCCGGACGACGCGATCCTGGGCCCCTGGGGCGCCGAGACCGACGCGCACAAGAGCCAGCAGGGCGAGAGCTTCACCGAGCTCGGCTCGAACCGGCTGTGCCTCGCGTGCCACAAGACCACCGTCGGCCCGGTGATCGGCGTCGGCAAGGACTTCGACCTCGAGCTGCTGGAGGAGCGCGGCATGAGCTGCGTGGCCTGCCACATGCACCCCGTCGAGCGGCCCGCCGCCACCGACGACAACGACCAGCCGACCGCGGTGCGCAAGGGCCGCAGCCACCTGCTGCAGACGCCGCGCGACCCGGCCTTCCTCGCCAGCTCGTTCGCGCTCTCCGCGCGCGCCGACGGCGGACGCACGCTGCTGACGATCAAGAACCGCGCGGGGCATCGCGTGCCCGGGCTGGTGGACCGGAAGCTGGCCTTCCGCGTCGAGGCCCTCGACGCCGCGGGTGCCGCCGTCGCAGAAGCCGAGCACACGATCGACGACGTGGCCTACCTGCCGATCTTCGGCGCGGTCGACGTGGCGCTCGACGCCCAGGCCGCCAAGGTGCGCGTCACGGCGCTGCACCACGCCCCCGGCACCGACGCGCCGATCCCGTTCCTCGACGGCGTCGAGCTGCCGGTCGAATAGGCCGTGGACGCCTCTCAGGAGCCCTCCGGCGACAGCGTGCTGGTCGTCGACGACAACAGCGCGGTGCGGCGCGTCTGCGCCAAGATCCTCACCGGCGCCGGCTTCCGGGTCGAGTGCGCCGAGGGCGGCGAGGACGCCTTGGCGCTCGTCGAACGCGGCGACTTCCGGGTGGACCTGGCGGTGCTCGACCTGACGATGCCGGGCCTGGACGGGCGCGGCACCCTGTCGGCCCTGCGCCGCCTGTGCCCGCGGCTGCCGGCGGTGCTGATCAGCGGCGTCGACGGGTCGCACCTGGCGAGCGGCGCCGAGGACGACACGGCGACGCGCTTCCTGGGGAAGCCGTTCCTGCCGGACGACCTGATCGCGGCCGTGCGGTCGGGCCTAGCGGCCCGCCCCGACCACTCCTAAACCAATCAGCGGGAACGGCTTACGCCGACCGAGCGGCGCGGATAGGGCGTGAGCTCCCAGGGGAGCAGGTCACGCCCCTCCAGCGGCCGATCCCCGAACGCGGAAGGGGCGGCGAGACTCAGCGCGTCCTTGCAACGCGGCACCCCGTTGGGCGCGCCTGAGCTCGCCTCGGCCGGCCCCACCCGGCCCACCCCTCCGCTCCCCCGCCGGCCGGCCAGGGGCTCGGGCGCGTCGAGCCCCGGGCCCGACGCGACAGCGATGGCGACCAAGGCTGCCCGCAGGGCAGTGGCGCGCATGGTACGGCGCGTCCTGCGAGCTCCCGGAAGGCGTCGATCGGCCATCGCCAAGGAAGTCGCACCGCGCGCGACGGCGGACAGTGGAAACCGCGGGCAACCTGCGCGCGCGGCGAATCTTGGGTAGCCGGCTGGCCCGGGCCCGCTACAGTTCGATGCCGGCTGCGGTCCGCGCGCCGCGGGCCTCCGCGGCCGCCCGCCCCCGCGCCCGCCCGCCCTACGAACGTAAGGCCTTCAATATCCGCATCTTACAGCGAACATGGCACGGCGTAGTGAGCCCGCGCGCGGCGTGGCTCGGCGGGCTCTTGGCCGTGCTGCTGGCGGGCCCCTTCGGGCGCCCGGCCCCGGCCGCCGGCGTCGGTGTTGACCCGGTCCAGGCCCTGCGGGTGTGGGTGCAGCGCCTCGACCGCTTCCGCAGCGACTTCGACGTCGAGAGCGAGAGCAAGCTGCGCGAGCTGCTCGACGAGGTGCGGCTGGTGCGGCTGGGCGCGCCGGAGCGCGCGCGCGAGTGCGACGTTGCGCTGCTGGAGACCGCCGCGCACCGCTGGCGGGCGCGGCCCGAGCGTGCGCGCATGCGCGACCTGAAGCCGGGGATGGACCGCGAGGTGCTCGTCAGCCTCCTGGCGATCCAGCGCCTCGAGCGCCTGCTCGACGGCGGGTACGGCGACGAGCTCGCGCGCTGGCTGGGGCTGGAGGTGCTCGGCCGGCCCGACCTCTATCCGCTGGAGCAGCGCGTAGCCGCCGCCGACCTCTTCCACGGGCGCTTCCACCCCGACACCCAGTCGGTGCTGTTCGCCACGGCCCGGGCCGAGGAGCCGCTGCTGCGGGAGACCGCCTTCCGCTCGCTCTCCGGGTGGGAGGATGCCGCGGTGCACCTCTTCGTGCTGGAGGCCCTGGAGCGCGAGCGCGTGTCGCTTCCCATCGCCCTCGCGCACCTGGAGGCCACCCGCGAGCACCTGGGCCCCCAGGCCCTGGACCGGCTGCGGGCCTACGGCTCGCGCCTGCTGGTGGCCAGCGACTGGCGCGACGCGATCCGCGCCCTGCGGCTGATGCCGATCCTCGACGTGGCGCGCTCGGCGCCGCTCCTGATCGAGGCCCTGGCGATCTGGACCCGGCGGCTGGAGGACGGCAGCGGCACGCTGCGCGTGCAGCACGAGGTGCTGCGCGAGCTGAAGCGCATCTCCGGGCGCTCGATCGGGGCCCACCCCGACCGCTGGAACCTGTGGTGGAAGGCGGTCCAGGAGGGCCGCGTGGAGGCGCTGGAGGGCGACGGCGCGCGCGCGGTCACCGCGGCGACCTTCTTCGGGCTGCGGCCGGTGAGCGACCGGGTGCTGTTCGTGGTCGACCGCTCCGGGAGCATGGCCTCGGGCTTCGGCACGACGGGCCGCACGCGCTATGAAGAGGCCGTGGACCAGCTGGTGGGCTTCACCGAGGGGCTCGGAGACGACGGGCGCTTCGGTGTCACGCTCTTCCACAGCGGCGCGACGCGCTGGCGCTCCAAGCTGGCCGACGCCAACCAGGCCAACCGCAAGGCCGCGCGCCGCTGGCTCGCGGCGCGGACGCCCGAGGGCGGCACCGAGCTGTACCAGGGCCTCGCTACGGCCCTCCAGCTCGACCGCAAGGGTCGCGTGGACACCACGCGGCTGGCGGCCGACACGGTCATCGTGCTGTGCGACGGGCGCACGGCCGAGGGCCCCGGGTGGGTCGACGGCTGGCTGGAGAGCGTGAACGACGAGGCCCAGCTCGTGTTCTACTGCGTCGAAATCGGACGGGGCGGAGACGGGACGCTTCAGAGGCTCGCAAACGGGACGGGCGGCGACTACATCCGTATCGACGGCTAGTTCCCCCTAGCGCAGACCCGGGTTCCTCCCTCACGATAACCGCCGCGCGGTTAAAGGAGGGGACGCGCTTTTTCCCCCCCTAGGCCCCCGCTAAACTCTCCGCCCCGGTTCCGCGCCGGACCCGCGTAGGTCCGCGAGAAACGCCGAGCCGAGCCCCGCGATCATCGCACCCCCGATGCTCACCCAGTACGCCCCCATCCTCATCCTCCTCGGACTCGTCTTGGGGTTCGCCGTGGCCAACATCGGCCTGAGCGAGCTGCTCGGCAAGAAGCGCACCGGCGTCAGCAAAGGCGCCGCCTACGAGTGCGGCATGGGCGCGATCGGCAACGCGCGCCTGCGCCTCTCCATCCATTTCTATCTGGTGGCGGTGCTGTTCATCCTGTTCGACGTCGAGTCGCTGCTCCTGGTGCCGTGGGCCGTGTCGGCCCGCAGCCTGGCCGAAGCGGGCGTCGGCGGCGTCGTCTTCGCCGAGGTGCTCGGCTTCGTGGCGGTGCTCGGGGTGGGGCTCGCCTACGTTTGGCGCAAGGGAGGTCTCACGTGGGATCGGTAGCTCCGCAAACCCTCAAGCCCGCCCAGGACGCAGGCGGCGACGGCTTCTTCGCGACGCGCGTCGACGCGCTGGTGAACTGGGGCCGCAAGAACAGCCTGTGGCCGATGCCGCTCGGGCTCTCGTGCTGCGGGATCGAGCTGATGGCGATGATCGGGCCGAAGTTCGACATCGCGCGCTTCGGCGCTGAGGCGGCGCGCTTCAGCCCGCGGCAGTGCGACCTGATGGTCGTGGCCGGCACGCTCACGTGGAAGATGGCGCGCGCCGCGCGCACGATCTACGACCAGATGCCCGACCCCAAGTGGGTGATCGCGATGGGCGTCTGCTCGTCCTCGGGCGGGATGTACGACTCCTACGCCGTCGTCCAGGGCGTCGATTCGATCCTGCCGGTCGACGTCTACGTGCCCGGCTGCCCGCCGCGGCCGGACGCGGTGATCGACGCGATCCTGAAGCTGCAGCGCCGGATCGAGCGCGAGAGCCCGATCAAAACGCTGACCGAGGCCGCCGGCGAGGTCGACGACCGCGGCACCGGCGTGCGCGTGTACCAGCCCAACGCCGCGGTCGCCAAGAGCACGCTGGACCTGCACCCACACGACCCGCTCGCGCGCGAGGAAGCGCGCCCCGGGGAGGGCGACCGGTGAGCGCCCCCGCCGCGGCCGAGGCCACCTGGACGCGGATCGGAGAAGCGCTGGAGGGGATCGAGCATCGGACCTCCACCTCCTCCGACGGCATGGCCTGCATTCACATCGGGCGCGACGTCGTGCACGACGCATTGGGCCGGCTCAAGACCGACGCGCACTTCGCCTCGGTGACGCTGGTCACGGCGGTGGACCTGCACCCGGTCGAGCCGCGCTTCGAGGTGCAGTTCCAGCTGTGGTCGCTGAAGAGCGGCGACCGCGTGCGCGTGAAGGTCCGCGTTCCCGGCGACGACCCGACCTGCCCCAGCTGCGTCGACCTGTGGCCCGGGGCCTCGTTCTTCGAGCGCGAGTGCTTCGACATGTTCGGCGTCGTGTTCGAGGGGCACCCGGACCTGAAGCGGCTCCTGATGCCCGAGGGCTACGGGCACCACCCGCTCCGCAAGGAGTTCCCCCACCAGGGCATCGAGCCGGACCGGCTGTACCGCAAGTGGGACGAAGAGCGGCGCTCGCAGTGGAAGGACGGCCAATGACCCAGACCTTCGAGTACTCCCGCCCCACGCCGGAAGACCTGGACGACCCGATCCACGGCGAGCTGATGCAGCTCAACATGGGTCCCCAGCACCCGGCGACGCACGGCGTGCTGCGGCTCGCGATCGACCTCGACGGCGAGCGCATGCAGCGCATCGAGCCCGACGTCGGCTACCTCCACCGCGGCAAGGAGAAGACGTGCGAGTCGCTGGGCTGGGCCAAGTTCCTGCCCCACACCGACCGCCTCGACTACGTCCAGCCGCTGATGAACAACACCGGCTACCTGATGGCTCTGGAGCAGCTCGCGGGGATCGAGATCCCGCAGCGCGCCCAGGACATCCGGGTGCTGTTGATGGAGGTCAGCCGCATCGCCGCGCACCTGATCTACCTCGGCACGACGTCGATCGACCTCGGCGCCGTCTCGATGTTCTTCAACACGTTCAAAGCGCGCGAGGAGATCTACACCATCCTCGACGCCTACACCGGGCACCGGATGAACAACTCGTACATCCGGCTCGGCGGGGTGTACGCCGACGTCGACTCCGAGGTCGAGGAGCAGCTGCACAGCTTCCTGACGGGCTTCCCGCAGGAGATCGACGGCTACGAGGCGATGCTCACCGGCAACCGCATCTGGTACGACCGCAACCGCGACGTCGGCAAGATCACCGCCGAGGAAGCGCTGGCCTGGTCGCTGACCGGGCCGAACCTGCGCGGTGCGGGCGTCGAGCACGACCTGCGCAAGGCCGAGCCCTACTGCGGCTACGAGACCTACGAGTTCGACGTCCCGGTCGGCACGGTCGGCGACTGCTACGACCGCTACCTGGTGCGCGTCGAGGAGATGCGTCAGTCCGTGCGCATCGCGCTGCAGGCCCTCGAGCGCCTGCGCGACACGCGCGGCGCCGAGTTCCTGGCCGAGGATCGCCGCTACATCCTGCCGCCCAAGGGCAAGGTGCACACGTCGATGGAGGAGCTGATCTTCCAGTTCAAGGTCGTCACCGACCTGCGCCTGCCGAAGGGCGAGGCCTACCGCGGCATCGAGTCCAGCAAGGGCGAGCTCGGCTTCTTCGTCGTCTCCGACGGCACGAGCCTGCCGGTGCGCTGCCACATCCGCGCGCCCGGGCTCGTCAACGTTCAGGCCATTCCGGTGCTGGCGGAAGGGCGGCTCTTCTCCGACATGGTGGCCATCATCGGCAGCCTGGATTTCGTCATGGGCGAGGTGGATCGTTGAGCGGGTCCGAGGAAACGACGTCCGCCGTGCTGCCGGCGGAGCTCGTCGCCGAGTTCGACGAGCTGCTGAAGTGCTACCCCGAGCGCCAGGCGGCGCTCATCCCGATGCTGCACCGCTGCCAGGAAGAGCTCGGCGGCTGGATCCGCCCCGAGGTTCTAGAGGCGGTCGCCGACTACCTTTCGATGGAGCCGGTCGAGGTCTATGGGGTCGCCAGCTTCTACCCCATGTTCTTCCTGAAGCCGGTCGGCAAGCACGTCGTCGGCGTGTGCCACAACATCAGCTGCGAACTGCGCGGCGCGCGCGACATCCTGGCCAAGGCCTGCGAGGTCACCGGCGCGCACCCCGGCGGCACGTCGCCGGACGGACGCTTCACCGTCCTCGGCGTCGAGTGCCAGGGGACGTGCACGAACGCCCCCATGTTCGATCTCGACGGCACGTACCACGAGCGGCTCACGCCCGACGACGTCGAGCGCATCCTCGGAGAGGTCGAATGAACGCTCCCCCCGAGACCTACCTCCTCGACCGCGTCGAGCTGGAGGGGTCGCACAAGCTCTCGGTCTACCGCAAGCACGGCGGCTACAAGGCGCTCAAGGCGGCGCTGCGCATGGCGCCCGAAGAGGTCGTCGGCCTGGTCAAGGACTCGGGCCTGCGCGGCCGCGGCGGAGCGGGCTTCCCCACCGGGCTCAAGTGGAGCTTCATGCCCGACCCCGAGAAGGACCCGCGCCCGCGCTACCTCGCGGTGAACGCGGACGAGTCCGAGCCGGGGACGTGCAAGGACCGCATCCTGATGGAGGACGATCCCCACGGCCTGATCGAGGGGATCCTGATCGCCTGCTACGCGATGCGCGTCCCGACCGCGTACGTCTACGTGCGCGGCGAGTTCCGCAAGCCCTACGAGCGCGTCGAGCGCGCCATCAGGAAGGCGCGCAAGGCCGGGCTGGTGGGCGAGAACATCCTCGAGTCCGGCTTCTCGTGCGAGATCCACATGCACAAGGGCGCCGGCGCGTACATCTGCGGCGAGGAGACGGGGCTGATGGAGAGCCTCGAGGGCAAGCGCGGGCACCCGCGCCCGAAGCCGCCGTTCCCGGCGGGCTTCGGCCTGTGGGGCAACCCGACGACGGTCAACAACGTCGAGACGCTCTTCAACGTGCCCTTCATCCTGAACCGCGGCGCGGCCTGGTACCGCACGATGGGCACCGAGTCGAGCCCGGGGAACATCCTGGTCGGCATCTCCGGCCACGTCGAGCGGCCCGGCGTCTACGAGGTGCCCCTCGGCACGCCCGCCTCGCGCATCCTCGACGACTGGGCCGGCGGCGTGTGGCACGGGCGCAAGCTCAAGGCGTGGTTCCCGGGCGGCTCGTCCACCGGGCTCCTGCCGGCCTCGATGATCGGGCTCGCGATGGACCACGACTCGCTGAAGGCGGCCGGCTCGATGCTCGGCACCGCGGCGATGATCATGCTCGACGAGACCGCCTCCGTCGTCCGCGCGATGGAGGTCATCCTGCGCTTCTACGACCACGAGAGCTGCGGCCAGTGCAGCCAGTGCCGCGAAGGCACGCAGTGGCTGCACCAGATCTTCGCGCGGCTCTCGCGCGGCAACGGGCGCATGGAGGACATCGAGCTGCTCTCCTCGCTCGCCAACGGCATGGCGCCGGGCAAGACGATCTGCGCCCTTAGCGACGCCGCCGCTATCCCCACCCACGCGGTTGTGGAGCACTTCCGCGACGAGCTCGAGGCGTGCGTGCGCGCCGGAGGAAGTCCCGTGACCGAGCAACAGCCCGTTACGGCGGAGGCCGACGCGTGACCAAGATCATCCTGAACGGGGTCGAGGTCGAAGCCGACCCGAAAAAGCCCCTGATCCACGCCTGCCACACCGAGGGCGTGGACGTGCCGATGTACTGCTACCACCCCGGGCTCACGCCCGTGGGCTCGTGCCGCATCTGCCAGGTCGAGGTGACCCAGGGCAAGATGCCGCCGCGCGTCGTCGTGGCGTGCCGCACGCCGGTCGCCGAGGGCATGATCGTGAACACCGAGGCCAAGGGCGCGCACGACGCGCGCCGCGAGTGCCTCGAGTTCCTGCTGAAGAACCACCCGCTCGACTGCCCGATCTGCGACAAGGCCGGCGAGTGCGACCTGCAGGACTTCTCCTTCGCCGAAGGGCAGGGCGAGGGCCGCTCGGTCGAGCCGCGGCGCAAGCTGGAGAAGCGCAAGAGCCTCGGCGACGTGATCGTGCTCGACGAGGAGCGCTGCATCCTCTGCAGCCGCTGCGTGCGCTTCTTCGAGGACGTCACGAAGAAGCCCCAGCTCACGGTCAGCGAGATGGGCGCGCGCTCGAAGATCTCGACCTTCATGGACCGGCCGCTGGAGGGCAACTACCAGGGCAACCTGGCGGACGTCTGCCCGGTCGGCGCGCTCACGCTCAAGAAGTTCCGCTTTCAGGCGCGCGTCTGGAACCTGTCCAAGCACCTGTCGACCTGCGGCGAGTGCAGCCGCGGCTGCTCGATCTCGGTCGAGGTTCTGCGCCGCGGCGAGGTGAAGCGCATCCGCCCGCGCTACAACCCCGACGTCAACGAGTGGTGGATGTGCGACACGGGGCGCTTCTCGTTCGACCGCTACAACGCCGAGGGACGCATCGAGGGCGGCGCCGTGCGCGACGCGCGCGGGCTGGTGGCGACCTCCGCCGCCGACGCGCTGGCGGCCGCGGCGGCGACGCTGCAGGTGCACGCGAGCCCGGTGATCGTCGTCTCGCCCTGGCTGACGGTCGAGGAGGGCGAGCTGGTAGCCCAGCTCGGCGAGCGGCTCGGCGTGAAGCCGCGCTTCGTCTCGCCGGAGGCCAACGAGCTCAAGGACGACCTGCTCCACACCGGCGACCCCTGCCCCAACCGGCGCGGGCTGACCGAGCTCGGCATCGAAGGGGTCTCCGCCGCCGACCTGTGCGCCGAGCTGGCGGACGCCGAGAGCGCGCTGCTGATCGGCGAGCGTATGGACGAGCTCCTGGGCGCGGAGGCGCTGGCGGAGCTCCCGTCCGCGCTGCGCCTGATCGCGATCGCGCCCCACCCCGTCCATAGCCCGGCCACGCTGGCGTGCATCGGCGCGCCGACGTGCGTCGAGCGCACCGGGACGTGGGTCAACGTCGACGGCCACCGCGGCCCGCTCGCCGCGGCGCGGCCGATGCCCGCCGGCGTCAGCACGCTGGTCGACACCATCGCGAGCCTGGCGGGGCGCGTCGCGTCCGCCTCCAGCCCCGAGGCCGCCGTCTGATGCCGATCGAGCTCCTCTGGATCCTCAAGGCTTCGCTGATCTACGGCGGCCTGCTGGGGACCGCCGCCGTCATGACCCTCGCCGAGCGCAAGATCTCGGCCTGGATCCAGTGGCGCATCGGCCCCAACCGCGTCGGTCCGTGGGGGCTCCTGCAGCCGCTCGCCGACGGCGTGAAGTTCATCTTCAAGGAAGAGGTCGTCCCCGACGGCGCCAACCCGGTGATGTTCCGCCTCGCGCCGATGCTCGCCGCCGTGCCGGCGATGCTCGCGGTAGCGGTGATCCCGTTCGCGGGCGACCTGACGATGTTCGGGCACGAGACGACGCTCTCGATCGCCGACGTCGACATCAGCGCGCTGTACGTCGTCGCCGTCGGCGGCCTCGGCGTGTACGGGGTCATCCTGGGCGGCTGGAGCAGCAACTCGAAGTACTCGCTGCTCGGCGGCCTGCGCGCCTCGGCCCAGATGGTCAGCTACGAGCTGTCGCTGATCCTCTGCATCCTGGCGGTCGTGGCGATGAGCGGCTCGCTCGACCTGCGGGTCATCGTCGCGGAGCAGTCCGGAAGCCTCTTCGCCTGGAACCTGTGGCGCCAGCCCCTGGCCTTCCTGCTGTTCGTCATCGCGACCTTTGCCGAAACCAACCGCCACCCGTTCGACTTCGCCGAGTGCGAGCCCGAGCTCGTCGGCGGCTTCCACACCGAGTACTCGTCGATGAAGTTCGCCCTGTTCTTCCTGGGCGAGTACTGCGCGATGGTGGTCATGGCCTGCCTGACCACGACCTTCTTCCTCGGCGGCAGCGAGGTGCCCTTCTGGGAAGGCGCGCCGTGGTTCATCCAGCTTCCGTGCTTCCTGTCGAAGGCGGGCATCTTCCTGCTGCTGTTCCTGGTCGTACGCTGGACGCTTCCCCGCTTCCGCTTCGATCAGCTCATGGCGATCGGCTGGAAGGTCATGCTGCCCCTGGCTCTCTTCAACCTGTTCGTCACCGGCGGCCTCGTGTCGCTAGGGATCTACTAAGGCAGGCCCATCGAATGGTCATCGTCAAGCGCAAGGAGCTGAGCCTCGCCGAACGGCTCTTCCTGCCCGAGATCGCGCGCGCGCTGTCGCACAGCGTGCGCGCCATCTTCAAGCGCAAGATCACGCGGCAGTACCCCGAAGAGGGCCTGCCCACCAACGAGGTGACGCGCGGCCAGCCCCGGCTGGTCGAAAAGGAGGACGGCGCGCTCGCCTGCGTGTCGTGCGGCCTGTGCGAGGCCGCGTGCCCCGCCTACGCGATCACCATCGACGGTCAGGAGACCGACCGGTTCATCGAGCGCGAGCCCGAGCGGTTCGAGATCGACATGCTCCGCTGCATCCTGTGCGGCTTCTGCGAGGAGGCGTGCCCGAAGGATGCGATCTTCATGAGCGACGAGCTCGAGCTGGCGGACTTCTCGCGCGCGGCGCTGAAGTACGACATCGACAAGCTCAAGCGTCCCCGTGCCGCGCTACAGAAGCGCATCGACTACGTCTACAGGATCAATGAACGGTGGCGGACCTCCTCTTCTACGTCCTAGCCGCGCTCGCCGTCGCCGCCGCCCTGGGCGTGGTGATGTCGCGCAACCCGCTCTTCAGCGTGCTCTCGCTCCTGGGCTCCTTCTTCTGCCTGGCGAGCATCTACCTCCTGGCGGGCTTTCAGTTCCTCGCGGCGACGCAGCTGCTGGTCTACGCCGGCGCGATCATGGTGCTGTTCCTGTTCGTCATCATGCTGCTGAACCTCGGTGACGAGACCCAGTATGTGGAGCGGCCCGAGAGCCTCGGCAAGCGGCGCGTCGCCATCGCGGGAGGCACCGCGGTCGCGCTGCTGCTGGTCGCGGTGTTCAGCGTGGGCCTGCGCCCGACCCAGGCGGCCGAGACCGCTTCGGCAGCGGACCCCGGCGCGACGTCGTTCGCGCCCACGCCGGTCTTCCAGGACGAGGCCATCGACGACCTGGTCAAGGTCGGTGAGCTGCTCTTCAGCCGCTACGTGCTGGCCTTCGAGGCCGCCTCGCTGCTGCTGCTCGCGACGATGATCGCGGTGATCCTGCTGGCGAAGCGGCAGCGCGGCGACGTGCGCGAGGCCGCCGGCTGGCCCTGGCAAAAGGGAGTCGAGCAGTGAGCGTCCCCACCGAACACCTCCTGGTCCTGGCCGCGCTGCTCTTCGCGATCGGCACGCTGGGCTTCCTGCTGCGGCGCAACGTGATCGTGGTCTTGGCCTCGATCGAGCTGATCCTGAACGCCGCCAACCTGACCTTTCTCGCGGGCAGCCGCCATCACTCCGCGCTCGGGGAGCTCAACCTCCACGGGCCGATCTTCGCGCTGTTCGTGATCCTCGTCGCCGCCGCCGAGGCGGCCGTCGGCCTGGCCCTCGTCATCGCGCTCTACCGGCTGAAGCAGACCGTGCGTCTCGACGCGGCCGGCGAGCTCAAGGGGTAGCCCAAGAATGTCCACCTGGAACGCGCTTTGGCTCGTCCCGCTGCTGCCGCTCCTGGGGAGCGCCGCGGCCGGGGCGATCCACTTCCTCTGCCTGCGCGCGCGGCAGAAATCGCCGGAGGCAACCGGGCCGGCGCAGCTGGCGGCGGCGGTCGCGATCGGAGCGGCGGTGTCCGCCTTCGCGGTGTCGCTGGTCGCCTTCTTCAAGCTCGCGGGCGGCGGCGAGGAGCTGACGAGCCTCGAGTCCAGCGCCTGGAGCTGGATCCACGTGGGCTCGCTGCAGGTCGACGTCGCGCTCGTGGCGGACCGCCTGTCGGCGGTGATGCTGCTGGTCGTGACCGGCGTCGGGTCGCTGATCCACGTGTACTCGGCCGGCTACATGAAGGGCGATCCGGGCTTCGCGAAGTTCTTCGCGTACCTGAACCTCTTCCTGTTCGCGATGCTGATGCTGGTGCTCTCGTCGAACCTCCTCGGGCTCTTCGTGGGCTGGGAGGGCGTCGGGCTGTGCTCCTACCTCCTGATCGGCTTCTGGTACGAGAAGGGCTGGCCGGCCGAGGCCGGGCAGAAGGCCTTCGTCGTCAACCGCATCGGCGACGCGTCGTTCCTGATCGGCAGCTTCCTCCTGTTCCAGGTCTTCGGCACGCTCGACCTGTCGGACATCGGAGCGGCCGTCCCGGCGCTGCTCGACGAGCACTCCGGCAAGCTGACGCTGGCGGCGCTCCTGCTCTTCGGCGGAGCCTGCGGCAAGTCGGCCCAGCTGCCGCTCTTCACCTGGCTGCCCGACGCGATGGCCGGCCCGACGCCGGTGTCGGCGCTGATCCACGCGGCCACGATGGTCACCGCGGGCATCTACATGATCGTGCGCCTCAACCCGCTGTTCGCGGCGGCGCCCGAGGTGCTGACGCTGATCGGCTGCGTCGGCGCCGCGACCGCGTTCATCGGCGGCTCGACGGCGCTCGCGCAGCACGACATCAAGAAGGTGCTCGCCTACTCGACGGTCAGTCAGCTCGGGTACATGTTCCTGGGCCTCTCGGCCGGCGCCTTCGGCGCGGCGGTGTTCCACCTGGTGACGCACGCCTTCTTCAAGGCGCTGCTCTTCCTCGGCGCCGGCAGCGTGATCCACGGCATGCACGAGGAGCAGGACATGCGCAACATGGGCGGCCTGCGCGCCCACATGCCGCGCACCTTCGTCACCTTCGTCGCGGGCGCCGCGGCGCTGTCGGGTCTGCCGCTCCTGAGCGGCTTCTTCTCGAAGGACGAGATCCTCGCCTTCACGTTCGCGACCGGCGGGCTGCACTACGCCCTGTGGCTGGTCGGCGTCGCCACCGCGGCGATGACCGCCTTCTACACCTGGCGCATGGTCTCGCTCACCTTCTTCGGCCGGGAGCGCTTCGACGCGGCCGAGGTGCACCCGCACGAGTCGCCGATCAGCATGACGCTGCCGCTGATGGTGCTGGCGGTCTTGTCGGTGATCGGCGGCGTGCTCGGCCTGCCGCCGGTGCTGCACCTCCCCCACCTCCTGTCGGACTGGCTCGCTCCCGTCACGCAGCCGGGAGCCGAGCTCCTGGCGGCGAGCCGCGGCGACGTGCACCCCTCGCACGCGGTGGAGTGGATCCTGCTCGGGCTCGGCGCGTTCCTCGCGCTGGCCTTCGCGCACCAGGGCTTCTGGCGCTACACGCGCGGCCCCGCGGCCGACGACCAGCTGTTCGGCTCGCGGCCGAAGGTCGCCGGCTTCCTGGGCGACGCCTGGACCATCGACCGCACCTACACGTCGGTCATCGTCCGGCCGATTCAGCTGCTGGCGTTCCTCGTGGCGGTCTTCGTCGACCAGCTGGGGATCGACGGCATGGTCAACGGCGCGGCGAAGCTCGCGCGCGAGTCGGCCTCGAAGCTGCGGGTCATGGTCGACGGTAGCGTGAAGAGCTACGCGCTCTGGATGGGCGCCGGCGCCGCCTGCCTAGCGGTCTTCTGGATCTTTGGAGGTACGGCGTGAGCCTGCTGGTCTGCATCACCTTCCTGCCGCTCCTCGGAGCGCTCGTGCTGGCCCTCGCGCCGGTGCGCAACGACGGGCTGCTGCGCCTGATCGCGCTGGCCTGCACCGGGGTGGTCGCGGTGCTCGGGATCGTGCTCTACGCCGGCTTCGACGGGTCGATCGCCGGCCCGCAGTACGTCGTCGACAAGGCTTGGTTCGCGCTGCCCGGCACCGACACCGAGATCCGGCTGCGGCTCGGCGTCGATGGGCTGTCGATCCTGATGGTCGCGCTGACCGCGGTGCTCATGCCGATCGTGGTGCTCTCCTCGTACGGACACGTGTCCGAGCGGGTGAAGGAGTTCCTGGTCTGGCTGCTCGTGATGGAGGCGGGGATGCTGGGCGTGTTCCTCGCGCTCGACCTGGTGCTCTTCTACTTCTTCTGGGAGGTCAGCCTCGTCCCGCTCTACTTCCTGATCGGGGTTTGGGGCGGCGAACGCCGGCTGTACGCGACGGTCAAGTTCTTCCTGTACACCGTGGCGGGCAGCCTGGTGATGCTGGTCGGCGTCATCGCGCTGATCTACCGCTTCGAGAGCGCCGACGTCTCGGTGCTGACCGAGCGCGCGGCGGCGCTGCCGCTGTCGACCCAGCTGTGGCTGTTCGCCTCGTTCGCGCTGGCCTTCGCGATCAAGGTGCCGGTGCTGCCCTTCCACACCTGGCTCGCCGACGCCCACACCGAGGCGCCGACCTCGGGCTCGGTGCTGCTCGCGGGCGTGCTGCTGAAGATGGGCACCTACGGGCTCGTGCGCTTCGGCATCGGGATGTTCCCGGCGGCGGCGCTCGAGAGCGCGCCGCTCTTCCTGGCGCTCGGCGCGGTCGGGATCGTGTACGGCGCGCTGCTCGCCATGGCGCAGACCGACCTCAAGCGGCTGATCGCCTGCTCGTCGGTCAGCCACCTCGGCTACGTGGTGCTCGGGCTATTTGCGCTGACCCAGATCGGCATCGCCGGCGGGGTGCTGCAGATGGTCAACCACGGGCTCTCGACCGGCCTCCTGTTCCTCCTGGTCGGCATGATCTACGAGCGCCGCCACACGCGCGCGCTCGACCGCTTCGGCGGCATCGCCAGCGTGATGCCGGTGTTCGCGCTGTTCTTCGTCATCACCGTGCTCTCGAGCGTCGGGCTACCGGGCCTCAACGGCTTCGTCGGCGAGTACATGATCCTGCTCGGGACCTTCCAGGCCTCGCCGCTCTGGGCGGCCCTGGGAGTGACCGGCGTGATCTTCGGCGCGGTCTACCTGCTGAAGGCCACCCGCAAGGTGCTCTTCGGCCCCGTGGTCCACGAGGAGAACAAGGCCCTGAAGGACCTGAACGCGCGCGAGGTCGGGCTGATGCTGCCGCTCGTCGCGCTGGTGGTCTGGATCGGCGTCCAGCCGAACGCCTTCCTGGACAAGACGACCGGCACCCTGGGCGCGCTGCAGCAGCGCATCGAGGATGCGCGCGGTGGCGACGCGGTCTCCTTCGCCGACGAGGACGCACGATGAGCACCCAAGACATCGCCCAGACCTTCGAAGGCCTCTTCGACGCCGGCTCGTCGGCGGCGACGGCGCCCATGCTTGCGCTCGGGGTCGGCGTCCTGTTGTACCTCGTCTGCGACCTGTTCGACCTGCTCCGGCCCGCGCGGCCGATCGTCTTCCTGGCGACCATCGCGGCCTCGTTCGTCTTCGAGCTGCGCATCCTCGGCATGGAGACGCCGCCCGGCGACGTGCTGCTGGGCTCGCTACGCGCGGATAGCGCGACGGCGCTTTGGGGGTGCCTGTTCCTCGCGGGCACGCTCTTCGCGTGGGTCTACAGCATCGGCTACTACCGCGAGAACCTGCCCTTCAAGGCCGAGCACGACGCGCTGATGCTCACCGCCCCGGCGGGCATGATGATGATGGTGGGCGCGGGCGACCTGATCGCGTTCTTCATCGGGCTCGAGCTGCTGTCGATCCCGCTCTACGCCCTGGCCGCGTTCCGGCGGGCGCGGATGGACTCGATCGAGGCGGGGCTGAAGTACTTCATCCTGGGCACCTTCGCGGCGGGCTTCTTCCTGTACGGCTCGGCGCTCCTGTACGCCGAGACCGGCGCCATCGCGCTGGATGCGTTGGCGGCGAGCGACCTCTCCTCGCCGATGGCGCTGACGGGCCTCGCGTTCGTGAGCGCGAGCCTGTTCTTCAAGATCTCGGTCTTCCCGTTCCACCTGTGGGTGCCGGACGTCTACCAGGGCAGCCCCACGCCGGTGGCGGCGCTGATGGCGACCGGGACGAAGGCGGCGGCCTTTGGCTTCCTGATCGAGGCGGTCGGCATCCTGCCCGTCGGCGCCGCCGGGACGATCGCCGCGATCGCGCTGATCACGATGCTCGTGGGCAACCTCGGCGCCCTGGCGCAGGAGGACCTCAAACGCATGCTCGCCTACTCGGGCATCGCGCATGCGGGCACGATGCTGCTGGTGATCGCCGGCGCGCTGGCGCTGCGCGCCGAGGGTGAGGCCGAGGCCGCCACCGGCGCCATGAACGCCGCGCTGATCTACATGGGTGCGTACGTGTTCACCGCGACCGGCGCCTTCGGCGTGCTGGCGCTGCTCGAGTCCGATGGCTCACGCTTCACCGGGCTCGACTCGCTCCGGGGCCTGGCGCGCTCCAGGCCGGCGCTGGCGAGCGCGATGACGCTCTTCATGCTGTCCCTCGGCGGGATCCCCGCGACCGGGGGCTTCCTCGGCAAGTGGTTCGTGTTCTCGGTGCTGGTCGAGGCCGAGATGATCGGCGTCGCGGTGCTCGGCGTGCTCCTGTCGGTGGTGGCGCTCGGCTACTACCTGCGCGTGGTCGTCGTGCTGTGGATGCAGCCGCCGCCGGAGGGCAAGGCGCCGCCGCGGACGACCCGCCTTTCCGCCGGCGTCGCTACGGTGTGTTGCTCGGCGCTGGTGCTGCTCCTGGGCGTGCTGCCCGGCTGGTATCTCGACCTCCTCGGCTAGCCCGCCGGTGCTGGACTCCTAACGGCCGCTGTTTACACGGCGGCTCTCCGAGCCCGCGCCCCCAAGCGCCGATTAAGACGTCATAATGTCGTCCTCCCTGGCAGGGGGAACGCTCGTGCGTGTCCTTGGATTCATCCTTCTAACCCTCCCCGCACTCACCACCGGCTGCGCCTCGCCGGGGTTGGGGACGTTGCCCGGCATCGGGCAGCTGACGGGGAGCGGCGCGACGGCCCGGAGGCATGTGCTGGACCTCCAGCCGGGCCCGCTGGCGGAGCCCAGGTTCGATCAGGCCGCGGTCGCCCCGGCCCTGCCCCCCGCGGGCCCGATCGAGCCCGCCGAGCCGCGCCACGGCATCCTGAACGGCCGCACGGGTGTGTCCGAGTCCCCCGAGACCGCGGCGATCGTCGTGGGCCGGGGCCCGGAGCAGGCACGCGTTCCGGACGGGGTGTCGGAGCTCGTCGAGATCGACGCGCCGAGCCCCGAGCCCAACGCGGAGCCGACGCCGGCCGACCCCGTCGCGCCCGTCGTCCCCGCCCCCGTGCGCCTGCCCGAGCCGGAGCTCCTGTCCGCCCAGGCCCTGCTCGGCTCCCCGGTTCGGCTGCCCGACGGCTCGGTGGCGGGCCGGCTCAAGGACCTGCTCATCACCAGCGGTGCGGACGGCGGGCAGATCACCGGGGTGATCCTCGACCCCGCTCCCGGCGCCGAGGGCGTCGCGAAGTTCGTCGAGGTCAGCGCGATCGATTGGGCTTCCGACGGCGACGGGCTCTGGCTGAACCTGGCCCCCTCCGCCCTCGCGAAGGTCGACCTGCGCGACCTGATCTCAGGCGAGGGGATCCAGACGATCGAGGGTCTCATCACCGAGTTCGACCTCGACGCGTCGAGCCCCGAGGGCGCGCTGGTGCTCAAGGTGCGCGACGACAAGAACATCCTCCACCGCGTCCACGTCGCGGCGCCGTCGCTCGTGCAGGAGCAGCTCCCCGGGTCGATCCAGGACAAAAAGGCGAAGGTCGAGGGCGTCCTGACGCGCGACGAGCGCGGCAAGGTCGTCGTCGCCACGGCGCTCGAGCTGGACGACACGCGCGTCCAGGTGCGCGGCCCCGAGGGCGACATCGACTGGGTCGGAATCGCGACGCACCTGATGCGCGGTCGAGAGCTGCTCCAGAGCAGCGTTTTCGGCAACACCGCCGAGGTTTCGCGCTGGCTGGTGAACCGCGAGACCAAGCGGATCGAGTCGATCTGGGTGGTCGAGGACGGGCGCGAGCGCGAGCTCACGTGGGGCGAGATGATCGCCGGCAAGGACCGGCCGTAAGCCGGTAGAGCGCGCCCGCGACGCTCGCGGAATTCGGGCTAGAGCGCCTCTTCCAACCGCGCCGGCAGCACGACCAGGAACGAGCTCCCGCCTCCCTCGCGCCCCTCGACGCGCACCGAGCCGCCGTGGACGCGCACCACGTCGTGGGCGATGGCCAGGCCGAGGCCGGTTCCGCGCTCGCGTTGCTCGTCGGCGTCCGGCACCTGGATGAAGCGCTCGAAGACGCGCTCGCGGTACTCCTCGGGGATGCCGGGGCCGCGGTCGCGGACGGCGATGCGCACCTCGTTGCCGTAGCGGCCGGCCTCGATGGCGATGGCCTCGTCCGGCGGCGAGTGCGCGATCGCGTTGCGGACCAGGTTGTCGATCACGGTCTGCAGCAGCTCGGTGTCGCCGCTGACGACGGGCTCGAGCATCTCGCCGTCGCCGTTCGCCGCCGCGGCGTCCTCGGGCTCGTCCAGCTTGGCGATCAGCCGCACGCCCTTCTTCTCGGCCAGCACGCTGCCGTGCTGCACGGCCTGCAGGACGAGATCGTGCACCAGCACCGCGGGCATCGGCCGGTTGCCGGTGAGCTGGGCGCGGGCGAGCACCAGGAAGCTCTCGACGATGCGGCTGAGGCGCTTGAGCTCGCGCTCGGCGTGGTCGGCAAAGGCGACCGCATCCTCGGGGGTGCGGGTGCCCATGCGCGCGACCTGCGCCTGCAGCAGCAGCACCGCGAGCGGCGTCTTCAGCTCGTGGGAGACGTTGCTGACGAACTGATCCTGCGAGCGATAGCCCGCCTCCAAGCGCTCCAGGGCATGGTTGAGCTCCTCCGCCAGGCGCGAGATCTCGACGTCGCTCGCGGCCGCGTCGAAGCGTCGGCCGAGGCGCGCGGGCGACACGCTGCGCGCGGCGAGCGCGAGCCGATCGAGCGGCTTCACCGCGCGCCCCGCGATGATCCATGCGGCGGCGACCGCCGCCAGCACGCCGACCGGTGCGCCGATGAAGAACAGGTCGAAGAAGGTCTCGATCACACCGGCCTCGGCGCTCTCCACGATGCCGACCTGCAGCAGGAAGTCGCCGTCGGGATGGCGGAAGGGAACCGTGACGAGCTGGATCGGCGTCGGCTTGCCGGTGACGCGCTCGGCCTCGTCGTCGCCCATCAGCCGGTGGACCGGGACGACCGGGCCGGTGGGCACCGCCTCCCAGTCGTCGAAGGGCAGCTCGTCCACGCCGACGATCCCGGTCTTGCAGAACACCTTCCCCGTCTGATCACGGACCGCGGCGAGGCGGATCCCGACGTCCTTCGGGATCTCGCCGGCGAGCTCCTCGTCGGTCCAGCCGATCTCCGCCGTGATGATGTTGTCCGCCATCGAGCCGGCGATCTCGGTGCGCGAGTCCTGCAGCGTGCGGTCGATCGCGTCGCGCCGGAAGTAGACCGCCAGCGCGATCAGGACCGTCTGGAGCCCAAAGAAGACGAGGACGTACCAGACGGTGAGCTTGAGCCGAAGGGAGCGCGCGCGGTTCACGCGGAGCCTCCCGCCGACCTACTCCGCTTCCCCCGACACCCCGAAGCGATACCCCATACCGACGACGGTATGGATCAGCGGGGGATCGAAGTCGCGGTCGACCTTCTTGCGCAGAGCCGAGATGTAGACGTCGATGACGTTGCTCGTCGGCTCGTAGCTGATGTCCCAGACCTTCTGCGCGATCGTCATCCGATCGAGCACGCGGTCGGGGTTGCGCATCAGGAACTCAAGCAGCGCGAACTCCTTCGCCGAGAGCTTGATCTTCTGCCCGTCGCGCTCGACCGCGCGACGCAGCAGATCGAGCTCGAGGCCTCCGAGCGACAGCCGCGTCGCCTCGGACGCGTTGCCGCGGCGCAGGAGCGCCCGCACGCGCGCCAGCAGCTCTTCGAAGTCGAAGGGCTTGGTGAGGTAGTCGTCGGCCCCCGCGTCCAACCCGGCGATTTTGTCCGCCGTGCTGGAGAGGGCCGTGAGCATGAGTACGTGGGTCGTGATCTTGCGCCGCCGCAGGTTTCGACACAGGTCGACACCGTCGCGGTCGGGCAGCATGACGTCCAGAACGACCAGATCGTAGGGCTCCACGGCGGCGAGCTCCTCGCCTTCAAAACCGCGGTGTACGATATCTACGCTGTACCCATGCTCTCGCAGGCCGCGGCCGATGGCCGCCGCCATGTCGGGGTTGTCTTCGATGACGAGGATTCGCAACGCTCTAGGGGCCTCTCTTAGGCCGGAACGGCGAGCATCTTATCGCCGGGCAGGGCGCGCGTCTCGTCTCTGGGCTTTCCTGGCTCCAACGAGGGGAGGTGATGGTGGATTCATTTCCGTTTCACCGCGGGCTCAGCACCTCCGCCTAAGAATCTAGTGTCCGGAGGCGCTCCCCCCCGGGCGCCCCTCAGAGAGGACCCCCCAATGAGCCTCCCCCGCCTTGCCCTTCTCCTTGCGCTCGCGGCCCCCGCCGCGCTGCTCTCCGCCGTACCCGCGGAGGCGCAGCAGCAGCAGCAGGGAAGGAACGCCCGCAATGCGGCCCCTCAGGAGCCTTCCCCGCTGGCCCGCCTGGACATCGGGCCCAAGGCGGTCCTCCTGAACCACCACGAAGAGCACGTCGGCTGGATCGGCGATTACGTGATCGACGCGGCCAGCGGGCGCGTGCTCTTCTGCGTGGTCAACATCCCCTCGCACCCCTCGCGGGTGCGGCCGGTGCTGGTGCCCTACCGCGCCCTCCACTACAGCGAGAGACGAGCACTGCTGACGCTGCCGGTGCCGCTGACCGAGGTCCAGGAGCTCCCCGACTTCGAGCCGGCCCGGGTCCAGCAGCTGAGCGATCGCGAGCGCTCGACTCCCGTGGAGGCGCGCGCCGCGTCCCAGGAAAAGAAAGCGCGCGAAGCGGGCACCGCACCGGCCAACCTGCTCGCGTCGGAGATGATCGGCAAGCCGATCGTCGCCGGCGACGTGGCGGTCGGCGTGGTCGGCCGGCTGGTGCTCGACCCCAAGGAAGGCGCGGTGCCGTACGTGTTCGCCAAGCCGACCAAGCTCGAG
Organism: Planctomycetota bacterium; assembly: GCA_039029355.1. GTDB lineage: Bacteria > Planctomycetota > UBA1135 > UBA1135 > JBCCGI01. The sequence goes on from JBCCGI010000039.1 coordinate 48,864, forward strand.
CCCGAGGCCCCGATCCTTCCGTGGACCGCGCTCAAGCGCGACCCGGCGGGCCGCTTCGCGACGCGCAAGTCGGCCAAGGAGATGGAGAAGGCGCCGCGCATGGCGAACATCCGTGCGCTCGAGCAGCCCGCGCTGCGCAAGCAGATCCGCGCCTTCTACAACGCCAACAAGAAGAAGCCGTCCGGCAACAAGGCCAAGGGCGGCAAGGCCAAGAAGAACAACAACAAGAAGAAGGAGCCCAAGCAGAACGGCGAGGGCTGAACCAGAGCAGGCAGCGACGGGCGGAAGCCCCGCCCGTCCTCCGTCCGCGTCCAAGGCGCTCCTCCGCGCGAGCGGTGGGGCCTAGTGGGTGAGAGCGTGGACGGAAGGGCGAGCAGGGCTTCGTCGCAGCCGGAGCGACGTCGCCCGGTTTCGGCCGGGCGGCGTCCTCCTCCATCTTGAGGGTCGCCGTCCCCCGCGGTCGCGGGCGGACGGCGGCCCGCGTTCTTCAGACGGCGACGCCGTAGACCTCGCGGGTCGTCGCGCGTACGTAGCTCAGGAAGGCGTCGGCCGTGATCGGCTTGCCGGTGGCGCGCTCGACCAGCTCGCGCGCGCCGTAGCGGCTGCCGTGGCGGTGGATGTTGTCGCGCAGCCAGGCCAGCAGCGGCTCTAGCTCGCCGCGACCCAGCTGCTCGTCGAGATCGCCCAGCGCGGCCCGGGCGGCTTCGAAGAGCTGCGCGTTGATCAGGTTGCCGAGGGCGTAGGTCGGGAAGTAGCCGAAGGCTCCCATCGACCAGTGGATGTCCTGGAGCACGCCGTCCGCCACGTCGTCGGCGCGCACGCCGAGCAGCTCCTCGTAGGCCGAGTCCCAGGCGCCGGGCAGGTCGCCCACTTCGAGCTCGCCGGCGATCAGCGCGCGCTCGACCTCGTAGCGGACGACGATGTGCAGGTTGTAGGTCGCCTCGTCGGCCTCGACCCGGATCAGGCTCGGCGCGACGGTGTGCAGCGCCGGGTAGAGCGCGTCGACGGTCACGTCCCGCTTCTCGGGGAAGGTCTCGTGGAAGAGCGGCAGCGCCCAGCTCCAGAACGCGCGGCTGCGCCCGACCAGGTTCTCCCACAGGCGCGACTGCGACTCGTGGACGCCGAGCGAGACGGCCGCGCCCAGCGGCGTCCGCGCCCAGCCGGACGGTAGCCCCTGCTCGTACAGGCCGTGGCCGGCCTCGTGCATGATGCCGTAGAGCGCGGGGCGGAAGTCGTCCTCCTGGAAGCGCCAGGTCAACCGCACGTCGGTCGGGTGGAAGCCGCTGCAGAAGGGATGGGTCGCGCGGTCGAGGCGGCCGGCGTCGAAGTCGAAGCCCATCTGCGCCGCGACGCGCTGGCCGAACTCGAGCTGCTTGGTCGGGTCGAAGGCGCCGCGGGCCGGCGACTCGTCGACGCGCACGCCGCTCTCGGCGGCGGCGTGCACGACCGGGCTGAGCGAGGAGCGGAGCGACGCGAAGAGCGGCGTGAGCTCGGCCTCGGTGGCGCCGGCCTCGTACTCGTCGAGCAGCGCATCGAAGGGCTTGCCGCTGGCGGTGAGGGGCGCGAGGTGCGCGCCGATCTCGCGCGCGATCGCCACCAGCTCCTCGAGCTCGCGCTCGAACAGCGAGAAGTCCGAGCTCTTGCGCGCGTTCTGCCAGGCGGCCAGCCCGCGGCTGGACGCCTCGGCCTGGCGCTTGGTCAGCTCGGCCGGCACGCGCGCAGCGCGCTCGATCTGGCGCCGCGCTTCGCGCACCTGGGCCTCGGCGTCGCTGCCCGGCGCGGCCTCCTCGGCGTACGCCTCCAGCGCGTCGCCGAGCTCGGGTGCGGTCAGCTTGGCGTGGCGCAGCCCGGCGAGGGTCGCGAGCACCTTGCCGCGAGCTTCCTGCCCCTTGCGGGGCATGTACGTCTCCTGGTCCCACCCGAGCACGCCCGACGCGGAGGACAGGTCGGCGATCTCGGCCCAGCGCTCGAGAAAGGCGGCTTCTGTGTTGGAATGGCTCATCGTGATGCGAATTGTACGACACAACCCTGCCGGAGCCCTCCTGCTCGCGGCCTGCGCCGCGGCCCTCACGCTGCCTGGATGCGGGGGCGGGGAGAGCGGCGGCGGGAGCGGTGGCGCCCCCGCGCCCGCGCCCGAGGCGCACGTCCTCTTGGTCACGGCCGACACGCTCCGGGCCGACCACCTGGACGCCTACGGCGACACCGCCGTGGACACGCCGAACCTGGACGCGCTGCTCGCGTCCTCGGTGGTGTACCGGAACTCCTGGACCGTCGTTCCGATCACGACGCCGAGCTTGGGCTCGTTGCTCACCTCGCGGATGCCGCGCAACCACGGGGCGCTGAACAACGGCTACGACCTGTCGTCGCCCGACCCGACGATCCCGATGGCCCTAAAGGAGAGCGGCTGGCGCACGGCCGCCTTCCTCCCCACCTTCCTGGCGGACAAGACCTCGTTCCGGCGCGGGTTCGACATCTACGAGCATCCGGGCGTCGGCGAGCCGTACCTCTCCGGTGAGGAGCTCGTGCGCCGCGCCACCGCGTTCATGGACCAGGTGGAGGCCGACGGCGAGTCCTGGTTCGTCTGGGTCCACCTGCTGGAGCCCCACTCGCCCTACGCGCCGGGCGCTGAGCTCGAGGCCAAATACCTCCCCGAGGGCGCGGTGGTCGAGGAGCGCATGCGCGACGAGACCTACGGCGAGAGCATGCAGCGCGAGGAAGACGAGGTCGAGATCGTGCGCGGGCTCTACCGCGGCGATGTCGAGCTGACCGACCGCTACCTGGGTCCGCTCTTCGACCGGACGGCGCGCTCGGACGGGAAGGTCGTCACCGTCTTCACCGCCGACCACGGCGAGATGCTGTACGAGCACGTGAACTACATCGGGCACGCGTGCTGGCTGCACGAGCCGATCCTGCGCGTGCCGCTGGCGATCCACGTCAGCGACGGCTCACTGCCCGCGGGCACGCGCGACGATCCGGTCAGCCAGCTCGACGTCGCGCCGACGCTCTTGGCGCTGCTCGGCGGCTCGTTCGAGAGCCGCGACGGCGGGCTGAACCTGCTGGCCGGCTCGGCCCCGGACGACCGGCTGATCGTGCACGAGACCTTCGCGCCGGAGGCCTTCCGCTACAAGATGGCGGTGCGCTCGGGCGACTGGAAGCTACAGCGGGCTTCGCGCGCGATGGTGCGCGGCTCGACCGCCACCGACTATCGGCTCATCATCGACCTGGCGGCCGACCCGACCGAGAGCAGCGTGGCCGACCCGGCCGCCGCCGGAGCCAAGTTCGCCGAGCTGCTCACGGCTTTCGACGCCTGGGCCGCGACCCAGACCGACCCGATGAGCCACCGCAGCCAGAACCTCGACGCCGAGACGCGCAAGGCCCTGGAGGCCCTGGGCTATGCCCAGGGCGCGATCCGGCCCGACGACGCGAAGATGCTGAACCCGCGCTAGGCCGCGCGGGTCGCCTCAGCCGTCCTCGTCGCCGCTAGCCGCGCTCCTCGATCGGCACGTACGAGCGCTCGGTCGAACCGGTGTACACCTGCCGCGGCCGGCCGATGCGGGCGGCCGGGTCGTGGCGCATCTCCAGGAACTGAGCGAGCCAGCCGGGCAGCCGGCCCATCGCGAACATGACGGTGAACATGTTCACCGGCACGCCGAGGGCCTGGTAGATGATGCCGGAGTAGAAGTCGACGTTCGGGTACAGGCTGCGCTCGACGAAGTAGTCATCCGAGAGCGCGATCTCCTCAAGGCGCTGGGCGATGTCGAGGATCTCGTTGTTCCCGCCAAGCCGGTCGATGACCTCCTTGCAGGTATTCTTCAGGATCGCCGCGCGCGGGTCGTAGTTCTTGTAGACCCGGTGCCCGAAGCCCATGAGCCGCGTGGTGTCGTTGCGGTCCTTGGCGCGGGTGAGGAAGCGGTCGGCGCTCCCCTCCTCGCGGGCGATGCGCTCGAGCATCTCGATGACCTTCTGGTTCGCGCCGCCGTGCAACGGTCCCCAGAGCGCCATGATGCCCGACGAGATCGAGGCGTAGAGGCTCGCCTGCGAACTGCCCACCATGCGCACGGTGCTGGTCGAGCAGTTCTGCTCGTGGTCGGCGTGCAGGATCAGCAGCAGGTCGAGCGCCCGCGCAAAGACCGGATCGACTTCGTAGTCCTCGCAGGGCGTCCCGTACATCAGGTACAGGAAGTTCGAGCTGTAATCGAGGTCGTTGCGCGGGTACTGGCGCGGCTGGCCGATCGAGTGCTTGTACGAATACGCCGCGATCGTCGGCATCTTGGCGATGAGCCGGATGATCGCGTGGCGGATGCGGTCGTCGGTGTTCGCCTCGCGGTAGAACGTCGACAGCGCGCCGACGGCGGCCGCGCAGACCGGCATCGGGTGCGCGCGCTTCGGCATGAAGTCGAAGAAGCGCCCGAAGTCCTCGTGCAGCATCGTGTGCCGGGTCACGTGCTCGGTGAAGGCGTCCAGCTCCTCCCGCTTCGGCAGCTCGCCGAACAGGAGCAGCCAGGCCACCTCGAGGAACGTCGAGCCGCCGGCGAGCTCCTCGATCGGGTATCCGCGGTAGCGCAGGATGCCCTTCTCGCCGTCGATAAAGGTGATCGCGCTCTGGCAAGAGCCCGTGTTCACGTACCCCGGGTCCAGGGTGATCAAGCCGGTCTCGGCACGGAGCCGGCTGATGTCGATACCTAACTCGCCCTCGCTTCCCTCGACAACCGGGAGCTCAAGCGTCCGGTCGCCGTAGGTCAGCTGGACCGTCTCTGGACCCGCGTTGGTCTTGCCTTCGTCGGCCATCGCTCGCTTGCTCTCCTCCGGAATCTGGGGGGACTGGGGCCGTCAATCTACACGGCCCGGGGGGGGCGCCTCAATGGCGGCGGGACTCCTCGATGCCCCGCTCGAGCCGATTCGACCCCAAACAGAGGCGCTGCCTCGGTGAGCCTGGGGGCAGGCGAGCCGGGCGCGGAGCGCGCCGGAGCTCGGGTCGGACCTCGGTCGGGGGGACTGGGGAGCAGCCGTGCCGGCCGGATTCTAGCCCCGGCTCCGCGATCCAGGGAGGGCCCCTACCAGTCCGCGTCGTCGGGATCGTCCGCCGCGAGGCTGCCGAGAGGCGCCCCGGGGCCGCCCTCGGTCGCCCACTGCTCCTGGTCGTCTCGCACCAGCCGCAGGTAGGCGTCGAAGGTCGCGATGGTGGACACCATCCCGGTCGCGATCACGCCGATGCAGCAAAGCAGCATGCCGAGCAGCGTGAACACCATCTGGACGACGTAGAACCAGAACAGCCACAGGCGGTTGCCCGACACCAGCTTCCACGACCGCACCAGCGCGTCGAAGGGCATCAGCCGCTCGAAGGCCGCGGCATAGGGCACCAGCGAGATGCCCAGCAGGATGTAGACGTAGCCCGGCAGGCTCAGCAGGAAGGCCAGAATGCCGAGCGCGATGCCGGCCTCCTCACCGCCCATTCCCCCGCCGAGCAGCGCCGCCGCGAAGATAAACAGGGCGAAAGGTCCGAACGCGACCAGCGCCACCAGTGCGTGGAGCAGGTACGCCAGCACGTAGGGCCAGAAGCGCCCGTGGGCGCGGAAGAGGTCGCCGATGCGCTCCTCGCCCTGCACCGAGACGCGCTCCACCGCCGTGGCGAAGCCCAGGGTGAAGAGCGCGTTGAGCCCGAAGAAGACCAGCGACAGCACGCACATCGCGCAGCCCAAAAAGACCACGAGCGGCGCGTCGTCCGGGTCGTCGGAGAACTGGAAGCCCACCGACCAGTGGCAGACCATCAGCAGGCAGGAGCCCACCAGGATGGTGGCCGGGGCGCGCTGGATCAGCTGGAAGGCCGCTCGGAGCGCGCGAAAGGGGTCGTAGGCGTCGCGGAAGCGCATGGATGGGACGTGGGCCGCGGTACGGGGGCCCCGGAGGCCTATTTCCCGGTCGATCCGCCGAGGACGAAGTCGACCTCGTAGAGGCGGTAGTGGGAGGCCTCCATCCCCAGCGCCTCGTAGACGCGCTGCGCGTGCTGGTTGTCGCGCTCGACGTAGAGCCGCAGGCCGCACACGCCGGGCTCCTCGCGGGCCGCGCGCTCGACGTGGCGGTAGAGCGCGCCGAACACGCTCTGCCCGCGGGCCTCGCGGACGACGAAGACGCTCTGGATCCACCAGAAGTCGGCGGCGCGCCAGTCGCTCCACTCGAAGGTGAGGAGCAGCGAGCCCACGGCCGCGCCCCCGCGCTCGGCGATCCAGTAGCGGCCGCGCGTCGGCCGGTCGAAGACCGCCTGGACGCCGCGCCGCACGAGCGCCGGATCGAGGGCCTTGTCCTCGGTCTCGAGCGCCATGAGCTCCTGGAACCGGGCGATCGTCTCGAGATCGCCGGCGATCGCCGGTCGGATGTGCAGCTCTTCCGCCATGGGCGGAGAGTCTAGTCAGGGAGGCTAGCGGGCGTCGAACTCGATCGCGTAGCCCGTGGTCGACTCCGACATCTTCTGGGCCCGGACGAGCCGGCCCTGGTAGGTGACGGTGCCGCCCTCTTCCTCGACCTCGATGGCGACGCGCAGCGGCTCCTCGGCGAAGAACATCAGGCCGGCGCCCGAGATGTTGTCGCTCATCCCCTGCAGCTCCTTGGAGTCGATCCGCATCCGGATGGGCTTCTCGAGCGAGAGTCGATTGACCCGCCTCTGATCGGCGGTATATGCGGATGGCTGTCGTTCCATGGCACCTCCCGGTGTGCGAGGCTCTCCTCTTCGACCACATCCCGAGGGGACTTGATTCCGGCCCCACGGGAGGACGCCGGAGGGGGCTTGGGAGCCCCCGAACGCGGGAAAGCCCCCGTCCCGCGGCTCAGAAGTACCAGGTCAGGCCGCCGAAGCCGAGCAGCCCCTGGGGCTTGAGCTCGGCGAACATCGGCACCTCGGAGGGCCCGATCGAGAAGCTCAGGTCGGCGTCCAGCTCGGTGATGGGCACCTCGTAGAGCAGGCCGAGCTCGGCGACGAGGTGGTCGGTCCATTGATAGAGCAGGCCGACCGACGCGCCGCCCACCCAGTAGCCCTCGCCCTCGGTGTCGATGCGCAGGTTCGACGAGCCGAAGTTCGACAGGTCGATCTCGAAGCCGATGTCGACCGACGGCAGGTACGCCACGGTCGCCTGCGCGAACGGCCGCAGCCGCGGCTGCGACTCGAAGGCCGGGAGCAGGTAGCGCAGCGCGAGGTAGTACTGCAGCGAGTCGACCTCGTCGACGGAGATGTCCAGCTCCTGAATCGGGTTGAGCCCGTCGATGTCGTAGAGCCGGTAGTCGATGCCCAGCGCGATCAGGAGGTCGTCGCGCAGCACGAGCTCGGCGCGCGCCGCGGCGCCGAAGCGCGCGACGAAGTCGCCCGAGTCGCTCTGCTCCAACGTGCCCTTCGCCGGCGTCTCCGCAACGAACTCGCCGTCGATGCCGTAGAGCGCGAAGAGCCCCGGCCGCAGGCCGACGCCGACGTTGCCGGGCTCGTACATCGACCAGGCTTCGCGCTCGAGCGGCGGCTTCCAGTAGGAGCTCCGGCACGACCCGAGGGCCGCGCAGAGGAGCGCAACGGCAAGCTGCGGAAGGGGGGACGGACGCATCGAGACCGCTTTCGCGGCGCCTGGATGCTAGTGTCCCGGCCGGCGCGGAGCTAGCGGCCTCAGCGCGTGCGGCCGCCGTGGCCGTGGCGCGCGAACCTCCCCAGGCCCCCGCGATTCCCGTATCCTCGGGCTCAACGGCTCACGCCGCCCCCCCCCGCCCCAACCGCAAAATTCAGGAGAACTCTGTGCTCAGGATTCCCCGTCTTCCCCTCGCGCTCGCCGCTCTCGCGGCCGCATCGCCCCTGGCTTCGGCCCGCGACGTGGACGTCACCCGCGACGGCGGCGTGCTCGGCGAGCTGCTGACGTACACCGTGAACGGCGACCCGTTCGAGACCTTCTATCTGGTCGTGTCGATCAGCCAGGGCCCGCTCCCGGTCGCGCTCTTCTGCCCCGGCGACCCCCGGCTGATCGAGGTCGGCACCGAGCTGCAGTCGCTCGCGACGCTCGGGTTGCTCGACGGCGGAGGGAACGGGGTCGGCTTCTATCCCGTGCCGCTCGACCCGAGCTTCCAGGGGCTCGGCTTCTTCGCGCAGGCGTTGACGCTCCCCGGCGCGACGTGCCTGATCGACGACCTCTCGCCGCAGAACGCCTTCACCCTCGCCCAGCACGACACCGTGCACAACGCGCTGGGCGACAACGTGACCGCGCGCCAGGGACACACCGCTACGACGCTCCCCGACGGGCGCGTGCTGATCGTCGGCGGCGACGAACCCGACATGGCGGGCGTGCTCACCGCGCTCGACACGATGGAGGTCTTCGACCCGCAGACCCAGCGCTTCACCGCGCTGAGCTCGACGCTCACCGCGCCGCGCAGCACGCACACCGCCACGCTGCTAGACGACGGGCGCGTGCTGGTCGTCGGCGGGTACAACCTGTCGGAGACCGTCGTCGCGACCGCGGACATCATCGACCCCGTCGCCGATACGGTGGTCGCCGCGGCGCCGATGTCGGTCGCGCGCACGCAGCACACCGCGACGCTGCTGGACGACGGACGCGTGCTGGTCGTCGCCGGCTCGTCGAAGTTCGACACGGCGGACATCCTGGGCTCGCTGGCCCAGGTCCACCGCACGGCGGAGATCTACGACCCGGGTACCGACAGCTGGTCGGCCGCGGCCGACCTGCCGATCTCGGACGACGGGATCGCGGGACACGCCGCTTCGCGGCTCGGCAACGGGCAGGTGCTGGTCTCCGCCGGCGTCGACGTCGACATCGTCTTCGGGGTGCCGATCCCGTCGATGTCGAACAACTGCCACCGGTACCAGCCGTCGACCAACAGCTGGCTGCCCACCGCCAACCTGCCGGGCGAGCGCGTCTACCACGGCCAGGTCACGCTGCCCAACGGCACCGCGCTGGTCGCCGGCGGCGCCGACGGCGACTTCGTGCTGCTGAGCTTCAACTCGCTCTCCTCCTGCGCGACGTACAACGCCACCACCAACTCGTGGACGTCGGTCGCGTCGCTGAACCACCCGCGCGCGTACCCGAACCTGCTGATGGCGGGCGACGAGGTGGTCATCGTCGGCGGGCTCGGCACGGTCGACGTCTCGACGGCCTCGGGCACGCCCGAGCAGAACATCGAGGCGGCGCCCACGACCCTGCTCTCGTGGACCTCGGCGGCGGCCATGGCCCTGCCCCGCGAAGTCGGCCGCGCCGCGGCGGTCGACGGCGGCGATCGCGTCGTGATCGTCGGGACCGGCGACAACGGCGTGCCGACGGTGGACAGGACCGCCGAGGTGTACGTGCGTTAGGACCCTGTCCGGTGCCAGGGACACCCTGGCGGCCCCAGAGCAGGGCGCTGCGGAGACCTCCGCAGCGCCCTAATTCATTTACGAACAGTGGCTTAGGTCACATCAAAGCGGGTTTGGCACGTGCTTCGCCATCCAACCGGCGAACCCAAGGCAACTCCGGGGCTCCCCCCGGAAGGAAACCACGATGCTCCACAAGCTCCTTCGCCCCGCTCTCCTCGCGACCCTGGCCCTCGCCACCGCGCCGGCCGCCCACGCCGGCGACCTCAGCCTCGGCATCCACTTCGGCAAGCGCAGCAAATCGATCCACGCCACCGTCGGCAACGTCCGCGTGGGCTACCGCACGCCGCGCCGGGTCTGCGCGCCCCGGAAGGTCTGGGTGCCCGGCCGCTACGACACCGTCACGCGCCAGGTGTGGATCCCCGGCGGCAAGGAGAAGGTCTGGATCGAGCCGCTCTACCAGACCCGCTACGACGAGTGCGGGCGGCCGTACCAGGTGCTCGTCCGCGACGGCTACTGGACCGTGCGCCAGCTGCCCGGCTACTACGAGACCCGCTGCGAGCAGGTGTGGGTCCCGGGCTACTGGAAGCAGGGCTACGCCTCCTACTAGCCGGGCACCAAGGCGGTTGAGCCGGACCCAACGAGGGGGCGGCCGGGGGAAGCTCCTCCGGCCGCCCCCTTCTTCGTTGCGCTACCGCGCCAACCAGGCTCCGACGCGGTCGGGCAGCACAGCCTCGGAGAGGAACGCGGTCGCCTCCCCCGCCGCGAAGGTCGCCTGCTTCGGCAGAGCGCGCTCGGGCTCGGAGGGCGCCACCACGAGCGTGGGCACGTCGGGGAGCAACCGCGGGACCCCGGCGGTGTCGCTGACGAGGATCAGGCCGTCGAAGGCCAGTTCGGGCGCGGCGGCGAGCAGCAGCGTCGCGACCCAGACCGAGGAGCCGCGCGCCACCAGCAGCACCTCGCCGCCCTCCACTTCCTCGCGCGCGGCGGCGACCAGCCGGCCGAGCCCCTCGGGATCGCCGGCGCGCTGCTCGCCGGAGAAGAGCCCCAGCCCTTGCTCCAGCGCCAGCGCGCGCCAGGCGTCGCCGACGGGTCCGAGCCAGGGTAGCTCCTCGCGTTCGGCGCCGGTGTGCAGGAAGAGCAGCGCGCGACGCGGCTCCGCCGGGGAGGCTCCGGCGGGCACGCCGCCCCACAGGAGCGGACCGGGCTCGAGGCCGTCGGCGCCGCACCAGCCCAGGGCCGGGCGGGCCTCCCCGGCGTCCAGCCGGCGGGCGAGCTCGGCGCCGGTGAGCTCCGCGGTTCGCAGCCCCGCGGAGCGCAGCTCGCCGAGCGCCGCCAGGGTGCGCGGGTGGACGGACGGCGCGGCCTCTTCGGCGCCGCCAGCGGCCAGCGCGGGCACGCTCACCGCGACCCCCTCGGCCTCGCGTTCGGCGGCGCGCGCCACCGGCAGCAGCCGGTAGGTTCCCGGCGGACCCAGAGGCGAGCGGACGTACATCAGGAACCCGGGCCGGTTGAACGCGTCGGCGCCAAACGCCTCGGTGCGCGCCGCCGTGCGCGTCCCGTCGGGCGCGACCCAGACGAGCGAGAGCTCCGCGTCGAGCGCCGCCGGCCGGTCGAACAGCCGGTAGACCGTGACCGTCAGCGGCTCTCCGCGCCCCTCGGACGCGGCGGTGAACATCCCGGGCACGACCTGGAGGTCGAGCGAGTCCGCCAGCGCCTCGAGCGGATCGTGCGGGTCGGCGTCGGAGCCCAGGGCGCGCTCGGCCGCCGCCAGGGCATCGAGCGCGGGCCGCCGCCCCATCGGCGCCCCGCGCGGGCGCATCTCCTGGAGCACCCGCGTGGCGTCGACGCGGCGCTCGTCGGAGGCCTCGCGCCAGCGCGCGAAGAAACGCGCGGTGCGTTCGGTACGCACCGCCTTGAGGTGGCTGATCTGCCGCGGGTCCGCCGGCCGGGCGTTCTGGGCCGCGATGGCCGAGCCGCCCAGGGCCAGCGCCGCGATCAGCGCGACGGATAGTTGCCGGCGACCCAAGCGCGCCACTCCTTCTCGAAGTCCTCTTCCTTCCAGCCGAAGATCTCGCGCAGGGCGTCGCGGGTCGGAACCCGCGAGCGCAGACGGATCAGCAGCCGGTTGGTCTTCTCGCGGTCGGTCGCGAGCAGGAAGTCCATGAAGCTGAACGAGACCAGATGGTGGTCGGCGGTGAGGCTCACGGTGTTCTGCTGGAACACCTCGGTCGCCGCCGGCGCGGCCTCGTCCTCGACCAGCTTGCGGACCATCGGCCGCCAGGCCTTGCCCTTGTAGTCGGGGATCTCGTTCGAGGCCTTGTAGCAGTAGTTGTCGCAGGTTTCGAAGAGCTTGTCCTCGAAGTAGTGCGCGAGCCCCGCGTCGGCCCAGCCGCCGCGGATGTTGCCTACCCAGGTGACCGGCCGCTGATGGCTCATCAGAAGGTGCGTGACGTTGTGCACCAGGTGGCGGTGGAGCTGGGCGTCGGTCTTGCGCGTCTTGGTGAGGCCGACGACCGAGTACTTCGGCTCGTTGCCGAGGCTCAGCGTCCCGGCCTCCTGCGAGAAGCGGCAGAACTCGGTGCCCGCCTTCAGGTGATCCTGCAGGTCGCTCCACACGAACACCTCGCACTTCTTCTCGAGCTGATCGTCGTCCACGCCGAGCAGCTCGGTGTAGGCGGCGTAGAGCTCTTCGAGGCGCCGCAGGTAGAGGTGCAGCAGCGCGTGGTCGCCGATCTTCTTGCGCCCGACCTTCAGCCGGTCGACCTCCCACACCAGCACGAAGTGCTCGCTCTCGGCCTTGCGCAGCGTGCGCCCCATCGCGTCGTCGAGGGCCGCGAGTGCCTCGGCGCGCTCGCCGACGACGGCCTTCTTGGCGTCGTTGCGTGCGACCGCTTCGGGGTGCTCGCACTTCGGGCAGTCGACGAGGCCCGTGCCGCCGCAGCTCTCGCAGTCGGCGAGGAAGCTGCAGAAGAGCACGTCGCCCGCGTAGGAGAGGTCGAGCTTCTTGTGCTCCGCGCAGGGCAGCAGCCCCACGCGCTTGCACTTCCCGCAGCGGGGGCCTTCCACGCCGTCCTGGGGCGCGGAGGCCAGCGAGGCGAGGGCGAGCGAAAGGAGAACGACAGGTCGTAGCATTCCGGACTCCCGGCCATCAGCCGTGGGGGGGGCTACGTTGGTAGGCGACCCGACCGGCCTTGACGACAGCCTGAACCGGATTCCAGCCGAATTCGTAGGCCAGAAAGCGGTGGTTGGGCACGTCGAGCAGCGCCAGATCGGCCTCCTTGCCGACCTCGACGGTGCCGATGCGCGCGGCCCGGCCCAGCGACGCGGCGGCGTTCAGCGTGGCCGCCGTCAGGCACTCGTCCGCGCTCATGCGCAGGCGCAGCGCGGCCCAGGTGAGGGTCTCGGGGATCGACTGGGTGTAGCAGCTGCCCGGGTTGAAGTCGGTCGCCAGGGCCGGCGCGAGCCCGGCGTCGATCATGCGGCGCGCGGGCACCTCCTGCTCGACCCGCAGGTAGAGCGGCACCAGCGGGCAGAGCACGGGCACCACGCCCGCGCGCGCGAGCGCCTCGATGCCCGCATCGCTCACGAACTCCAGGTGGTCCGCGCTGGCGGCGCCGAGCTCGGCCGCCAGCTCCGCCCCGCCGAGCGAGGTCAGCTGGTCGACGTGCATGCGCAGCCCCAAATCCAGCTCCTGGGCGCGGCCCAGGATGCGGCGCGAGTCCTCGAGCCCGAAGACGTGGCTCTCGGTGAAGATGTCGCAGTACTCGGCGAGCCCCGCCTCGGCCACGCGCGGCAGCATCTCGTGCACGAGCAGGTCGACGTACTCCGCACGCCGGTCGCGGAACTCCGGCGGGAAGTCGTGCGCGCCGAGGAACGTCGGCACGAGGTCGACCGGGTGGCGCCGGTTCGCCTCGGCGATCACCTCGAGGCACTTGAGCTCGTCGTCGACCGTCAGGCCGTAGCCGCTCTTGGCCTCGACCGTCGTCGTGCCGAGCACGAGGAAGCGGTCGAGGCGCGCCAGCAGTCCGCCGACCAGCACCTCGCGCGATGCGGAGCGCACGCCGCGCACGCTCGAGAGGATCCCGCCGCCGGCCTCGGAAATCTCGACGTAGGTCCTCCCCTCGGTGCGCATCTCGAACTCGCCTTCGCGCGTGCCGTCGAAGACCGGGTGGGTGTGCGCGTCGACGAAGCCGGGGACCACCACGCCTCCGGCGGCGTCGAGCTCGGCCCCAAAGGCGTAGGTGGCGCGCGCTTCGGCCTCGGGGCCGACGTACGCGATCCGCCCGTCGCGCGCGACGATCGCCGCGCCGTCGAGCACCTCGACGCGCCCGAGCGCGCTCCCCGCCAGCGCCTCGCTGCCGCGCGCGGTCACGACCGACGCGGCGCCATGGATCAGGAGGTCGGCGGTCTCGGGCGCGGGCTGGGTCATCGCGGTCCAGTCTGGGCCATCGGCCGCAGCCTGTCACGCGCGGACGCGCGCAGCTCGCCGGGGTTACGCGGCGCCGGCGAGCAGGTTGTGCTCGGTGCGCACGTCGCGCAGGTGCCGCAGCGCCCCCCCCATCGCGTCGCGGATGCGGCGCGAGATCCGCAGGCGCGCACGGAAGACGATCATCTTCATGTTGGAGCGCCCGACCTGCAGGATCTCGCCGGCCTCCTGGTACGAGAGCCCTTCGACCTCGACCAGGTGCAGCGCGCGCTTGTCGCGCGGGGCCAGCTCCTGCCAGGCCTTGCCGTAGTGCCACAGGAAGAGCACCCAGGCCGAGCGCAGCAGCACCCGCTCCTCGCCGATCTCGGCGTGGGCCGCGGGGCACTCGCGCAGATCCTCGGGCTCCTGCAGGCCCTCGGGCAGCTCCTGGAAGGACAGTCGCCGGCGCGACGAGCCTGCCCGGCGCACGATGTTGCCCGCGATCGTCCGCACCCACACCCGGAAGCTGCCGTTGTGGTCGTCGCGGAAGGCCTTCGGGTAGCGGTAGACGTTGACGAAGGTGTCCTGAAGCAACTCGGTCGGGTCGAGGTGCGCCCGGTTGCGCCGCAGCAGACTCTTGATCCAAGCCAGAACGGGCGCCCGCGTCAGGACGTAGAGCGCCTCGAACACCGGCTGGGAGCGCGTATCGCGGTAGAGCGCCATCAGCGCGGTCGCGAGGCGGTTCTCGACCGCGTCGTCGGTCTCGCCCTCCAGAGCCTGGGGCTCCACCCCGCGCTCGCGGAGCGCGCTCATGACCGCCGGCCACGAGGCCAGGCGCGGTGCGGTGGACGAGGATGCAGGGGACTTCGACGCACGGAGACGGGGGCTGGACATGCCCGCCCCTGTCTCACGGGCCATACCAGAGCGGAACGATTTTTCTACCGACAGCCCAAGCCCTTTCAAAAAAGCAAGTTAGGAGCAACACCCCCTAGAAAGCTCGACCCACCCGTCCGGTCGCAACGTGCATTCGGCTGTGACCAGCTTGCCCCATTGCGGCAGCCCCACCAACGGGCGCGAAAGCGCACATCCCAAACACGCCGGGGCGCCGACTCAGCGAGCGCTTTCGCACCCCAGGGCGGAGAAGTAGGGTGAATCCCCTCCGCGAGCCGATAAGGATCGAGCCTTGGGAGCCGGGCAACTCGGCGACGCACGGCGTACGATATTCCCGGCCGCGGACGCCGACGAAACAGCAGAGTACCGACCGTTGAACCTCCCACCGCTCGCTGCGATTCCGCTCCCGGTCCCACCTGCGGAGATTCCGCTCGGGACCCCGGAAGCGATCGGCCTTGCCGCCCTCGCGCTGTTCTTCTCGGGGCTGTTCGCCATGGTGCGCTCGGCACTCCTCCACTCGGTGCCCGGACGCGTGCTCGCGCGCGCGGAGACCGACGACGATCGCGCCCGCCTGCGCCCGCTGCTCGGGAAGGCCGACGCGCTGCGCACCAGCGCGAGCACGTACACGATCACGTCGCAGATGGCCTTCCTCATCCTCGTGCTGGGGTTGGTCTTCCGCGACGACTTCACCTGGCCGCGGCTCGTGGTCGCCCTGCTCAGCACCGTGCCGGTGCTGGTCTTCGTCAGCGAGGTGCTGCCGGCGACGCTGCGCGGCAGCAAGCAGGATGCGCTCCTGGTGCGCTTCCTGCCGCTCTTCCACGTGCTGCAGCTGCCGCTCGCGGCGCCGGTCTACGGGCTCGAGGTCACGCGGCGCTGGACGATGCGCCTGCTGCGCATCCCCGAACGCCCCAAGAGCGCGCGCGAGATCGTCGAGGGGCTGCGCGACGTGATCGAGGAGTCCGACCTGAAGGGCGACCTCGGCGAGACCGAGAAGGAGATCATCGAGAACGCGGTCGAGTTCCAGGACGTCGACGTCGCCGAGGTGATGACGCCGCGCACCGAGGTCTCCGCGGTCGAGCTGAGCTGCTCGCTCGGCGAGGTCGCTCAGATCGTCAGCGAGGGCGGCCACGGGCGCATCCCGGTGTACGAGGGCAACCTGGACGCGGTCGTCGGCGTGGTGTCCGCCCGCGACGTGATCCGCGTGCTGGCGGAGCAGGGCGGCCTCGAGCGCTGCGCGCTGGGCGAGGTCATGCGCCCCGCGGTCTTCGTGCCGGAGACCAAGCTGATCTCCGAGCTGCTGCAGGAGTTCCGCCGCGACAAGCAGAAGATCGCCATCGTGCTCGACGAGTACGGCGGCACCGCCGGGCTGGTCACGATGGGCGACATCCTGGCCGAGATCGTCGGCGAGATGGGCGACGAGTTCGACGCCACCGAGGACGAGCCGATCCGCGTGCTCGACGAGGGGCTCGCCGAGGTCCAGGCCAGCGCGCGGGTCTCGGAGGTCAACGAGACGCTCGCCCTGGATCTGCCGGAGGAAGAGGACTACGAGACGCTGGCGGGCTACGTGCTGGCGCAGCTCGGACGCTTTCCGAAGAGCGGCGAAGCCTTCCTGGCCGACGACGTCGAGTACACGGTGACCGACGCCAACGACCGGCGGGTGCTGCGGGTGCGCGTCCGCAAGCTGGCGCAGCAGGAGCTCTAGCGCGCCCCCTCCACCCGGACGACCACCGGTCCGGCTCCGCCGCGTGCCTCCCCCTCCCAACGCCCCGCCCAGCGACCGCGCGCTGGTCCTGAAGCGGTACCGCTACGGCGAGTCGTCGCTCGTCGTGCACGCGCTCACGCCCGGCCACGGCCGGCTGCACCTGCTGGCGAAGGGCGCCTACCGGCCGACGTCGGGCTACTGCGGCGTTTTGGATCTGTTCGACACGCTGCAGCTCTCCTGGCGGCGCAAGCGCGGCGCCGAGCTCGGCGTGCTCGCGGGCGCGGACGTCGTGCACAGGCGGCGGCCGCTCTCCGCGGACCTCGCGCGCTACCGCGGTGGGCTGGCCGTGCTCGAGCTGGCCGGCCTGGCGGCGCAGCCCGACCGCGCCGACCCGGACCTGTTCGCGCTGGCCGAGCGCTGGCTCGGCTTGCTCTGCGACCCGGCGGTGCCCCCCGGGCTCGCCCTCGTTGCCTTCGACCTGCGCTTCCTGCAGAATCTCGGCCTCTCGCCCGCCCTGACGGCCTGCGCGGCCTGCGGCGGTCCCGCGCCCCCGGTCCAAACCGGCGCCGGCGCGCGGGGACGAGCCTCCGCGGCGGCGTTCTCCGCCGGCGCCGGAGGCCGGCTCTGCCCGCGCTGCGCGGAAGAGGCGCGCTCGTCGGGGCGGCGGGTAGGAACGCTGCCCGTGAACGTCCTCCGCATCGCCCAGAGCCTGCACGACGCCGCCCCCGAGCACCTCGCGCGCTTCCGCCTGAACGAGCGCGCGCTCGACGACGTAAGGAGCTTCGTGCAGCACTTCCTCGACTACCACCTCGAAACGCGCCCGCGCTCGCGAGCCACCTCGCGTTCCACCGCCCGATGATGAGGCTCCTACCGCTCCTGCTCCTTCTCGCCCCGCTGGCCGGGTGCCAGGGCCTGTTCCGCGACAAGGGCCCCTACCCGATCTCCGAAGCGGAACGCGAGAACTCGGCCGCCTACGTCGACATCGCCGCCCAGGAGATCGAGGAGGGCAAGCTCAGCCGCGCGCTCGACCGCCTGGTCGCGGTGCGCGACATCGAGAACCTGCCGCCCGAGGTGCGCCTGCGCAGCGAGGAGCTGATCGACCGCTGCGCGAGCCTGCTGCTGGCGCGCTCCGAGGGCGACCTCGACGACCTCGACGACCTGTGGCAGATGGAGCTGTCGCCGCGCATGCGCGCCAGAGCCGGCGTGCGCTACGCCGAGCGGCTGTACGAGGAGGGGCATCGGGTCGACGCCTTCAAGCAGGTGCGCGACCTCGAGAACGAGCTGCCGAACCACTCCGAGGGGGCGCGCGCCGGCGAGGTGCTGGCGCGGACCGGCCTCGACCTGATCCGCGACCCCGGCCGGTACTGGGTGATCCTCCGTTACCGTACGCGGGGCATCGCGGCGCTCGAGTACCTCGTGCTGACCTACCCGCTCGACCCCACCTGCCCCGAGGCCTATGCCGCGCTGGCCCGGGCCTACGAGGAGAGCGAGGACCTCGACTACGCCATCGACCGGCACGAATACCTGCTGCTCTACCACCCCTCGAGCCCGCAGGCGGTGGTGAGCGAGGCGACGATCCCGCGCCTGCGGCTCGACCAGCTCGACGGCGACGACTTCGACCGCGGCGAGCTGATCCGCGCGCAGGGCGAGATCGAGTCCTGGCTCGCCCGCCACGGCGGGCACGAGCTGTACCCCGAGGTCGACGCCACGCTCCTGCGGTGCCGCCGCATGCTGGCCGACAACGACCTGTACCTGTCGCGCTACTACCGGCGCATCGGCAACGACTTCGGCGCGCGCGTGCACGCCGAGCGCGCGCTGGTCGAGGCCGGCTCGGCCGGCGCCCAGGACCGCGAGGAGCAGGCCCAGCGCCTGCTCGACGCGCTGCCGCCGGCGGAGGAGGCCCCGTGAGCCGCCGCCTCGGCGTCGCTCTGGCCCTGCTGCTCACCGCGCTCGCGGGCTGCGGCTGGCACACCGGGCTGGTGGCGCCCGAGGGCGCCGAGTCGGTCGGCGTCGACTGGTTCGCCCTGGACGAGGACGTGCTCGAGCGCGACCTGGAGCCGGCCCTGCACGACGCGCTCTCGCGCGCCGTGTCGGATCTCGTCGGGCTACGCCTGGTGGCGCCGGAAGATGCTGACCTCGTGATCCGCGGCCGCATCGGCGACTACGGGCGCCGCGGCGGCATCCGCGGACGGGACCATCAGCTGCTCGAATCGGCGGTGCGGATCACGGTCGACGCGCGCCTCGAGCGGCGCGCCGGCCAGGTGGTGGCTTCGTCCCGCGCGGCGCTGCCCAGCGGCTACGTGACCGCGAACCGGGTCGCCGACGACGACTTCGAGGTCGGCGGGGCGCGGGAGGAGGACCGTGCGCGGGAACGGCTCCTGCGCTTCCTGGCCGAAGAGATCGTGCTCGAGCTGTTTGCGCCCCAAGAAGAGCCGGTCCCTTGACGCTGTACGCTTCGTAAGGAAATCGCCCCAAAGAACGGCTCGAAAAGCGCGTACGGGGATCGCCCTGGGGCGAACCGGATGGGGTGGCGACCCAAATAATGTAAGGTGACGCCGGGTTCCCACCTGTAGGGAAGCGCGTCTGGAGACGATAGAGAGACCCATGCCCGAGCAACAACAGCAAGAGCCCGAGAAGACCCGGCGCACCCGGTCCTTCGGTTCGTTCCTGCTCTTCCTGGTCGTTCTGATCGGGGTCCTCCTCGTCGTCGGCGGGGAGAACATGAACCCGCCGGACAAGCTGACGCAGGACCAGTTCGAGCACCTGCTGCACTCGGGCAAGGTGGTGAGCCTGAAGGCCATGGGGTCCGAGCAGGGCACCAACCTGGTCAAGGGCACGTACCGCAAGAAGGGCGAGTTCGACCCGGTCGACTTCGAGGTCCGCTACGCCGCGATCGAAGACCGCGACGAGGAGTTCCAGAGCCTCAAGGCCATCGGCAGCTACGAGCCCATCTCCCCCGACAAGCTCATCGCGGGGATCAATGGCGGCTGGTACAAGCCGGTCGAGGCGCGCTCGATCACCTCGTTCGAGAACGTGGTGCGCGAGGTCGAGGCCGAGCAGGACGCCGACGAAGACGGCGCCGGCCGTCTCAGCCGCTCCAAGCATCCGCAGTGGCGCGAGGAGCTGTTCGTCAGCGTCATCGCCCAGGCGCGCCCGACCGACAGCAGCGCACCCGACCTCTATCTGCCCGAAAAGTCGGGGCACGTGTACTTCGACGTCAAGGTCTCCCAGACCAACGACCTGGCGCAGCTCTTCGGCGTGATCGAGGGCAAGGACCTCGTCATCGAGCGGCGCAACTTCGACCTGACCGACGAGGCGGGATCGCTGTGGCAGAAGGACAGCACCCTGCTGCACACGTTCCTCATCTACTACGGGCCGTGGATCCTCATCTTCGTCGTGTTCATGATCTTCATGCGGCAGATGCGCGCCCAGGGCGGCGCCGGGGGCGTGATGTCCTTCGGGCGCTCGCGCGCGACGCTGTACTCGAAGGAGAACCACACCAACGTCACCTTCGACGACGTGGCCGGCGCGGAAGAGGCCAAGTCCGAGGTGCGCGAGATCGTCGAGTTCCTGAAGAACCCGAGCCGCTTCACGCGCATCGGCGGACGCATCCCGCGCGGCGTGCTGCTCGTCGGCCCCCCCGGCTGCGGCAAGACGCTGCTCGCCAAGGCGATCGCCGGCGAGGCCGAGGTGCCGTTCTTCTCGATCTCCGGCTCGGACTTCGTCGAGATGTTCGTCGGCGTCGGCGCGAGCCGCGTGCGCGACCTGTTCAAGCAGGCGCGTGACAACAGCCCGTGCATCATCTTCCTCGACGAGATCGACGCGGTCGGCCGGCGTCGCGGGAGCGGCATGGGCGGCGGCCACGACGAGCGTGAGCAGACGCTCAACGCGATCCTGGTCGAGATGGACGGCTTCGGCACCGACGAGGGCATCATCGTCGTCGCGGCCACGAACCGTCCCGACGTGCTCGATCCCGCGCTGCTGCGGCCCGGGCGCTTCGACCGCGAGGTCACGATCGACCTGCCCGACCTCGAAGGGCGTCAGATGATCCTCGAGGTGCACCTCAAGCGCATCAAGGCCAACGCCGAGGTCGACGCGGCGGTGCTCGCGCGCTCGACGCCGGGCTACTCCGGCGCGGACCTCGCAGCGATCGTGAACGAGGCGGCGATCATGGCCGTGCTCGACAAGGACGACGAGGTGTCGATGAAGCACCTCGAAGAGGCGCGCGACAAGGTGCGCTACGGCCGCCAGAAGAAGTCGCGCAAGATCGAGGAAGAGGATCGCAAGATCACCGCGATCCACGAGGCCGGCCACGCGATCGTCGCGGCCGTGCTCCCCGAGACCGACGAGCCGCACAAGGTCA
>JBCCGI010000040.1:0-67751 GCA_039029355.1 Planctomycetota bacterium
CCGCAGGACGCTGGCGCAGGCCCCGGCGGTCGCGCCGGAGGTGAGCACGTCGTCGACCAGCCACACGTCGGCGCCGGCAAGCGCCCGCGCACCGCGCCGGAGCGCGAAGGCGCCGCGGACGTTGGCACGGCGAGAGCGCGCCCCGGGGGCGCCCTGGGCCGGGGTGGCGCGCGTGCGCCGCAGAGCCTCGATCACCGGCAGCCGGGCCGCGGCGGCGGCCGCGCGGGCGAGGAGCGCCGCCTGGTCGTAGCCGCGCTCGAAGCGCCGCGCGACGTGCAGCGGCACGGGCACCAGCACGCGGCGCCAGCGGGCTCCGCGCGGATCGCGGGCCAGCCGCAGGCCGAGGCGACGCCCCAGCTCGGCCAGCGCGTCCCGCCGCCCGCCGTGCTTGCCGGCGAGGACCCACTCCCGCAGCCCCTCGGACCCCCGGTAGTCCCCGAGCGCCAGCACGCCGCGGAAGCCCGGCGCCCGCGCGCGGCAGGTGCGGCAGCGCGCGCCGTCCGCGAGCGCGGGCGGCAGCTCATCGGCGCAACGGCCGCAGCGCGGCCCGACCGGCCCCGACGGCAGCCCATGACGCGTGCAGGCGCGACCTTCAGCGGCGCAGCCACAGAGGAGGCAGCGCTGCGGGTAGAGCGCGTCGCGCAGCTCGCCCAGCATCGAGAGGAACGGGTCCACGCCCCCACGACCGGACCAAGGGCGGTTTGGTTACGCCAAATCCTCTTCGACTTCGGCCGGCATGCCCGGAGCCCCGTAGTCCGCCGGCGCCTCGGGCGTGCGCGGCCCGCGCTCGCGCCGGCCCTGCACCGGCAGCCCGATCTTGCGGCGCAGGCGCTCGACGTAGGACTGCACGGTCTCGTCCCCGCTCGAGCGCATGTCGAACAGCGCCCCGACCTCGCGCGCCAGCTCGATGTCGGTCTCGAAGTCGGGCGGGTTCTGCAGGAAGTAGTCCCGCAGGTAGTTGCGGAACAGCACGTGCGAGAGCCACCAGCCCCCGATCTCCAGCGCCACGACCACCAGGGCCACCACGCCGATCGCCAGCACGGGGAACTCGCCGGGGGTCCCGTCGCCGTTGTGGTGGCCGTAGAGCTGCAGCCCGAAGCCCGCCAAGAGGAACAGGAAGCCGAGGTGCACCTGGACCCGGTGGAAGACGTAGTCGCGGATCGAGCGCAGCTGCGGCCGCGCGCCGCGGAAGTGCTCGCGGACCAGCCCCTTGGGGCTGCGGAACACGATCGCGTTGGCCAGCAGGAAGCCGCCGAGGAGCGTCAGCACCAGCCCGACGCTGAACCAGTCGGCGTCGCCCAGGGAGGACTGCGGCATCGCGGCGAAAAGCCCCATCGAAGGGCCACGTTAGAGGCCTCCTCCCCCCCTCGCAAGGGCCGTACAATCCTCCGCCCGATCCGTGGGGCCTGCCGCCAAGGGACCCGCGGCGGAGGCGAACCACGGGCATACGGCGGGAGACAGCCGAGCAAAGCGAATGGAAGAAGCGGAAACGACACGGGTTCGGAAGACGGCGGCGCTCGCGCGGCTCTCGATCGGCGACGACGAGGCCGAGCGGCTCGGCCGCGACTTCACGCGCATCCTCGCGGCCTTCCAGAGGCTGCAGGACGCGCCGCTCCCGGCCGACGGCGCCGCCGCGGCGGACGACGCGCGCGCCGAGCTGCGGGCCGACGAGGCGCGCCCCTCGCTGGCGCCCGACGCGGCCCTGGCAAACGCGCCGGAGCGGGAGGGCGACTTCTACCGCGTGCCGAAGACGGTGGGAGGCGACCGGTGAGCGTCGCACCCGACGCGCACGCCCTGCGCGACGCCCTCGCGTCCGGCGAGCGGACCGTCCCGGAGGTGATCGACGACGCGCTGCGCCGGATCGAGGCCACGGGCGGCGCGCTCGGAGCCTTCCACGAGGTGCTCGCGGACGGTGCGCGGGCGCGGGCCGCGGAGCTCGAGGACCAGCGCGCCGCGGGCGGCCCGCTGCCGCCGCTCTTCGGGCTGCCGGTTGCGCTCAAGGAGAACCTCTGCTTCGAGGGCGCGCACACGCCCTGCGGCAGCCGGCTGCTGGCGGACTACCGCGCGCCCTACACCGCGACCGCGGCGCGGCGGCTGGTGGACGCCGGCGCGGTCGTCGTCGGCATGACGCACATGGACGAGTTCGCGATGGGTTCCTCGGGCGAGAACTCCGCCTTCGAGACCGCGCGCAACCCGTGGGACCCCGAGCGCACGCCGGGCGGCTCGTCGTCCGGCAGCGCGGTCGCGGTCGCGGCCGGCCTGGTTCCGCTCGCGCTCGGCTCGGACACCGGCGGCTCGGTGCGCCAGCCCGCGGCGCTCACCGGCGTCACCGGCTTCAAGCCGACCTACGGGCGCGTGTCGCGCTACGGGCTGGTGGCCTTCGGTTCGTCGCTCGACCAGGTCAGCCCGTTCGCGCGCTCGGCGCGGGACGTCGAGCTGGTCTACCGCGCGATCCGCGGCGCCGATCCGATGGACATGACGACGCTGCCGGCGGAGGAGGACGGCGCGAGCGAAGCGGGCGACGCCCTGCGCGGCAAGCGCGTGGGCGTGCCGCGCGAGTACTTCTCGTCCGACCTCGACGACGGCGTGCGCGCGCGCATCGAGGCCGCGCTCGCCACGCTGGTCGAGCTCGGCGCCGAGCGCGTCGACGTCTCGCTGCCCACCTGCGACCTCGCCATCCCGACCTACTACGTCGTGGCGACGGCCGAGGCCTCCAGCAACCTCGCCCGCTACGAGGGCGTGCGCTTCGGCGCCCGCGAGCGCGGCGACGGCAGCCTGGCGGGCATGATGGCCGCCACGCGCAACGCCGGCTTCGGCGACGAGGTGAAGCGCCGCATCCTGCTGGGCACCTACGTGCTGTCGAGCGGCTACCACGACGAGTGGTACGGCCGCGCCCAGCGCGTGCGGGCCGAGATCGCGGGCGACTTCGAGCGCGTCTTCGGCGAGGTCGACCTGGTGGTCGGCCCGACCTCACCCACCACGGCCTTCCGCCTCGGCGAGCGCCGCGACGATCCGGTCGCGATGTACCTGTCCGACCTCTACACCGTGCCCGCCAACCTGGCCGGCGTGCCGGCGGTCAGCGTCCCCGCGGGCTGCGTCGACGGGCTGCCGGTCGGCCTGCAGCTGACCGGCCCGCGCGGCGCCGACGATGCGGTGCTCGCGGCCGCCAAGGGCTTCCAGGAGGCGACCGACCACCACCACGCAACCCCGGCCGCCTGGGCCGGCGAGGAGGCGCGGGCATGAGCTGGGAAACCGTGATCGGCCTCGAGGTGCACTGCCAGCTGAAGACCGAGACCAAGCTCTTCTGCGGCTGCCGCAACGCCTTCGGCGAGCCGCCCAACACGCTGACGTGTCCGGTCTGCACCGGGCAGCCGGGGGCGCTGCCGGTGCTGAACTCGGCGGCGGTCGAGCTGGCGGTGCGCGCGGCGGTCGCACTGGACTGCGAGGTCGCCGCCTGGTCGCGCTTCGACCGCAAGAACTACTTCTACTGCGACCTGCCGAAGGGCTACCAGATCTCGCAGTACGACCAGCCCTACTGCTCGGGCGGCGGCATCCGGCTCGCGTCGGGGAAGACCATCCGGCTGACGCGCATCCACATGGAGGAGGACGCGGGCAAGGCGATCCACGACCGCGGCGAAGGCACGCTGGTCGACCTCAACCGCGCCGGCGTGCCGCTGATCGAGTCGGTCACCGAGCCGGACCTCGCGTCGCCCGACGAGGCGTACGAGTACCTGACGCGGCTCAAGGAGATCCTGCGCTTCGCCGGCGTGTCGGACTGCGACATGGAGAAGGGCAGCCTGCGCTGCGACGTCAACATCTCGGTGCGCCGCCCGGGCGAGCCGCTGGGCGAGAAGGTCGAGCTCAAGAACCTCAACTCGTTCCGCAACGTGCGCGACGCCAGCGAGATCGAGGTCGCGCGCCAGATCGCTGTCCTGAGCGGCGGCGGCGAGATCGTGCAGGAGACGCGCCTCTTCGACGTCGACCGCCAGGAGACGCGCACCATGCGCACGAAGGAGGACGCCGAGGACTACCGCTACTTCCCCGAGCCCGACCTCCCGCCGCTCACCCTCGCGCGCGAGCGCATCGACGCCGCCCGCGCCGCGCTGCCCGAGGCGCCCGAGGCGCGGCGCACGCGCTACGTCGACGAGCTCGGGCTGTCGGAGTACGACGCCGGCGTGCTGACCGGCGACCCGGCGGTGGCGGACTTCTTCGAGGCGGCCGCGGCGGCCTCGAAGGACGCCAAGGCGGCGGCCAACTGGATCTCGAACGAAGTGCTGGCGGCGCTCGGCGACGACGAGGTGCCCGGCGATACGGTCGACGGGCTGCGGCTGGCGCCGGACGGGCTGGCGGAGCTCATCGCGCTGGTCGGCGACGGCACGCTCAGCTCGACCGCCGGCAAGAAGGTGCTGCGCGGCATGCTGGTGTCCGGCACGACGGCGCGCGACGAGATGCGCACCCAAGGCCTCGAGCAGATGAACGACGAGGCCGAGCTAGAGGCGCTGGTCCGCGCGGCGGCCGAGGGGCGCGAGGCGGTCCTCGCCGACATCCGCGGCGGGAACAAGAAGGCCGCCGGCGCGCTCTTCGGCCCGGTGATGAAGGCCTCGGGCGGGCGCGCCAACCCGCGCCTCGTGCAGGCGATCATCCAGCGCATCGCCGACGAAGGAGCGTGACTTGAGCGGCGAGCGCGTCCCGGTCTCCGAGCTGGTCGACCTCGCGCGCGTGCGCGCGGACGGCCGCCCGCCGACGCCGCGCGAGATCCGCGCCGCGCTCCCCCGCGGCTGGACCCTGGACGAGGACGGCGAGCACGCGCGCCGCGACCTGCGGCTCTTCTTCCGCGAGGGCTGGATCCTGCTGCTCGGGCTGGTGCTCTTCGGCACGCTCGGCGGCGCGTTCCTGATCGACGCGATGCCGCGCGGCTGGGCCGGCGCGGGCAGGCTGGTGGTGCTGGTGGGGATCGTCGTGCTGATCGGCGGCGTGGTCGGGCCGATCATCACGCGCGCGCTGTACCGGCGCGGGTAGCGGGCGCGGGTAGCGGGCGCGGGTAGCGGGCGCGGGTAGCGGGCGCGGGTAGCGGGCGCGGGTAGCGGGCGCGGGTAGCGGGCGCGGGTAGCGCCGACATGGCGCGCGCGGAACGGGCTACTCGACCGTGATCGCGAGCCCGTTCGTCAGCGTGTAGAAGTCCTGCGCCCCGGGGTCGAAGAGGCCCACCTGGGCCGTCGACGTCACGCCCGGAGGCGAGGTCGGCGCCACCGCGATCGACAGGCTGCCCTCGCCGAGCTCGTCGAGCGTGAAGCCCACGAAGATCGGGATCCACGGGTTGAGCAAGAGCTCACAGCCGTTCGGCAGGCCGAGCGCGCCCTCGCCGTTGCCGAACGAGGCGAAGGCCGGCGTCCCCGGCAGCCCGCGGCTGACCTCGAGGCGGTAGACCCCGCCGGGCTCGGGGCAGCCATCGCCGCTCAGCGCGGGGATTTCGCCGTTCGAGCCCAGGCAGCCGCCGCCGTAGGTCGCGAAGGCGCCGGAGCAGTCGCTTTGGCCCTCGAGGACCACGACCTGATCGTGCACGAGCGCGAGCAGATCGGGCGCCCCGTTGCCCACGACGTCCGCGACCTCGTAGTCGGTCTTGGCGTAGGTGAAGTACGCGTCGTTCGCGCCCGGCTGCTCCAGCCCCTGGGCCGTTCCCCGCAGGATCATGCCGCGCTCGGTAACCAGATCGGCCAGACCGTCTCGGTCGACGTCGACCGCCTGCAGCTCCGCCGTCCTGATCGCGACCGAGGGGTTGATGCTGAAGTCGACCACGTCGACCGCGTCCAGGAGCCCGTCGCCCTGGCCGAAGTACAGCCTGTACGCGTTCGTCGCCACGTCGGGCCAGCCGTCGAGATTGAAGTCCGCCGCCGCCGTGTCGCCGGGGTGGCCGTCGCTGATCCCCTGGATGATCGACTGGGCCTGCACGAAGCCGCCCGTGCCGTCGCCATGCATCACGCGCACGTGGGGAGTGCCGGCCACGCCGGGGAAGTCGACGACGGTCACGGCGTCCAGCACACCGTCGAGGTCCATGTCGACGGGCTCGATGCTGCCCAGCTCCAGGTTGAAGATGTCCCAGCCGCTGGGAAGGAACTCGACCGGCGCACCGAAGCTCGGTCCGGGCGCACCGGGATAAAACGGGTAGGCGTTGTCGACCCGGCTCGGGGCGAAGAGGTCGGGGAGCCCGTCCCCGGTCCAGTCCGCGAACGCGGCGAGCGACCCAACGCCGTCGAAGGGGTGGAGCGCCTCCGCCGCGAAGGCTCCGCGGCCCAGGCCGCGCAGCAGGCTGAGCTGGGCCGGATCGGCGGCGGACGGGAACACGACTAGGTCGACCGTCCCGTCGGCGTCGAGGTCGGGCATGCGGATCTCCTCCCCGATCAGGCCGACTGAAAGGGTGGCGGCCACCGACGGCCCGACGCCGGCCAGGAGCTCGACTTCCCCGGGCCGAAGCACGCTCACGTCGTTCGCTCCGTCGCCGTCTCCGTCCCCCACGGCGAAGGCGCTGGCCTCACCGCCGACCCTCCGGGGGAGGAGCAGCTCGCCTCCCACTCGCTCGATGAAATACACGAGCTCCGCGGCATCGTCCAACGAGCAGGAGAACGGCGCGATGCCCATGTTCCAGGTCGAATGCACAGCCAGGTCGTCGTCGCCGTCCCCATCGAAGTCGCCGAAGGCGAAGCCCGCGCACTCGGAGTAGAGCTCGACTTCCTCCAGCCCACTGACCCCGCCAACCCCGTCGCCGTGGGCCACGATCAGGCGGCTCGCGCCGCACTCGGCCTGGTCGCCTACGACCAGGTCCGGCAATCCGGCGAGATCGAAGTCGACCACCTGGATCACGGGCTTCGTGAACGTGTGGGAGAAGGCATGCGGTCCCTGGGGCGAGAAGCCGCCGGCTCCGTCGCCGAGCAGCACCTCGACGAAGTCGACTCCGGTCGCGGCCAGGTCGAGGTCGCCGTCTGCGTTCAGGTCCGCCGGCTGGAGGAAGCGGATCTGCTTGTCCGCGAGGAGCCCCGCAGGCACTCCGAGCCCCACGCCGTCGGCCAGCGCCACCTGCAGCCCGCCGTCGACGAACGCCACCGTCAGATCGGCGAGCGAGTCACCGTTGAAGTCGCCCAGCTCGACGGAGCTCGGCATCGGTCCGCCGAAGCTGCCCGACTGGGCCACCGCCAGACCGCCCTGGCCATCGCCCCGCAGCAGGTCCCAGCCGCCGGTAATGCCGACGTGGACGACATCGCCAGCACCGTCGCCATCCACGTCGCCCGCGCCGACGCGGAAGGGGCTGGGGAGGTCGAAGACCTGGAGCCAGGTAACCGAGAGGCCGAAGGGGTCCACGAGCCTCCAGTCGACCTTGTCGGAGAACTCGTTGGCCTCGACGATGTCCGGAACGCCGTCGCCGTTCAGCTCCACGAGCTCGTGGTCGCGTGCATCGCTGGGACAGAAGCCGAAGAGCGGGGTGACCGAGCAGTCGTCCAGCACGGCCTTGACCCCAAAGGCGCCGTCCGAGAGCACGAGGTCCCGGGCGGAGTAGAAGTCGTCGATGCCGTCGGCATCAAAGTCCACGGCCTCGATCAGCCAAGTGCCGTCGATGCGGGTCGCGGGGAACAGAGCGTCCTGAGGAACGGGAAGGGCGAGCGCGAGAGCGAGGCTGGCCGAGAGCATGGTCGGTCTCCGTGTCGGGGGGAGGCGAGCGGCCTCCAGCATAGGCGACGGTCCGAATCGCCGCAGCTCAACGGAGACGGGGCCGGGAGGCGTCACGCCTCCCGGCCCCGTGAAGGGCACCTCCGGCTCACAGTCCTGCGGATTCGCGCTACGGCAGGAAGTCGAGCGCGACCGCGGGGCTGACCTCCGCCAGCCCCTCGGCCAGGTCGAAGACGACCGCAGCGTGGTGCGCGGTCAGACCGCCGAGCTGGGCAAGCCCGGCCGGAAGGAACAGCTGGCCGCTGCCCTCCCCCTCCGACGAGAACGAACCGAGTCCGGGGGCGAGCGGTCCGCCGCCGGGGTTGACCAGCGTGAGGTTGAAGTAGGCGTCGGGGTTCAGCGCGAGGGCGAAGCCCTCGACGACGAGCCCCGGCGTCGTCCCGCTCAGCGTGCCGAGCAGCCAGAAGGCTGGCGGCACCGGCGGCGCGAGCGCGCCCAGCTCGAAGGCGCCCATGTCGACCACGGCGCCCGGCCCGACGCCGGTGTCGGGCGTCGCCGGGTCGTCGAAGCGCCGGCGGTTGCCGTCGAGGTCGACGTCGAGCAGCTGGGTGCCGAGGTCGAAGCCCACCACGCCGCCGGTCGCCACCGAGAAACTCGACGCGTCCGCGTCGAGCGCGGTGACCGCCAGCGTCTCGGAGCTGCCGGCGTCCACGCAGGGCGAGCCCGGCGTCAGGCGCAGGTCGCCGCTCGCGAGCGATGCGAACGCGGGGTCGAGGTCGAGGTTGCCGGGGCCGGCGGCCCCGCCGGCGAGGTTGCTGAAGCTCACGCCGAAGGTCCCCGCGAGCGAGTCCGGCGCGTTGGCGAACACGACGGCGTTGAGCAGCGTGCCGGCGCCGGATTGGCGCGCGAGCCCCCCGCCGCTTCCCGCCGCGCCGTCCGCGCCGGGAGCCGCATCGCCGACGGTGATTCCAAGCCCTCCGAGTCCGCCCGGGCCGCCCGCCGAAGCCGCGTTCGAGGCGACCGAGAGGTTGCGCAGCAGCAGCGAGCCGCCGGCCAGGAACACCGCCCCGCCGTCGCCGCCTGGTCCGCCGGCGCCGCCTGAGGCGGGCGGGGCACCGCTCAAGAGGTCCTCCTGCCCCCCCGGGCCGCCGGCGCCGCCGACGCCGGACGCGTTGTCGAAGAAAACGCACCCGACCACCGAGGCCGAGCTCCCGCTCGCCTTGAAGAGCGCGCCGCCGTGGCCGCCCGGACCGCCGTCGAAGCCGGGCAGCCCGGCGCTCGCCTGGAACGATCCGAGCCCGCCGTCGCCGGCGCGGTTGCCGGTGAAGACGCAGCCCTCGATCCACGGATCGCCGCCGTGAATCGAGATCGCGCCGCCCGAGCCGCCGGCGGCCCCGGCCATGAGCCCGAGCGTCAACTGGTCGCCGTCGCCGCCCCGGCCGGCATGGTTGTCGACGAACACGCAGTCGAGCAGCGTCGGAGAGGCGCCGCTGATCTGCACGCCGCCGCCGTCCGCCCCCTCGGTCGGGAGCACGAGCGACAGCGGCGGCTCGAACAGCACGAAGCCGGCGTCCCCGTCCGGCGCCCGGCCGCCGGTGACCGTGAAGCCCTCGACCCGCGCGTCGCGCGCCTCGCCGGACAGGAAGCGGAACACGCGCCCGCCCCCCTTGGCGTCGATGACCGTCGCCGCCGCGCCGCCGGTGCTGCGGAGCGTCAGGTTCTTGCCGCCGAAGTCGAGCCCATGCTCGAAATAGGTGCCCGGCGCGACGAGCACCGTCCCGCCGGGGAAGACCGCGTCGATCCCGGCCTGGAGCGTCGGCTGGTCCTCGGGAACCAGGACGATCGCCTGCGCCTGTGCCAGCGAGCCGGCCGCGGAGAGAAAGAAGACACACCAACCTGTCTGCATGCGAGATTCCTTTCCCTTGGGCACCTCAAGGTA
Organism: Planctomycetota bacterium; assembly: GCA_039029355.1. Taxonomy (GTDB): domain Bacteria; phylum Planctomycetota; class UBA1135; order UBA1135; genus JBCCGI01. The sequence continues at coordinate 9,599 of JBCCGI010000040.1, forward strand.
GCACGGAGCGTCGGTCCCCGGGGGAGAGGGCGCGGACCGACGCGGCGTGCCGAGCGCAGCCCGAACGGCGACTACCCGCCGAGAATTCTCGCGACCTCCTCCGCCGCGCGCTCCCGCGCCGCCAGCCACCTCCGCTTGGCGTCCTCGAGCCCGGGGAAGTCGCCGTCGTGGAACTCGACGACGACCGACCAGCAGCTGTCGCCGAAGGCGGTGCCGAGGGCCATGTTCGTCCGCTTGCCCGCGACGTTCGTGTGCTTGCGGAAGCCGTTGAGCTGCACGTACGGCGAGCGATCGAACTCGCCGCGGGTGAGCTTGACGCGGAGGGCGGAGTCGAACTCGCGGCGGTAGTCGTCGAAGAGCTGGCGGTAGGGCTGCAGCGCCGCGCGGCACTCCCAGAGCCTGTCGCTGCGGAGCAGCTCATCGACTTCCTCCCCCAGCTGGCCGCCGACGTGCTCGTCGAGACCGTCGCCGAGGATCTGCGCCTCAAAGTAGTAGTCGTTCTCCTCTGGGGTGTGGCCAAAGGCCTCGCCGCTCAGCTCCTCGGGCAGCGTCGCCGCGACCTCAGCCCAGTCGCCGAGCGGAGCCACTTCGAGCTCGAGCAGCTCGGGCCAGACCTCCTCGATCTCGGCCACGACCTCCGCGGGGTCGGCGCCGTGGAAGTCCGCCAGGGCCTGCACGGCAGCGTGGGCGAGATCGGCGGCGGCGGGAGGCGCGGCCTCGACCGGCTCCGACTGCCCAGCGGACTCCGGCGCCACGGCCGGCCTATCCGCCGTCGGGCGACGCACCGGTTCGGCGTCCGCCGTCACGGCCTGCAGCTCGGCGGCCCCCTTGGCGCCGGCACCCCCGTCGCGGTCTGGAGTCGCCCCCTCGCGGAGCGCCGCGGATCCGAGTCCCCTCCAGGCGAGGAGCGCAGCCGCGACTGCCACGAGGAGGAAGGCTCCGGGGAGCACGAGCCCGCGCCCGACGGAACGGATCATCAGACCGGATCCCCGCCCGGCTCCACGTCGGCATCGCAATCGCCACACCTGAGCGTCGCCGTCGCGCTACCGCTGCTCTCCTCCACCTGGATCTCGGCTTCGAGGAAGGTCTTCTTCTTGCATCCCGACGAGGAGCTGAAGCCCCACTTGAGGCCGAGCGACCCGGTCGCACTGCATTCCTGCTCCGTCCAGTCGTCGGCTCCCAGGCTTCCCTTGGCGACGGAGGGGCCGACCTCCGCCATGTTGATACAGAACGCCTGGGACACCGGGTTGCCCGTGGCGGAGTCGGTCGTCCGAATGCCGTACTTCACCTTGCACTTGCGGAGCTGCTGGCAGTCCTCGGGATCGACGCAGGTGCCGGAACGAACTTCCTCGATCAGGAACGAAATCTGGACCCCGCCTACGGTTGCGGGGTTCACGTCCTGAATCGACGCCAGACATCCGCCGCAGACGTCTTCCGAGTCGGCGACGGCGTGGGACACAAAGAGGGCGACAAGAACGAGGCACGCCGGAAGCGAGCGAACGTAGGCGAGCATGGGTTTTCTCCGATCCAGCGCACGGCCAAATGTCGCCTGGGAACTGGCGCACAGCCGTACGGAAACTCCGTGAGGACATAGTCTCCGGTAGGGACCCACGAACCGTCCATGGGGCAACCTCCCAAGCGGACCTAGGTCTCTCCCCATCGCCCGCGCCGCTGCCTGCAAACGAAAGCGGGGCCGGGAGGCGTGCTGCCTCCCGGCCCCGTGAAGTCGTCGGGTCCGCGCGGGTCGTTCTACTCGGCCGTCTCGGCGCTCGCGGACTGCTCGATGCCGATCGACATCGAGGCGTTGTTCTCGAACTCCATGTCGAAGTCCGGGATGCTCATGACCATGTGCATGTCGATCGTGCCCTCGCCTTCGAGCACGAAGGAGTGGAAGTGGCCGGCGGACATGTTCCAGAGGAGCGTGCCCTCCATCGTCATGTCGACCTCGAGGTTGATCTCGGCCTCGCCGCCCATGTCGCCCATCTCCTCGCCCATGGCGGAGGGGTCGATGTCGAGCGCGCCGGAGATCTCGCCGTTGAAGGCGATCTCGCCGACCTCGGCGCCGTCTTCCTCGGACGTGCCCTTGTAGGTGCACGTGGCGGAGACGCCGCTCAGGAAGTCGTCGATCGCGTCGAGCAACTCCTGGGGGATCGACTCGCCGTCGATCTCCATGCCGGACTCGGCCGCGTTCTTCATGTCGAGGCCGGGGATGAGGATGTTGAACAGCTTGTCGCCGTCGACGTCCCACTCGTCGCCCTCGGAGACGTCACCGCGCGGCAGCAGCACGCGGAAGTCCATGTCGGGAGACATGGCGGCGAGGACCTCGTCGTCGCCCTCGCCCTCTTCGAAGGTGACCTCGTAGGCGCCCTCGTCCTCGTCCCAGGCAAACTTGATCGTGGAGCCTTCGATCTCATCGAGGGATCCCTCTTCGGAGAACTCGCCGTCGGAGCTCTCCATGGCGCCCGAGAACTCGACGAAGCTGCGCAGCAGCTCGGTCGGGCGGCCGCCGGACATCGACTTGAAGTGGTCGGTGACGACCACGGAGTAGGTCCCGGTGCCCGAGGGCTCCTCGTCCATCGGGATGTCCTGCTCCTCGCCGTTCACCATCACGGAGATGTCGTCGAGGGCGAACTCGAGCGAGCCCTCGAAGGTCTTCGTGAGCTTCGTGCCCTCACCGGGGCCGAAGGACACCCCGTCCCGCGGGAGGAGGAAGGAGGCGAGGCCGAGGGTCATGAGGCCGCCGGCGGCGGCGACGGAGGTGCGCTTCATCGCGTGACTCTTGCTTTGGATTTCGGGTCGGGTTCGGAGGGAAGCGGCATGCTAGCGCCGCCTGCCGGAGGCGTCGATCCTGGGGCCTGAGAACGCGGTAGCCCCGAAGGGAGGCGGTCCCAAGGGATGCGGCCCCGGTGGGAGGCGACATCGGGGGATGCGAAATCGGGTGAGCGGCATTTCCGCCCCCCAGGGGCTCCTATCGCTCCCGACAGCCCGCAACTTGAGCGGACAGGCCCTAGAAGGCGTCCGCGTCGCGGTAGGCCGCGATCACGGCGCGCTCGCCCTCGGCCCCGGATTGGGAGTTCCCGTGCTCCATCCCGAGCACCCCCGTGAACCCCTTCTCATGGATGTGGCCGAAGACGTTGCGGTAGTGGATCTCGCCCGTGCCGGGCTCCTTGCGGCCGGGGTTGTCGCCGACCTGGAAGTAGGCGATCTCGTCCCACGCGCGGTCGATGTTCGGGATCAGGTTGCCCTCGGTGATCTGCTGGTGGTAGAGGTCGTTGAGGATCTTCACCGCCGGGCTCCCGACCGCTTTGCAGAGCGCATACGCCTGCGGGATCTTGGTCAGGAACATGCCCGGGTGGTTGGCCCAGGGGTTGAGCGGCTCCATCACCATCACCAGTCCGTGGGGCTCGAACACCTCCGCGCCGCGCTTCAGCATCTCGATCGCGTTGGCGGTCTGGTAGTCGGGCTCCAAGTCCTTCTGGTAGTCGCCGAGCACCACCGTGGCCCACTTCGCGTTGCAGCGCTTGGCCACGTCGACCGCGTTCTTCAGGTCGGCCAGGAAGCTCTCCAGGTACTCGGGCTTGCCGCTGGTGAAGCTGGGCTTGCCGAAGGCCGTGCCGAAGTTGCACACGAACACGCCCATCGTCATCCCGAGCTCGTCGAGCAGCTTGCCGAAGCGCTCCTGCTTCTCCTTCGGGAAGCGCGTCATCTCGTTGCACTCGAAGGCCTCGAAGCCCTGGTCGGCCATGAAGCGCACCTGGTCGAACGGGTCGTCGCCTGCGAGGTGCTTGAACATGCCGAGGTGCGGGGCGTACTTCAGCCGGAACGGCTCGCGCCCGGGCCTCGGCGCGCGCGGCTCGGCGGCGACGCGCAGCGGAACGGAGAGGGAGGCGGCGGCGGCCGCGCCGGTGGTCAGGAACTGCCTTCTCTGCATGGGCTCTTCGTGTGCGGGGTGGCGGGGAGCGAGGGACGAGCCTACGGACGGCCGCGCGCGCCCGCCACTTCCGGCGCGGCTACGGGATGCGGAGCGGCGCGTGCGGGGCGACCTCGCCGATCTCGCCCTCGCTGTCGAGGAGGGCATAGGAGGCCTGCACCGTGCGCCCCGAGAGCGCCGCGAGGGCGCGCTCGCCGGCGTCCGCGAAGACCGTCACGCGCGCGCTGCCCTCGTCGTCGAAGCGGGCGCGGGGGCCGCTCTCCACCATGCGCGCGAGGAGCGGATCGCGCTTGAGCAGCTCGGCGAGCGGGGCCGGCGAGTACGTCTCGCCCGCGTCGCGCAGCGACCAGAAGAGCAGCAGGAACGCGCGCCCGGGCGGGCCGCCCGACAGCGCGACGCGCAGGCCGCCGTCGGGGCTCGGCTCGACGTCGATCTGCGCGCGTCCCGGCCCGCCGACCGCGACCGCGGACGCGGGCTCGTGCAGGCGCTCCACGTCGAGCAGCCCGCCGTCCGCGAGGCCGTTCAGCACGCAGCGCGCGACCACCTCGTGCGCCGGTGCGCGCGGGGACGAGCGGTCGTAGAAGAGCGGCTCGCGCCCGATGCGCGCCTGCAGCTCGGCCACCGCCGGCCGCGGGTCCACGAAGGGCAACTCCAGCTCGTCCGCGAGGCGCGCGAGCGCGTCGGAGGCGGCGCGCTCGGCGGGCCCGTCGGCCGCGTAGCCGACCAGCACAAGGCGCGCGCCGGCCCGCTCGCAGCTGGCGCGGACCTCGACCAGGTCGGCCCTGAGGTCGCCCTCCGCCGCCGCGCCCTCCCCCGCCGGCGAGCGCGCGACCCGCTCGCCTTCGCGGGTCGGAAAGCCCGCGGCGGAGGCCTGCTCGGGGCCGAAGTGCCGCAGCACGCCGCGCGCGGCGTGCACGAGGCGGAGCCCGTCGAGCGGCGCCCCGCGCCCGGCGGCCCGCGCACCGTCGCCGCCCTCCGCCCCGGCGGTCCAGAGCACGAGCTCCGGGCGCCAGCGCTCCAGCTGCGCGGGCAGCTCGCGCGCCGCCTGGCGCGAGGACAGCCGCGGCGCGCCCAGGTTCGCCACACGAACGCCGGTGGCGGCGCGCTCGTCGAGCAGGCGCTGGAGGTAGCCGGGGTAGGCGCTCGCCGGCGTCTGGTGCAGCCCGAAGACCGCGCCATCGCCGCAGCACAGGACGACCAGCTCGGCCCCGTCGAGCTCGGGCGGCTGCGGCTCGCCCGCGCCGGAGTCCCCGAGCCGGCTGGCGGCCTGGAGCACCAGCTCCGCCGCCACGAGCAGCACGGCCGCGGCGAGCGCGAGCCGCGCCCAGCGACCGCGGCCGCGCGCGGACGTGTCCGGGCTCACGGTTCCCTCCGCCCTGGAGGGCCTGGGGAACCGGTACGCGCGATGGCGGAAGCGAGCGGCATGGGCCTCATCCTAGCGCGACGCGCGGAGAGGCCCTGCCGCTTCCCGCTCGTCAGAGCTGGATCGTGACCTTGAGCGCGTCCCCCACCGAGACCTCGGCCGGCGGGTTCTCGGTGCCCACCGCCGCGAAGTGGTACGTCACGCCGACGAGCAGCGGGTCGTTCGGGATGGGGTAGCTCAGCGACATCGTCGCGTCGGCCGGCATGCTGTTCGTCGTCATCAGGCCGATCACGTTCCCGCCAAGCGGGACCGAGACGTCGCTGACGATCGTCGGGCCCGGGTCGAGCGAGTAGAAGAGCCCGCCCTGGCACCCCGGCGCTCCGCCGAGGTGGAAGGCGACCGAGCCCCCCACGGCCGGCGCACCGACCATCCAGGCCACGGCCTCGCAGCGCGGGCCGTTGGCCAGCGAGCCGGTCGCGCCGGCGACGCCGCCGGCCGCAAAGCGCGCCGACGTGTTGACCGGGAACCCGCCGGGGTCGTCCGAGAACGTCCGCGAGAAGTCGTCGGCGGACAGGAAGGGCGCGCTCGGCCCGACGATGTTGAAGAGGAACGTCGCGGTCCCGGTCGTGTACGTCCCGGGCGCGACCGAGACCGTGTCGGCCAGCGGGTTGGCGAGCATCCAACCGTCGAGACTCACACCGAACGAGCCAAAGCAGCCGCCGGTGATCGTGGCGACGCCGTCGCCCTTGTCGAGGTCGATCATCTCGAAGAAGGCCGGCTGCGGATCGCTCGTGCTCGTCTGCGAGGCGAGGAGCATGAAGAGGATCGCGTCGTCGGGCAGGTTGAAGTACACGCCGGTGAGCATCGGGTTGGGCACGCCGGGCTGCACCGGTGAGGTGTTCAGCACCTGCAGCGTCAGCTGTCCGTTGCTGTCGTCATAGGTGAAGACGAGCGTCGCCGAGGCGAGCGTGACACCGTCGTCCAGCGTGGGTGGATCGGTCGGGCCGGAGCAGCCGCTCGTACCGGGGCCGCCGACGTGGACCGTGTGGGAGGTGACGTCCGCCCCTGCGAGTGGGGCGAGAGAAACGAGGGTTGCAAGGAGGCCGTTGACAAACTTCATGGATGCGATTCCGGGGTGGTAGGTACGTTTCTCGATTGCGGAATCGTAAACGATCCTGTGGAGGCCGGGCCAGGGGAAGGCGGCGACGAATCCACGCCCCCGGTCATCCTTTCCGCATCGCCCGGAAAGCGCGCTCCAGGCGGCTAGTTGACGGGCTCCTTACCGGGGACGGGCGCCGCCTGGAGGCGCCCTCAGGCCCCCAGCATCCGCCGCGCGCCCTCGTCGAGCCGCCCCGGGATCCCCGGCCGGTCGCGGCCCGGCGGGACCAGCACCCGCACCGCGAACTGCACCTGAATCACCCGCCGCGACCCCGCCCCGCGGTTGCGGGTGCCCGCGTGCCAGAGGTGACCGTTGAACAGCAGAACCGACCCGGCCGGGGCGAGGACGAGCTCCTCATCCGGATGGCGCGCGTCGGGGGCGCCGAGCGAGCGCGGCGGCGGCGCCGGCGAACGGTGCGAGCCGGGCACCACCCGCGTGGCCCCGTTCTCGGGTCGGAAGTCGTCCAAGAGGAAGAGCGCGGTCGCGACCGCGTAGGGCTCCCCCGCCACGCGCGGCGGCCAGTCGGCGTGCAGCCCCTGCAGGCCGTAGCCCGGCAGCGGGTCGCGCGCGCCCAGCTGGAACACCTGGAAGGGGCGCTCCAGCACGTGGTACACGCCGGCGAGCACGCGCCGGTGCGTGAACGCCACGTCGAGCGAGGAGTGCTCCAGCAGCTCGGCTCCCGCGTGCCGCGTTCCGCTCGGCTCGTCGCCGGTCCGGGCCGCGGGCCCGACCGCGCGCTCGAAGGCCTCGCGCATGCGGTCGAGCTTCAGCGCGTCGAGCAGGCCGTGCAGCACGACGTAGCCGTCGTCGTCGAGGCGCCTGCGTTCGTCGTCCGCGAAGAGCGCCTCGGAGACGCCCAGCATCTCCAGGGTCTCGTCCATGGGCACCTAGCCAGGCTAGCGGCGTGGCGAGGCGCAGGCCCCGTGGAAAACCCAACGTTCGCGTTAGCCCCCTGGGGCCTGCCGGCGAAAGGCCGTGGACTCGTGCGGGCCCCGCCGCCCGTGTGGCCTAAGATGACCGCCTCCGCCGAACCCCGCGAGAAGCTCCCCCGTGTCGACCATCGTCATCGTCGCGTCCCTGACGCTCCTGGCCTCGTTCCTCTGCAGCCTCTTCGAAGCCGCGCTCTACGCGATCACGCCGGCCAAGGTCGCGCTCCTCGAGCGGAGCGGCGGCGCCGGCGCCAAGCGGCTGGCGCGCATGCGCTCCGACATCGAGGAGCCGATCGCTGCGATCCTCACCGTCAACACGATCGCGCACACCCTCGGCGCCGCGTGGTGCGGCGCCATGGTCGGCGAGAAGTTCGGCAGCGGCGCGGTCAGCGTCTTCGCGGCGATCTTCACCGTGCTGGTGCTGACCGTCACCGAGATCGTGCCGAAGAGCCTCGGCGTCCGATACGCCGACCGGCTCGGCGCGCTGATCGCCTGGCCGCTGCAGGTGATGATCTGGAGCGTCTGGCCGATCGTCTGGACCGCCAAGCGTGCGATGGGCCTGTTGACCGGCGGCGACGAGAAGAGCGGGCCGTCCGAGGACGAGGTGATGGTCACCGCACGCCTCGCCGCCGAGCACGGCTCGGTGCGCGCCGAGGAGCACCGCTGGATCCGCAACGCGCTGCGGCTCGACCAGGTCACCGCGGGTCAGGTCCGCACGCCGCGCCCCGTGGTCGACGTGCGCGACGTGGACACGCCGCTCGCCGAGCTGCGCGATGAGCTCGACGGCTGGGTGCACAGCCGCGTCCCGGTGGCCGAGGACGGCCAGAGCGACCACATCCTGGGCCTGATCTACCGCCGCGAGATCTGCGACGAGCTGCTGCGCGATCCCGACACCAAGCTGCGGCTGCGCGACCTGATGAAGCCGATCCGCTTTGTGCCCGAGTCGATGCCGGCCCACGCGCTGCTCGAGCTCTTCGTCGAGGAGCGCTCGCACCTGGTCGCCGTGACCGACGAGTACGGCGGCTTCGAGGGCGTCGTCACCCTCGAGGATGTCTTCGAGGCCATCCTCGGCCACGAGATCGTCGACGAGCACGACCAGGTCGCGGACATGCAGAGCTACGCACGCGCCAAGGCCGGGCTGCTCGGCGCGCCCGATCGCCCGTCCAAGACGGACGACCGCTAGCGGGTCACCACCGGTGCCGCGTCGACGAGCGCGGCCGAGTCGATGCGCCGCGTCGTGCCCGGCATGCACGGCACGCCCTCGAAGAAGGCGCGCACGCCCGTACGGTAGCTGGCCTTCTGCGGCATGCGGGCGCGGTGCTCGTCGAGGTAGAGCCCGATCTGGCCGAACGGAATCGCCGGCAGTCCGTCGAGCCCGTCGCGGAAGGAGAGGTCGAGCGCGTCGAGGTCGGCGAAGACCGACGCGTCGACCGCGCGGTCGGGTTCGAGCGCGGACTTGGCGCGCGCCTCAGGCGCGACGCGCGACCAGATGGTGTGGTCCCCCTGCGCGTTCCCGCAGTACACGTTGCCGCGCACCTCGCAGCGCACCGGCCACAGCCGGCCGAAGGCGCCGGCGTCCTCCATCACCGCGCCAAAGAGCGGATAGCGCGAGGCCCAGGGCTCCGCCTTCCAGCCCCCCGGCCCGACGACCTGCTCGGCACGGCCGACGTAGTCCTCCTTCTTTCCCCGGTAGGGATGCGCGGGGTCGGCGGCGATCGCGAGCTGCCGCTCGTAGACCGAGCGCGCTCCATGGCCGACGTTGTAGGCGCCGCGGAAGCCACGCACGAAGACGTTGTCGACGACGCGATGCCCCGCGCCGCCGTTCATGAAGACGCCCTTGCCGGCGGACTTGTAGAAGACGTTCCCCTCGCAGGTCGCGCCCGCCTGCAGGTCGTCGAGGTGGATGCCCGAGCGCTCGACCTTGCCCGGGACGTGCATCAGGTGGTGGAAGAAGTTGTGGCGGTACACGACGCCGTAGCCGGTCAGGTCGCCGCCGGCGTAGATCGCCCCGCCGTCGCCCTCGTCGTAGCCGATGTTGAAGAGCTCGTTGCGCTCGATGCGGTGGTCGTTGCCGCGGACCGTCACGGCCTGGCCGAGCGAGTTGTGCACCAGGTTGTTGCGGAACGCGTTGCCGACCCCCGAGATCGAGACGCCGACGCGCCGGTGTCCGAAGCGGCGCTGGAAGATGTGGCAGTTCTCCACCGCGTTGCCGCCCGCCTCGAGCAGGCCCGGGCCGCGGCGGCCGCCCGCCAGCACGACGTGCCGGTCGAGGTCGACCAGGTCGCACCCCAGCACGCGGTCGCCGGCGCCGAGCAGGCGCACGCCGCAGGCGGTGCTGTTGCGGAGCGTCGCGCCGCTGAGCGTGTTCCCGCCCCCGCTCTCGAAGCGCACCAGGTCGCCCGAGGCGACGTGCTCGACGACGACGTCGGCGACGGTGACGTGCTGGGCCCCGGCGAAGCGCAGGAAGCCGTCCGCCACCGGCAGCGACACCCGCGTGCCTTCGCCGAGCGGAACCGGCGGGTAGAGATAGAGCCGCGCCGTCGCGCGGTCGTAGTGCCACTCGCCCGGCGCGTCGAGCTCGCAGAGCAGGCCGAAGACCCAGAAGGGCTTCTCGTCGCGCCACGCCCAGCCGTAGGCGAGCGCCTCGGAGAGGTGGAGCGAGCGCTCCTCGGCGTCCGCCGCGACCAGGTGCTGCGAGCGCTGCAGCCAGTTCGCGTCGAGGAAGCCGGTCAGCAGGCTGCGCTGCGGGTCGCGCGTGATCTCCGCCTCCCACTGCTCCCAGGTGCCCGCCCGCGGCGGTGTGTCCGGCGCCAGCCCGGCGCGCGCCCCGCGCGGCCGGTCCACCGCGCCCAGCCAGCCCTCGGGCGCCTCCGGCTCGCGGTAGGGCCCGTGGCCGGCGCGCACGCCGTAGTCCTCCTCCCCCACGGGGACGGCCGGCGGCGAGACCTCGGGCTCCAGCGCCTCGGGGGCGAGGTGCGCATAGCCGTCGTTCGGATAGCGCGCCGGCAGGTAGGCCACGCCGTCGACCACCAGGCTCAGCACGAGCTCGGCTTCCAGCCGCGCGCGCAGCGCGGGGTCGTCGATCTCCTGCACCACGATCGCATCGGCCGCCGAGCGCGCCAGCCGTCCGCGCTCGGCGGCATCCCCGACCGGCGCGAAGCGCGCCGGGTCCAGCGCCAGCGCGCCGTCGAAGACGACCTCCGCACCGGGAGCCGCGCGCACGACGATCGGCCGCGCGGCCGTCCCCCGCAGCTCGGGCCCGAGCATCAGCGGCGCGTCGATCGGGTAGCGCCCGCCGGCGAGCAGCACCTCGACCGCCCGCTGCGTGGACGCCTCCGCGGCGCGCGCGAGCGCCGCGCGCAGGCCGAGCGGGTCGGCACGGGTCCCCGCGCCGTCGTCGCCGGCGCCGGCGGCGACGTGGAGCCGCAGCGCGGGCGCCGGTGCCTGCGCGGCCTGCGGCGCAAGGAGCGGGAGAAGCAGGGCAAGCGCGGAGACGAGGAAGGTCACGCCGCCAGACTAGGGAGATCAACGAGAATGGGAAAAGACGACCGCTCGGTTCCGCGCTACCCCCCCGCGGATCTTGTGGTCGGCGCGAAGGCGATTCCCGCACGGGCGCGCCGCTCCCCGATCCGGGACGCGCGGGCAGCGGCGACGGCGGGCTCCTGAAGGCGCCCACGCGTCCGACCGAAGACCGGAGGGTCACCTTCACCCCACGCCCCTTCCCCATGTACGGACTCGTCAACATCGCCATCCGCGACCTGATCCTCGGCCAGCACGGCGAGGAGACCTGGGATCGCATCCGCGAGCGCGCCGGCGTGCGCTCCACGACCTTCGTCGCCATGGAGACCTACCCCGACGAGGTCACCTACGGCCTGGTCGCGGCGGCCTCGGAGGAGCTCGGCGCCCCGCAGGAGGCGCTGCTCGAGGCCTTCGGCGAGTACTGGATGACCTTCACCGCCGAGGAGGGCTACGGGGACACGCTCGAGTTCGCAGGCTCGACGCTCGACGAGTTCCTCGCCCACCTCGACGACATGCACGCGCGCGTCGCGCTGACCTTCCCCGACCTCTGCCCGCCCAGCTTCGAGGCCGAGTACGCGCCCGACGGACGGCTGGCGGTCCGCTACCGCTCGGACCGCCCGGGCCTGGCCCCGATGGTGGTCGGGCTGCTCCACGGTCTCGCGCGGCGCTTCGACAAGCACATCGACATCGAGCGCGTCCCGAGCCAGGTCGAGGTCGGCGCCGATGAGACCTTCCTGCTGCGCATCTCGGACGCCAGCGGAGCACAGGCGGCCTAGGCCGCGATGCTCGCGCTGGCCACAGCCGAGTTCGATCGGCTGTTCCCCTTCCATATCCGGTTCGATCGGACCGGGCGGCTGATCAGCGTCGGCTCCAGCCTGCAGCGTGTCTCCACGGAGGCGCGCGAGGCGGAGCAGCTGACCCAGCTCGTCGCCCTGCGCCGCCCCCGCCGTGCATCCACGTTCGAGCTGCTCAGCGGACGCATCTCGGGCCGCGTGGTGCACCTGGAGGTGTGCGACTCGGCGCTGCTCCTGCGGGGCGAGGTGATCGACCTGGGCGAGGATGCGAGCCTCTGCTTCGTCGGCAGCCCGTGGATCGAGGACGCCGAGGCGATGCGCAGCTCCGGCCTGGTGGCGGCCGATTTCTCGCGCCACGACCCGACCAACGACCTCTTGATCCTCCTGGGCACGGCGCGCAAGTCGCTGGAGCAAGCGCGTCGGCTCGGACGCGAGCTCGAGGAGCGCCAGGAGCACCTCGAGGAGGCGCGCCGCGACGCCGAGGAGGCCAACCGCGCCAAGAGCGACTTCCTCGCGATCCTCAGCCACGAGATCCGCACGCCGATGAACGGCCTCGGGAGCATGGTCGACCTCCTGCGCGACACGCCCCTGACCGAGGAGCAGCGCGGGTTCACCGACGTCATCCTGTCGTGCTCCGAGGCGCTCTCGTGCCTGCTGAACGACATCCTGGACGTCTCCAAGGTCGAGGCCGGCCGGCTCGACCTGGAGTCGATCGAGTTCTCGCCGGGCGAGCTCGTCGCCGAGGTCGCAGCGCTCTACCGCACGACCGCGGAGGAGCGCTCGGTCGAGCTGGAGGCCTGGATCCCCCCCGACGTCCCGGCGCGCGTCCTGGGCGATCCGACGCGCGTGCGCCAGGTGCTCTCGAACCTGGTCGGCAACGCGGTCAAGTTCACCGCCTCGGGCGAGATCGTGCTCGCCGTCCGCGACGTGGCCGAGGGCGACGGCGAGGTCGAGCTCGACTTCGCCGTGTACGACACCGGTCCGGGCGTGCCGGAGGAGGCCCGCGCGCGCATCTTCGAGCCCTTCTGCCAGGCCGACAGCACCACCACGCGCCGCCACGGCGGGACCGGCCTCGGGCTGACGATCTGCCGCCTCCTGGCGGACCGCATGCGGGGCCGGATCGCGCTCGAGCACGCGTCGCCGGAGGGGAGCACCTTCACGCTGCGGCTGCCCTTCGCGCACGCCGAGGGGCACACACCCCGCCCGCGGCCCGGCGTCGAGCGCGCCGGGGCCGGATCGGTGTCGCTGCGCCGCGCGCTCGCGGACCTCGGGCTGCCCGAGGTCGAGGCGGGCGGCGACGTGCTGGTCGCCGCGGCGGACGGCGACGCGAGCGCGGTCGAGGCACGCGCCGCCGGGCGACCGGTGTTGATCGACGGCGCCCGCGAGCGCACCCCGAAGGCCTGGAGCCAGGTCACGGGCCCGGGCCTGGCCCCGTGGGTGCGCGCGTTGGCGGCCGCGCTCCCGCGTACGACGACCGCCCGCCGCCGGCGCGACGAGACGTTCCCGCGCTGGGAGGGCGTGCGGGTGCTGGTCGCCGAGGACGTGCCGACCAACCGGCGCGTCGCGGAGTCGCTCCTGCGTCGACTCGGGATCGTCCCGGTCTTCGCGCACGACGGCGCGGAGGCGCTCCGCGCGCTCGAGCGCGAGCCGTTCCACGTCGTGCTGCTCGACATCGAGATGCCCGAGCTCGACGGCTACGAGGTCGCGCGCCGCTGGCGCCTGCAGGAGAAGACCCGCGACGGGCGGACGCCGCTGCTCGCGCTCACCGCCCACGCGCTGAGCGAGTCGCGCCAGCGCGCAATCGAGGCCGGCATGGACGAGGTGCTGACCAAGCCGATCCGCCTGCGTCCGCTGGCGGAGGCCCTGGAGCGCTGGCTGCCGGCACCGCGGGCCCGCTCGGCCTGAGCTCGGCGACGAGGCCGCGCGGCGTCAGCCGGCCGCCGCGAAGCCGCCGTCGTAGAAGAACTCTCCCAGCCCGGTCGTGAAGAGCAGCCAGCCGTACAGCGTGTGCTCCAGCGCGACCGGCCACACCGAGCGGGTACGGGCATAGGTCACGCCGAACAGCACGCCCCCCAGCGCGGAGAGCACGACCGAGATCCAGCTCCCAAAGAGCACGTGAGCGAGCCCGAACACGCAGGCCGAGGCCGCGATGCACGTGGCGCGGCGGCCGAAGAGCCCGCCGTAGCGCGAGAAGAAGAAGCCGCGGAAGAGCAGCTCCTGGGGGAGCACCGAAAGGACGGGGTAGATCGCCATCACCCGCAGCCAGCTGGCCGGATGCTCGCGCGGCAGCAGGAAGAAGAGCTCGGGCCAAAGGAGTCGGGTGAGCCCGGCCAGAGTCAGCGCCGAGACCGCGAAAAGCACCAGGATGCGCCTCGGCTCGCCCGGCGTACGGCGGAGGGCCAGCAGCTCTCCGAGCTCGCGGCGGTGCAGCGCGTAGTACGGCGTCAGGAGCAGCGCCGAGGCCACCACGAGCGTCGGGAGGACCGCGAGCTCGACCCCGCGCGAGCGCGCGAAGAGCACCAGCAGCGGGAGGCCGACGAAGAGCGCCAGGAGCTCGGCCGTCAGGTATCTCCGCCGGCGCGGCGCTAGCTGGCCCAGCTCGCCCCAGATCCTCGGCTCCGGGCGGTCGCCGGTCCGGGGTAAGCTGTGTCTGTGGTCGAGCAGGCGCACCGCACGGCCTATCGTATCCCTCCGGTCGCGGCGTCGGGACGCGGCCTACCGCACAAGCGCGAGGCGACCCCTTGAAACGAATTCTGCGCAGCGCCCTGGTCCTCCTTGCCCTGGGAGCCTGGCCGGCCTGGCGCTTCGGGCTCGCGCCGCTCGTCGACACGATCGAGATCGCGCTGGGCTACGCCGCCACGGTGTCGGCGATGCAGCACTTCGCGACCGGCGACGACGTCGACACGATCCGCGCCGAGCGGCTGCCGGCGGAGTTCTCGTTCCTGTCGATCACGGTCGACGCCGATACACGGACGGCGACCGCCAGCGCCTTCGGGCTCCTCTCCCGCACCGCTCGCTACCGGCCCGGGCTCGGCGCCACGCGCACGGAGGTCGCAGTCGGCGCGCTGCCGGGCTCGCTCGTCGACCTGGTCGCGACGCCCCCGGTCGGCGAGCCCTGGCCGGAGGGCTCCTCGCCCGAGCTCAGCCCGCTCCCCGCGGGCGTGTCGGCCGCGGCCCTGGACGCCGCGCTCGACGCGGCCTTCGTCGACCCCGAGACCGGGTTGGAGCGCGGCACCCACGCCGTGCTCGTCGCCTGCGGAGGCCGGTTGGTGGCCGAGCGCTACGCGGAGCCGTACGGCCCGCGCACGCCGCTGCTCGGCTGGTCGATGACCAAGAGCGTCACCGCGACGCTGATCGGGCGCCTGATTCACGAAGGGCGCTTGGCGCTCGACGCGCCCGCCCCGATCCCGGAGTGGAGCGCGGCCGACGATCCCCGCGCGGCGATCCGGCTGGACGACCTCCTGCGCATGCGCAGCGGGCTGGAGTTCCAGCAGAACCACGAGGACGCGAGCTGCGACAGCCTCAACATGCTGTTCGTGTCCGGTGACTGCGGCGCCTACGCGGCCGGCAAGGAGCTGGCCCACGCGCCCGGCACGCACTGGTCCTACTCCGACGGCACCTCGAACGTGCTGGCGCGGCTGGTGCGCGCGCACGGCGGCGGCACGCTGGACGAGCAGCTGACCTTCCCCCAACGGCTGCTCTTCGCGCCGCTCGGGCTCGACACCGCGTGGATCGCGGTCGACGGCTCGGGCACGTTCGTCGGCAGCTCGCTGATGTACGCGTCGGCCCGCGACTGGGCGCGCTTCGGGCTGCTCTACCTGCGCGACGGGGTCTGGAACGGCGAGCGCCTGCTGCCCGAGGGCTGGGTCGACTACGTCAGCTCGCGCACCGACGGCAGCCGCAACGGCCGGTACGGCGCGCACTTCTGGCGCTACGACGCGGACGCGAACGCGGCGGCGGACGGGAGGCTCTTCCCCGCGGAGCTGGAGGGCGTCTTCTACGCCGCCGGATACCAGCGCCAGTACGTCTTCCTCGACCGCGCGCGCGACCTGGTCCTCGTGCGTCTGGGCGTGCGGCCGGAGCCGCCGGGTTTCGATCCCAAGGAGTTCGCGGCGGCCGTGCTGCGCTGCTTCGACGCCTGAACGAAAAACGCGGGGGGGCGTCGCTGGGCGCCCCCCCGCTCCCCGACCGGCCCGGACTGCCCGGGCCGAACACGTCCTTGCTCGCCTAGAAGACGAACGGCTGCACACGCAGCGCGGGCGGCGTCATCGGCTGCTGCCAGAAGCGCGGGCTGAAGCCCGCGAAGACCGTGGGCAGGATGGACTCGAAAGCGCCGAGCATCACCACGCGCATGTTCGTGCCGGCGGTGATGCCGGAGGTCGTAAAGCTCAGCGTCGCCACGCCGTTTCCGTCGGTCGGGTCCGACACCAGGAACGGCCCGTCGATCTTGTCGTTCGGGTTGCCGAACGTGAAAACCGGGGTCGCCGCGACGGTGAGGACGGACTCCACCCGCGTCGGCGCGACCGGCGTGATCGAGGCCAACGGAACCGGTGTGAACTCGCCGGGCGAGGTCTCCTCGAGCAGCTGCAGGATCAGGCTCTTCTGGTTCGAGAGCGTACCGGCCGGGGTCGTCCCCCCCGGCGTCGTCGTGGCGCCATCCCAGACGTCGTCCAGGTCGACCGTCACGGTGGTCGCGTTCCCGGAGTGGGAGACGGTGAACGCGCCAACCACGCTGGCCGCGATGCCCGTGCCGACGACCGCCGGACGCGACTGTACGCTCGCGGTCGGCGAGCCCGAGGGCAGCGTCACCGTGTTGGTGTTGCCGGCCTCGTCGCGCAGCTGAAGCTCGATCCGATACAGGTCGTCGCGGAAGGCGAAGCCGTCGATCGAGGGCAGGAGCCCTTGGGCGACGACCGTGTCGAAGGTGCGCCGCCCGGGGCGGCGCTGCAGCGGACCGAAGTTCCCGAAGGTGCCCGCGACGGGGTCGAAGCGCAGCACCTGGATGTCGTAGGTCACCGGCTCCGAGAAGGTGACGAAGAACTTCGCGATGCGCCCGGTCGCGTGGTCGAAGATCTCCGCCTGCGAGCCGAGCGTCGGCAGCGCCGAGTCGCTCGCCAGCGGGTTCCCGTTGAAGATGTTCGGGTCGAGCGGCGGCGAGTGCGTCGTGAACGTCTCGTAGCCGTCGGAGAGCATGTCCCCGTCGGAGTCGGGGTTGTTCGGCTCGGTCCCCAGGCCGCCCTCGGTCGCGTTCGACAGCCCGTCGTCGTCGGGGTCGACCGCGAAGCGGAAGGCGTTGCCCGGCGGCAGCCCGACGAACAACAGGTCGAAGATGCCGGCGGCACCCAGCACCTGCAGGTCGCTGAACGTGAAGCTCGCCGCCGCGACCTCGGTGAAGCGGAAGCGATCCACGTCGGGGTCGTAGAAGAGTCCCACCGAGCTCGGTCCGCCGTTGATCACGCCGACGGCGGCCAGGTCGATCCAGCCCTTGGCGGCCTGCGTGGTCATCTCGGCCACCTGCGCGACGACGTCGGGGTCGTCGAGCTGCACCGCGAAGTGCGCGCGCGGCGCGATGCCCTGGTCGAACTGTGCCACGAAGGACGCCGCGTCCGCCCGGAACTGGTTCTGCTGCGCGCCGGTCTGCGTGAAGAACACCGCCGGGCTCAGAAGGTCGAGCACGTCGAGGTCCTGGCCGTCCTGCGCGATGCCGAAGCCGCCGCGCGGGCGGTCGACCTGCACCCCGCCGAGGTTGCCGGTCACGATCGGCTGGAAGATCTTGTGGTGGAGCTGGCGCAGGTGCGTCGTCTCCAGGTTTGCGTTGCTCGGGATGGCCGACAGCACGTCGGGCGTGATCAGCCCGTTGGTGCCGGACTCGGCGCTGTGGCAGTCCACGCAGCGGCTGGTCGGCGAGAAGCCGCTGAGCGCGTCGGGCTCGTTGTGGAACAGGATCTGGCCGTGGGTCGCCGAGCCGGTGATCTGGCTCCCGCCCGGCGGGGTGAAGACCGCGACGGCGCGCGCGTCGTCGATCCGCCGGTCGAGGTTCTGGCGCGGGTTGGCCGGCGCCTGCAGCGAGAACACGAAGGCCTCGAAGTCCGCCAGGTCGTCCGCGGCCAGCGGCGTTCCGCCGAGGATGCCGAAGAAGCCCGCGTTGAAGTCCGACAGCGTGCGCTCACCGCGCCAGTGGTACGGGAAGGTGTCCTCGATGCTGAGGAGCGACTGGGTCACCATCAGGTCCTTGCGGTCGAACGGCGGGTCGCTGAGCTCCCATCCCAGGGCGTCCGCCCCGCCGCGCGGGTGGCAGGTGTTGCAGCTCACCTTGCCCGGGACGTTGTTGAACGCGTCGTTGGAGTTGTCGGCGTCGTACCATAGCTCGCGCCCCGCCTTCACGGCGGCGGGCTGCGGGTCAGCGCCGAGGTCGAACTGCGCCGGCGTGCCGATCGACGTGGCGCTCGGGTCCAGCAGCGTCTGGCGGTCGAACCGCAGCAGGCGGTTGGTGCCCCAGGCGTAGACGAAGAGCCAACGCTCGTCGGGCGAGACGGCCAGGCTGCGCGGGATCGAGCCCTCGGGCAGGCCGAGGCTGCGCTGCGTCACTCCGGAGGAGTCCAGGTGCCGCACGACGTCGCCGGTCGAGCCCGCGACGAAGCCGTTGCCGTCGCCGTCGAAGGCGAGCCCGAAGGGGAACGAGGCGGGCTTGTCGGCCGCCGCGGGGACCGCGGACGGCGCCGCGCCGTCGAGCGAGCGCGGCTGCATCACGGGCATGCCCGGGGCGGTGTCGTCGATCACGACGACGTGGTTCTCGGCGAAGCGGCCGCGGTGCGCGGGCTCGGAGGTCTGGGCGGCGTTGAAGAGGTCGACGCCGGCCATCCAGTACTCGCCGGTAGACGGGTTGCGCCCGTGGGCCGTCAGGAGCGTGCTGACGCCGTCGAGCCAATCCTCGACCAGACCGCCCTCGGTGATGCGGAACAGGTCGTCATCGGGCAGGTCGTTCATCACGACCGCCGAGCCGTCGCCGGTCCCGTCGATCAGGAAGGTCGTCCGGTTGCCCGAGAGCAGCGGCGCGACGTAGACGAAGTTCTCGACGTCGCCGTCGTTCACGTCGATGCTCAGGAACGTCGGGCGGACCGAGTCGATGAAGTGGTTGCGGACCGACGTCGAATCAAAGGACCCCAGCTCGAGCTGTACGACGACGCCGCCGCTCTGCGGTCCGGTGGCCTCGAACACGTCGAACGAGCCGCCACAGGAGATGAACGCGAGGTCGCGCTCGGGGTCGATCACGATGTCCATCGGCTCCGAAGGAAGCCCGACGTATGCCACGATCTCGCCGGTGCCCCGGTCCTGCTTGACGACGCCGTGCGTGCCGCCGCCGACCACGATGGCGAACTCGCGGCCGCCCGTGTCGGTCCAGAGCGCGAGCGCGCTCGGGTTGTTGAGCGTGCGGTGCTGCAGCAGCGGAGCGATCGGCGCGCCGGGGTCGGTCGCGTCCCAGTCGTAGGCGACGAGCGTGCTCCCGTGCGTGTTCACCGCCCACAGCGTGCCGGCGTCGTCGAACTCCATCCCGCGGATGGTCTCGACGTTGAAGTTGGTGGTGCTGCGGCGGGTGTCGGTGACGGTGATGTAGTCCTTGATCGCCAGGTCCTGGTCCTGCTCGGCGGACGCGGCGGCGGCGGCCATCGCGCCCAGCGCCAGGCCGGCGGCAAGCGGGTAACGGAATCGGTAGGCGTGGATCCTCATGATTACCTCCGGTGAAAGGAACGATGTCCTCACCGAGCGCCGCGCGCGGCACCGGAAGGACAGCCTGCTTCCGTCCCGCACCGCCACGCGGTTGCGCCCACGGCGACAATTCCGGGCCTGTGAGTGCGCTCACCGCGCGCCGTGAGAGAATTGCGCTTTCTTCGCAACTCGGTCGCTCCTACCGGTGGAGACGTGGGGTCCGAGCCGCGCGACGCGGCGCTCGAACGCTTCTACCCACCGAGCGACGGCCGGCGTGCCCCGCTCTCCCCCTCGAGCCCCTCCTACAACATGACCCAAGGCCACTTCGCAGCGCGCCTTTCGTCCCTCGTCTCCTTTCCCCTCTCGCTGCGTGTCGGCGCCGCCGCGGCACTCTCCGCGGCCGCCCTGGCGGGCACGAGCAGCCTCGGCGGTCCCGGCGCCTACTCGGGACAGGGCTTCGTCGTCCCAACCCTCCACCAGAACACCGTACAGGAGGTGCTCGAGGTCGACCTCGGCGACAACGGGCTGTCGGAGATCGTGACCCTCGACACCTCCGGCGAGCTCATCGTGAACTTCGACGCTCTCTCCACGGGCTGGACCGGATCGCTGACCGGCTACACCGACATGGCCGTAACGCGCGCCGGCGACCGCGACCGCCTGTGGGCGCTCGGCAGCAACGGGATCGTCGAGATCGTGGGCAGCTCCTTCACCGCCGATGCCGACCCGCTCGTCGAGCTCCCCACCGGAGTGACGGCGACCAACCCGACCGCCATGCGCTCCTTCGAGGTCGGAGGAGGCACGGGCATCGCGACCCACGTCCTGACCGTCATCGACCACAACGGACTGCGCCTGCGCACCTTCGATACGGCCCCCGCGCAGCCGCAGCTGCTGCAGTCGTACGACTCGGTCAGCGGCGTCTTCCACGACGCGGTGGCCGTCGACTGGCACGGCCAGAACGAGGTCGCCGTCGCCGCGCACGACGACACGGGGCTGCGCCTGCTGGAGGCCGACGGCTTCGTGCCGCCGGACGTCCTCTACCCCGCCCAAGTCGCCGGGGCCGCGCTCGAGCTGCTCCCCGGCGGCAACACCCAGTGGGGCCATGACCTGGTGCTCTTCAAGCACAGCCCGAGCGGCGGCGGCCCGGCCGGCATGGTCGTGGCCAACGCGGTCCACACCGAGGTCGTGGCCGACCCGACCAACTACATCGGCGAGATCAGGACCGGGAACTTCCTCGGCGGAAGCCGGGACGACGTGCTCCTGGTCGACAACGGCGCCCCCTTCGCGCTGCTCATGAAGCAGCAGTTCACGCGCAACGAGAGCGCCCCGATCCTGTTCTTCGACTACAAGGACACCTTCCTGATCGACTTCAGCAAGGCCATCCCGCGCCCGTCCGAGGGCTCCGACGGTCCGCCGCCGGTCGTCACGGCCAGCGTGTCCGACTGCGACGGCGACGGCGATGAGGACATCATCGCGGTCGACAGCCTGCAGCAGCTGATCGTGCTGCCGTCGAACACCGTGCTCGAGGACCTCGTCGTCCGGCCCTGGGTGAACCCGCTGATCGAGCCCACGATCGTGGTCGCTCCGCCGGCCCAGTCGATCCTCACCTACGCCTCCGACGTCGAGCTGCCGCCGGGAGCGGACCAGCTTGGCGTCGACGTCTGGGAGCAGACCGCGGGCGACCCCGTGCTGGTCGGGGTCGAGGGCTTCACCCCGTCCGCCGGCTCGTCGATCGCGAACGTGAGCTTCAGCTTCCCGCTCACGGCCAGCACCGGCCAGGTCTTCGCCCTGCGCTTCCGCGCGCTCGCGGGCGGGCTGGAGCTGCAGAGCTGGGTCGGGTACTGGAGCAACGACGCCGGGACGCTGGCGAGCCTGGCGGCCGAGACGAGCACGGTCTACCCGTGGAGCACCGGCGACGACGGCGGCGGCATCGCGCGTCGCCCGCGCCTCAGCCCGCCGGTTCCGACGGTGCTGCCGCCGATCATCTACTTCTAGAGTTCGGATTCAGAAGTCGCCGTCACTCTCCGTTGCCGGTTGGTTCCCGGCAAGGCGCGGCGACCGCCGCGCATCCAGGGCGCTGCGCCGAGGAGGAGCAACGCCGCCTGGGGCCGACGGGCAACGGAGAGTGACGACGAGCTTCGAGTCAGCACACCCGGGTTTCGCTAGCCCGGAGCCTGCTTCCGGCGGCGCCCCAGCAGCTTGAGGAGCACCAGCCCCACCACGACCGCGAGCGGAGCGCGCAACGGCCCGCTCCGCGGTCGCCTTCGCTCGCGCGCCTCGTCCGGCGGCGCGGCGAGCCGCACGCCGCCCGCGCCGAAGAGCTGCGCGAGGTGCGCGTGTACCGGCGGCACGGCCGACGGGTCGGCCGCGAGCGCTGCCGCCGCCTCCCGCCGCGCCGCCCGCAGCGCGCGCGCCAGGGTCATGCCTTCGGCGAGCGCCGCGTGCGCGGCGCGCGCGAACGCCACGGCGGCGTCGCGCTCCAGGGGCAGCGTCGCGGCGACGACCGCGACGCTGCCGCCGGTGAAGAACGAGGAGCGCAGGTGCCCCACCCCGTCGTCGCCGCGGCGCAGTCGCCCGCGCTCGGCGCCACACGCCGAGACGAGCACGACCGGCGGCCAGGCGAGGCGCTCCAGGTCGGCCGCGCTCCACGCGCCGGCCTGTCCGTCCGCGCCGAGCCACAGGCGCGCCGGCCGCGCCGCCTGCGAGTCGTAGTCGCCGTGGGCCAGAAGGTGCGCGAGCGAAGCTCCCCCGAGCGCCGCCGCGAGCCCCGCGGAGTCGGTCAGCTCGCGCGCCTCGCCCAGGACGCCGACCTCGAGCGCCTCGGGCCCGACGCCCAGCGTGCCCGCGTCCCAACGCTCGCCCGCGAAGGCGACCGGCGGGCCGTTCAGGAGGCGTGCGGCGACGTCCGCTTCGGCGGCGCGGCGCGCGAGCCACAGCCCGACCGGCGCCGACGGCCAGTGCGCGACCGCGTGCCGCAGCCCGAGCGCCTCGCCGTCGCCGGGAGCGGTCAAGGCCTCGAACGGCACGTACCCGAAGGCGTCGAGGCCGATCACGACGAGCTCGTCGAAGCGCCGCGCCCGCGCGTCGAGCGACGGCGGCCAAAACGCGCGCGAGGTGGCGTCGAGCGCGAGCGCGAGCCGCTGCGCCTCGACGCCGCCGCGCTCGTCGACGAGCAGCGCCGACGCGATCGCCTCCGCGGCGCGTCGCGCCAGCCGCAGGAGCTCCTCGGTGCCCGCCGCGAGCGGCTCGGCGACCACCTCGCCGCCTCCGACCGTGAAGGTCCAGGCCGCCACGCGCCCGGGGAGGTAGAGCACGAGCCCCGCGTCGCGCTCCGCGAGGGCCTGCTGCAGCTCGGCCGCCGTCGGCGGCTCCAGGCCGAGCCGGCGCGCGAGCGTTCCGCACGCCTGCAGCCGCAGGACGGCGTCGAGGCCGCGCTCCGCGCCTGCGCCGCCCTCGTCGACGAAGCGCTCCAGCGCCACGCACTGGGCGAAGAACGCCTCGACCCACGGGCGCGCGAGCAGCGCGACGCCCTCCTCTTCGAGCGGCCAGTCGGCCGCGCGTTCGACGAACGCGGTCAGCGCCGGGCGCACCTCGTCGCGCAGCAGCGCGCCCGCCGCCTCCGCGTCGATCGCGTCGGCGGGGCCGAGGAGCGCGAGCCGCGCCGCCAGCCCCAGCGCCTGCAGCCGCAGCGGCGCGTGCGCGGGCGAGTCGCGCAGCGCCGCAAGCGCCGTCTCCAGCTCAACCCGCGCCTCCTCGACGGCGCCGCGGTCGAGGTAGGACGTGGCGAGGAACAGCCGCGCGCGCACCTCCTCGTCGGAGCGCATGCCAGCCTCGATCACGCGGCCCAGCTCCTCCTCGCCCGACCCCGGCGGCGCCGCGCCGCGGAACGCGCGCTGCACGTCGACGATCGCGAGCCGCGCCCGCACCTGCAGCGCGGTCTGCTCGGGGATCCGCTCGGCCCACGCGTCGGACTCGAAGCGCTCGCGCAGGCGGTCCGCCTCCGGACCGCGGCGCTGGATGGCCGAGTTGAGCTGGTACATCAGACTCGCGCCCCAGGTCGCCGGCCCGTCCTCCTCGCCCAGCGCGCGCGCGAGCTCCTCGCCGCGCCGGTGGTACTCCTCGGCGACCTCGCGCCGACCCAGCAGGTCGTAGGCCGCGCCGAGCTCGACCGTGAGCAGCGCCGCGAAGGCCTCCAGGTACGCGCGCGGCGGATTGGCGGGCGACGACGGCTCCGCCTGGAGCGCCGCGACGCGCTCGGCTCCGCGCTCGAGCAACGCCAGCGCGCGCCCGAACTCGAACTCGTCGCGCAGCAGCGTGCCGAGCTCGAGGTCGAGATAGCTCGCATAGGGGCTCTCGCGGTGGCGCTCGGCCGCCTCCTCCAAGAAGGCGATCGCCGCGGCGCGCTCCCCCTCGCGATCGAGGCGCGTGCCGTAGGCCTGCGCCGCGAACACCGCGAGCGTCCCGAGCGTCGGGTTCTCGGCGGCGACCGTGGCGCGGTAGAGCCGGCCGAGCGGCTCGCTCCAGGGCACGCCCGGCGCGAGCTCGCCGTCGGGAGCGGCCAGCTCGCCGGCGGTGATCGCGTCGTACAGCGCGTAGAGCTCGCCCACCTCGAGCGTGCGCTCGTCGTCGGCCGCGCGCACGAGCTCGGCGCGCGCCCGGCTCGCACCGGCTGCTGCTGCGGCGGCGGAGGCGTCCGGACCCTCCTGTCCCGACGCGGCTAGCGCGAGGAGAGCGAAGCCGAGGCCGAGCCCCATCGCTGGATCGTCAGTCCGCTGGGGTCGAGCAACCAGACCTCCCACTGGATGCTGGGTCCGAGCTGCGCCAGCTCGGCGGCGGTGGGCGTGTAGCGCGGAGCGTCGAGCTCCTCGACGACGAACGCGGGCTCGGGTTCCGAGGCGTTCCAGACCTTGAGCCGGTAGCGCGGAGCCCCGTCCTCGCAGGCGCTCCACACGAAGGGCGTGTGGGCGTCGACCGCGCCGGACGGGAACAGCGCGGGCCCGGCCTCGGGCCCGCCGGAGAGCCAGACGCGACCGTCGGGGTCACCGGCGCCGCTCGACCCCGGCTCCTCGCCGGCACCCGCGCCGCGGGCCAGCCAGCCGAGCGTGAGGCCGATCAGGAGCCCAGCCGCGGCCGCCGGCCACGGGAAGCCGCGGCGGCCGGCGCCCCCGCGCACGAGCGCGCGCGGGCCGTGACTCGACGACGCCGAGGGGTTCGCGGATGCCGCGGCCGCGGGGGGCGCCGTCGCGAGGCGATACTCACGCTCCTCCTGGGCGAGTCGCTCAAGGGTGCGCTCGGCCAGCTCGAGGTCGCGCGGGCGCACCTCTTCGGCCGCCTGTTCGACCAGCGCCTCGAGCTCGGCACCCGAGAAATCGTCCGGGGTCGGCTCGTGCTCGCCGCTGCCGATCATGAGGCCAGGTCCTCGCGGCCGGGGCCGATCACGGTGCGGAGCCGCTCGAGGCCGCGGTAGTAGTGCGACTTGGCGGTGTTCGGGGAGAGCGACAGGCGGTCCGCGATGGCGTCGAAGGTCAGCTCCTCGAAGTGCTTCAGGCGGATCACCGTCGAGGCCGGCGGCCCCAGGCGCTCGATGGCGCGCTCGAGGTAGTCGCGGGTGTCGCTCGGCACCTCGCCGGGCACGGCGCCGGCCACGGCGCCCTCGCTCTGCTCGCGCTGCAGCGAGCGCGCGCGCCGCCTGCGCCAGCGCTGCACCTCGACGGCGGCGAAGCCGCAGGCCCAGCTCTCGAGGCGCGTCGTGCCGCGGTAGCCCTCGGCCTTGCGCCAGAGCGCGAGGTAGGTCTCCTGGGCGATGTCCTCCACGACCGCCTCGGAGACCGGCGTGCCCCCCCGGCGGCAGAAGCGCCGGACGAAGGGCGCGACGCAGGCCACGCGCTGGGCGAAGCGGCGGGTCGCATCGGGGTCGAGCGCGAGGGCGCGCTGAACCAGGTCGTAGTCGTCGCGGTGGAGCAAAGCCAAGCGGCGGGGCGCGGCGGACGCCCCTCCTAGCTCCATTCTATCCGAGCCGGAGCGGCGCTCGGCAGCAAACCGCCGCGAACCGCGCCGCGGCGCCGCACTCCGCGCGCGCTAGACCCCGAGCGCCGCCGCGGCGCGCACCGAGGGGTCGCGGTCGCCGGCGGCGAGCGCCGCGATCTCCGCGCCCCGACCGGGCTCCAGGTGCGCCAGCGAGCGGTAGGCCGCTGCGCGGACGCGCGGGAACACGTGCGTCGCGGCGATGTCCTCGAGCAGGTTCGCGGTCGCGCCGTCGCCGACGTGCGCCGCGAGCCGCACGATCATCTCGCGGCACGAGCCCGGGTTCTGGACGCGCCCGGTGATGGTGCCGGCCTCGAGGTCGAACCAGTACTGCTCGCGCGCCGCCACCTCGGGCGAGACGACCATGAAGTTGAGCGACATCGAGAACTCGCTCGGCGGCGACTGGCTGTGGATGTCGCGCGAGGCGCGGTAGAACATCACCTTGCCGGCGGGCAGCGCGGTGGTCTCCAGGTAGCGCAGGTCGACCCTCTCGCCCACCTCGCCCCGCACGGTGTCCGGGTCGTACTCGTAGATCTTCGTCCCGTACCCGCCCCCGATGTAGCCGACGGTCAGGAACGAGAAGTTGTGATCGTGCGGGCGCGAGTAGGCGAACAGGCGCGACTGCCAGTCCCACACCTGCCCGGTGTCCGACGGCGGAGCCCACATGTTGGCGCGCACGAAGAAGCGCTCGCCGCCGCCCAGAGTCAGCGTCTGGGCCGAGTAGGCGTTGGTGGGCTGGAACGAGCGCCAGTCGCGCAGCTCCTGGTTGAACTTCTCGACCAGGAAGGTGCGGTTGTTCGCGAGGGCCGCGAGCTTTGGGGCCGACTCGATGACCTGGTCGGTGTCCGACGGATCGACGCGGTGGGTCACGTGCTCGAGGTACTCCTCGAGGCTGATCGCGTCGCTGGTTTCGGTTTGGATCGTGAGCGCCATGGCTATGCGGGGGTGGCGGAGGTGGAGCGGAGGCGGTTCAGGGCGGACTCGGCGGCGTTGCGCACGTGCGGGTGGTCGTCGTCGCACAGCTGGGCGAGCGCGCGCAGCCCGGCGCCACGGTCGAGGCGCGCGATCGCCTGGACGGCGGACCAGCGCACGTAGTGCGCGGGGTGGGTCAGCAGCGGAGACAGCGCCTCCAGCGAGCTGGCGTCGCCCAGCTCGGACAGCATGCGCGCGGTGAACTGCAGCCGCGACGCCGCCGCCGAGCTGGAGATCGCGCGCACCGGCAGGAGCGTCTCGAGGTCGTACTCCCACTGGATCGGCGAGCTGGTGCGCGAGACCAGGAACAGCAGCACGGTCGGCACCTCGGTCGGGAGCGCGCGGAACAGGTCGTAGCCGAGCCGGATGCGCTCGATCGCGCCCGGCGGCACGCTCCGCACGCCGCGCGGGACCAGGCGCCGGCTGGTGTCGAGCAGCTCGGCCGGGAACGGGTCCGGCTGCAGGAAGCTCTCGAAGCGGAAGTCCGACGCTCCGTCGAGCGGGAGCGGGCACATCAGCGTGTGCTCGCAACGGCTGTAGAGGCGCTCGGGAGTCTCGGTCGACGGCTCGACGATGCGCAGCGCGAGCGACGCCTTGTCGCCCTGGAACACCGCCAGGTCGAGCTCGGTCAACCCGCCGTGCGGGATGTGCCGGCCGTCGCGGTTCATCGCGGTCAGCTCGGCGGTCACGAGCGAGCGCAGGAAGTCCGAACGAACGAGCTCCCCGAAGGCCTCTTCGACGAGCCAGAAGGACTCCGCGTCCGCGGGGGACACGAGACGGTCGAGCGCGCCCCAGAACCGCTCGAGGGAGGAGCTGGTTTGAATCCTGGCGGAGGCGCGTTCGGCAAGGGTGGGAGTCGGCATGTGGGATCGTCGGGTCGGTGGTTTCGGGAAGCTCGTTCGGACGGGGTGGCCTGCCTACTGGACGACGTGCAGGGTCATCTGGTACTCGGACTGAAGCCAGCCGGCGATCTCGGCGGCGGTCTTTGGGTCGCCGGACTCCTTGGCCGCGTTCATCGAGGCCATCACGACCTCGGTGCCGGGGCCGTTCGCGAAGCCGATCGGGCGTCCCTTGCCGCACGAGAACTCCTCGAGCGCCTTGAACAGCGACTCGCGGCTCAGGACGTAGGCGCGGAAGACGCGGTGGATGCCGTCGTCCTGCAGGGCCTCGCGAAGCAGGTCCTGCCAGGCGCACTCCATGAGTTCGTTCTTGGTCGCCATGGTTCTTTCTCCTTGTGGGTATGCGTTGGAACTGAGAGCGTGCTGGCGCCTAGACGCAGCAGATGACGAGCACGACGGTCGCGACGATGAGCCCGACGTTGGGCTCGACCACGTCCGTATCGGTCACGGGCGGCGTCACGGGCACCTCGAGGTCCTCGAGATCGAAGCCGCGCGGGCTTTCCGGGGTGGCTTGCATGGGAAGCTCCTTTTGGGTTGTTGAGGTTCTTTCTACGGGTCAGCGCGGGCGCCACAGCGGCGGCCCGGAGCTGGATGTCGCCCCGCAGCGCGAGCAGACCTCCCCTAGCGACCGCGCTCGTGCGGCTTTCTCGCGGGCCTCTCTTGGAGAAGAGGAGGGAGGGCGGCGGCCGGGGTCACCGCCCCGGCCGCCCGGCGGCGCTGGCTAGTAGATCAGCTCGGGGTTGCCCCGGTTGATCACCTTGGGGTCGTGCACGTGGAGCTCTCCTTCGGCCTCGACGCGCAGCATGTAGCGGTAGGTGTGGATGTTGCCCGAGGCGATGGTCACGGTCATCGTCAGCACCGAGGGGCTCGACTGGGTGACCAGGAACATCGTCGGGAAGTCGTCCGTCGGTCCGGGCCTCTCGGGGCCGAGCAGCAGCGGCCCTTCGGCGAAGACCGCGTCGTCCGGGTTGGTGATCGTGAAGGTCACCTCCCAGGACCCGGCACCCAGCACGATGTCGCCGGCCTCGGGGCCGCGGCGGGTGGGCTCCACCACCTGGATGAGGAGCGTTCCGTCGCTCTCGTAGGTGACCTGGACCGACACCGGGGTCGCGTCGACCTCGGGGGTGGCGGACTTGAGGGTCTGAACGCGCTGCTTGCTCTGGGCGGACTCCATCGCCGTGTCTCCTTTTCCTAAGCGGTTGGGCGAGGTGCGGCGCGGCCGCGGCCTCACCGAGATGTCCTGACGAGGGCCGTTTTCACCCCCGCAATCTTTCAAAAACTGCTCAGGCGAGGTGCGCCATCAGCTCGCGCATCTCGCTCCTGAGGTCGTCCCCACCCTCGCGGCTCTCGAAGCGCACCACCTGCTCCAGCGCGCCGCGGAACTCCTCCCGGGCCCGGGCGTACTCGCGGTGCACGCGCGGCGCCTCCTCGCCGAGCTCCTCGGCGATGCGGCGGATCGGCAGGTTCTCGAAGAAGCGCAGGCGCAGGATCTCACAGCGGCGCTCGCGGCTTCCGCCGGCCTCGCGGGCGCTGCGCTCGAAGGCGCTGCGGGCGCGGCTGAGCACGCTCCGGGCCCAGGCGCGGTTGAACTCGCGCTCCGGCGTCGACTCCTCGGCCGGCGCGAGCGAGGAAGGCGGCAGCTCGACGCCGAGCTCCGGCCGCAGGCGCGCGCGGCGCTCCTCGAAGCGCCGCGCCACGTTCATCGTGACGCCGAACAGGAACGCGCGGAACCCGCGCGGCGCCTCGTCGACCGCGCGCTGCAGTGCGCCGCGCTCGCGCAGGCACTCCATCAGCGTCTCCTGGGCCGCGTCCTCGACGTCCTGCAGGGCCGAGCTGCCGCGCCAGCGCGACGACAGGAAGTCGACCACCAACCCACGGTACAGCGCGCAGAAGCGCTCGGTCTCGCGCGCGTCGCCGCCGGCGGCGTCCGCGAGCAGCGCCCAGCAGGTGGTCGGGCCGCTCATCGCTGCCGCCCTCCGGCGTGGCGTTCCAGGTCGAGAGCGAGCTGCCAGGGCATGGGTTCGGGGGCGGCGCGCAGCGCGGCGTCGCGCCCCTCGGTACGCAGCCGGACCCGCGCGTCGAGCACGGCGCGCCGCCGCTCGTCCTCGGCGTCGCCGAGCGCCGCCGCAGCGGCGCGCGCGGCCTCGAGGCGCGCGGCGGCCAAGCGCCACGGCTCGCCGTCCTGCGGCGAGAGGTCGCCGATCAGCAGCAGCGCCTCGACCTCGAGCGCCAGCGCACGGCCGCCCGTCGAGCGCCCCTCCTCCACCCACGAAAGAAGCGCGCGCGCGTCGGCGACCACGCCGCCGGTCTCGCCCCGCCACGCGGTGTTGAAGAGCCAGTCCAGCTCGCAGATGAGCGCCAGCTGGCGCCAGTCCTCGTTGCGCGGGTCGCGCTCGACCAGGCCCGCCGCCCGCCGGCAGGCGGCCTCGTGCAGCGGCCGTGCCGCGTCGAAGCGGCGCAGCTCGTCGAGCAGCGTCGCGCGCGCGTTCTCAAACAACGCCTGGCTGCGCGCCCAAGCGCCGCGCTCGGGATCGCGTGACAGCAGCCACAGGCCGAGCTCCCCGGCGCGTTCCAGCGGCGCGAGCGCGCGCTCGGGCTCGCCCAGGCGCCGCAGGCTCTGGGCGTGGTGGAAGGCCGCGAGCGCGAGCCCATGGCGGAAGGTCGCGTTCTCGGGATCCCGCTCGACCTGCGCGGTCCGCAGCTCGAGGCTGCGCCCGAAGTCGCGCTCGGCCGCCGCCTCGTCGCCGAGCGCCACCAGCGACTCCGCGCGCCAGTCGAGCATGTCGACGACTTCCAGGACGAGCGCGCCGTCGTCCGGAGCATCCGCCAGCCGCGCCTGCCAGTGCGACAGCGCCTCGCTGAAGGCGTCGTAGGCCTCGCGCGGGCGCTGCTCCTCCAGGTGCAGTACGCCGAGGTTGGTGCGCGCGTAGGCCAGCTCGTCGCGGTAGGTGACGTCGTCCGGCCGCAGCGCCACCAGCTCGCGGGAGAGGCGCTCGTACGCCCCCCAGTGCGCGCGCACGCCGTCGGGGTCGTGCTGATCGCGCAGCAGCGCGCCGATGTAGAACTCGATCTGGCCCAGCTCGAACATCCACTCGACGGCGCCCGGCTCATCGGCCAGGCGCTCCTCCAGGAAGCGCGCCTCGTCGCGGTAGATGCGGAGCGCGGCCGCCAGCCGTCCGTGGTCGCTCACGCGCTGGGCCACGCCGGTCACGGCCTGGATGCGGCGGCGCAGCTCGACCTCGGAGAGCTGGTCGATCGAGCGGTTGCGGAAGTAGTCGATCGCCTGGCGGTCGAGCTCCTCCAGCAGCTCGGGCGGGCCGACGTCCTCGACGCGCTCCGCGACGTCGCCGACGAGGAAGCCGATCAACCGCTCGGCCTGCCGCTGTCGCTCGACCACCCGGTCGCGCTCGCGCCCGAGGTAGCGCACGTAGCGGTAGCCCAAGAAGCCGAAGGCCAGGAGCACCGCCACGACCGCGAGCTGCACGGCCCGCCGCCGCGGGCGGCCGATCAGCCGCCGCAGGGCGAGCTGCACCTCGGCCGCGCTCGGGCGCTCGGCGGCCTGCGGCGACGTCAGCCCCTGGATCAACGGCTGCAGGCCGCCGGCGCGCGCGGCCGCGGGTGCTTCGCCCGCCGGGAGCACGTTGCTGGGCAGCTCGGCCCCGGAGGACATCTCGTAGAGCATCAGCCCGAGCGAGTACAGGTCGCCGGCGGCGCTCGCGGTCTCGCCGCGCAGCTGCTCGGGGCTCATGTACTTCGGCGTCCCGATCACCTGCCCGGCGACGGTCACCGGCTGGGCGCGGCGGCGCGCGGCGAGGCGCTCCGCGAGCGAGGCCGGCCGCCCGCCCTCCTCCAACTCCTGCTCCCCGGGCTCCTCGCCGGCGCCGGCGCGGGCGATGCCGAAGTCGAGCACCTTCGGCGTGCCGTCGCGCGTGATCATGACGTTGGCCGGCTTCAGGTCACGGTGGACGACGCCGGCTCCGTGCGCCAGCGCGAGCGCCGTCGCGACGCCCTCCGCGATGTGCAGCACGTCGCGCCGCTCGAGGCCCGCGCGGATGCGGTCGTGCAGCGTGTCGCCCTCGATCAGCTCGAGCACCAGCACGTCGGCCGATTCGGACTGGATGTAGTCGTAGAGGCGGCAGAGGTTCGGATGCTCGAACTGCGAGAGGATGCGCGCCTCGCGCAGGAAGCGCGCCCGCGTCTCGTCGCGGAAGCGCAGCTCCGGCAGGATCGTCTTCAGCGCGACGCGGCGTTCGAGCACGCGGTCGCGCGCGACGAACACCTCCCCCATCCCGCCGCGGCCGAGCGAGCGCTGTACCTCGAAGCGCTGGAGCTCCGGAGCGCCGAAGTCGACCGACCCCGCCCTCGGGCCGCCGCGGTAGGCGGCGTTCAGCACGAAGTCGAGCTCGGCGTCGTCCAGGGAGGAAGGCTCCATGGAACGCCATGATACTCGCGCGGGGACCCGCTACGGCCCCCGCAGGAGCCGGAGCGGGCCCTGGATCCCCCGCGGAGCCGCTCGCCGCGCCCGGGCTAGAGGCCCGGCCGACCATGCCCGCGCACCATCTTGGGCACCCGAAAGCCAGGGCGGCGTTGCGCCTCCTCAGCGTAGCGCCATGGAGACGCGCTCGTCGGCGCGCCTTGCCCCGCACTTGCGGGCACCGAACCTGGCGCGCGCCCGTTGTCGGCCGATCCTCTAGGGCGCCTGAACGAAGATCGCGTTGCTCGCCGCGAAGCCCACGAAGCCGGCCGGGTCGGCGACCCACGACTGGATGTACACCGACGTGCCGGGCGGCGCGAGCCACGCGGTGCCGAACGCAAACCCGCCGGTGACGTTGGTCGTGATCGCGCTGAACCAGTCGGGCGAGGGCACCAGCGTGCCCCCGAGGAGCGGCAGATCGATCCGCGTAGGGCCGAACACGAGGAAGCCCGGCGAGCTCTCGAGCGCGCCGAGGAGCTCGATCGTGAAGTCCGTCCCCTGCACAAGGCTGCCGCTGCCGTGCAGCTCCGGCTCGCCGTAGGCCCCGTCGAGGCCGAGCCCGAGGTCGTTCCAGACCGGCGGCGTGTTCAGCGGGATCACCTCGAAGGCGGACAGCTTGGGCCGGTCGACGCTCGCCAGGAACGCCATGTCGAGCACGCCGTCGGCGACGGTCAGGTCGAACTCCTTCACCACCGCCGTCGCGGGCCCCGCGTCGGCGACGATGTCGTAGTCGTCGAGCACCAGCGCGCCCTCGAGCGTCACGTCGAACACGCGCTTGCCCGTGGCGGTCCAGAAGATCTCCGCGAAGTGCAGCCGCACGCGGTAGTTGCCGTCGTCGAGCGGCAGCCCGTAGGCGAACTCGGTCTGCGCGCCGTCGCTGCCGGTGCGCTCGGTCCAGTACAGCACGTCGTCGACCGTGTTCTGGATGTCGCCGACGCTCGGGTCGGTGTACACCTTGCCGCCCAGGAAGCCCTGGTCGCCGCACCACGACGAGATCAGGCTCAGGCTCGGGCCGCCGGCGTTCACGTAGATGTGCCCCAGCGGCGTGCCCACCGGGCAGGCCTGGGTGGTGGTCTTGGGCTCGAACGGCGTCGGCCCTCCGCCGGCGACGAGGAGCTCGTCGCCCAGCTGCTTGACGCCCGGCGCGAGCAGCGCGCTGGGCAGCAGGCCCACCTCGGTCCAAACGTCCGCGACCGGATCGTAGGACGTGATCGCGTCGACCCCGGCGAGGCCGAGCGAGTTCGCACGCCCGCCCGCGATGACGATCTTGCCGTCGTGGACGTACGTGCCCGGCTCGAAGTGCGAGCGCGGGAAGGGCAGGCTCGACAGGCTCGTCCAGCCGCTGACCGGGTCGTAGGCCGAGACGAGGTCGACGTCGAACGGACTCGAGTCGTGCCGGAACTGCCCGCCGATCAGATACGCCGTGCCCCCGACCGCGATGGTCGCGAAGTGGTTGCGCGCCGTCAGCATCGGCGGCGCCGCGACCCACCCCGCCGCGAGGTTGGCGAGGTCGAGCGTCCAGTGCTTGTCGCTGTCGGTGTCGCGGTCGGCCTCCACGCCGCCGACGTAGCTCAGCTTGGTCCCCAGCAGGAAGAGCCCCCCGCTCCCCCGCGGCTCGGGCAGCGGCGGCCCGGGGCTCCACAGGTCGAGGTCGATGTCGTAGCTCCAGACCTCATCGGTCACCGGCCCGGGGTGATCGCCGACGAACCCGCCCGCGATCCACAGCGTCCGGTCATCGCGCGCCAGCCCGTAGTGCGTCACCGGCGTCGGCATGTCCGCCAGGCTCGACCAGACGTCGGTCGCGGGGTCGTAGGCGTGGACCTGGTCCGTCGCCCCAAGGCCGTTGGTGAAGCCGCCGAAGGAGATCATCCGGCCGTCGACGAGCATCGTCGGCGCCTCGAGCTTGGGGACCGGCAGGGACGCGAGCTGCACGCAGTCGCAGGAGCTCTGCGCGCGGCCCGGAGCGGCGACAAACGCCGCCGCCAAGGCCGCCAGAGCCGCACGGCGGACATTTTTTCCGGGGGAGATCATCCCGGACGATAGCCCAGGAATCGGGGGCGTGCGGGGCGCAATCGGCAAAGAAGTCGGCCCCGGTCTGGGAACCCTCCGACCACGCGGCCGCCCGCCGACACCCACTGTGCGGCAGGCGCGGCCTGCGCGGCTGTCCCGGCGCTCTCCCGAGCTCCTTCGGAAGAAACCACCGACCGCGCCGGCTCCTCCTGCAGCTAACCCGCGGACGCCCGCAGACCCGACCGATGGAGCCCCTCCCGTGCTGACGACCCTCTTGACCCTCGCCCTCCTGGCCGGCCCCGGCGACGCCGAGGCGAAGATCCACCCCGACCTCCGCGCCGTCTGGTCCGAGGACGTGCCGTACCGCGTCTACGCCGTCCTCGACGGGCGCCTCACGCTGGAGCAGCTGCGGGACGAGGGCCTCCTTCGCCTGGAGCGCGGCGAGCGCCGTCGCTACGTGGCGGAACGCCTACGCGCCTTCGCCGCCGAACGCCAGGCCGGCGCGCGCGCGCTGCTCGCCGAGCTCGAAGGAGAGGGCGAGGTCCGCCGCGTCGAGGTGCTGTGGGTGGCCAACGCAATCGTGTTCCACGGCACGCCCGACGCGCTGCGCCGCGTCGCCGCGCTGCCCGAGGTCGAGCGCATCGGGTGGTCGCCGGTCCGCTCCGCCGCGGAGATCGAGGACCGCACCGCGCCGTCGCCCGCGCCGGCGGCCGGCGGTCCGTCGTCCAACCTCCAGGACGTGCAGGCGCCCGCGGCCTGGAGTCTGGGCTACCGCGGCGACGGCGTGCTGATCCTGAACATCGACTCGGGCGTGCAGCGCACGCACACCGCGCTCGCCCCCGCCATCTGGTCCAACCCCGGAGAGGTCGTCGACGGGATCGACAACGACGGCAACGGCTACGTCGACGACACCTGGGGCTGGGACTTCCTCGACGGCGACGACGAGCCGCTGCCCGGCAGCACGCCGCTCGGCACGCCCGCCGACCACGGCACGTGGACGGCCGGAGTGATGGTCGGCGACGGAGCCCCCCTCGATCCCACCACCGGCGTCGCGCCCGAGGCCACGATGGCGGTCGCGCGCATCGGCTCGGAGGCGGGCCACTGGCTCGCGCTCCAGTACGGCATTGCGATCGGCGCGGACGCCACCGGCTCCTCCAACTCGTTCAAGTGGTACTGGACGCCGATCCCCGACTACCCCATGCACCGCCACGTGCAGGACATGATCCTGGCCGCGGGCATGATCCACGCCAACTCCGTCGGCAACCAGGGCGGCTCTCCGCAGGCGCCCGTGCCCTTCCAAGTGTCGGCGCCGGGCAACTCGCCGTCCGCCTGGCGGCACCCGATTCAAGGCCAGGTGAACGGCGGCGTGTCGGGCGTCGTCGGCGTCGGCGGGTCGGGCTTCTTCGGCGCCGGCAGCCACGGCCCGTCGGCCTGGGAGGACATCCAGCTCTATGATCCCGCCTATCCGCACGCGCAGGACTCCGCCCAGTGGGACTACCCCTACGGCGGCTTCGGCGGCACACAGCAGGGCCTGATGAAGCCGGACGTCGAGGCGCCCTTCAGCGCCCAGACGACGAGCGTCTCGGGCGGCTTCACCAGCTTCTCGGGCACGTCGGCCTCGTCGCCCCACGTGAGCGGCAGCTTCGCGCTCCTCTTCGACGCACAACCCGCCGCCGAACCGCGCCACCTGTCGCAGGCGCTGCAGATCACCGCGCTCGACCTGGGGCAACCGGGCAAGGACACGACCACGGGCGCGGGACGCATCCAGGTGAAGGATGCGCTCCTGCGGCTGCTGACGCTCACGAAGGTCGACGACCTGACGCCGGGTCTCGGCGATGTGCTGACCGTGTCGACCTACGGCGCGCCAGGGAACCTCTACGCGGTGCTCTTCGGCGTGCTCACCGGCAGCTTCGAGACGCCGGCGTTCACGCTCGACCTGGTGCCGCCCTTCGGGATCTTCGAGCTTGGGCAGTTCGATGCGAGCGGTGTGACGCACACGCCGGTCGTGCTGCCGCAGATGCCGACGCTGGTGGGCGTCGACGTGCACCTGCAGGCGGCGGCGGACGATACGGCCGGCGCGACCGGGCAGATTTTGGTGTCGGTGTTGGAGACGTTCCGGGTGGAGTAGGCTCGACGGTGCAGATCCCGCGGCCCTTGTCGCGGGATCGCTCAGCCGCCGACCCGCCCCACCGACCGCGGTGCGCGGGACGGCGACCCTACTCCCACTCGATCGTCGCCGGCGGCTTCGAGCTGATGTCGAGCACCACCCGGTTGATCCCGCGCACCTCGTTGATGATGCGGTTCGAGATCCGCGCGAGCAGGTCTTGGGGCAGCAGCGCCCAGTCGGCCGTCATCGCGTCCTCGGACTGCACCACGCGGATCGCGCAGGCCTCCTCGTAGGTCCGCGCGTCGCCCATCACGCCGACCGAGCGGACGGGGAGCAGCACGGCGAAGTACTGCCACAGGCCTTCGTGGGCTTCGGCGGCCTCGATCTCGGTGGTGACGATGTGGTCGGCTTCGCGGAGGACGGCGAGGCGTTCGGGGGTGCACTCGCCCAGGCAGCGGACGGCGAGGCCGGGGCCGGGGAAGGGTTGGCGCATCACGACCTCGTCGTCGAGGCCGAGGTGCTTGCCGATCTCGCGGACCTCGTCCTTGAAGAGCTCGCGCAGGGGCTCGACGAGGTCCATCTCGAGGTCCTCGGGGAGGCCGCCGACGTTGTGGTGGCTCTTGATGACGGCGGTGTTGCCGCCGTGGACGTTGATCGACTCGATGACGTCGGGGTAGAGGGTGCCCTGGCCGAGGAAGCCGGCCTGGTTGAAGCGCTTGGCCTCGCGGCGGAAGACCTCGACGAACTCGTAGCCGATGATCTTGCGCTTCTTCTCGGGGTCGGTGACGCCGGCGAGCTTGGCGAGGAAGTCGGCCGAGGCGTCGACGACGGTCAGGTCCATCTGGAAGTGCTGGCCGAACACCGACTCGACGACCTCGCGCTCGCCTTCCCGCAGGAGGCCGTTGTCGACGAAGATGCAGTGGAGGCGCGCGCCGACGGCACGGTGGGCGATGACGGCGGCGACCGAGCTGTCGACTCCGCCGGAGAGGCCGAGGACGACCTCGCCGTCCTCGCCGACCTGCTCCTGGATCTTCGCGACCTCGCGCTCGACGATCGACTCCGGGCGCCAGTCGCCGGGCAGGTCGCAGGCGCGCCAGACGAAGTTGCCGATGACCTCGCGGCCGCGCTTGGTGTGGCTGACCTCGGGGTGGAACTGGACGCCGTAGTAGCCGCGCGCGTCGTCGGCGACGACCGCGTAGGGGCAGCTGTCGGAGAAGGCGAGCGTCTCGAAGCCGTCGGGCAAACGCGTGACCGAATCGCCGTGGCTCATCCAGACGACGGTGTGGCCGTCGATGGCGTCGAGGATGCCCGAGGAGTGCGAGATCTCGATCGAGGTGCGCCCGAACTCGCGCTTGTCCGCCGGCTCGACCTCGCCGCCGAGCTCGCGCACCATCCACTGCAGGCCGTAGCAGATGCCGAGCACCGGGACGCCGAGCGCGAGCAGCTCGCGCGGCACCTCGGGCGCGTCCTTCGCGTAGACCGACGCGGGGCCGCCGGACAGGATGATGCCGCCGAGGTTCATCGCGGCGGCGCGCTCCATCGCCTGGTGCGGCGGCGCGATCTCGGACCAGACGTTGGCCTCGCGCACGCGACGGGCGATCAGCTGGGCGTACTGGGCTCCCAGGTCGACGACCAGGATGCCGCGGGGGTCTTTGGCTGCGCTCAACGGCTACTCCCGCCCGTAGTTCGGGGACTCCTTGGTGATCGTCACGTCGTGGGGGTGGCTCTCGGCCTGGCCCGCCGCGGTCACGCGCGTGAAGCGCGCGCGCTCCCACAGCTGGGGCAAGTCTTTGGCGCCGAGGTAGCCCATCCCGGAGCGGATGCCGCCGACGAGCTGATAGACGAACTCCGAGAGCCGCCCCTTGTAGGGCACCATGCCCTCGATGCCCTCGGGCACGAGCTTCTTGCGGTCGTCGACGTCGCCCTGGCGGTAGCGCTCCTTGCCGCCCTCGACCATCGCGCCGAGCGAGCCCATGCCGCGCACCGCCTTGAACGTGCGTCCCTTGTAGAGGATCGTCTCGCCCGGGCTCTCCTCGACGCCGGCGAGCAGGCTGCCGATCATGCAGCACGAGGCGCCGGCGGCGAGCGCCTTGGCCGCGTCGCCCGAGAAGCGCACGCCGCCGTCGGCGATCAGCGGGATGTCGGTGCCGCGCAGGACCTCGGCGCAGTCGAAGATGGCCGTCAGCTGCGGCACCCCCACGCCGGCGACGATGCGCGTGGTGCAGATCGAGCCCGGGCCGATGCCGACCTTGACGGCGTCGACGCCGGCGTCGACCAGCTCGCGCGTCGCGTCGGCGGTCGCGACGTTGCCGGCCACGACGTCGACGTCGTGGCGGCGCTTCAGCTCGCGCACGGTGTTGACCACGTTGCTGCTGTGGCCGTGGGCGGTGTCGACGACCAGCACGTCGACGCCGGCCTCGACCAGCCCGTCGGCGCGGTCGTGGTCGTGGACGCCGACCGCTGCGCCGACCCGCAGGCGCCCGCGCTCGTCGCAGGCGGAGTGCGGGAAGGCCTCGAGCATGTCGATGTCCTTCATCGTGATCAGCCCGCACAGCCGGCGGCTCTCGTCGGCGATGATGAGCTTCTCGATCTTGTGCCGGTCGAGCAGCCGACGCGCGTCCAGCAGCGACGTGCCGGGCGGCGCGGTCACCAGGCCCTCGGAGGTCATCACCTCGGACACCGGCGTCTGGCTGCCGGTCTCGAAGAGGCAGTCGCGGTGCGTCAGGATGCCGACCACCGTCTCGCCCTCGACGATGGGCAGGCCGGAGATGTTGTGCTTGGCCATGATCTCGCGCGCCTCGCCCATCGGGGCCGTGGGCGGCAGCGTGACCGGATCGAGGATCACGCCGTTCGCCGAGCGCTTGACCTTGTCGACCTCGCGGATCTGCGCGTCGATGGCGAGGTTGCGGTGGATGATGCCAATGCCGCCCTCGCGGGCGAGGCCGACGGCCAGGTGCCACTCGGTGACGGTGTCCATCGCGGCCGAGGCGACCGGGATGTTCAGCGACACGTTGCGCGAGAAGCGGGTGAGCAGCTCGACCTCGCTGGGCAAAAGGTCGGAGCGCTGCGGGACCAGCAGCACGTCGTCGAACGTGAGGCCTTCGGCGAAGCGTTGGTTGAGGTCGGACATCAGGAGCCTTTGGAGCAAGGGTCGGGGATTTCCGCCCTTCGCTCCGGCTCGGCGCCCGCGGTCCTCGTCCCCGGGGCGCGAAGGCCCCCGGGATCGGGCCTCCTGGGGAGCCGCCGGGCCTCGCCAGCGGAAGGAGACCTCCCTCGGAGGAAGGCCGCGCCCGGGCGCGAGGACGGCCCCTTCCCCGGAGGCTCCGCATAGGCTTTGCCGGGAAAGGGTGGAAAGGGCCAATGTAGCGACCGCGCTCCCCCGGTCCAAGCACCACCCCCCTCCTGGGCAAAGAAAAAGGGCCCGGCCTCGCTGCGATGCAGACGGGACCGAGCCCAAGAGAAGGAGGAGATGCCGCCCCTATCGTCCCGGGGGAACGGCGAACGTGAGGCCAACCCGAGTCCCGCGTCGGGACTTTGCCTCGGCGCCCGCGGATGGGAAGATCCCCTCCTCTCGAAGATCCTCACGCGCCTCGAGCCCGGGGCAGCCGCTGGTCGATCCCCTACGCGCAGCCAGCTCTCCGGGACCTCCTTTTAGATGGGCGCTCCCGGAATCCGTTTCTCCCGCCCCCCCTCCGACCGCTCCCGACGACGTGGCCAGCCCCCAGACTCTCGACCCCGAAGCCTCCACCATGTCCCAGTCCTCCACGGATACGCCCGCTCCCCGCTCCGGCGGATCGCGGCGCGTGGCGGTCGTGGGCTGCGGCTTCATCGCCGAGTTCCACCTCGACATCCTGGCCGAGACGCCCGGCGTCGAGGTCGTCGCGGTCTGCGACGCCGCCCTGGATCGCGCCCAGGCGGTCGCGAAGCGGCGCGGCATTCCGCACGCCGTCGCCTCGATCCCCGAGCTGCGCGAGCACGGGGTCGAAGTCGCGCACCTGCTCGTACCGCCGGACCTGCACGCGCGGCTGACGCGCGAGCTCCTGGAGAACGGCATCGGCGCCTTCGTCGAGAAGCCGCTGGCGCTTGAGAGCGAGGACGCGCGCGAGCTTGCGGAGCTCGCGAAGGAGCGCGGCGTGCCGCTCGGCGTCAACCACAACGCGGTGTTCGCGCCGGCCTTCGCCGACCTCCTGAAGCGCGTCCGCGAGGGCGAGATCGGGCAGGTTGAGCACGTGCAGATCACGCTCAGCGTGCCGCTGCGGCAGCTGGACGCCGGCGACTTCTCCCACTGGATGTTCCGCGAGCCGCGCAACATCGTCTTCGAGCAGGGCCCGCACCCCTTCGCGCAGCTCAACGAGCTGGTCGGCCCGGTGCGCTCGATGCAGGTCACGCGCCTCGGCACGCGCGAGCTCAACCCGGGGCAGGTCTTCCACGACCGCTGGCTCTTGGCCGCGGTCGCCGAGCGCGGCACGGCCGAGCTCTACTTCGCCTTCGGCCAGTCGTTCACGCGCAGCACGCTGCAGGTGATCGGCTCGGACGGTTCCCTGCAGGCCGACCTCTTCCACGACCACCTCGAGGGCGAGACCAAGACGCTCTGGCTCGACTTCTGGAACAGCTTCCTCGCTGGCTGGCGGCGCGGCGGCATGCTGCGCAAGAGCTCGCGCCGCGTCCTGTTCAACTACTTGAAGCAGACGCTCGGCCTCGGCCGCCGCGAGGACGCCTTCTTCGCCGGCATGCGCGGCTCGATCCAGGCCTTCCACGCGGCGCTCAGCTCCGGCGCGGCGCCGCCGGCGGACGGCGAGCGCGGCTTCGAGGTGCTCGCCTGGTGCGAGGCCGCGGTGCGGGACCTGCCCGCGCCCAAGCCGCCGCTTGAGGTGCCCACCGAGGCCGGCCCGCCGCGCGCGGGCGAGGTGTGCGTGCTGGGCTCGAACGGCTTCATCGGACGCCGGCTGGTGCAGCGCCTCCTGGACGAGGGGCGCCCGGTCACCGCGGTGGTGCGGCGCTTCCACAGCCTGCCGCCGGTCCTGGTCGAGGGCGCGCGCGACGGTCGCGTGCGCCTGATCCGCGCCAGCCTCGAGGACGCGGAGTCGCTCGCGCGCGCCGTCGAGGGCGCGGACGCGGTCGTGCACCTCGCCACGGGCGGCGGCGAC
Source organism: Planctomycetota bacterium (assembly GCA_039029355.1). Classification (GTDB taxonomy): domain Bacteria; phylum Planctomycetota; class UBA1135; order UBA1135; genus JBCCGI01. The sequence goes on from JBCCGI010000040.1 coordinate 50,631, forward strand.
TCTTGGGAAGCGGTCGAGCGCGCGATGGTGCAAGGCACCGAGCGGCTGGCCGAGGCCGCGCTCGCCGCGCGCGTGAAGCGCTTCGTGTACGTCTCCTCGACCGCCGCGCTCTACCTGGGCCACGACTGCGGCTCGGAGGTCGTCTCGGACGAGGTCGGTCCCGACCCGCAGCCCGGCGAGCGGCCGCTGTACGCGCGCGGCAAGATCGCCGCGGAGAAGGCGGTGCTGGAGCTCTACAAGAACCGCGGCCTGCCGGTCACGATCGTGCGCCCCGCGGTCGTGATGGGGCCGGGCACGCCGATCCAGCACTCCGGCCTCGGGCTGTGGGTGCGCGACAACCACTGCGTGGGCTGGGGCCTGGGCGACCGGCCGTGCCCGATCGTGCTGGCGGACGACGTCGCCGACGCGCTCAGCCGGCTCGTGCTGCACGAGGGCCGCGAGCTCGAAGGCAAGGCGCTGAACCTGTCGGCGCGCGTGCCGCTCACCGCCGCCGAGGTGGTCGAGGAGTGGCGCAAGCGCTCGGGACGCGCGGCGCACTTCCACCCGCGCTCGCTGTGGGTATCGCAGTCGATGGAGGTCGGCAAGTGGCTGGTCAAGCGCGCCGGCGGTCGGCGCGACGCTGCCTATCCGTCTTACCGCGACCTGAAGAGCCGCGCCATGTGGCCGGCGCTCGGGTGCGAGCGGGCGCGCGAGATCCTCGGCTGGAAGCCGGTCGAGGACCGGGCCGAGCTCCTGCGGCGCATGTTCGCCGAATAGACCGCGGCGCATGCGCCCTCCCCACCTGGTCCACGTCTTCGCGACCTTCGCGCCCGGCGGGCCGCAGGTGCGGACGGCGCAGCTGCTGAACGCCCTCGGCGGCGCGTACCGGCACACCGTGTGCGCGATGGACGGGTGCTTCGACGCGCGCGAGCTGCTGTCGGCGGAGCTCGACGTCGAGACCGTGGCGCCGCCGCCCAAGGCGGGCCTGGTGCCGACCGTGCGGCGGCTGCGCGCGCTCCTGGGCGCGCTCGCGCCGGACCTCCTGCTCACCTACAACTGGGGCTCGATCGAGGCGGTGCTCGCGGGGCGCACGCTGGGGCTCGCGATGCTCCACCACGAGGACGGCTTCCTGCCCGACGAGGCGGCCGGCTTCAAGCGCCGGCGGATCTGGATGCGGCGCGCGGCGCTGCGCTGGCCGCGCGAGGTGATCGTGCCCTCGCACCGGCTGCTGGGAATCGCGACCGAGCTTTGGCGGCTCTCCGCGAAGCAGGTGCACCTGGTGCCGAACGGCATCCACGTCGAGACCTTCCCCGAGCGCGACGGGCACGCCGAGCTGCGGGCCGAGCTCGGGATCCCCGCAGGAGCCTTCGTCGTCGGCGGGGTCGGGCACCTGCGTGGCGAGAAGAACCCGGTGCGGCTGGTCGAGGCCGTGACGCGGATGGAGGCTGCGGGCGTGCATCTGCTGCTGCTCGGCGACGGGCCCGAGCGCGCACGGGTCGAGGCGGCGGTCGAGGCCGGCGGCCTGGCGGGCCGCGTCCACCTCGCCGGGCACGTGGCGGACCCGCGCGAGCACTACCGCGCGATGGACGCCTTCTGCATCCCCTCCGACACCGAGCAGATGCCGGTCGCGCTGCTCGAGGCCATGGCCGCGGCGCTCCCGGTCGCCTCGACCGACGTGGGCGACGTGCGGCGCATGCTGCCTCCCGAGGCGGCGCCGCACCTGGTGCCGTTGGACGCGGGCGCCGCGGACGCCCTGGCCGCCGCCCTCGACGCCCTGGCCGCGGATTCAGGCCTGCGCGCGTCCCTGGGCGGGAAAAACCGCGTACGTGTCCTAGAGGCCTACACGTTCGAGGGGATGCTCGGCGCCTACCGCGACAGCTACGCGGCGGCGCTCGGCTAGGGCGCGCCGGCTTGGCGAGTCCTTACCGTCGAGGCCTTAGGTCCCGGGCTCCCAGGAGGTTAGCATCGAGCGTTCCACCCAGGCGGCCCCTCCACCGTGCCTAGGCCCGGCCGCCCCGAAGAGACGACGACCGCCGCAATGACCATCGCCGCCCAGCCCGAAGTGGATACCCAACTCCTCAGCCGGATCTGCGACCGCGCCTTCGCCCAGATGGTGTACATGATCTGGCACGCCAACCACCGCACCGGGAAGCTCCCCGGCGACCCCAAGGTGGGCGGCCACCCGGCGGCCTGCGCCAGCTCGTGCCACATCCTGGGCGCTCTGCACCTGGCGGTGCGGGAGGTCGGCGACTACGTGTGCTGCAAGCCGCACGCCTCGCCGATGGACCACTCGTACCACCACCTGATGCGGCTCTTCGGGCGCGAGGACGGCACCTGGTTCGACGACGAGCTGGCGAAGAAGGCCATGCACGGCCTCCGCAGCTACCCGGACAACGGCGACTTCAGCTCGGTCTTCCAGAGCTACCACGCGCGCAGCGACGCCGACTCCTACCACTTCCTGCCCTCGGGCTCGGTCGGGATCCCGCCGGTCGTGTCGGTCTACCTGGCGCTGGCGCACCGCTACATGCGCGACCACGGGCGCGACGTGCCGGACGCGCACTTCTGGTCGCTGATCGGCGACTCGGAGTTCCGCGAGGGTTCGCTGCTCGAGGCGATGCCCGACGTCGCCGAGCGACAGCTGGGCAACGTCACCTGGATCATCGACTACAACCGCCAGAACCTCGACGGCACGCGCATGCCGAACGAGCGCGGGCTGCACTCGCGCGACTGCGACCGCATCGAGCACACCGCGCTCGCCAACGGCTGGCGCGTCATCCAGGTGCGGCACGGCTCGTTCCGCGAGGAGGTCTTCCGGCGCGAGGGCGGCAAGCACGTGCGCGAGCTCTTCGAGCAGGTGCTGACCGACTACGAGTACCAGCTGGCGCTCTTCAAGCGCGACCCCGAGCTGATGCGGGCGCTGGTCGAGCAGCACTCCAAGCCGGCCGCGGAGGTGGTCGCGCAGCTGAGCGACGACGAGGTCGTGCGGCTCTTCGAGAACGTCGGCGGCCACGACATGGACCGTCTGATCGAAGCCCTGCGCCTCGCCAAGCGCGAGCCGGACGAGCCGTACATCGTCATCGCGCACACGATCAAGGGCTGGAACCTCGACTGCTTCGCAGATCCCTCGAACCACTCCTCGCTCCCCGAGAAGAAAGAGGTCGAGGCGATCCTCGCGCGCGAGGACCTGTCGACCGACGACCCGTTCCGCCACTTCGACGACGACACCGACGAGGGGCGCTACCTGGCCGAGCGCGGCGCGCGCTTCCGCAAGGGCATCATCGCCACCCGCACCGAGCGCAAGCAGCGCCGCCAGGAGGCGCGCCAGGCCGTCATCGACGCCGGCGGCCTGCCGGAGTCGCTCGACATCGACCTCTCGATGATCCCGATGGTCCACACCCAGTGGATGTGGGGTCAGCTCGCGGCGAAGATCGTGCGCATCAGCTCCGAAGACGATCAGGTGCCCGAGGACGCCAAGATCCAGAAGAAGCCGCTGACCGAGAACGAGCGGCGCTGGGCTCCGGTGACCAAGTTCGTGATGACGATGTCGCCCGACGTCGGCACCAGCACGAACATCGCCCCCGTGCTCGACAAGCGCATCTACGGCGCCGGCGAACCCGGCGGCGAAGAGCCGAGCGACTTCGACGCGCGCCACCCCGAGCTGATGAGCGGCTCGGACCCGTGGACGCGCCACATCCGCTTCGAGATCGCCGAGGCCAACTGCATGTCCGCGGTCGGATCGTTCGGCCGGATGGCCCACTACACGGGCTATCCGTGCTTCCCGATCATGACCGTGTACGACTTCTTCATCAAACGCGCGCTCGATCAGCTCTTCTACAACCTCTATTGGGGCGCGGAGTTCGTGATCATCGGCACGCCGAGCGGCGTGACGCTCTCCCCCGAGGGCGCTCAGCACAGCTGGAAGTCCGACATCCAGATCCCGAACCTGATCACGTGGGAGCCGGCCTTCGGCATCGAGGTCGACTGGATCCTCTCCGACGCGATCCGGCGCCACATGATGGACGAGAACGAGGGCCGGCGCGGCATCCTGATCCGCGCCGTGACCCGCGCGATCCCGCAGAAGCTCCTGCTGCAGAGCCTGCGCCAGCAGGCGCGCAACAAGGCCTCGCTGCCGCCGGGCGCCGAGCTCAAGCCGCGCGGCGCGGGCGACGACTGGGGAGTGGCGGTCGACGAGAGCAGCGTTCCGGCCCAGGCCGACGAGGAGCTGCTGCGGCGCGTCCGCGACGAGTGCCTCGAGGGCGCCTACTACCTGCTCGACTGGCGCGGCTACGCCGGCTACGAGCCCGGCGACAACGTCGTGCACGTCTTCGCGATGGGCTCGCTCGTCGTCGAGGCGGTCGAGGCGGCCCAGGCCCTGGTCGAGCGCGGCGTCTTCGCCAACGTCATCTCGGTCGCCTCGCCCGAGCTCCTGCTCGGCATCCTGGGCGAGCAGGACGGCTACCGCCACCTGCGCGACGACCTCGGGGTCACCGGCGACCTGCACGTCACCGACGCCGAGACGCTCGGCGAGGCCGGCGTGGTCGGCATCGCCGGCCGGCGCGTCCCGGTCGTCGCGGTGTGCGACGGCGAGGCGGGCCTGCTCGACAACATCGGCTCGGTGGTCGGCGTCAAGCAGGTCACCCAGGCGGTGCGCAAGTTCTCCAAGTGCGGCCGGCCCGACCAGATCTTCGCCTTCCAGGACCTCGACGCGGACGCGATCGTCGAGGCCTGCGGGCGCGCCCTGGCCGAGACGGCCGAGGAGACGCTGCGCGTCTCGCCGCGCGCGCTAGAGCAGGCCGCCGGCCGCGAAGCCCCGCGCCGCGACTGGCGCACGCTCTGGCCCGACGCCCCCGGTCCGAACGGCGCATGAACGACGGCTTCCCCGAGCTCGAGCCCTTCCCGCCCTTCCCGGTCCTCGGCAGCGAGCGCATCTACGACTCGCCGTGGTGCGGCCTGCGCCGCGACATGCTGGAGCTCGAGGGCGGCAAGATGCAGGAGTACCACGTCTTCGAGATCTCGCCCGCGGTCTGCATCGTCCCGGTGCTCGCGGACGGCTCGATCGCGATGATCTGGCAGCATCGCCACCCCCATGGCCGCACCCACTGGGAGGTCCCGGCCGGCCGCACCCACGAGGGCGAAGATCCCGCCGACGCCGCCCGCCGCGAGCTCTTGGAGGAGACCGGCCTGAGCTCCCCCCGCATCGAGCCGGTCGCGGGCTTCTACCCCACCAACGGCATCAGCGACCACTACGCCTACATCTTCGTCGCCCACGACTGCACGGCGACCGCCGAGCCGACGCTGGACGAGGCCGAGCGCCTGACGACCCACGAGCTGCCGCGCGAGGCGGTGCGCAAGCGGCTGCTGGCGGGCGGGTTCGAGGACGGGTTTACGGCGCTGGCGCTGCTGTACTACTTCGCGCGCGGCTGAGGGCGAGAAGCGCGTTTGCGGCCTGCGGAACACCGAGGCCGCAGGAACAACGCTCTCAGCGACTCGACGACGCTCTGGGCGCGCGCCCGGTCTATACCGGGAGCAGTCCTAGCCCGATGTCGTCACAAGATCGCGAGCCCGAATCGTTCAGGCCGTTTTGTGGCCGTGCTCTGCGAGTGCCGACGCCGCAGGCGACCCTGAACGGGTCGTCGAGGACGGCGGTGCTCGCAAAGTGCGGCCACAAAGCGACCTGGGCGATTCGGGCCGCGAGCTTGTGACGACATCGGGCTAGATCCAAGCAACTCGTGGCCCGCGTCGGGGGCTGCCTCACCGGCTCCCCGCCCACTCCAGCAAGCGCAGATCCCCGGAGGCGCCGGCCCTAAAAGCCGTAGAACTCGGCGATCGTCCCGCCGACGGCCTCGATCGCGGTGAGCTGCGAGCCCGCGTACTCGGTCCACTCGTCCAGGACTCCGTCGCCATCCTGGTCGACGAGCACCAGCGCCCCATCGTCGTCGTGGGCGAAGTTGCAGTGGTACTGGTAGACGTACTCTCCGTCTTGGTTGACCCCGCCCCACCAGCCGACGTAGCTCTCAAGCGCGAGCGAAGGCGCCTGCTCGGTCGTGACGAGCACCGAGATGTTGCCGCTGCTCGCGTCCACGCGGCGCAGTTCGCGCGCCCCGTCGAACTGCAGGAAGGCGGCGTCCCGTAGACCGTTGACGGGGTTCAGCATGCGCACGAAGCCGAGCTCGCCGGCCGGCTGATCATAGAGAACCGTCCTCTGCACGGGCGTCGTCGTCGCCGGGCCGGGCAGCGCGGCAAGCGCCAGATCCCAACGTTCGATCACCGTACGCCCGTTGGACGGACGCTTCCCGGCGACGAGCAGGCTCTGCCCATCCACGAGCCGCTTGTCGCTCACGCGCGACGCTGCGGTGGGCCAGAAATCGAGGTCGAAGCGCTCGTTCTCATGCAGACGCTCCCCCCCCGCTCCGTCGAAGGACCAGGCGATCTCGAGCTGCTTTTCGATCGTGTCGATTCGAACAAGGCCGACGAGGGCCTGGCCGACAAAGGCGGTCGGCCGCACCTGCGTTTGGCGTGGCCACGCGGCTGGAGGAGCACGATGTACGGTCGCGATGTTGAACGGGACTACAGGCCTCGCGCGTTTGCGTTTACCGATGAAGTCGAAGAGTAAGACACAGCGCGGGCTGCGGCCGAGCCCCATCCGCTAGCGAGATCCCTCGCTGCTCAAGCCCCGCTGCATAGCCGGCGTCGCCGGCCGCGGACGCATTGCCGCTGCGGCGGTACTACCGCACGGACGCCGCGTGCAGCGCGTCGATCGCGCCGAACAGCACCTCGGCCGTGCGCGACGGAAGCGCCGCGCACCAGCTCTTCTCCCAGTGCGGGTTGGTCGCGTAGTAGGCGCCGTCGCCGGTCGGCACGCCGATCCAGAGCGCCGCGCGCTCGTCGCCCTCGAGGTCGAGCTCGAGCAGCGTTTCAGGCGGGCTTCCGAAGCCGTTCTTCGGCTCGATGCGGGCGTCGATGAGGTCGGTGAACACCAGCGTCGAGGCGACCTGTAGCACGCGCTCGACCAGGTTCTTCGGCACGGTCTTGTCCGGGTCGTTGAGCACGCGCCAGCCGTCCGCTCCGCGCAGCAGGTCGAGGAAGATGCGGCCGCCCTCGTGCGAGATCGCGACGCCGCGCACCTCGACCGGGTCGAAGCGCACGAGCTGGGCGTCGAGCCAGGCCCCGGGGTCGGTGCCCACGGGCTGCAGCCCCGAGGCGCGGAAGACCTCGTCGCCCTCCGCGAGGCGCACGTTGCTGCCGGTCGCGAGGCCCGCGGGGGCGCCCTGCACCAGCTCGGCGAGCAGCTCGCCCGCTCCGCCGTAGAAGGCGAGCCGCACGCCCGCCGTCCCCACGCCGTGGGCGTCGAAGGACGACGGCTCGGAGCCGACGCGGTCGGAGCGCGGCACCGCGGCGACGCGCGCGAGGAGCTCGTCGACGGCGTAGCCGTAGGCGCCGAAGCCGTCACGGGACGGCAGGGTCCACGGCTCTTCGGGGCCGCCGCGCAGCAGCTCGAGCGCCGCGGCGCCCGGGGGCGTCAGGACCACGCGCTCGACCCGCGCGGGCTCGAAGCCGGTGAGGAGCGGGCCGGCGTCCTGCACCTGCTGCTCGTCGCGCTCCAACGCCACGCTGGCGAAGGCGAGCCCCGAGAACACCAGCAGCAGGACGACGTTGCGGGGATGGAGCCTCATGCGGTGCCTCCGCGGTTGAGCAGGAACCGACCGCCGAACGCGAGGCCGACGGCCAAGAGGAGCGACGCGCCGGTGGCGGTCGCCATGAAGAGCCAGCGCCGGCGCTCGGCCGCGGCTTCCGCCTCGGCGAGCAGCTTCGGATCGACGCCCTCGAGCGCCAGCGCGCCGGAGCCCTCCAGGGTCGGCAGGCCGCGGCGCTCCTTCTCCTCCGCCAAAAGATCGACGATGCGCCGCTCGCGCGGTCGCTTCGCGCGCAGGGCGATCAGCTCGTCCTCGAGGCAGAGCCAGTCGACCAGGTTCTCGAAGAGCAGCTGGTTGCGCGCGGTGAAGAACTTGCCGTCGCTCGCCCAGTCGGCGTCGCCGAGCACCACCACGGTGCCGCCCTCGCCGCCGGTGAGCACGTCCTCGTCGGTGAGGGTGATCTCGCGCGCCGGGGGCTCGCGGCCCTCCTCGAGCGCGCGCCGCACGGCGTCGCTCCACAGCGACTCGGCGATCGCGTCGCGCGCCGCCGGGGCGCCGCTGGCGAAGGCCGACGGAAAGCGGCCTGCGACCGCGACCGCCAGGTCGAGCGGCCGGCCCGGCTCGGTGGCGAGCAGCTCGACGCCGCGCGTGTTCAGGCCCTCGCCGCGGGTCTCCAAGGCCTCGCCCGCGTCGACCGGCCAGGAGTCCTCGGAGCTGCGCACGAGCGAGGTGTGTGCGAGGCCTTCGACCGCGCTCGTCGCCAGCGGGTGCACCCAGAAGAAGTCCGCCCCCGGCAGCTGCCCGGTCACCGGCACCTCGGGCTCCATACCGCCCTCGCCGACGTTGACCCAGAACGGATACTGCGAGCGCCCCACGCCCGAGATCGAGAGCCAGTTGGCCTCCTGGTCCCAGGCGAGCTCGGGCGTGACCTCGACGCCCCAGGCGGCGAGCATGCTCTCCAGGCCGCTCTCGACCAGCGCCGCCTGCAGCGCGTTCAGGTCGATGCGCACGCGCTCTAGACACAGGAGCAAGCGCCCGCCGCGCTGGACGAACTGATCGAGCGCGAACGCGGCGCGCGGGTGCAGCCCGGTCGGGCGCGCGACGACGACGAGCTGCACGTCGTCGGGCACGGCGCTGCCGTCGGCGAGGCCGACCAGCTCGCGCACGCGGTAGCGCCCGGACAGCAGCCGGCGAGCCTCGCCGAAGTCGTCGACCGACTCGGCGCTGCCCGCGCCGGCCAGGAAGCCGACCGAGATCTCGCGCTCGCGCACCAGGACCGACAGCTCGGCCAGGAAGGCGTAGGAGAAGGACTGCGGCAGCACGAAGGGCAGCACCGCCTCGCGGCCGCGGTAGCGCAGCAGGAGGCCGAGGAAGACCTCCTGGGTCAGCTCGGACGTGCCCTGCACCGCGCGCAGCGGCACGGGCTCGATGCCGTAGCGCTGGGCCTCCAGGCGCACCTCCGACGAGCCGTTGGGGTCGGCGAAGACGACCTCCATGCGGCCGCGCGCCGCGTCCTCGTACTCGCGCAGCTGGTCCAGCAGGCGGCTCTTGGCGAGCTGAACCGGTCCGTGCTTCACGTCGCCGGTGAAGAAGGCCTTCACCTGCAGCAGGTCCTCGAGTGAGCCCAGCATCTCGTCCGCCACCGGGCTCGGCGCGAACAGCTGCTCCTCGGAGAGATCCAGCCGCAGGCGCAGGTGGTCCTTGGCGAGCCGGTTGCCGAGCACCACCGCACCCACGAGCAGGAGCGCCGTCAGCCAGGCGTTGAAGAGCCACTCGCGCCGCGATCGAATCCGCATCGAAGTCCCGCTAGCGCCAGCGGCGCCCCTCCACGACCGCGATGTTGAGGTAGAGCCCGAGCAGCACCAGGAGCCCGTGGTAGAGCGCGTCGCGACCGTCGAGGACGCCGCGCGTCACCGTGTCGAGGTAGTGCACCGGCGGGCTCGCGTACCAGGCGGCCTCGGCCAGGCCGGGCGGCAGCGCGCGCACGAACAGGCTCAGGCTCCAGAGGAGCACGAGCAGGCCGGCGGACAGCAGGAAGGCGACCAGCTCCTCCTGCGCGAGCGCGCTCGCGCAGAGGCCGATCGCGATGCACCCGCCGGCGAGCAGCGCGGCGCCGGCGACACCGCTCGCGACGGCGCCCCAGTCGAGCGGCCCGAGCCGGTCGACGACCAGCGCCAGCGGCAGCGCCGCCAGCAGCACCAGGGCCACCGCCAGCGTCCAGGCGGCGAGGAACTTGCCGAGCACCGCCTCGCCCGGGCGCACGGGGTGGGTCAGGAGGAGCTCCTCGGTGCCGCTGCGGCGCTCGGCGGCCCAGGCGCCCATCGTCAGCGCCGGCGCGAGCAGCGCGAAGAACAGCGGCAGCCAGCTGAAGAAGGCCTGCAGCGACGCGGTGCGGCCCTCCCAAAAGCCCGGCGCGCGGCGGTCGCCGACCGGGAAGCCGAGGAAGAAGAAGCCGGCGTGCAGACCGACCACGAACAGCATCGCGGCGACCAGCGCCACCGGCGAGTCGAGCGTGCCGCCGAGCTCGCGGCGGAAGATGGCGTGGACGCGGCTCACGGGCGTTCCTCCTCGGCCACCGCCGCCGCGGGCTGCGTGCGGCGCAGGAAGACCTGCTCGAGGCTGGGGAGCTCGTGGCGCAGCTCGACCAGCGTCCAGCCCTTGGCGCGGGCCAGCTCGCCGACCCGCCGTGCGCAGGCGTGGCGGTCGTCGACCTCGAGCGCGACGCCGCGGCGGCCCGCGTCGTCGACGCCGGTGCGGCGGGCGGCGGCGACGCCCTCGACCCGCCCGAGCTCGGTCACGGCGTCGTCGCCGGCGTCCTCGATCGTGACGCGCAGCTCGGCACGCTCGCCGGCGGCGAGGTCGAGCGGCGTCCCGTCGGCGACGACCTTGCCGCCGGCCAGGATCACGACCCGGCGGCAGGTCTCCTGCACCTCGCTCAGGACGTGCGTGGACAAGAGGATGGTCTTGCGCTCGCCCAGGTCGCGGACCAGCTCGCGCATGCGCGTCACCTCGGCCGGGTCGAGCCCGCCGGTCGGCTCGTCGAGGATCAGCACGTCGGGGTCCGAGAGCAGCGCCTGGGCCAGCCCCACGCGCTGGCGGTAGCCCTTCGAGAGCGTCCCGATGCGCTGGCGCGCGCGCCCCTCGAGGCCGCAGTCGCCGATCACGCGGGCGATCGCGGCGCGGCGCTCGGAGCGGCCGAGGCCGCGGATGCGGCCGACGAAGTCGAGGTAGAGCTCGACCCGCATGCGCCGGTAGAGCGGCGTGCTCTCGGGCAGGTAGCCGACGGCGCGGCGGGTCTCCAGGTCCTCGGGATGCACCGCGCGGCCGCCGATCGCGAGCGTCCCGGCGTCGGGGAAGAGGTAGCCCGCCAGGCACCGCATGGTGGTCGACTTGCCCGCGCCGTTGGGGCCCAGGAAGCCCACCACCTCGCCGCGCTCGACCGAGAACGTGACGCCGTCGACGGCGCGCAGCTCTCCGTAGCGCTTCTCCAGGGCTTCGACGCGGATCATGGGGGCGAACAGGATGCCGATTGGACGGCTGGGACACTAGGCCCATCGACCGCCGCGGTTGCGCTCTGGGCCCGGGCTAGCCGCCGCCCGTGACGAATCTCGGCCGAGATTCGTCACGGATGGTGGCTAGAATCCCGCCCATGACCTCCGCCACGACCACCCTCCACGTGGGCGGCGAGTGCGCCGCCCGTGAGCTCGAGCTCGACGCCGCCGCCCTGGCGGCTGCGCCCGCCCGGTACCAGGTGCCCGACGTGAGCACCCTGGCGCCGGGACGCCGCGGGCGCGCCGTGCGGCTGGGGGCGCTGGCCGAGCTGGCCGGCGCGGGGCCCGAGGCGCGCCCCGTGCACGTGGCCTCGCTCGACGGCGGCTTCACGGCCAACGTCGATGCTCCCGAGGCGCTGGCGGGCGGGCTCGTGCTCTACGAGCTGGACGGCGAGCCGCTGCCGGCCAAGTTCGGCGGCCCCTTCCGGCTGCTCGTCGTGGACGAGGGCGGCGAGGGCGCCGACTGCAGCATCAACGTGAAGTTCCTCGGGCAGGTGCTGTTCCTGCGCGAGCCGGGCTCGCACACGGCGGCCTGCGCGGACTAGGGCGTCCGGCGCGCGGGCCCCGGCGGGCCCGCGGCGGCCGACTCGACCGGGCTATTCGGCCTCGGGGTCGATCTCGAAGCGCGACAGGAAGTCGTCGGTCTTGGCGACGTCGTCGAGCTTGGTGATCAGGAGCTCCATCGCCTCGGCGAAGTGCATGCGGTGCAGCACACGGCGCAGGGTGGTGATCAGCTTGAGGCGGCGCGAGCTGATCAGCTTCTCCTCCTTGCGCGTGCCGGACTTCTCGATATCGATCGCCGGGAAGATGCGCCGGTCGGCGAGCTTGCGCGACAGCACGAGCTCCATGTTGCCGGTGCCCTTGAACTCCTCGAAGATCACCTTGTCCATCATGCTCCCGGTCTCGATCAGGCAGGTGCCGAGGATCGTGAGGGAGCCGGCGGTTTCGGTGTTGCGAGCCGAGCCGAAGAACTGCTTGGGCCGCTCGAGGGCGCGCGTGTCGAGGCCGCCCGACATGGTCTTGCCGCTGTTGCCGTGCACGTTGTTGTAGGCGCGGCCCATGCGGGTGATCGAGTCCATCACGAGGATCACGTCCTCGCCCAGCTCGACCAGGCGCTTGCAGCGGCGCCAGACCGACTCGCAGAGCTCGACGTGGTGCTTGTGCATCTCGTCGTTGGTGCTGACGAAGACCTGCCCGTTCTTCACCGTGCGCTGCCACTCGGTGGCCTCCTCGGGCCGCTCGTCGACGAGCAGCACCATCAGGTGGACCTCGGGGTAGATCTGCTCGACCGCCTGGGCGAAGCGCTGCAGCAGGATCGTCTTGCCCGAGCGCGGCGGCGCGACGATCAGGCCGCGCTGCCCGCGGCCGACCGGGCAGATCAGATCGACGATGCGCAGCGAGCAGTCGTCGGCTCCGTCCCCCACCGCGTAGTGGAAGTCGGGGTCGATGCTCGTGAGGCTCTTGAAGTGCGGGAGGTTCTTGAGCTCCTTGGGGTCGCGCCCGTCGATCTCCACCACGTCGAGGAGATCGAACTTGTTCTTGCCCTGGCCGCGGCCGACCGGCCCGCGCACCAGCGCGCCGTCGCGGAGCTGGAAGCGCTGCACCAGCCGCGGGGGCACGTGGACGTCCTGCTTGGTCGGTAGCAGCATGCGCTCGGGGTTGCGCAGCCGGCCGTGGTTGGCCTTCTCCAGGAGGAACATCCCGGTCGTCTCGCGCGCCTCGGCGGGCACACGCTCGCGCTGCTGGCGCTGGCCGCCGCCTTGCTGGCGCTGGCCGCCGCCCTGCTGGGGCTGACCGCCACCCTGGCCGCCTTGGCCGTCTTGGTTTTGGCCGCGGCGTCCGCGCCGGCGCCGGCGCTTCTGCCAGCGCTTGCGGCGCTCGCCGCCGTCGCCGCCATCGCCGCCCAGGCGCTCTCCGCCGTGGCGCTCTCCGCCGTGGCGCTCTCCGCCTTGGCGCTCTCCGCCTGGGCGCTCTCCGCCTTGGCGCTCTCCGCCCTGCCGCTCGCCGCCCCGGTCGCGCGAGCGCGACTCCTCGCGTTGACGCGGCTCCTCGGAAGCGGCCTCTTCGGCACGCGGCGCCGCGTCGGCGGCGGGCTTGGGCGCGGGCGCCTCGGAGGGCGCCGACTCGGCCTTCGCCCGGCTCGCGCGCGGCGCCTTGGCCGGCGCTTCGTCGTCGTCCTTCGACGCGGCCTTGGCCTTGCTCGTCTTCGCGACACTCGCCTTCGACTTGGCCGTGCCGGCCTTCGAGGTCGCCTTCTTGCGGGTGGTCTTTTTCGCGGCGGGCGCGGGGCTCTCCTCGTCGCCGGACGCCTTGCTCTTGGTCGCCTTGGCCTTGCTGGCTTTGGTCGCCTTCGCGGCCTTCGCGGCCTTCGTGGCCTTGGCCTTCTTCGCGGCGCGCTTTTTCTTCGGCTTGGCGCCGTCCACGGCCGTCGACGAGTCGACGCCTTCGATCGCGCCGAAGGGCAGGCCCTCGGCCCTGGGATTCGAGTCTTTCCTGGAAGCCATCCGGTTCCTTCGAGTTCGAGCTGGACTCCGCGTCGGAGCCCCTCCGGGGTACGCCAAGCTCGCGTTCCGGGAAGCCCGGCCACGGGGACGAAGCCCCCGCAGGGCGCGCTCCATGTCGCTGGCGCTGGGCGCTCGGGCGAGGCGAGCGCACGATGTCGGGCGGCGAGTCTCAGCCCCTGAAAGCGGTCCGCGTGGGACCTGAGCCGAGGAGGTCGTGTCGACCGGGGGGCCGCCTTGACTTCCCAAATCCTGCCGGATCGAGGGCCAGGGCGAAACAGGAAAACGGGAAACCCGGATGCGTCCGGGGATCGGTCCCGCCGAGCGTCCCGCTCCGATGCCGGGCCGCCGCCCCTCCTCTATCGACCACGCCGCCGGCCGGCTCAACTCCGGCCGTCAAGAGCTTGCAAAACCCGTCCCTCAGGGGCCGTCCGCGCCCCGCGGGGCGTACTCGGCGAGGTACGCATCCATCCGCTCGCGGGCCGCGTCGTCGAGCACAACCCGGCCGTCGAGCTCACGCCCGGTGAGGTGCGCCAGAATGTCGTGGACGGTGACGATGGCTGCCACCGGCATGTCGTGCTCGCGCCCCACCTCCGCCAGCGCGGTGCCGGTGCCGGACGGCCCGCGCTCGCCCCGGTCGACGGCCACGATCAGGCCCGCCAGGCGCACGTCCGCCTGGGCGCGCAGCAGCGGCACCGTCTCGCGGATCGAGGTGCCCGCGGTGGTGACGTCCTCGACGATGACCACCCGGTCGCCGTCCTGCGGCTCGTAGCCGACCAGGGTGCCGCCCTCGCCGTGGTCCTTGGCCTCCTTGCGGTTGAACAGCACGCCGGCGTCCTTCCCGTGCCCGCGGGCGAGCGCGATGCCCGCCGACACCGCCAACGGTACGCCCTTGTAGGCCGGGCCGAACAGCGCGTCGAACCCCAGCCCGAAGCGGCTCGCGATCGCCTCGGCGTACCAGGCTCCAAGGCGCTCCAGCTGGGCACCGGTGCGGAAGCGCCCCGTGTTGACGAAGTACGGCGTGCGGCGACCGCTCTTGGTGACGAAGTCGCCGAAGAGCAGCACCTCGGAGCGCACGAGGAAGTCGATGAAGTCGCGCTGGTAGGCTTCCATGGAGCCCGAGTCGTACCAGAGCCGCCGGCCCCCGTCCACGGCTCAGGGCCGGCGCAGCGTCACTTCCGTCCAGGCGAAGCGCTGCCCTCCGCTCAGCTCGAAGTCGTCCGCTCCGAACCAGGCTTCGCCGACCAGGCCGTCGCCGGAGAAGCGCAGCTCGTAGGCGTCGGCGGAGGGCACCGTCAGCTGGCCGAAGACGTCCCCGCCCATCTCGTCGACCCGCAGGGTGTACTCCCGCACCTCCCCCGCCGCGGTCACGCTGGCGCGGAGCTCGCCCGGCGCCTCCGCGTCCGGCGGCAGGTGAAAGAGGAGCCCGAGCCCGACGCCCTCGACCGGATCGAGCGTCAGCTCGACGCGGCCGCCGGGCAGGACCTCGACGACGTGCTCCTCGACGACCACCGCGCCCCCGCGCACCCGCAGCAGGTAGTGCCCGGCCGGCACCTCGCGTTCGCCGGCGAGGTCCGCCAGGCTGCCCGACAGCACCCCCCACCCGGTGAGCGAGTCGCCGAGCGTCACCAGGACGTTCGCCGGCACCAGGCCCGACGAGGCGGCGAGCTGCAGCACGACCACGCCCCCCACCGACGGCTGGACGTCGCCGAGGTCGAGCTCCTGCTCGCGCTCCAGGCGCACCCGGCGGGTCATCGCCGGACCGTTCCAGTCGCCGAAGGCCACCGCGTACTCGCCCGCCGGAAGGTGCGGGAAGCGGAAGGCTCCGGTCGCGTGGTGGGAGTGCTGGGACGCGCCGCGCCCGCTCGACACCGAGGTGAGACTCAGCCGCATCGAGACGGGGCGGCCGTCCTCATCGAGGACGCGCCCCAGGAGCGTGGACCTGCCGCGCGTGGCCTCGGGCACGACCAGCTCGTGCTCCTCGACGTCCGCGTGCAGGCCGACGAAGGTCGCGTCCCCCATGCGCCCCTCGAGGCGGCGCTCGAACGCGGTCACGGTCAGCCCGCCGGCGGGGCAGCGGAGGATGCGCAGGCGGCCGTCCGCGTCGGTGGTGGCGCTGCCCCCCCAGGGGCGCTCGCGGTTCGACGGGTCGCCGGACTCGGCCACCTGGATCCACCACCCCGCGAGCGGCTCTCCGCGCTCGTCGACCAGGCGCGCACTGAGCACGCGCCCGCGGTCGAGCACCGCGTCCCAGACCAGCACCTCGCCCTCCTCGCCGGAGAGCGTCGCCCGGGCGCGCCCTTGCTCGCGCGACGACGCCAGGATCGCGACCTCGCCCGAGGCGACGTGCTCCAGCCGGAACGCGCCGTCCGCGTCGGTCCGGCGCTGGAGCGAGTCGAGCCCGTAGTCCCCCACCATCACGAAGACGCCCTGGAGCGGCTCGCCCTCCGCGGAACGCACCGTGCCCGCGACCGTCAGCCCGCGCTCCAGCGTCACCGTCGCCTCGCCGAAGCCGCCGGCCGGCACGTCGATCCAGCGCCGCAGCGGGGCGTGCACGGGCGCGGCGACGACGAGCTCGAGCCGGCCCGGCGTCAGGCACGTCGCCTCGCAGCGGCCCTCCGCGTCGGTGCGCAGCGTCACCGGGAGCGGTCGCTGGAGCGGCAGGTCGGTCTCGGGACGGGCGGCGGGCACGTCCTCGCCGTGCAGGCGCATCACCGCGCCTTCGATCGGCTCGCCGGCGGCGTCGACCGCGCGCAGCCGCATCGCGCCGGCGCGGTCGGCGAGCAGCAGCTCCATGTCGACCGCGGCGCCCTCGCCGCCGGTGCACCAGAGCATCACCGACGGCCCGTAGCCGGCCTTGCGCGCGCAGAGCCCGTACTGGTCGGTGATCGAGCGCACGAAGAAGGCGCCCGAAGCGTCGGTCGTCGTGAGCGGAGCGCCCTGCGTCCCGTTGCCCGACGCGGAGATCCACACCGTCGCCCCCTCCACCGCGCGGCCGCGCTCGTCGAGCACCCGGCCGTGGATGTCCATGCCGCGCTCCAGGTGCAGCGTGGCGCGCGCGGTCTCGCCGGCGACGACGTCGATGTAGTCGAAGCCGCCGCGGTCGCCGCGGAAGCTGCACGCGCCGGGGCGCAGCGCCTCGACGCGGGCGACGCCACGCGCCCCGGTGCGCACGCGGAACGCCTCGACCTCCAGGCGATCCGTGCGGTGCGGGTAGACCTCGACCAGCACGTCCGCCGCGGGCGTGCCGTCGTGCCACAGCACCTCGACCTCGGCCCGGCCCTGGGGCCCGCCGGCCTCCGCCTTCGCCGCGGACGCGGCGACGCGCGCGGCGTCGACGCCCCGGCGCGCCGCGGGCAGTGCGAGGCCGGCCGCGGCGCCGGGCTCGCCCGCGACGTGCGCGGCGGCCGGCGCGGGCGCGGCGGCCCCCGCCAGGGAGGCGGGGGGGCGCGCCGC
>JBCCGI010000041.1:0-67660 GCA_039029355.1 Planctomycetota bacterium
CCGCCTCCAGCTCGCGCCGCCCTTCGCCGAGGGCGCGCAGGGCCGCCTGCACGTCCTCGGCGTCCGAGCGCGGCCACGAGCCCAGCGAGCGGCCGTCGAGGGCCGCGAGCGCCTCGAAGCGGCCGTCGGAGGCGCTCGCGCGCTCCTCGCCTCCGATCCGGTTGCCGTGGGCCCGGATCTCGAAGCTGGCCTGGGTCATGCCCGGCATTTTCCACTCCGCCCGCCGCGAGCGAAAGCCCGGCGGGCGGATCCCCCGCGGGTGGAGCCGCTTTCGAACGCCGCCGAGGCACGGACGCAGCGCGCCGGGCGCGGCTTGTGGATGAGCTGGCGGCGCCGGGGGGCTAGGGTAGACGCATGGACGCGAGCGACCACGGCACGCCCCGCCTGCGCTTCCGGCGCGCGCACCGGCTGGTGCGCGGGGCGGATTTCCAGCGCGTGTTCCGTCAGGGCAGCCGGGCCAAGGGCTCGCTGATGACGGTCGCCGTGGCTCCGAGCGCTCTCCCCCACCCGCGCCTCGGCCTCTCGATCGGCAAGGTCGTCTGGCGCGGCGCCGTGGGCCGCAACCGCGTCCGGCGTGTCTTCCGCGAGGCCTTCCGCCTGGAGCAGCACGCGCTGCCGGCCGGCTACGACCTGGTGCTGATCGGCTCCGCGCCCCGTATCCGGCCCGGGCTCGCCGAGACCCGGCGCGAGCTGGTCTACCTGGCGCGCAAGGCGGCGCGGCGCTACCGCGAGAAGGTGGGCGCCGAGTGAAGCTCCTGCGCCGCCTCTTCGTGCTGCCGATCGTCGTGTACCGGCGCTGGATCTCGCCGTGGACGCCGCCGACCTGCCGCTTCCGGCCCACCTGCAGCGCGTACGCCGAGGAAGCGGTGCTCACCCACGGCATCGTCAAGGGCTCGCTGCTCGCCGCCTGGCGCATCCTGCGCTGCCACCCGTTCAACGACGGCGGCCACGAGCCGGTCCCCCCGCGGGGTCGCTGGCGCGCCGAGGGTTGAGCACGGCCTCGTCCGTTGCGTAGGGTTGGGCGCGTGAAGGTTCCCACCCGCGCCCCCTTCCTGCTGTGCTTGGCAACGCTCGGCGGCTGCCAGGCCTCCAGCGTCGCCAGCGATGCACCCTTCGCCGGGCTGATGCCCGCCGACCACCTGATCCAGGAGGGCGAGCAGCACTTCGCGCGCCTCTGGAAGCTGACGAGCGGCGGCGAGAACGCCGAGGCGTACTGGAGCTACGACGACTCGCGGCTCTGCCTGCAGCGGCGCGCGCCCGATGAGGGCATCGACTGCGACCGCATCTTCGTCACCGAAGCGGCCACCGGCGCGCTGGCGCCGGTGTCGGACGGGACCGGCACGACCACGTGCTCGTTCTTCTTGCCGGGCGACCGCGAGGTGATCTACGCCTCGACGCGCGGCGGTATGGAGGGCTGCCCCCCGCCGCTCGATTTCAGCCTCGGCTACGTCTGGGCCGTTTGGCCCGAGCACGACCTCTGGGTGCGCGACCTCGTCAGCGGCGACCTGCGCCAGCTGACCAACCTCTGGGGCTACGACGCCGAAGCAACCGTCTCGCCCGTCGGCGACCGGATGGTCTTCACGTCGACGCGCTCGGGCGACCTCGAGCTCTGGACCGCCGACCTCGACGGACGCAACCTGCACCAGGTCACCGACCAGCTGGGCTACGACGGCGGCGCGTTCTTCAGCCACGACGGCACCAAGCTGGTCTTCCGCGCGACGATCTTTCCGGGCGGCGCGGAGGGCGAGAGCCAGCGCGAGGAGTACGTGCGCCTGCTGAAGGAGTGGCGCATCCGTCCCCACGAGCTCGAGATCTTCGTCTGCGATGTCGACGGCTCGAACCGCCGCCAGGTGACGAGCCTGGGCGGCGCCAACTGGGCGCCGTACTTCTTCCCGGACGACACGCGCGTGATGTTCAGCACCAACCACCACGACCCCGACCCGTCGGACGGCATCGACTTCGACCTCTTCGCGATCGACGAGGACGGCGCCGACCTGGAGCGCATCACCACCTACAACGGCTTCGACGCCTTCCCGATGTTCAGCCGCGACGGCCGCTTCCTGGCCTTCTCGTCCAACCGCGGCGGGTCCGAGCCGGGCGAGACCAACGTGTTCGTCGCGGAGTGGCGCTAGAGTCGCCCCGGGCTGCGTGCTAGTGTTCTGAGTCGGGGGTTCGTCGTCACCTTCCGCTCCCTGTCGGTCCCTGGCAAGGCGCAACGACGACTGCGTATCCCAAGGCGCTACGCCGAGGAGGAGCAACGCCGCCAGGGGCCGACAGGGAGCGGAACGTGTCGGCGAACTCCTGACTCAGGACACCAGGAGGCGATGAGGTGAGCTCCGACCCCAAGAGCTGGATGTGGGCCCAGGCCAAGACGATCCTCGACCAGGCCGAGAGGATCGAGCGCGAGGTGCTGCGGGTCCGCCCGGGCAGCCCGAGCTGGGCGCCGGCGGTCGACGTGGTGCAGACCGCGTCGGAGCTCTGGGTGCTCGTCGCCGTGCCGGGCGTCGAGGCCGACTCGATCGAGGTGCGGCTCGACGGCGCACGCCTCGCCGTGGCCGGCACGCGCGCCGTACCGGCCCCCTTCCACCGCGCCGACGTCCACCGTCTTGAGATCCCGCGCGGACGCTTCGAGCGCCGCGTCGAGCTGCCCTCGGGCCGCTACGAGCTCGTCCAGCGCGAGCTGCGGCTCGGCTGCCTGGCCCTCCACTTTCGAAAGGTCGACTGAGACTTCCCATGGCAAAGAAAGCCGCAAAGAAGCCGGCCGAGAAGACCGCGAGCAAGGCGGGGGCGCGCAAGCAGGCGAACAAGCCCGCTTCGAAGAAGCCGGCCGCGAAGAAGCGCACGACCGAGAAGCCGGCGGGCAAGCCTGCGGCTAGGAAGCCTGCGGCCGAGAAGCCTGCGGCGAAGAAACCCGCGGCGAAGAAGCCTGCGGCGAAGAAGCCTGCGGCGAAGAAGCCTGCGGCGAAGAAGTCCGCGGCGAAGAAGTCCGCGGCGAAGAAACCTCCGGCCAAGAAGTCCGCGGCGAAGAAGTCCGCGGCGAAGAAACCTCCGGCCAAGAAGTCCGCGGCGAAGAAGCCGGGCGCCAAGAAGGTCTCCTCCAAAAAACCCACCGCCAAGCGGGCTCCGGCCAAGAAGAAGCGCGTCGCCCCGGCGCGCGGCAAGCGCAAGGCGGCGGCGACCGCGACGCCCGACCTCCCCGAGGACGCGATCCCGATCCTCGCGGCGCGCGGCATGATCCTGTTTCCGGGGGTGGTGCTCCCGGTCCTCGTCGGTCGCGAGCGCTCGGTCCGCGCAGTGCAGGAGGCGCTGCGCCTCGAGCGGCCGATCGGCATCGTGCTGCAGCGCGACCCCGAGGCCGAGGCGCCGCCGCCCGAGGAGCTGCACGCGATCGGCACCACGGCTCAGATCGTGCGCTACCTGACCGCTCCCGACGGCAGCCACCACGTGATCGCCCAGGGCGAGGAGCGCTTCCGCGTGCGCGACTTCGTCCAGACCGAGCCCTACCTCGCCGCGCGCGTCGAGGGCATCCCCGAGACCGAATACGACGAGCTCCCCAAGGACATCGAAGCGCTCTTCGTCACGCTCAAGCAGCAGGCGCACGAGGTGCTCGACCTCCTGCCGCAGAAGCCCGAGGATCTCGACACCGCGGTCGAGAACGCCGACGCACCCGCCGGGCTCACCGACCTGATCGCCACGTTCATGGACGTGCCGGTCGACGAGAAGCAGGAGATCCTCGAGACCCTCGAGCTGAAGGAGCGCATGCACCGCGTGGCCGAGAAGCTCGGCCACATGGGCGACGTGCTGAAGCTCTCCTCGGAGATCCGCGAGCGCACCCAGGGTCAGCTGGAGAAGAGCCAGCGTGAGTACTTCCTGCGCGAGCAGCTGCGCACGATCGAGAAGGAGCTGGGCGAGGGCCCGGCGCCCGAGCTGCAGGAGCTCGCCAAGGCGATCGAGAAGGCGCGCATGCCGCGCACCGTCAAGAAGGAGGCGCGGCGCGAGCTGGCGCGGCTCCAGCGCATGCCCGAGGCCGCGGCCGAGCACGGTATGCTGCGCAACTACCTCGAGACGCTGACCGAGCTGCCTTGGGCCAAGTCGACCAAGGACTCGATCGACCTCGACCGCGCGCGCAAGATCCTCGAGGAGGACCACCACGGCCTCGACAAGGTCAAGCGCCGCATCCTCGAGTTCCTCGCGGTGCGCAAGCTCAAGCCGGACGGCAAGAGCCCGATCCTGTGCTTCGTCGGGCCGCCCGGCGTCGGCAAGACCTCGCTCGGCCGCTCGATCGCACGCGCGACGAACCGCAAGTACGCGCGCCTGTCGCTCGGCGGCGTGCACGACGAGGCCGAGATCCGCGGCCACCGTCGCACGTACGTCGGCGCGATGCCCGGCAACGTCATCCAAAACCTCAAGAAGGCGGGCGCCAACAACCCCGTGTTCGTCCTCGACGAGATGGACAAGCTCGGGCGCAGCTTCCACGGCGACCCGTCGTCGGCGCTCCTAGAAGTGCTCGACCCCGAGCAGAACCGCGAGTTCACCGACCACTACCTCAACGTCCCGTTCGACCTCTCGCGCGTGATGTTCGTGGGCACTGCGAACGTGCTCGACTCGATCCCCGGCCCGCTGCGCGATCGCTGCGAGGTGATCGAGATCTCGGGCTACACCGAGGAGGAGAAGCTCTCGATCGCAACGCGCTATCTCGTGCGCCGCACGCGCGAGCACGCCGGGCTCACCGAAGAGCAGCTCTCGATCAGCGAGGACGCGCTGCGCACCATCGTGCGCTCGTACACGCGCGAGGCGGGCGTGCGCAACCTCGAGCGCGAGATCGGCGCGGTGGCCCGCTTTGCCGCGACGAAGGTCGCCTCGGGCGAGTCCGAGGCGGTGCAGGTCGGAGCCGACGATCTGCACACCATCCTCGGCCCCACGCGCTTCGAGAACGAGGTCGCGCTGCGCACCAGCGTGCCCGGCGTCGCGACCGGGCTCGCCTGGACCCCCGTCGGCGGCGACGTGCTGTTCGTCGAGGCGACGCGCATGCCGGGCCGCGGCGAGCTGATCCTGACCGGCCAGCTCGGCGACGTGATGAAGGAGAGCGCGCGCGCCGCGCTCACGCTGATCCAGTCGCGGCTCAACGTGCTGGGCGTCGCCTCGTCGGCGATGCGCGAGCACGACCTCCACATCCACGTCCCCGCCGGCGCGATCCCGAAAGACGGGCCCAGCGCGGGCGTGGCGATGTTCCTCGCCATCGCCTCGCTCCTGACCGGCACGACCGTCGCCAGCGACCTGGCCGTCACCGGCGAGATCAGCCTGCGCGGCCTCGTGCTCCCGGTCGGCGGCATCAAGGAGAAGGTCCTGGCCGCGCACCACGCCGGCATCCGCACGGTGATGCTCCCGGCGCGCAACAAGAAGGACTTCGAGGAGATCCCCGAGGAAGCCCGCGAGCAGCTGCACTTCGTCTGGCTCGAGAACGTCGAGCAGGCCCTCGACCACGGGCTAGGGATTCCCGCGGCCGGGAGCGTGGCCGAGGAGCGCTCCGGCCCGCGCACCAAGCTGTCGGCCCGCAGGGGCGAGTAGGCCCGCGCCCGAAGTCCCTCCCAGTCGACCGGGGCTTCGGGCTACGCTTTAAGGGCCATGCTGTTCGCCTGCCTCACCCTAGTAGCCGCCCTCGCCACCTCCCCGCTTCCCGCGGCGGAGGACGTCCAGCCCTCCAAGCGCCAGCGCGGCTCGCTGGCGATCTACGTGACGGCCTGGTCGGACCGCCTCGCCACGCACTTCGAGTCGCTCGAGAAGGAGCACATCGAGCGCACGCTGCGCAAGGCCACCTACAACCAGGTCTCGCGACAGGCCGAGCTCGACTTTGAGAAGGCCCTGGTCAACCTCCTCATGGAGGACCTCGGCCTGAAGGCGCCCGAGAGCCGCCAGCTGGTCGAGGACGACCTCGCCCCCGCCCTGCGCAAGCGCGCCATCGAGGACTCCGAGCAGTCGCTCGACCGCTACGGCTTCCGCGCGCACCACCTGAAGGTGCTACGCCACGACCGTACCGTCCTGGGCGAGTGCGAGGAGCTGCACGACGAGTACCGCCTCACCAAGGACCAGGACAAGGCGCTACGCACCCTGGCCGAGCTCTACGCCAACCGCATGGTCGAGCTGCTCGGCATGCCGCGCGAGAAGAAGCGCATGGTCAAGCTGCTGACCGAAGGCATGGTCACCCTGCGCTACGCCCACGCCGAGACCTCCGCCCGCAACAAGGCCCGCGGCCTGCTGCGCTCCAAGTTCACCGCCCGCGACAAGCCGAAGACCGACGGCGCGCGCTTCGCGCTCGACGAGGAGATCGCGGAGATGCTGCCGAAGGCGTTCCCGGAGACGTTCTGGCGCGAGATGGCCTTCGATCACGAGCGCTGCCTGCGCGATCCGAAGGCGCACCGGAAGGTGCTGAAGGACGTGATGCGCGGTAAGGAGCGGCCGGAGGGCGCGCGTCCGCCCCAGTCGAAGGGCGAGGCCGCGCCGGACGACGAGTAGGCCGCGGGACGCAGACCAGAGCGGCTAGGCCAGCTCCGGGTTCAGCGTGTACGTCCCCACGACGCTCCCGCTCGCCAGCACGTGCCCCTCCGCCGCCGCGCGCACGTCGGCCAGCTGAAAGTCCTCCGGCAGGTCGAGCCGCTCGACGTCGAGCGCCAGCACCTCGAAGCGGTAGTGGTGCGCCAGCTCGTCGTTCCACGGCGGCGCCGGTCCGTCGTAGCCGTAGTACGTGCCCCCCATCGCCGGGTCGCCCGCGAACCACGCGGTGTAGTCGGTCACGCCCTGGCGCGAGCCGGCCGGGCCGGGCGGGTCCTGCTTGCCGCCGGGGGTGACGCCGTCGCTGCACGAGCCGGCGGCGATCTCGTTCACGTGGCTCGGCACGTCGACCAGCACCCAGTGGACGAAGTCGGCGCGCGGCAGGTCCTTCGAGACCGTGCGGCCCTCCTGGTTGACGTCCTCGCCGCTGGTCGGCGCCGTGGAGTCGATGCAGAGCACGGCGAACGAGCGCGTGCCCTCGGGCGCGCCGCCCCAGGCGACGTGCGGGTTGCGGTTGTCGGAGAGCTCGAAGTGGTCCTCGGGGTGCATCTTCCCGAAGGCGAACTCGGACGGGATGGGGCCGTCGGGCTGGAAGCTGTCGCTGGTGACCTGCATGGATTCGTCGGGGAAGTCGCTTGGGGAAGGGGAGGCCGGAGCTACTCGGCTGCGCGCGTGGCCAGGGTGAGGCGTGCTCCGCGCTCGACGCCGTCGCGCAGGTAGCGCGCGACGACGACGTCGCCGGGCTTGTAGACCTGCAGCATGTAGACGAAGTCGTGGATCGTGTCGATCTTGATGTCGCCGACCTGCAGGATGATGTCGCCGGCCAAGAAGCCCGCCTTCTCGGCCGGGCTGCCGGGCGAGGTGCCGGCGAGCAGGAGGCCGGTCACGTCGCTGCCGTACTCGGGCACGGTGCCGAACCAGACGCTCCAGCCGCGCTCGCGGCGGGCGGTGTCCTCCATGTCGATCTCGGGCTCGACGAAGGGCAGTCCGTCGGCCTTCAGCATGCGCTGCACGAACGCGACGCCGAGCGCCACGACGCGCGCCGCGCCGTCGGCCTCGAAGCGCTCGGCGTCGTCGGCGGGCGTGTGGTAGTCGGAGTGGACGCCGCTGAACAGGTGGAGGGCGGGCACGCCGCGGCGGAGGAAGACCTGGTGGTCGCTGCCGCCCATCCCGCTGCCGGAGAACGAGACCTGGAGGTCGAGCTCCGCGCGCTCGGCCGCCGCATCCATCCAGTCGGCGAAGACCGGCGAGGTGCCGGCCCCGAGCACCTGCAGCACCCCGTCGCCGGCGCGGCCGACCATGTCGAGGTTCAGGTTGGCGACCACGCCGTCGAAGGGCACGGTCGGGTTCGTGGCCCAGTGCTCGGCGCCGAGCAGCCCGAGCTCCTCGGCCGACCACAGCGCGAAGAGCACGTTGACCGGCGGCTTGCCGTCCGAGTAGGCCTCCTTTAGCGCGCGCGCGATCTCGAGCACGCACGCCGTGCCGCTGGCGTTGTCGTCGGCGCCGTTGTGGATCGCTCTCCCCGCATCCGGAGCCAGCGAGCCGGGGCCGCCCCACCCCAGGTGATCGAAGTGCGCCCCGACGACGACGGTGCGCGAAGCGTCGCGGCCGGGCAGCAGCCCGAGCACGTTCGACGCCATGGAGTTGGCGCGCTTCACGTCGGCCACCAGCGCGAGCGGGCGCGTGTCGAGCACCATCGGCTCGGGCACCATGCGCTGCGCGTCCAGCTCGGATACGCGCGCCTCGTACGAACCGCCCGCAAGCGCGTCGGCGACCTCGCGGTCGACGATCAGGGCCGGGATGCCGGCCTTGGCCTCGCGGCTCGAATCGAAGGGCGGCACGGCTTCGCCCGAGGAGGGAGGCTGCGCGATCAGCACCGCCCCGTAGCCGCGCCGCTTCGCGTTCATGACCTTGAGGAAGATCGACCCGGCGCCGCCCCAGTTGTCCGGCGCCTTCTCCTCGCCGAAGCCCAGCGCGCCGGTGCCGCGCGACTCGGCCGGCGGGTAGGGCGGCACGCCGCGCACGATCAGCGCGATCTTGCCGCTGCCGTCGGCCTGGCCGAAGTCGTTGCGGCCAAGGGCCTCGTCGGCGATGCCGTAGCCGCAGTACACGACCTGGCCCTCGAAGCTCGCGGCCTTGGAGCAGAAGAGCGGCGCCGCGCGCGGCCCGTCCGGGCCGGGGCCGCCGAGCTGGGCCGAGCTCTCCGCCCACCACAGGCCGGAGCCGCCGCCGTCGCGGGCCGGGAGCGGCACGGCGAAGGGCTGGAGGTACTCGACCTCGCCCGCCGGAGCGAGGCCGGTCTCGGCCATGCGCTTGGCGAGCCACTCCGCCGCGGCGCGCTCGCCGGGCGTGCCGGCGCGGCGCCCTTCGCGCGCGTCGTCCGCCAGCCAGGTGACGTCGGCCAGGAGCCGGCCGGTGCGCGTGCCGCGCGACGGCGCAGTGGAGCCGCACGAGGCCGTGGAGAGAACGAGGAGCAGGGCGGCGAGGGAGCGGGTGCCGGGGCTGTGCATGGGATCATGTTAGACACCGCGGTAGGCTCATGCGATGTCGGCCGCTACGCCGCCCCCCACGTCGACCGGCCCGACGGAGCCCCCCCACGGGCGGCCCCCGGCCGCCGCGGAAGCCAGCCCCGAGCGCGACGCCAGCCCGTGGCTCGCGCTGCTGCTCGTCGTCCTCGCGCCGACGCTGCTCCTGGGCGGGCCGATCCTCGCCAAGGAGCGCTTCCTGCCGCACCTGCCGGTCGCGCTGGAGCCGCTCGCGGCCGAGCACCCCGAGGCCGCGGCCCGCGCCCGCGAGCGGATCGCCTACGGCCCCGCCGACCGCATCTTCCCCACGCTGTCGGACCAGCTCGCGATGCGCGCCGAGCTCGCGAACCTCGACCTGCCAACCTGGGAGCCGCACCTCGGCCTGGGCGCGCCGCTGTTCGCCAACTCGATCGCCGGGCCGTGCTACCCGCCCAACTGGCTGGGGCTCGCGCTGCCGCCGGACCTCGCCGCGGGGCCGCTGGCGTGGCTCACGCTGGTGCTCGCGGGCCTCGGGATGGGGCTCTTCCTGCGCCGCATCGGGCTCGGGGTCGGCGCCTGCGCGGTGGGCGTGATCGGCGTGCAGCTGGGCGGCTGGGGTATCGCGAACCTCTTCTACTTCATGAAGGTCGACGCGGCGCTCTGGCTGCCGCTCTCGCTGTGGGCGGTCGAGGGGATGGCGCGCGGCATCCGGCGCAGCGGCCTGTGGCTGTTCCTCGCGACGGCGCTGTCGCTGCTGGCCGGCTTCCCCCCCATCGCGCTCTTCTCGATCGCCACGACGCTGGCCTACGCCCTGGTGCGCTTCACCGCGCCCGGCGCGCGGCTGCTGGGGGCGCCCGCGGAGACGCTCGACCCGGGCAGCCTGCGCGGGCCCAAGCTCGTGCTGCGGCTGGGCCTCCTGCTCGCGCTCGGCATGGCGGCGGCGTCGTGGCAGCTGCTGCCGACGGTCGAGGCCAGCCGCGAGTCGCTGCGCCAGGGCAACACCGTCGCGGATCTGGAGCGCCAGAGCCTGCCGCTGGCGACCCTCGCCGGCGTCGTCGTGCCGGACCTCGTCGGCGCGCCGACCGAGCCGCCGGCCGAGCTCGGCCCGCCGGTCGCGTGGTGGCTGACGCCCGCCGCCGACTGGTCGAAGGCGATGAACGCCAACGCGCTCGAGTGGAACACCTTCGCGGGCATCGGCCTGGTGCTGCTCGGCGCCGCCGCGCTCTGCGCCTGGCCGCGGCGCGCGGGGCTGCCGGCGGCGGCGCTGGTGCTCTGCTACGGCTTCGCCCAGGGCTGGCCGGGCGCGCGCTCGCTCTACCACCTGCCGGGGCTCGGCGCCGGGGCGCCGAACCGCATGCTGGCGGTCGCGTGGGTGCTGTGGCCGTGGCTGGCGGCGCTCGGAGCCGAGGCGCTCTTCACCGGCCGCGCCCGCGCGCGCGCCGGGCTCTTCGGCGCCGCGCTGCTGCTCGCGCTCGGCGCCGGCGCCTTCGCGGCACAGCTGGCGCCGGACGAGTTCGGCTCCGAGCTGCAGGCGACGCTCTTCGAGCGCTACGCCGGGCGCGAGGATGCCCCCACCCGGGACGAGGTCGCCGGGGTCGTGCCGCTCGACGCGGCCGTCCTGGCGGGCGAGCGGCTGCGCTCGGCCGCCTGGCTGGTCGCGGCGCTGGCGGCGGCCTACGCCGGCGCCGCCTCCCTCTCCGGGCGCTTGGGGGCGCGCGGCGCCACGGCGCTGGTGGCGGCCCTGGTGCTGTGCGAGGGCACGCTGACGAGCCGTGGACACCTCCTGAGCCATCCGACGGGCGCGCTGGAGGTGTTCCCCGCCT
The DNA here is from genome assembly GCA_039029355.1 of Planctomycetota bacterium. Lineage (GTDB taxonomy): Bacteria > Planctomycetota > UBA1135 > UBA1135 > JBCCGI01. The sequence continues at coordinate 10,877 of JBCCGI010000041.1, forward strand.
CCGAGGCACTCGACGCCGTGCGCGAGGCGGCCGGCACCGGCCGGGTGGTGCGGCTCGACCGCAGCGGCTCGGGCGTCGGCGAGGTGCACGACCTCGGGCGGCCCAACCTGCTGCAGGTGTACGGCATCTCCGACCTGACGCCGTGGACCGTGTTCACGCCGCGCGGGCTGGTCGAGCTGGTCGAGGACCTCGACCCGGGCGCGCGCTTTCGCTCAGGTATCGCGCGCGTGTCGTCGCCCGAGCTCCTGGGGGCGCCGCTCCTGGACCTCTTGCGCGTCAGCTGCGTGCTCGCGCGCGATCCGGTCGAGCATCCCGCGCTCTCCGCGGTGCTCGCACGCCCGGGCTTCCACGTCTACCGCCGCGCCGGCGCGCTCGCGCCCGCGCGCATCGTCGCGACCGGGGTCGCGACGCCGTCGGACGAGGTGGCCCGCGGGCTGCTGGTCGGCGGCGGGGTCGACCTCTCCCACCAGGCGCTGCTCGCCCCGGGAGTCGAGCCGCGTCCCGCCGTCCCCGACGCCGGGCAGGCCGAGATCGTCGCGGTGCGCCGGCCCGCGAAGAACCGGCTCGACGTCGAGGTGCGGGGCAGCCGCGGCGGGCTGCTGGTGCTGCACGAGCAGTTCTTCCCCGGCTGGAAGGCGACCGTCAACGGCGCCGACGCCGAGCTGCTGCGCGTCGACCACGTCTACCGCGGGCTGTGGCTGCCCGAGGGCGACGTCGTCGTGCGGACGTGGTACGAGCCGTGGTCGCTGCGGGTCGGCTTCGGGCTCACGCTGCTCGCGCTCTTCGCCGCGGGCTTCCTTACCCTGCGCCGGGGGTGGTAGCGCGATGCACGTACAGACGCTCGCCAGCGGGAGCCAGGGCAACAGCACGCTCGTACGGGCCGGCGACACGCACCTTCTGATCGACGCGGGGCTGCCGACCGACGAGCTCCTGGAGCGCCTCGACGCCGCGCGCGTGGCGCCGCGCAGCATCGACCACATCGCGCTCACCCACGGGCACCTCGACCACGCGCGGGCGGCCGGCGAGCTGAGCCGGCGCTACCGCATCCCGATCCACTGCGCCGAGCGGCTCGCCTCGAACCGCAGCGTGCGCGGCGCGCACTGCCTGTCGGCCTTCACGATCGGGCGCACCTTTGAGCTCGCCGGCGCGCGCGGCGACGACGGGCTGCGCCTGCGGCCGGTGCTGATCCCGCACGACGCCCGCCCCACCGTCGCCTTCCGCGTTGAGCACGGCGAGCGCGTCGCGGCGCTGGTGACCGACATGGGGCGACCCGATCGCGAGGCCGCGGTGGCGCTCCGCGGCGCCGAGCTCCTGGTGCTCGAGTTCAACCACGACGCGGACCTGCTGGCGCGCGGTCCCTATGCCTCGCGCCTCAAGCGGCGCGTGGGCGGCCCCCACGGGCATCTGTCGAACGACCAGGCCTGCGAGGTGCTGCGCGCGGTGGCGTCGCCCGCACTGCACACGCTCGTGCTGGGGCACCTGTCGCGCGCGAACAACACGCCCGAGCTGGCGCGCGCGGCGGCCGAGCGTACGCTCGGCGAGCTCGGCCGCACGGACGTCCAGGTGCTCGTCGCCGGACAGGACGAGATCGGCCCCAACCTCAAGGTGTGACTTGAACGACACGCTCGACCTCCTCGCCCGCCACCGGTCGATCCGCCGCTTCCGCGACGAGCCGCTCGACGAGCGCGCGGTGCGCGCCGCGGTCGCGGCGGCGCAGCACGCCTCGACCTCGTCCAACATCCAGGCCTACTCGCTGCTGCGCGTGCGCGACGCCGGGAAGCGCGAGCAGCTGGTCGAGCTGACCGGCGGCCAGCCACAGGTCGCAGCCTGCGGCGGCTTCTTCGTGGTGTGCGGCGACCAGCGCCGGCACGCGCTGGCGGCCGAGGCCGCGGAAAGCGCGTACGCGCCCAACCTCGAGACCTTCCTGCTGGCCGCGGTCGACGCGTCGCTCTTCGCCCAGAACCTGTGCCTGGCCTTCGAGTCGCTCGGCTACGGGATCTGCTACATCGGCGGGCTGCGGAACCGCCTGGCGGAAGCGGACGAGCTGTTGGAGCTGCCCGAGCACGTGCTGCCGCTCTACGGCCTGTGCGTGGGCGTTCCGGATCAGGAGCCCTCGCTGCGCCCGCGGCTGCCGGTCGACGCGGTGCTGTTCGACGACCGCTACCCCGACGACGAGACCGTGCTCGCGAGCCTGGCGGAGTACGACCGCACGATGGCCGCGTACTACGCCGAGCGCGGCAAGCCCGGATACACCTGGACCGGCGGCATCACGCGCAAGTTCGCGCGCGAGAACCGCGCGCACCTGGCGGGCTTCTATCGCTCGAAGGGCGCGCGCTTGTCCTGACCGCACCAGCGCTCCAGCGCCTCGGTCAGGGCGGCGATGCGTACGGGCTTGGAGAGATAGTCGTCCATGCCGACTTCGAGCGCCCGCTCGCGGTACTCGCGGATGACGTGCGCCGACAGGCCCAGGATCGGCGTGCGCCGCTTCGGCCCCTCGAGCTCGCGGATCAGGCGGGTGGCCTCGTAGCCGTCCATCTCGGGCATCTGGCAGTCCATCAGGACGATGCCGAAGGCCTCGCGCTTGATGAGCTCGACCGCCTGGCTGCCGTTGTCGACCACGGTCGGCACGTAGCCGGCGCGCAGCACCATGCGCTCGATCACCTTCTGGTTGACCGGGTTGTCCTCGGCGATCAGCACGCGGCACGCGGCGCCGTCCGAGGCCTCGTCGTCGACCTCGGCCGGCGGCGCGGCGACCGGGCTGTCCAGCGCGTCGCCGAAGAGCTCCACCAGCGCGCGCAGCAGCTGGGCACGCCGGAAGGGCTTGCTCAATACGCGGTCGAACAGCGCGCGCGCGTCGCCGGACTCGCGCAGGATGTCGCCGTAGGCGCTGATCGCGATGATCGGCGCCGAGAAGCTGGCCTCGTCGCGCAGGCGCTTGCCCAGGGCGACGCCGTCGAGCCCGGGCATCAGGAGGTCGGTGAGCACCGCGTCGTAGGGCGTGTCCGAACCGGCGGCTTCGAGCGCCATCTGCAGCCCCTCGTCGCCGTCGACCGCGAAGTCGCAGACCACGCCGCGGGCGCCCAGGTGATGGCCGAGGACCTGGCGGCTGGTCGCGTTGTCGTCGACCACCAGCACGCGCTTCGAGCGCAGGAGGGCCAGCCGCGGCCCGAAGCTGGCCGGCGCCTCGTCGAGCACCGGCAGCTCGACCTCGAACCAGAAGGTGCTCCCCTCGCCGACGGTGCTCTCGACGCCGATCTCACCGCCCATCAGCTCGACGAGCTGGCGCGAGATCGCCAGGCCGAGCCCGGTCCCGCCGAAGCGGCGGGTCGTCGACTCGTCGGCCTGGGTGAAGGGCGAGAAGAGCCGCGCCTGGTCGTCTTCGACGATGCCGATCCCGGTGTCGCGCACCTCGAAGCGCAGCCGGTACGCGGTGGCCGAGCAGCGCTCGCCCGACACCGCGACGTTGATCTCGCCATCCTCGGTGAACTTGATCGCGTTGCCGACCAGGTTGAGCAGGACCTGGCGCAGGCGCCCGGGGTCGCCGACGTAGCGCGGCGGCAGCTCCTCGGGCAGGAAGCAGTGGGTCTCCAGGCTCTTGGCCTGCGACTTGGACGACAGCAGCTCGACCGTGTCCTCCACGCACGCGCGCAGGTCGAGGTCGACCGACTCGAGCACCAGCTTGCCGGCCTCGATCTTGGAGAAGTCCAGGATGTCGTTTAGCAGCGTCAGGAGCGCCTCGCCCGACGCGTCGAGCGTCTGCACCAGGTCGCGCTGATCCTCGTCGAGCGTCGTCGACGAGAGCAGCTCGACCATCCCGATGATGCCGTTCATCGGGGTGCGGATCTCGTGGCTCATGTTCGCGAGGAAGCGCGACTTGGCCTCCGAGGCGGCCTCGGCCTCGACGCGCGCCCGGTCGAGCTCACCGTTGAGACGCTCGCGCTGGGTGATCTCGGCCGAGATGCGCATGCGCGCCGCGTCGAGGGTGCTGGCGAGCGAGCGCACCTCGCGCGTCTCGCCGCTCGTCCGCACCGGCGTGTCGAAGTCGCCGGCGCCGAAGCGCTCGGTGGCGCGCTCGAGCTCACGCAGCTCGCGCGTCATCGTGAAGCTGATGAGCGCCACCGCCGCGATCACGAGCACGAACAGCATCGCCCACCAGCCGGTCCGCGTCCAAAGCCGCGCCGAGGAGCGCGCCAGGAGCGTATCCATCGGCGTGTCGGCCTCTAGCAGCGCGACGACGTTGCCCTCGGCGTCCAGCACCGGCGCATAGGCCGAGACCCACGTGCCGCGTATCGTCGTGTAGATCTCGGTCGACGTCGCGTCGCGGTCGATCAGCGCGGTGCGCATCTGCGGCAGGTAGTCAAACCGGTGCCGCCAATACGGCCGCGCGTTGCTGGTCAGGATGAACTCCATCGCACCGACGTGGATGCGATCCGGTTCCGCGCGGATGGAGTCCAGGAACCCGTCGCGCACGCGCAGCGTGTAGATCGGGCTCTCGAGCGCGTTCGCGCGGTGAGCGTTCGCCAGCTCGCGGTAGAGCTCCTGCAGCTCCTCGGGCTGATCGCCCCAGGCCACGACGTCGTCCTTGTCGGGATAGGTCGCGCACCAGCGCTCGTGCGCGTTGCCGTCCAGATAGGGCGCGAGCGCCGTCACGATACCGGCGAGCCTCGCCCGCTCCTCCTGCTCGACCTGTTGCCGAGCGCTGCGCCAGGCACCGTACGAGCCCAGCGCAAAGACTCCGACCGCGGTCAGAATCAGGAAGGAGAGCAGGCGGGTGAGGAATCCGCTCGGGAGAAGGCTGCGAAGCAGGTTCACGGAGGGAAGGCGGCGGGTCGAACGCGCTGGCGAGAGAAGACCGCTGCCGATCAGCTGGCGAGCTAATCCCTTCGTCGACCGGATCCGCCTTCCTCCTGGGCGGGTTCGGCGAAGATCCTTGAGAATCCCCGTCTAGGGGCAGGAAAGCGTTTCCGGCGGAGGAGCCACGAGTTGGCCCGTGGCGCGCGCTCAGGAGAACACGTTCCAGCGGATGATCGCCCAAATCGCGATGAAGGCGTCCTTCAGGCCGATCTTCTTGCCTTCGGAGTAATCACGGCCGGCGTAGGAGATCGGGACCTCGTACACGCGCGCCTTCATCTTGGCGATCTTGGCCGTGATCTCGGGCTCGACGGCGAAGGTCCGCGACTGCACGTCGAGCTTCTGGGCGAACTCGCGGCGGAAGACCTTGTAGCAGGTCTCCATGTCCGTGAGGTTCAGGTTGGTGAAGATGTTCGACACCGTCGTGAGGCCGCGGTTGCCCAGATAGTGCCAGTACAGATGCACGCGGCCGTACGGCCCGCCGAGAAAGCGGCTGCCGTACACGACATCGGCCTTCTCTTCGAGGATCGGCCGCAGCAGGGCGTCGTAGTCGGCCGGGTCGTACTCCAGGTCGGCGTCCTGGATCAGAAAGACGTCGCCCTCGAAGTGCTTGAGCGCCGTCCCCAGCGCAGCGCCCTTGCCCTGGTTCTTCTCGTGGCGGAAGGCGCGGATGTTGTCGTAGCGCTTCTCCAGCTCGGCGATGATCTCCGGCGAGCGGTCGGCCGAGCAGTCGTCGACCAGCACGATCTCCTTGTCGTAGGGAGTCGCCTGCACGCGCTCGATGATCGCTTCCAGGGTCTTCTCCTCGTTGAAGACGGGGATGGCGACGGTCAGCTTCATGGAGGAGGGGGGGCTACTTGTTTGGTTCGGGCCCCTGCTCGGTGAGGCCGTCGAAGAGAGTATCGATTCCGAAGCGCCGGGCGATTCCGAAGTGGAGGGAACGGTAGGCAGGCTCATCCTCGATGCACCAGAGGGGTTTGTGGAAAAGCTGGAAGATCTCGTCGTCGGGACGCCGGCGCCTGGCCTGGACGTCGGCTCGACGCCGTTCCCAGTGATCCCAGTTGCCCAGGAGATCGTTGATCCCGATCAGGTCCGCGACCGCGACCTTCGTGAGAGGCGTCGAATCCTGGGCTGCGCGTTTGGCCTTGTCCAGCAATCGGCCGGCCGCGCCCTTGTCCTTCACATCCTGCCGCTCGATTCGATAAGGAGTGTCGTCGGCCAGCCCCGAGATCAGCAGCATCCGCCGCACCGCCAGGGAGAGGGCGGCCGGAAAAACTTGCGCGAGGTGGGCGTCGTCGTAGTTCTTGAAGCAGGCCAGGAGCGGATTCCGCACCTGTAGCAGGCGCACCGTCTCCTTCGGGAAGGTCTTGCTCGTGCTCGAGTGGTGGTGGTACGCCACCGCCTGCGGGGCGTAGTGCACCTCATGCCCCAACACCCAGAGGCGCCAGCCCAGGTCGACGTCCTCGTAGTAGGCGAAGAAGTCCTCGTCGAACCCGCCCGCCTCGAGGAACACGGTGCGGTCCACGGCCATCGCTCCTCCGCAGGCGAACAGCGTGCGGGCGGGGCGGTCGTGCTCGGGGCCGGGCTCCTTCTCGTAGCCCTTCTGGATCCCGATGCCGTGGAAGTTCATGCCCCCGCCGGCGGAGTTCATGCGCTTGCCGTCCCACGACAGCATCTTGCCGGTGGTCGCCTGGCACTCGCCGCGCACGATCGGCGAGACGAGCTCGCGCACGAAGCTCGGCTCGACGCGCATGTCGTTGTTCAGGAAGACCAGCGTGCGGGCGCCCTCGGCCGCGCGCGCGCCCTGGTTGCAGCCGGCGCTGAAGCCGAGGTTCTTCTCGTTCTCGATCAGCCGCACCCAGGCGTGGTCGCGCTTCACCGTCGCGACGCTCTCGTCGGACGAGCCGTTGTCGACCAGCACCACCTCGATTCGCTCGGACGGGTAGTCGAGCTCCGAGAGGCTGTCGAAGCAGCCCTTCAGGTGCCGCAGCCCGTTGTAGTTGAGGATCACGATCGAGACCGGCGGGAGGTCCTCCTCCCCCACCGCGCCGCCGGGCTTCAGCTCGGCGCCGATCAGGCGAGCACCCGACTGAGGCGGCTCGGGAGGCGCGGGCGGATGCGCCCGCTGGATGCCGAGAAGTCGCCGCACGAAGCCCATCAGGCGCCCACCTCTCGGCCGGTCTCGCGTACGAAGACGCGGCGGATGCGCAGGTGCGCCTCGGCGCCGCCGCGCGAGAGCGCGCTCTCGATCCGCAGCGCGCCGGCGGTCGGCGCCTCGGTGGTGTAGCTGAAGCTGCGCACCTCGTCGTCCTCGCCGGCGCGGAAGGGGTCGATCGGGCCCAGCTCGACGCCGCCGAGCAGGATCCGGCCGCCGAGCTCGACGGCGTCCTCGCCCCCGAGCGCCTGCACGTCGACGCGGACCTCGACCGGTCCGACCGGCGGACCGGCGAGCTCGAACTCCACCGCCGCGCCGCCGGGGCGCAGGAGCACCAGCTCGCCCGCCTGGTCGTCGACCGGCCCCTCGCGGCGGTCGGCCGACGCGCCGGACGCGTCGAGCAGCGTCGCCTCCTCGCGCGAGCGGCGCCGCGCCAGGAGCCCGCGGTAGCGGAACTCGGTCGCGGCGGCGTCCTCGGCGATGGTCTTGATCGGGATGAAGTCGCGGGAGAGCTGCGCGAGCAGCTCGGGCTCCTCGATCAGCCGCCGCAGGCAGGCGGCGAGGTCGGCCTCGTCGCCGGTGCGGAAGTGCAGCCCGTCGACGCCGTCGCGCACGTACTCCGCCATGCCGCCGATGCCGCTCGTCACCACGGGCGTGCGCGTCAGGAAGGCCTCGTGGATCGTGATCGGCGAGTTCTCGTACCAGAGCGACGGCACGACCAGCACGTCGATGTCGGCGTAGACCTCCGACAGGCGCGAGTTGTCGAAGCGCCCGTGGAAGACGACCGGCGCCTTGCCCTCCTGCGCGATGCGCTCGAGCTCGCGGTGGTGCTCGTCCGCGTCGGGGCGGAAGTCGCCGTGCACGTGCAGCTCGGCCGGCTCGCCGGCCAGTCGGCACATCGCGCGCACCAGCACCTCGCCGCCTTTGTACCAGACCAGCGAGCCGACGAAGCCGACGCGCAGCCGTCCCCCGGCGCGCGGCGTCTTGGTCAGCGCCTGCACGTGGTCGGTGCGCATGCCGTTGTCGGAGTACAGGAAGCGGTGCGGGTCGAAGCGACCGGTCTCGAGCAGCTTCAAGCGCAGGAAGCGGCTCGGGCTGACCTGCAGGTCGCAGCTCGCGTACGCCGCCGTCACGCGCGCGAGCCGTCCGTCGAGCTCGCGGAAGTCCTTCCGGCCGAGGAGGTCGAGCAGCTCGACCAGCGGTTCGCCGCCCACCTCGCCGGCGCGCTTCAGCGTGGGGATCCACGGCAGCGCGCGCTCCTTGACGCAGGCGTAGCAGCCGGCGCCCATGTTCTCGGGGCAGCGCTCGCCGTCGGGTCGGATGAGCTGTACCCGCGGGCAGAGCGCCCAGTAGTCGTGGCAGTGCATCACGGTCGCCAGCCCGAGCCGGCGCGCGATGTCCACCAGCCCGACCGAGGTGTGGATCAGGTGCTGGAAGTGCACCACGTCCGGGCGCTCCGCGAGCAGCACGAGGCGGAAGGCCTCCTCGGCGCGCTCGTCCTCGTAGCTCTCGCGCAGGCTGCGGTGAGCGAGCCGGTTGGTCATGCGCAGCACGCGCAGCCCCTCGAAGGTCGACTCGCGCACGTCGAAGTCGGCCTCGCCCTCATCGCCGGCCGGCACGCGCGCGAAGACGGTGACCTCGTGCCCGCGCCGCTGCAGCTCGCGGGCGAGGTTGAGCGTGTAGACCTCGGTCCCCGCCCACGTGTCGGGCGGGAAGCCGTGCACGACGAAGAGCACGCGCAGCGCGGAGCTCGCGAGCATGCCCGTGCCCGGCTGCCGCGCCGCGGTCCGGCCGCCGTCGGCCAGCCCGTGGAAGGCGGCCAGGCGCAGCGCCGCGGCGCGCTCCTCCAGCCGCAGGGCCTCGTCGCCGCCGTAGCCCGCGGCGCGGACGGCGTGGCTGTCCTCGGCGCGGAAGCGCCGCGCCAACGCGTCGGCGTCGGCGCTCGACGCCACCGCGACGCGGTCGAGCCACTCCGCGTTGAAGCGCCCGTCGACGAAGGCGCGCCCGTAGGTCTGGTCGACGTCGTAGTCGTGGCTGTGCTCCACGCACGCGTCGTCGTCGTACACCACCGTCCAGCCGCCTTCGAGCAGCGCCCGGGCCATCAGCACGTCCTCGCCGAACCAGGTGCGCGGGAAAGGGTGCAGCTCCCACACCTCGCGCCGGATCGCCGAGGCGACGTCGTTGAAGCCGTAGAGCAGCCGGCGCGCGTGCGGGTCGAGGCGCTCGTACTCCTCGGCCGGCGGCAGGCGTGTCTCGCGGCGTCCGGCCACGTAGCCCGGGTCGCCGTCGGACAGGAGGCGCGTGACCGGATCGGCGTCCGCGCGCGGCACGTTGCGGCACGTGACGGCGGCGACGTCGGGCGTGTCGAAGTTGCGCACGACGCGCGCCAGCCAGTCGTCTCCGAGCGGGATCGCGTCCTGGGTGAGGAAGACCAGAAGATCGCCCGAGGACAGCGCCGCGAGCAGGTTGCGCGTGTCGCCGTGGTCGAACTCGACCTGGTCGATGCCGCGCACGCTCAGCGGCACCGGGAAACCGGCCGCGTGCCCCGCGAGGATCTCGCACGTGCCGTCGGTCGAGCCGGAGTCGATCGCCAGCACGTCCCACGGCAGCTCCAGCCGCTGGCGGGCCAGGCTGGTAAGCAGCCGGTCGAGGAACTCCGCCCCCTGCCAAGTCGGCAGGAGCACGGACACCGACCGGAGCGGCTGCGCGGCGTGGGGCATCCCCAAGAGTAGACCGATTTGGAGCCCGGCCGGGAAGCGCCGGAGCGCCGCCTTCAGGCCGAGCCGCGCCAGACCCGCGGGCCCGTCCCCCGGCTTCCCGCATACTGGCCGAGCACCTGCGCGACGCGCAGCCCCGGAGAACGCAGGAGCGCGCCCAGGGCGCCGCGCGGACGCTCCCGCCCCAACCACTCCAGGTCGCGCCGGATCTCGTAGAGCGCGCCGCGTGCGGCCGACAGGAGGCTCGGGCGCAGCCGCCAGCCGTGGATCTGGGCGTGGAACTCCGCGTCGATGCGATAGCGCCGGAAAGCTGAACCCATTCCGTACGCGTGGGCGTGATGGGCCACCGCGGCGGGCGCGTAGGCGACCCGCCAGCCCGCGGTGAGGGCGCGCGCGGCCCAGGCGAAGTCCTCGCCGAAGGAGACGTCGGGGAAGGGCAGCTCGCGGAACACGTCGGCGCGGATAGCGCTCGCGACGTTGTTGAAGCGCAGGTACGCGCCGCGCTCGGCGGGAGCCAGCTCCCAGATGCCGGCCACGTGGTCGAGGTCGCGCACCACCGCTTGCTCGCTCGCCTCGTGCAGGTCGAGCACCGTGCGGGTCGCCAGCGGATCGTCGCCGGAGAAGGGCAGCACGCGCGCGCTGGCCCCGGCCACGCGCGGATCGTCGAACGGTGCCGCCAGATGCCGCACCAGACCCGGCCCCGGCACGACGTCCTGGGAGAGGAACACGAGCAGCTCTCCACGCGCCTGCTCCGCAAGGCGGTTGCGCGTGCGGCCGTGGCCGAACTCGCTCTGGGGGATGACCTCGACCCGCGCGCCGTGCTCTCGCAACAGCTCGACGCTGCGGTCCGAGGACGAGGAGTCGATCGCGACGAGCTCGAGCTCGTCCGCGCCCTCGCACTCGACGAGCGCGGGCAGCAGCGCGCGCAGCTCGGCCTCGCCGTTCCACGTGGGGATCAGGACCGAGAGTCGCGGCGCGCCCATCGTCCGCCCCGTGTCAGTCGGCCGCCGGCTTCGACACGCGCAGGAACCACCCGGCCACGCCGAGCAGCATCGCGCCGGCCAGAACGCCGCGTACGAGCTCGCTCTCGATGCCCGCCGGCAGCGGGACCTCCATCGCCTTGGGGACGGCGATCAGGACGCCCGCGATGGCCTCGCCGGCGATCAGCCCGGACGCGAGCAGCACGCCGCGCTCGTAGCCGGCCTGGCGCGTCCCCTCGGTCCCGCCGCGCGACGGCGAGGTCGCGAGCCAGTTCAGCAGCCCGCCCGCGAGGATCGCCGTCGACAGCCCGAAGGGCAGGTACATCCCGACCGCCACCGGCATGATATGCAGCCGCACCGACGAACCGCGCGCCTTCAGCAGCTGGTCGCCGGCCACGATCGCGACGCCCAGCGCCGCGCCCCAGCCGATCAGGTCCCAGGGGAGCGGCGCGTCGCCGAAGAAGCCCTGCATCAGGCTCGCGAAGAGGCCCGCCTGGGGCGCCTCGAGGGCCTGCCCCTGGTCTTCCGGCGCCAGGTGCGCGTCGGTGCCGATGCCGTAGGCCGTGTGCAGCAGCCGCAGCACCGGCTGCATCACGAAGGCGGCGGTGATGACGCCGATGACCTCCATCCACTGCTGCCGCTTGGGCGTCGCGCCCACCAGCGCGCCGGTCTTCAGGTCCTGGCAAACGTCGCCGGACGTGCACGTGGCGCAGCACACCACCCCCGCTACGCCCAGGGTCGCCAGGATCGCCACGTCGCCGCGGAACCCGAACAGGAAGAGGAAGGCCGAGGTGAACAGCACGGCGCAGATCGTCATGCCGCTGACCGGGCTGTTGCTCGAACCGACCAGGCCGACGATGTAGGCCGCGACGGCCACGAAGAAGAACGAGCAGACCACCATCAGCACCGTCGCGAGCACCGACACGCCCAGCCCGCCGGTCACGTGGTGGTAGAGGCCCAGCACCGCCACCGCCGTCGCCGCCAGGAGCAGCAGCACCCAGCGGGCCTCCATGTCCTGCTCGGTGCGCACCGTGGATGCCGTGCCCTGCGACGAGGCGCGGTAGCCCCCCACCGTCTCGCGCAGCCCCTGCACGATCCCCTTGCGGATCTGCAGGATCGACCACAGCCCGCCGACGATCATCGCCCCGACGCCGAGGAAGCGCAGGTTGGGCTTGAGCAGCGAATAGAGCTCGGGATCGGCCGCCGAGGCCCCCTGGTAGCCGGCCATCGTCATGAGCGGCGCCGCGACGATCCACGACAGCGCACCGCCGGCGAAGACCAGGAGCGAGATCTGCAGGCCCACGATGTAGCCGACGCCGACCAGCGCCGGCGCGGCGAAGAGCCCGCCGAAGATCTTGGCCTTGCCCAGGTTGATCGTCGCGCTCACCGAGTCGCCGATCACATGGAAGGCGTCCATCAGCAGCTTGAGCAGCGCGCCGGCCGCCAACGCGCTGAACACCGTCCGCATGCCCGAACCGCCGCTCTCCCCCGCGTCGAGCACCTTGGCGCAGGCGACGCCCTCGGGGTAGATCAGCTCGTCGTTCTCCACGATCATCGGCTTGCGCAGCGGGATCATGAAGAGCACCCCGAGCATGCCCCCGGTGATCGCCACGAGCGTGGTGACGAGGAAGTCGAAGTCGGTCCACACGCCGGCGATCACCAGCGCCGGCATCGTGAAGATGATCCCGGCGGCCAGCGACTCGCCCGCCGAGGCGATCGTCTGAACGATGTTGTTCTCGAGGATCGTGCCGCCCTTGAAGAGCCCGCTGCGCAGCACGCCCATCGAGATGACGGCGGCGGGGATCGAGGCACGGACCGTCATCCCGGCGAACAGGCCGAGGTAGACGTTGGCGACGCTCATGATGAGCCCCACCAGGATCCCGAGCACGATCGCGCGGGGCGTCACCTCGCGTGCCGTCGCGCCGATGGAGCTTCGCGGAGTCGGATCGGACGGAGCGTCTTGGGGCGGCATGGCCGCGATTGTAGACGCCGCTCGTCGCGGCGGAAGGATGGGCCGGCGGTCCTCGAGCGGAGATTCGGGGCCCGGCCGGCGCCGGCGCGGACGCTAAGGAATGCGGTACAGCGTCTGCGCCGTCGTATCCAGCACGTAGAGGTCACCCGCGTCCGAGATCGTCAGCGAGAAGTCGCCGCCCGGAGTGAGCACGGTCGACCCCACCGCCGCGGTGCAGTCGACATCCAGCGGGCAGTCCGCGAGCCCGGTCGAGAAGTCGTAGCGCCGCAGCACGCCGGTCAGCCGGTCCACCCAGTACACGTCGCCCTTCGAGGTCGTGACGGCGCCCGAGGGCCAGGCGACCGACGAGTCCTCGTCGACCCCCTCCTCGGTCTGCGCCTCGCCGTCGCCGGCGAGCGTGGACGAGGAGAAGGGAAAGAAGCTGAAGCTCGTGTCCTCGAACAGCACGGCGCGGATGCGGTTGCCGCCCCCGAAGTTGCCGCGCTCGGTGATAATCAGCTGGTCGGCGCAGTCAAGCTTCAGGCCCGCCGGCGTGTCGAAGGCGGTCTCGGTCGGGTCGCCGTCGACCGAGTCGGCCTCGCCCGTGCCCGCCACGGTCGACACGAAGATGCCCTCGGAGGTGGCCTCGATCTCGCGGATCACGTTGTTGCCGCTGTCCGGGATGAAGATGCGGCCGTCGCCGGTCGAGCACAGGTCCGCGGGCTCGTCGAAGCGGAAGAGCGCCGAGAAGAGCTGCCCGTTCACGAAGCCGCCGTCGGCGTTGGGCGTGCCATAGGCGGTGGCGAGCGTCGGCGGATTGCGCCGCGCCGACACGACCACGTTGCCGGTGTGCTCCATCACCACGAGGAAGTCGGCGTTGGTCAGCGCGATGCCGGAGATCACCGCGTCGTCGGTAATACCCGCCAGGGCGAGCACGTTGGACGTGATGAAGCCGGCCGGCAGCACCTCGGTCTCGACCGGGGGATCGCCCGCGCTGAAGTCGAGCTTCAGCACGACGCCGTCGGCGCCGGTGAGATAGAGCTCCTCCATGCCCTGGGCCGCCGTCATGCGGCTGGTCGGCGCGACCGCGGGCGACGACCAGACCGCGACGGGCGCGATCGGGAGCGCCCCGGCGAAGGCCTGATCGGGACCGTTGCAGCCGTCGGCACCGATGGTCGAGATCGGCAGGATCGGGCCGGAGGTGGGGTCGACGCCCTCCCGGCAGCCGGCCAGGGCGGCGGTGAGGAGGACGAGCGACGCGGCGCGCTTCGACTGACGCATAGCCCGGAGTGTCCCCCGCCGAGGCCCGGCTCGCAAGCCCTCGGGCGCACGGGAGCGCCTGCCTTACAGAGGCTCCGCCCAACCGCCGCGGGAATGCGGCGCCCGCGTCGGGCCTAGGCCGCGCTCTCGCCCGCGCCTTCGCCGGCGCAGGCCTTCTCGGCCTCACGCGTATCGAGCACCGAGACCTCGCCGTCGCGGCACACCAGCCGCCGGCCCTGCTTCTCCTCGATCGTCAGGAGGTGCACCGGCGCGTGCCAGAGCTGCTCGAGGTTCTTCAGGGTCTCGCTGGCGCGGCCGAGCTGCAGGTCGCGGCCGTCGTGGTGGTGGACGAGCAGGAGCTCGCCCTCGCCCTCGGAGTCGACGTCGACCAGCTCGATCTGCGGCAGCCCGCCCCAGGAGAGCTCCTGGAGCAGCTTGGTCTTCAGGTCGCCCCAGGTGACGTCGGGCGGCACCTCGCCGTCGCGCCCGCGCATGCGCGGCAGGTAGACCGGCGCCAGGAAGCGCACCGCGAAGTCCTCGTCCACGAGCTTGTGGACCAGGCTGACGTCGTTGTGCACGCGCCGCAGCTGGAAGATGTCCTCGCCGAGCGCCTCGGCGTGCCGGATGAGCTCGATGCCGATCTTGTACGGGTTGGCCTGCCCCGGCGGGCACGCGGTCGCGCCGGAGTGGCAGTCGGCGAAGTCGAGGATCTCCGACGGCTCGAGGATGCCCCCGGTCAGGAGCTTCGAGTGCCAGTAGGACGCCCACCCCTCGTTCATGATCTTCGTCATGCGCTGCGGGGCGAAGTAGTACGCCTCACGCCGCGCGATGCGCAGCACGTCGCGCTGCCACGGGTCGAGCTCGGCGTGCTCCTCGATGAAGCCGAGGATGTCGTAGGTCGGCAGCCCGCTCATGCGCGGCGCGGTGTCGTCCTCGTCGTCGGTCTCGGAGAAGGGGGTCGCGCTCACCGCCTCCAGGGAGCGCAGCGCGCGCTCGGACATGGGCGTCTGCTTGCGCGGCGGCGCGGCCTTGGCGGACAGCGCGCGCAGCGGCAGGTAGGGATCGATCATCGAGTCGAGCGACAGCACCCGGTCGGTGAAGCGCTCCACGGTTTCCTGCCCCAGCGCGTCGATGTAGCGCCGCACCCGCGTCGAGTGCAGCCCCATCGTGTCGAGCATGTGCCGGTCGGTCGGCGCGAACCAGAGGTTGTTCTTGAAGAAGTCCGCGTGGCCGTAGACGTGGGCCATCACGAGCTTCTGCTCGAGCAGCGAGTTCGACCGCACCAGGTAGGCGTAGGTCGGGTCGTTGTTGATGACCAGCTCGTAGATCTTCGAGAGGCCCCAACGGCGGCCCTTCTCCAGGCGCTCGTACTCCATGCCGAAGCGCCACGAGGGGAACCGCACCGGGAACCCGCCGTAGGCCGCGACGCCGTTGACGTCCTTGGCGTCGAGCAGCTCGAACACCACGTCGAAGAAGTCGAGCCGCGCCTCGCGCGCCGCCGACTCGATGACGACGGCGTGGTACTTCAGCGCGGCGGGGAGGTTGCTCTTCAGCCGCATGTCTAGACGCCCCTGCCCAGGAACGAACGGATGGCCTCGGGGATATCGCCCCGGTCGTTGACGAGCGAGGTCACGAGCAGATCGTGTCCGCCGAGCCCGGCGTCGAGGTCCTTCTTGAACTGCCCCGACCCGTGAGCGCTCTTCACCTGGCCGTAGCAGAACTGGTTGACGCGCGGCAGGATCTCGTCGCGCAGCATCGACACGCACAGCTCGGTGTCGCGCGCCGACCAGTTGTCGCCGTCGGAGTAGTGGAACGGGTAGATGTTCCAGTCCTCGGGCCGGAAGCGCTCCTGGATCTGCTTGAGGCAGAGCTCGTAGGCCGACGAGATCTTCGTGCCGCCGGACTCGCGCAGGTGGAAGAAGGTGTGCTGATCGACGATCTTCGCAACCGCGTCGTGGACGATGTAGACGACCTCGAGGTTCTTGTACTGGCTGCGGAGCCAGGTATCGATCCAGAAGGCCTTGATGCGGACGACCTCCTTCTGCTCGCGCCCCATCGAGCCCGAGACGTCCATCATGTGGAACACGACCGCCGAGGAGTCGGGCTCGGGGCAGCTCTTCTTGACGCGGAAGCGGAAGTCGTCGGGGACCGGCACCACGCGCGGGCGCGCGGGGTCCCAGTTGCCGCTCGCGATGGTGCGCTTCAGCGCGTTCTTGTACGAACGACGGAACCAGCGCAGCGAGTTCGGGCCCGAGTTGCGCACCCCGTTGTAGCGCCCGCCGTCGGCGGACAGCTCCTTCTTCCCGCGCGGCTCGATATTGGGCAGCTCGAGCTCGTCGCCCAGCATCTCGGCCAGCTCCTCGATGTCGACCTCGACCTCGAGGATGTGGCTGCCGCCGGAATCGCCCGCGCCGTTGCCGCCCTCGCCCTCGGCCGCCTCGCCGTCGCTCGGGTCGCCTTTCTCGCCGTCGCCCTTCTCGCCACCGCCCTTGGGGTTCTCGCCAAACACGAAGCGCGGGAGCTCGATCTGCGGCAGCGGGATCGACACCGCGCGGTTGCCCGCGCGGCCGATCAGTTCGCCGGTCGAGAGGTAGCGCCGCAGGTCCTCGCGGATGCGCCCGCGGACGATCTCGCGGAAGCGAGCGCGGTCCGATTCGATGCGGAACAAGGAACTACGCCGCGCTCTGGCCCGGCGCCCCCCCGCTGCCTCCGCTGACGGCATCGCCGCGCGCGAACAGGTCGGCGACGTACTGGAGCACCTCCTCGGCGCTCTTCTCGTCGTAGCCGAACTGCTCCATCAGGCGGTTCCGGATGAGCCGGATCTTCTCGCGCGTGGCCGGGTCGATGACGGTCGACACCAGGCTCGTCAGCTGGATCGTGTCGCGCCGGTCCTCGAACAGCTTCAGCTCGAGGGCGCGCGTGAGCCGCTTGTTCTGCCGGTAGTCGAAGGTCTTGCCCTCGATGTGCAGCGCGGCGATGTAGTTCATCAGCTCGTGCCTGAAGTCGTCCTTGCGCGACTCCGGGATGTCGATCTTCTCCTCGATCGAGCGCATCAGGCGCTCGTCGGGGTCGTGCTCGCGGCCGTGGTCGTCGATGACCTTCTCGCGCGTCGTGTACGCCTTGACGTTGTCGACGTACTTGGCGCACAGCCGGTCGCACGCCTCGCGGTCGGCCGCGACGGCGACCTGCACCTCGTGCTTCACGATCTCCTCGTACTCCTCACGGGCGTGGGAGAGCAGCTGCAAGTAGCGCTTGCGGGTGTCCTCGTTCGAGATGAGGCTGTGGTGGCGCAGTCCCTCTTCCAGTGACTCGAGCACGTCCAGGGGCCCCACGGCCTCGCGGTCGGACACGAGCGCGGACGCGATGCGGTCCTGCACGTAGCGCGGGCTGATGCCGTACATGCCCTCGCGCTCGGCGCCTTCCTGCATCTCACGGATGTGCTCGGTGCCGAAGCCCTGGATGTCGTCGCCGTTGTAGAGCTTCGCCTTCTGCAGCAGCGAGAGGTTCGGGTGCGCCGGCTCGTCGAGCCGCGTCAGCACCGACCAGATCGCCGCCACCTCCATGGTGTGCGGTGCGATCGCCTTGAAGGGGTACGCGCGGCGGCTGAACTGCCGGCGGTAGATACGGACCTCGTCGGTGATGGTGCGGTTGTACGGGATGTCGATCTTGATCGTCCTGTCCCGGAAGGCCTCCATCAGCTCGTTGTTCTGCAGCTTGCGGTACTCGGGCTCGTTGGTGTGCCCGATGATCACCTCGTCGATCGAGGTCTGCGCGAACTTCTTCGGCTTGATCGCGTGCTCCTGGCTGGCGCCGAGGAGGTCGTAGAGGAACGCGACGTCGAGCTTCAGGACCTCGACGAACTCCAGGAGCCCGCGGTTGGCCACGTTGAACTCACCGTCGAAGTTGAACGCGCGCGGGTCGGAGTCCGAGCCGAACTCCGCGATCAGCCGGTAGTTGACGTCGCCGGTCAGCTCGGTCGAGTCCTGGTTCTTCTCGTCCTTCGGCTGGAACGTGCCGATGCCGACGCGGTCCTTCTCGGACAGCACGAAGCGCCGCACGCGCACGTGCTCGAGGATGCGGTTCCAGTCGCCGCCGTAGCGGTCTTGCAGCTTGCGGTAGTAGAAGCGGCTGACCGGGTCGAGCTCGCCGCGCACCTCGATGCGGTAGGCGTGGTCGTGCTTCTCGTTGATGCGGTCCTCGAGGCCGGCGCGCGCCTCCTCGGGGATCAGAAGGAGCGGCTCCTGGTGCATCGGCGAGCTCACGACCTCGCCGTCGACCTCCCAGCAGAAGGTGTACATCGCGCCCGCGTCGGTGCGCGAGTACGTCTCCAACCCGCGCTTCAGAATGCGCGCGATCGTGCTCTTCGCCGAACCGACCGGGCCGTGCAGCAGCAGCACGCGCTTCTCCGGCCCCAGCCCCTGGGCGCCGGCCCGAATCGTGTTCACCAGCTCGGCGAGTGGCTCGTCGAGCCCGTACACGGCGTCGCGACCGCCGTCGAACGGATCCTCGAAGATCAGCCAGCGCCGCGGCCCGCCGCGCCGCTCGGGCGGCTCGTAGCCGTGGTGCTCGATCATGTCGATCAGCCGCTGCCACGCGTTGCGCGCCACCAGGGGCTTCTCTTCGACGAGGTTCAGGTAGTCCGCAAAGCTGCCTTCCCAGCTGAGCTTCGCGTGTTGTTCGTTTCCAAGCTGGCTCTGAACGAGGTCCAGGAGGGATTCGGCTCGAGGTTCAGTCATCTATGCCATGGCTCCGTTCTCGGGGGGCGGGCCATCGGAGGACACGGGGCACGCCGCTTGCTTCCTTCGGCCATCGGCCCCACGAAATTGAGCGCTCGTGGTCGTCCCCGCGCGGCCTGCCGTCCGCGCTGGGAAGCCGAGGGAAGCGGTTCGACGTGAGGGGTGACGCCGCCTGACCCTGGTTGTGCGACCGCGCCGTCCCGGCGAGGGCCCCTCGGGGCCGCCGGCGGGAAAGGAATTCGCCGCCCGAGCCCCCGAGAATGGGGAGGAGCGAGACCGCGGGATGCGGCCGCAATTCCAGTGAGCGGGAAACAGCTGCGGCGCCGAACGGATATCCTCCTGCCCATGGGCCGCTCGATCCGCCTTCGCAACTTCCTGCCGCTCTTCATCGCGCTCCTTCCCGTCTCGTACTCGTGCTCCTGCGGGACGTCGTCGGCGGGGATTGCTCAGGGCCCCGAGCAGTTCGACCAGGCACGCGCCTGGAGCCTGCTGGAGCGCATCGTCGCGGTCGGCCCACGCCCGTCCGGCACGCCGAAGATCGAGAAGCTGATCGACCTCATGGAGGCCGAGCTCAAAAGCTATGGCCTAGCCCCGATCCGCGAGACCTTCGAGGACAAGACGCCGATCGGTCCGCTCACGTTCACGAACCTTTACGTCGACCTCGAGGGCGAGACCGCCGACGGCTCCCCCGCCCCGATGGTCGTGATCTGCACGCACTTCGACACCAAGCGTATGAGCTTCCCGTTCGTCGGAGCGAACGACGGAGGCTCCGGAACCGCCGTGCTGCTCGAGCTCGCGCGCATCCTGGCCGAGCGCAAGGCGCCGGTGACCTACCGGTTGCTGTTCCTCGACGGCGAGGAATCCATCCTTCCGGATTGGCGCGATCCGGACAACCGCTACGGCTCGCGCTACCACGTCGCCCAGCTGCGCGCGACCGGGTTGGTCCACCGCGTAAAGGCCTGCGTGCTGATCGATCTGGTCGGCGACAAGGAGCTGCGCTTCATGACCGAGCTCAACTCCGACCGCCGGCTGCTCGCGATGTTCTTCGACGCGGCCAAGGGCGCCGGGCTCGGGCGCCACGTCAACGGCCGGCGGCAGGAGATCAAGGACGACCACCTGTCGTTCATGGCCGCCGACATCCCGAGCATCGACCTGATCGACCTCGACTACGGCCCCGGCAACCGCTTCTGGCACACGCCGGACGACACGTTGGAAAACTGCTCGGCCGCTTCCCTCGGCGCCACAGGCAAGATCGTGCTGCTCGGCCTGCCCGCGGTCGAGGAGTGGGTCGGCGGGCGCTAGCGCGTGCCTCGGCGGCGAGCGCGAGCTAGGGCAGCGTGACCGAGCGCCCCGCCATCCCGGCCCGCGGTGAGCGCGTCGACAGCGTGATCTCGGTCCCCGCCTCGGCCTCGACCAAGACACACAGCTCAACCGCGCCGCCGCCGGCGATCTGGCCGATCGAGTAGCGGCCCTCGACGCGGCTCTGCACCTCGAACGACTGCTCGGCGGCACGGTGCGCGCAGGCCAGCACGGTGGCGCCCTGGATGGCGAGCTCGACCTCGCCGGCCAGCCGGCGCTCGGCGCCGAGGTCGCTGAGGGTCGGGAGCCGACCCGGGTTTTCGATCCGCACGTCCAGCCGGTAGAGCCCCGGCCGCAGCATCTCGACGGCGGGTTCGGTCAGCCGCAGCCGCGGGAGGCCCTGGGCCAGCTGCGCCACGCGGCGGGCGGCGGACTGCAGCTCGTCGGCGCGGAACTCGAGCAGCCGCGGGAAGACGCCGAGCGCCTCCCAGGCGTAGGCCGCCACGCTGCCGCGCGCGGGCTTCCAGAGCGTCACGCGCGGCTTCGTGTCGCCGGCGTCCGCGGCGCCCGGCTCGTTGAGCACCGCCGCGTCGCCGTCGGTCCCGGCGCGCGGGAGCAGCTCGGCCTGCCCGCCGCGGAGGCCGAGCAGCAGCGAGAGGTTGGTCCGGCCGCGCAGGAAGGTCGCCAGCGCCTTCGACTCGGGCTCGGAGAGCGGCACCGCGCCCGCGCCGGGCACCAGCGTGTCGGGCTGCCACCCGATCGGGAAGTTGCGCTCGAGGCGCACGTCGCGCGCGCCCGGCGAAGCGGGTGAGTCGGGATCGAGCTGCGGGATGAGGTACAGCGTCGCCGAGCCCAGCACGCGCTCGCGCTCCTCCGGGGTCAGCTCGTCCAACACGTAGCGCGCCAGCGCCAGCGCCAACTCGGAGGCGCGCTCCGACTCGCCGCCCAGGCCGACGAGCGCGAGCCCGGGCCGGCGGTCCAGATCGCCCGCCTCGCGCGCGCCGAGGACGAGCGCGAGGATCGCGCGGCCGCCGCGGCTGGTGCCGAGCTCCTCGACCGCCGCGTACGCCGGGTGGCGGTCCGCGAAGGCGTTCAGGTCTTCGGCGAGCCCCGGCGGCGGGGTCGCGACGGGCTCCGCCGCCGCCGCCGTCGCCTCGGCGGGCGGAGCGTCGCCGGGCGCCGGATCCTGCGCGGCCAGGCCGGCCAGCAGCAGCAGCGTCGCGAGGAGCCCGCTCACGGGCGCACCTCACGCACGGTCGGCGCCAGCCACGAGGTCTCGGCGCGCAGCGTGACCGAGGCGCCCTCCGACATCATCAGGATCCACGACAGCTCGACGCTCGAACCGCCGCCGGCGAGGTGGCCGAGCGCGTGCTCGCGCTCGCCGACCAGCACCTCGACGCCCTCGGGCGCCTGGAGGCGCAGGTTGAGGCCGAGCCCGTTCGAGGCCGCGCCGACGCCGGTCGGAAGGGCTCCGCGGTTGCGCACGCGCACGCGGAGCACCACGACCTCGCCGCCGGTCCGTTCGTTCTCCACCAGCTCGATCTCGAGCCGCGGCAGGTCGCCGGCAAGCGTGCGCACGAAGTCGCCCAGCCCGCGCACGGCGGCGGGAAGCAGCTCGGGCGGCGGGTTGAGGCGCGTGTTCGGAAGCCAGCCGCCCAGAAGCCCCGAGCGGCCGCCGCCCAGGTCGATCGGCTGCCAGTCGAGGAAGCCGATGCCGCCGCGCGTGTTGTCGATCCAGCGCGCCCAGGAGCGCTCCAGCTCGGGCGCCTGGCGCTCGTCGACGCCGCCGGGCTCGGGCCCATCGTGGGCGGGTTTGGGCTCGGCGACGAAGCGCGCGTCCTGCGGGCGGACGCGCGCGCCGGACTCGACCTCGGGCCCCCACGCCGCGACCTCGATCGCGAGCGCGCCGCGCGCGAGGTAGAGCCAGTCGAGGGCGGCCCCGGGGCGCTCTTCGCCGCGCGCCGCGAAGAGCGGCTGCACCGGCCGCTCGGGGCGCCCCGTCGCGGCGGCGAAGCGCCGGCCCGCGAGCTCGAAGGCGACCCGGTCGGGCGCATAGGCCCCGCGGCTGCCCTCGCCGAGGGCGCCGCCCGAGGCCAGGCCGCCGGGTGCCGCCACCCCACCGTGGTTGCCCTGGAAGAAGAGCGCCAGCGCCACCCGGCGCGACAGCGCGAGGTCCGCGAGCGCCCGCGCCGCCGGCGCCGAGAGCGGCCAGGGCCCGGTGGGCGCGCCGGTCCACGGCCCGCGCCAATCCACCGGGAAGTCGAGGTCGGGCACGATGCCGCCGGGCCCGTCCTCGTTGAAACGTCCGTCGCCGTCGTCGTCGCGGCCCTCGCGCACGATGCGGTAGCGCGGCGCGTCGCCGGGGCGTGCCGGGCGCAGCAGGCGGTCGTCCTCCGCGCGCGCCCAGGGTCCGCTGAGGTCTTCGAGCAGGAGGCTCGTGATCGCGCCGTCGCCGTCGAGGTCGTCGGGCCCGTCCTCGTCCACCTCGCCGTCGCGGTCCTCGTCGCCGGGCTGGTCGTTGCGGCCCCCGCCGGCGCCGCTCTCCAGCTGGCGCGCGATGCCGTCGGGGTTGGCCCAGGGCACCGCCAGGAAGGCCACCTCGGCCGGGAGCTTGTCGGGCATCGCGAGCAGCTCCTCGGCCACCCGCAGCACGGCCTCGGCGCCCGCCACCGAGCGGCCGTCGAGGGCGCCGACGAGCAGCACCGTCGGGCGCTCGGCCAGCGGCACCTGCCCGGTGCCGCCGAACACGACGCCGACGATGGGCCGGCCGCCGGCGGTGGTGCCGAGCTCGATCCGCTCCGCGAGGCCCGAGCCCAGCCAGCCCTGGAGCACCGGGTCGAGCTCGTCCGCGGTGCGGTAGCGCGGCGGCTCGGGCGTGGCCGGGGCGGCGTCGGCCGGCTCGCCGGCGGCGGGCGCCTCGCCCTCGGCGGCGGGCGCCTCCTCGGACGCCTGCGCCTCCTGGCCGGCCTCAGGCGTGTTCTGGAGCAGGCGCGGTGCCGCCGCGGGCGCGAGGACGCACAGGGCGAGCCCAAGCCGCCACGGCCTGCCCGCTCCACGCCCACGCCCCCTGGTACAACCGCGCATCTAGTCCTTCCTGCGTCCCCCCGGATCGCGTCGTGGCCCTCGTTGGTCCGCCGCCGGGGCCCGACCGAGGATACCGGCTCGTCCGGGCCCGACGCGACAGCCGCGTCGAGCCCCCTCTTTCGGCACTCGACTACCCCGCTACGAAAGGTTCGTTCGCGGGTTTGTCGGGACTGTCACGAAAGCGAAACCGTCTCGCCGTCGGCGACGGACTCCGGGTCGCCCGGCGCCTCGTCTCCGCCGGCGGGGGGCGCCGGGGGCACCAGCTCGACGATCGGCTCCTCGGCCACGGCGCCGGCCTCGGGCGCAGCCGCCGCCGCGGCGACGCTGCCGGTCGCCTCGGGGACGAACTCGTCGACGTCCGACAGCTCGACGCTGACGACGTTCGAGACGCCGCGCACGGCCATCGTGACGCCGTACAGCCGATCGCAGGCCGACATCGAGCCCTTGTTGTGGGTCACGACGACGAACTGGGTCTCGGACTTGAACGACTCGATCAGGCCGAGGAAGCGGCTGATGTTGGCGTCGTCGAGGGCCGCGTCGACCTCGTCGAGCACGCAGAACGGGCTGGGCCGCGAGCGGAAGACGGCGAACAGCAGCGCCAGTGCGGTCATCGTCCGCTGCCCGCCGGACAGCAGGCTGATCGGCAGCGTCTCGCGGCCGGGCGGCCGCGCGGTGATCTCGATGCCCGCCTCGAGCACCGGCGCGTCCGCGGCCAGCTCGACGTCGGCGCGCCCGCCGCCGAAGAGCTGGCGGAAGATCGTCTGGAAGTGCCCGCGGATCTCGTGGAAGGCCTCGAGGAAGAGCCGCTCCGACTCCTGGTTGATGGTCTTGATCGTGCCCTCGAGGTTGCGGCGGCCCTGGATCAGGTCGTCGCGCTGCGAGGTGAGGAAGTCGAGCCGCTCGGAGACCTCTTCGAGCTCGCTCACCGCCTCCAGGTTGACCGGGCCGAGCTTCTCCATCTGCGCACGCAGGTCGCCCACCTCTTCGGCGAGGGTCGCCAGCGGCTCGTCCTGGGTGAGCTCCTCTTCGGGCTCGAAGTCGCGCACGAGCTCCTCGGCGCCGAGCTCGAAGTCCTCCTCGGCGCGGCGCACGATCTCCTCGCGCGCCAGCGCGCGCTTCTGTTCCTCGAGGCGGCGCTCGCCGCTCTCGCCGAGCAGCCCCTCGAGCTCGCGCGACACCGCCTCGGTGCGCTTCCTGAGCTCCTCGATCTGGGCCCGGCCGTTGCGCTCGCGCTCACGGCTCTCCTCGAGCGACTCCTCGACCTCGCCACGGCGGGCGAGCAGATCGACCCGGCGCTCGCCGAGGCCCTCGGACTCCTCACGCCCCGACTCGGCGCTGGCGCGGTGCTCCTCGGAGAGCCGTCGCGCGCGCTCGACCTCGAGCGCCAGCTCCTCGATGGCGCGGCCCAGGTCCGCCAGCCGGCCGCGCGTCGATTCGAGCTTCTCGGCGACGCGCGTCGCCTCGACCCGCGCCTGGCTCTCGACCCGCGCGAGCTCCTCGCGTTGACCCTCGAGCTCGCGCCGCAGGCCCTCGGCGCGCTCGAGCGCTCCGTTCTCCTCGTCGAAGGTGCTCTCCGCCACGGTCAGGCGCTCCTTGGCCTGCTCCAGCTCGGTTCCGAGCCGCGTGCGTTCCTGGCGGATGCCCTCCTCCTCGCGGCGGAAGAGCTCCGCCGCCTCGGCCAGGTCGGCCGCGCGGGCACGGGCCGCCTCGCCGGCGCTCTTGGCCTCGGCCAGCGCCTGGCGCTGGGTCGCCAGCTCCTCGAGCAGCTCGTGCAGCTCGCGGCGCTTCTCCTCGCGCTGGAGCGCGACCCCTTCGAGCGCGCTGGTCAGCGTCTCGATCTCGGCGTCGGCCTCGGCCACGCGGGCCTCGAGGTCGGCGGCGTGCGAGCGCCGGCCGACCGGGCCCTGGGCGACCTCGCGGTGTCCGCCGACGACGCCGAAGGCCTCGATCAGGTCGCCGGCCTCGGTGACGAAGCGCATGCGCGGGTAGCGCTCCAAGAGGTCGAGCCCCACCGCGACGTCGCGCACGACGTACACGCCGTCGAGCAGCAGGTCGCACAGATCCTCGAAGCCCTGGGTGGGCTCGACCGCGGCGCGCAGCGGTCCGGCGACGCCGTCGATCTCGAGCAGGCCCGGCGGCGTCGGCCGCGGGCCGTGGGCGGCGAAGGCGAAGGCCGCCAGGCCCTCGGGCAGCGCGAGCGAGACCTGCCCGCCCTGGCGCTCCTTGAGCCAGTCCAGCACGCGGCCGGCATCGCCGCGGTCCTCCAGCACCAGCGCCTGGCTGCGCGCGCCGAGCACGCTGTCGAGCGCGCGCGCGTGCTCGGAGCTGGTGCGCAGGTGGTCGGCGAGCAGCCCGCGCAGGTTGCCGGCGAGCCGCGGCCCGTCCTCGGCGTCGAAGCCCTCGACCACGGCGCGCGCGCCGGCGTCGAGCCCTTCGAGCTCGCGCTCGCGGTCGAGCAGCGACTCGGCCCGCGAATGCAGGCGCGTGCGCTCCAGCTCGAGCTGGCCGCGCTCGGCGTCGAGGCGCGTGACCTCGCGCTCCAGCTCGTCGGCCTCGCGCTCGAAGTCGGCGCGGTGGGCCTCGCCCACGCTGAGCGCCCCCTCGGCCGCGCGCACGGCGGTCTCGGCCGCGGACTGCGCCTCGCCGGCGACGGCCAGGCTCGCAGTCGCCTCTTCGCAGCGCGTGTGCGCGCGCTGGAAGCGCAGCTCCAACGGCTCCAGCGCCTGGGTGTGGTGCTCGACCGCGTTGCGCGCCGACGTGCGTTCGTGCAGCAGCTCGAGCACGCGCTCGCCGCGCTCCTCGGACTCGCGGCGCGCCTCGGTGTATCGCTGTTGGAGGTCGCGCGAGCGCTCCTCCTCGGCGGCGACGCGCTCCTGGGCGCGCGCGGCCTCGCCTTCGAGCTCGGTCAGGGCCTCGGCCACCGACGTGCGCTCGGCGCGGCGCTCCTCCAGGCGCCCCTCGAGCCCTTCGGCGCGCTCGGCCTCCTCGACCGCCGACGCCTCCCAGGCGCCGATGCGGGCCGAGAGCTGCGTGACGCGTTCGTCGAGCGCGCGCACGTCGCCGGCCAGCTCGGACGACTCGGTGCCCAGGCGCTCGACCTCGGCCGAGAGCGCTTCCTGCTCGCCCTCGCGCGCCACGACGTCGGCTTCGGCCGCGTCGCGCTCGGTGCGGATGGCGCGCTCGCGCTCCTCGAGCGCGGTGAGCTCCTCGCGCAGGGCCGCGAGCGCGCTGTTCAGCGAGCACACCTGGTGCCGCGCCAGCCGCTCGCCCTCGACGCGCCAGGCGTCGCGCGCCTCGACGAAGCGGCGCGCCTTGCCGGCCTGGATCTTGAGCGAGCGCGAGCGCTTCTCGAGCTCGCCGACCACGTCCTCGAGCCGCACGAGGTCGGCCTGCACGCGCTTCAGGCGGCTCTCGGCCTCCTTGCGTCGCTGGCGGTAGCGGCTGATGCCGGCCGCCTCCTCGAAGATCGAGCGCCGGTCGACCGGGTTGGCCGACAGCACCGCGTCGATGCGGCCCTGCTCGAGCACCGAGTAGCCGCGGCTGCCCAGGCCGGTGTCGAACAGCATCTCGCGCACGTCCTTGAGGCGCACCTTGATGCCGTCGATCAGATACTCGCCCTCACCGCCCTTGAACACGCGCCGGGTCACGCTGACCTCTGAGCCACGGTCCTCGATGACGCCGGCCTCGTTGTCCAGGACCATCGTCACCTCGGCCACCGCGAGCGCCGGGCGCGACACCGAGCCCTTGAAGATGACGTCGGCCATCTCGTCACCACGCATCGACGTCGGCCGCGTCTCCCCGAGCACCCAGCGGACGGCGTCGACCACGTTGCTCTTGCCGCAGCCGTTGGGGCCGACGATGCCGTTGAGCGAGCTCTCGAAGTCCAGCACCGTGCGGTCGGCGAAGGACTTGAAGCCGAACAGTTCCAGTCGTTTAAGACGCATGTATCAGGCGGATTCCTGGGCGAAGGGCGCCCCGGAGGACGCTCGCCGTGGGGAGGGAAACAGGAGATCGTCCGCGCCCGCGCGGCGCGCGCGGACGAGGTCGTGGAAGCGGCGCCAGGCGGCCAGGTGCGGCCGCGGCGACTCGGGGTCGACGGTCGAGAGCGAAGCCACGCCGCGCGCCAGCGGCAGCGCGCCGACGACGAGCGTCTTCAGCAGCTCGGCCTCGGCCTGGCCCGGCAGGAGGCCGCGCACCGGCGCGAGGGCATAGCCCTCGGCATAGGCGCCGCCGGGCGCAGAGCCGCCCTCGCGCCGCAGCTCGGCGTCGGCGAAGAGCCAGCGCTGGCCGCCGTCGGCCAGGCGCTCGCGCGAGTCGAGCCAGGCGAGGCGCACGCGGGCGCCGTCGCCGAAGAACGGCGTGGTGATCACGCGCGGCGACCCGGGCGCCTGGAAGCGGCGGCCCGCCTCGGCGATCACGCCGAGGATGCGCGCGCCGCGCTCGGGGTCGACCGTGCCGTCGCCCAGCACGCGCAGTGCCTCGCGCAGGCCGACCGGCGCGAGCGCGAACGACGGGCGCGCCGCCAGCCGCGGCGGGAGGAAGCTCGGCAGCGCGCTCTGGAAGGCGTGCAGCGAGGAGCCGATCTCGACCGCGCAGCGCACGAGGTCGACCAGCGACGAGAGGAAGACCTCCTCGCGCCACGGACCGGCGCGGCGCGCGAGCCGCGGCAGGTTGAGCGCCACCGCCCCCGACGCCGCGAGCGCGCCGCGCTCCTTGCGCAGGCGCTGGCAGCCGGGGCCGGCCAGGGAGCGGCCCTCGTCGCCGAAGGTCGGCAGGAGCCGGCCGCGGGCGAGGAGCCGCTCGAGCGCGTCGTCCCGGCCGCTGCCGGTCAGCGCGTCGAGCTCGTCGCCCGCGAGATAGAGGGTCGGCGCGAAGGGGTCCGCGGCGAGCGTGTCGAGCGCCTCGACCAGCCGCGCCGCGAGGGCCGCGTGCCGCGGTCCCGGCGAGGCCAGTCCGACGGCGCAACCCGAGGCGCGCGAGATCGCGCCGAGCGCCGCCAGGAAGCCGGGCAGCTGCGCTGCGCCGCGGTCGCGCGACGAGCGCAGGAGCGGAGCGAACAGCGCGCCGGGCTGCTCGAGCACCACCGAGCGCCCCACGCCGCGCGCCAGGTCGCCGACGGCGCCGAGCACGCGGAAGGGCGCGTCGGGACCGGGCTCGCCTTCGAGCAGCAGCTCGACCGGCAGCGACACGGCCAGCGGCCGGTGCGGGCGCTCGAGGTCGACCACGTCGAGGTCGCCGGCGCGGTGCAGCTCGACCGAGCCCGGCGCCAGCACGTCGTCGGCGGCGTAGCGCGCGAGCACCTCGCCCTCGACGCGGGCCACCGAAGCGCGTGCCGCCGCGAGGGCCTCGGGCTGGCGGTCGGCCAGGTCGCTGGCCTCCCACGGCCGCCGCGCGGGCTCGCGCAGCATGCGCCGCAGGTCGTGGCGCGGGACGCCCACCGGAGCCTGGCGCAGGAGCGCCGCGTCGAGCCCGAGCTCGACCAGCTCGCCGGAGACGAGCTCGCGCACCAGACCGCTGGTCACCGTGCGCAGGCCGGAGTGCAGCACGCGGCGCTCGACCCGCGCCGCGACCTCCTGGGCGGTGTCGCGCGGCAGCTCGGCTTCCTCCATGAGCGCGGCGACGACGCGCCCCTTCTCCCACGGCGTGGTGCCGGCGGTCTCGCGCACGCGCACGCGCAGCGCGCGGTCGGCCCCAACCCCGGCCCCGGCCGCCGCGGCGTCGGAGGAGGCGGCCTCGCCGACCCGGTCGGCCGCCAGGGCCGAACGCGCCCGCGAGCGCCGGTCGCGGTAAAGGATGTACGCCTTGGCCACCGCCGCGCGGCCCAGCTCGACCAGCGCGCGCTCGACCAGGTCCTGGATCTCCTCGATGCCGGGGACGACGTCGAGCACGCGCGGAGCGCCGTCCTCGGGTCCGCCGGCGCCCGCGGGCCCTCCGGCTCCCAGCGCGTCGCCGTGGGCCGCGGCCCCGCGGTCGAGCAGGGCCAGCTCGACCACGTCCGCCACCTCGCCGGCGAAGGTGGGGTCGGGCTCCCCCACCGCTTCGAGCGCGGCTCGCACCGCGTGCTCGACCTTGCGCTTGTCGTAGGGCACCTCGCGGCCGTCGCGCTTGCGCACGCGCGCCAGGCGGACACGGGGGGCGCGCGGGCTGCGGCCTCGGGATCCGCGGGCGCTCACGACGGCTCGCGTCCCCCGCCGCGGCCTTCCAGGATGGGCTTCAGCTCGTCGAGGAACTGGGCGACGTCCTTGAACTCGCGGTAGACGCTGGCGAAGCGCACGTAGGCCACCTGGTTGAGCCGCCGCAGCTCTTCCATCACGAGCGAGCCGATGACCGCCGAGGGCACCTCGCGGTCGTATTCCTCCTGGCAACGGGCCTCGACCCGCATCGTGGCCTCCTCGAGGTCCTCCAGCGGCACCTGCAGCTTCTCGCAGGCGCGCACCATGCCGGCCAGGACGCGCTCGCGCTCGAAGCGCACGCGCTCGCCGTTCTTCTTCACCACGCGGAGCGGAGTGGTCTCGATCCGCTCGTAGGTCGTGTAGCGCAGGAAGCACTCCAGGCACTCCCGGCGGCGCCGGATGACACCGCCGTCCGCGGACGAGCGCGAGTCGACCACCCGGTCGTTGTCAGCCTTGCAGCGGGGGCACCTCATAGCGATTCGGTAAAGCCGGCCAGGGCGCCAAAGTCCCACTCAACATGTTGTGTGTCAACGCGGAGCGAACTTTTCGCTACGCCACATCTGGCGTGGCGACCGCGGTTCTCCCGGCCCGGCGCTTCGTATCCTACTTCCCGAGGCAGAAGCGCGCGAAGATCCGATCCAGAAGGTCTTCGGGGGTCGTGCGGCCCTCGATGCCGTCGAGCGCGTCGGTCGCGGCGCGCAGCGCGTCGGCCGCCAGATCGAGCGGCGCCTCGGCGGCGAGCAGGTCGAGCGCCCGGCCCAGCTCCTCGGACGCCGCCTGGAGCGCCCGGCGGTGGCGCGCCGAGAGCTCGCGCGCCAACCCGGCGGCCCCCCCGCCGGAGACTGGCCCCGCGCCGCGGGCGCCGAGGCCGAGGCGCTCGGCGACGCTCTCCGCCAACCGTCCCAGCCCCGCGCCGGCTCCGGCGGCGACCGCGAGCGCTCCGGAAGGGGCCGGCCGGGCTCCGGGGCGGTCGGTTTGGCTCCAGACCAGCAGGCTCGCCGGCGGTGCCGCCAGCGGGAGCTCGGGCCCCTCAGGCCCGGCCGCGTCGACGACGTGGAGCCAGAGGTCCGCCGCCCGCCGCTCGCGCTCGGCCAGCTGCTGGGCCGCCCGGTCGGCCGCCCCCGCGCCGGGCTCGAGGCCCGGGGCGTCGAGCAGCAGCACTTCGCCTCCCGCGAGCGCCCACAGGCCCTGGACCCCGTCGCGGGTCGAGCCCGCGGCGTCGCTCACCAGCGCCGCTCCGCCGGGGACCAGCGCGTTGAAGAGCGTGCTCTTGCCCGCGTTCGGAGCCCCGACCAGCGCCACCCGCGGCAGCGCGCTCGGCGGCTGGCGGCGCACCTCCCAGGCCAGGGCGCGGGCCAGCCCGGCGCGCAGGTCCTCGGCGCGGGCCACCAGGTCCGCGCCGGGCACGTGCCCGGTGTCGGACTCGTCGAAGTCCAGGCTGGCCTCGGTGAGCGCGCGCAGCTCCTCCAGCCCATCGCGCAGAGCGGCGAGACGTTCGGTCAGGCCGCCTTCGAGGAGCGTCAGCGCCGCGCGCCGGTCGGCCGCTCCGCCGGCCTCGATCAGCTGCAGCACGCCCTCTGCCTGGGTCAGGTCCAGCCGGCCGCTGAGGAAGGCGCGGCGGGTGAACTCGCCCGGGGCCGCGGGCGTGCAGCCGAGCGCGAGCAGGCGCTCGAAGGCAGCCGCGAGCAGCGGCGCAGCGCCGGGCAGGTGCAGCTCGGCCACGTCCTCGCGCGTGTACGAGGCCGGGCCCGGCATCCACAGCAGGAGGCACGGCTGCGTGCCGCGGCCGTCGTGGAAGCGCGCCGTGCACGCGGCGCGCCCCGCCGGCGGCAGCGCGGCGTCGTCGAGCGCCGCGCGCACGACCGCCGCGGCGTCGGGGCCCGAGATGCGGATCACCCCGCGCCGGCCCGCGCCGGGAGGCGAGGACACGGCCGCGATGGTGGTCGCCATGAGGAGCGCCCTAGCCGTCCGTTGAAGGAGCTCCGGCCCTCAGGAGGCCGTACGAAGTCGTCGTGGCAAGGCGCGCCGACGACGCGTATCCACCGCGAGACTCGCGGGAGGTGCAACGCCGCCACGGCGGATTCGGGCGATCTTCTGAGGGCCGGAGCTTCTTCAACGGGCTGCTAGAGCCGGCGGTTCTTCTTCTTGTCGCGCTTGCCGCCGTCGCCGCGCGGGCGCGGCGGCTGGCCGGACTGGCGGCGCTTCAGCTCCTCGCGCTGGCGCTCCGCGAACTCTTCCATCATGCCGGTGAAGGGGCCGCAGCCGCGCTTCTCCTTGCGCTCGGCCTCGGTGTCGTCGATAGGCCAGAGCTTCTTGATCACGCGCTGCTCGATGATGCCGAGGCCCGACTGCGTGATCATGTAGAGCGAGAGGCCCGCGGCGTACGAGTAGAGGAACACGCCCATCACCACGGGCATGAACATCATCATCTTCTGCATGCGCGCGGCCTGCTCGTCGCTCGGCTTCGGCATGCCCATCTGCTGCACCACCCACAGGACGACCATCAGGATCGGCAGCAGGTTGAAGTACTGGATCTCGCCGATGAGCGGCAGCGGCAGGTTGATCTCGAACAGCCGGTCGGGCCGCGACAGGTCGTCGATCCAGAGCGCGAACGGAGCCTGGCGCAGCTCGAAGGCGGTGCGCAGCGCGCTGAAGAGGCCGAAGAAGATCGGGATCTGGAGGAAGATCGGCATGCACCCGCCGAGCGGCGGGAAGGCGCCCTCTTCCTGCATGATGCGCGCCTGCTCTTCGCGCTGCTTCTGGAGGTTGCCCTCGTACTTCTTCTTCGCCTCGTCGATGCGGGGCTGGACGCGCTTCATCTTCGTCTGATAGCGCGCCATCGCGGTCTGCGAGCGGCGGTTCAGCGGGAACAGGAGCGCGCGCACGCAGATCGTCAGCACGATGATCGCGACGCCCCAGTTGCCGAAGACGCCGTGGAAGAAGCGCAGCATCACCAGCAGCCCGTGCCCGATCTGCGGCACCAGGCAGAGCGACCAGCCGGACAGGTCGGTATCGGGGATCAGCGCGAGCGCCGGCCCCTCTTCGCCGAGCCGCGCCGCGTCCTTCGGGCCGGCGTAGATCGCGTAGCGATACGTCGCCGTCTCGCCCGGCGCCGGCACGCGCAGCGAGAGGTTGACGTCGCAGATGACGTAGCGGTCGGCACCCGCCTCGTCGCCGGGGTTCTCCTCGAGCCAGGCGAGGTCGCGCAGGCCGCGGTAGGACGCCGCCGACAGCGACGCGCGCCCGAGCTCGTCGGCGCCGCGCACCAGGAAGGCGAAGTACTTGTTGTGCACGCCGGCGACGGTGAGCGCGCCGGTCACGTCGAGCGTGCCGGACTCGCCGCTGGCGGTGCGCGCCGACTCCCAGTCGTCGCCGTACTCGTCGTCCTCGTAGCCGACGGCGATCGCGCGCGGCTCGTCGTAGAACTTGTCGCCCAGCTCGGGCGGCACGCAGCCGGCGGGCAGGAGCAGGAACTCGGCCTGGCGGCCGGCGCCCTCGCCGTTGTTCTCGATCGAGAGCTCCAGGTACAGACGGTAGGTCCCGGGCTCGCGCGTCAGCCGCTTGACGAAGACGATGCCCTGGCCGGGGCCGTAGCGCCACTCGACGCCGCGCTCGGTGCCGTCGGCGTCGCGCAGCACGGTCATCGTCCACAGCACGTCGCTCAGCCCCGCGGGCGCGAGGTCGGCGCTGGAGGGTTGGGTGGAGAGCAGCAGCGAGCCCAGCTCGCCCTCGGACGTGCGCCCGGGCTCCAGGAGCCGCGCCCAGTTCTCCGGATCGCGCTTCTCGTCGTCGGTCAGGCCGATCCGCTTGTAGTAGCTGCCGAGGTCGAGCGCGACGATGCGCGCGCCGCGGTTCGAGACCGTCAGGCGGTAGCGGCCGGGCTCGCCGTCGGCGCCGAGCAGCAGCACCTCGGTGCGCTCCTCGGCGTCGGCCAGGGCGGGCACGAGCGCCGGCGGCGCGGCGGGCTCCTCGGCAGCCAGCGGCTGCACCATGCCCTCGGCCGGGATCGGCTGCTCCTCGCGGGGTTGACGCGGCGGCGCGATGAAGACCACCCAGGCCATGTAGACCAGGGCGGATAGAAACAGGAATAGCGGTAGACGCTTCTCCAAAGCTCCGAGAACGTTCCTACGCGCGCGGCGCGCTTAGCGGCCGACCCCGAGGCGGTCGGCCAGATAGTCGGGGAGTTCAGCGACCGCGCGGATGTCGGTCTGGGCTTCTTCGACGTCGTACTCGACGCGGACGAAGGTGACGTTGCGACCGTCGAACAGGCCGTAGGAGAGGCGCCGGTCGCCGTCGCGCGGCTGCCCCACCGAGCCCACGTTGACGATGCAGCGCACGTCGCCGAGGTCGTAGGGGCCCTCGGTGTCGCGCGGGCGGTAGAGGCGGCGGTCTTCGTAGTAGACCGCGGGCACGTGGCTGTGGCCCACGAAGCAGACCTTGCGGTCCATCAGCTCGAAATTGGCCCGCATCTTCGCCTCGTCCTGGATGTCGCGCGGCAGCATGTACTCGCGCACCGGGTCGCGCGGCGAGCCGTGGGCGAACATCGCCGCCTCGTCGCGCGCCGAGGGCGAGAGCGCCCCGATGAAGTCCCAGTAGTCGTAGTTCGCCTCGCGGTCGTCGCCGCGGTTCAGCTCCTCGCGCGTCCAGTCGATCGCGGCGCGTGCCTTGGGGTTGAAGTCCTCGGCCGTGTTGAGGAGGGCGTACTCGTGGTTCCCCTGCAGGCAGATGCCCGGCAAGAGCTCGCCCGGCGTGAAGCCCAGCTTGGAGCCGTCGGGCTCGGGCACGCAGAGGCGCATGATCCAGTCGAGGTTGTGCCGCGGGTGCGCGCCGTACCCCACCACGTCGCCGAGGCAGACGAAGCGCTTGACGCCGCGGTCGCGGGCATCGGCGAGCGCCGACTCGAGCGCGGGTCGGTTCCCGTGCAGGTCGGCGACGATGGCGGTCAGGGGGTAGGTCAAAGGGATCCCCGCGGCCTCCGGGGCTAGGAGCGGCTCCCCGGGGCGATAGCGAGCGGAGGATTATCCGAGCGCTCCGGGGCCCCCGCAAGAGAAAGGTGCGCCTCGGATCTCACGTGCGACGGTCCGCCTGCGGTATAGCTGTTTCCTCCCGCAGCCCCCCGGGGCCCATGAGGCCCATGAGGCCCGACAGCCCACCAACCGCCATGGAACGCACGACCGCACTCTTCGCGCTGCTCCTCGTCCCGCTCTCGCTCTTGCCGTCCCAGCCCCAGGACGCCCCGGAGGAGCCCCAGGCCCCCCCGGCGGCGGCGCCCAGCGCGCTCCCCGAGGGCGTGGCGGCGCGCATCGGCCAGGAGCTCATCACCCTCGACGAGTACAAGGACTACCTGCTCTGGATGTACGGCGCGGGACCGCTCGACGAGCTGATCCTCACCCGCCTCCTGCAGCGCGAGGGCGAGCGGCTCGGGCTCCGCGTCACCGAAGAGGAGCTCGACGCCGAGGTCGAGACGTTCTGGGAGCGCTACCTCATGCGCTTCCGCGGCGACCAGCAGCTGCTGCAGCGCGAGCTCGCCGCCGCCGGCTTCACCGAGGAGAGCTACCGCAACAAGATCCGCGAGGAGACGCGCCGCAACCTGCTCGAAGCGCGCATCTGCCGCACGACGCGCGAGCTCTCCGAGGAGCTCCTCAACCAGCGCTTCGAGCAGCGCTACGGCAAGGGCGGCGTGCGCGTCGAGGTCCGCCACGTGCTGTTCACCCGCGCGCGCACCAAGGCCAACCTGCGCCAGCGCGGATTGGCCGAGCACGAGCTCACGCTCGAGCGCATCGACGCCGAGCTCAAAAAGAGCGCCGTCGCCGCGCTCGCGCGCCTGCGCGCCGGCGAGGACTTCGCCGCGGTCGCCAAGACCGAGAGCCACGACGTGTCCGTGCACCAGAACCAGGGCGTGATCCCCGGCTACAACTACGAGCGCTACGGCCCGGAGCTGGCCGAGGCCGTGCGCGCGACCGAGCCCGGGGTCGTGAACGGCCCGGTCCAAACCCAGGCCGGGCTGCACCTGATCGAGGTGATGAGCCGCACCACGCGCACGCTCGACGAGGTGCGCGAAGAGCTGTCGGCGGCGCTGATGGACGAGCCGGCCAGCTTCCAGGAGCGCAACGACCTGCGCCGCAGGCTGCGCAACGCCGTCGAGATCGACACCTACCGCTAGCGCTACCGCGGGCTCGCCTGGGCGGGCTCGCTCGTCGCGGCGACGGCCGCGGCGAACAGCGCGGCCGTGACGGCGAAGCCCGCCGCGCTCGGCCAGGCGACCGACGGCAGGGCGACGAGCGCCAGCAGCGCGCACACCGAGACCCGTCCGAGCCCGAGGTGCGCGAGGCGGTGCGCCAGGTGGCGGCGGTCGCCCACCCACGGACGCGAGCCGACACGCACGCGGCGCACCGCGAGCCGCGCCAGGTCGAAGAGCGGCAGCGCCAGCGCCGGCCAGGCCGCCGGCACGAGCAGGATCAGCATCCCGAGCAGGTGGCTGCCGGCATCGCCGAGGTAGGCCGTCGGCGTCGCCCCCGCCCCCTCGCGGCGGCGCGCGTTGAGGTTCCACGGCAGGAAGCCGAGCAGCGGCCCGGCCAGCACCGGCACGTGGAAGGCCAGCGCGAGGGCGCCCAGGCCCGTGGTCGCGCCGTCGGCGTTGTCGAAGGTGTTGAAGGCGTTCTGCGCCACGACCGCGCCGGCCAGGAGGGCCAGCGCCAGGAGCAGCGCGCGCTCGGGCGCGCCCGGGTCCGCGGCCAAGAGGTGCAGAGCGAGCGACGCCGCCGCCGGCGCGCCGGCCAGAGCCTGCAGCGCGAGCTTGGCGGCCGGCCGCAGCCCGCCGCGCCGCGCGTCGTCGAGCAGGCCGACGCCGAAGGCGAACGCGAGCGCGCAGGCCCCCGCCGCCGGGTGGATCCAGGCCGCGATGCCCGGGTCCCAGTGCCCGCCGGCGGCCCGCAGGAGCCCCCAGACCGCCCCGAGCCCGAGCAGCACCGCCGCGCCGCCCACCGGCGGCACGGGACGCGCCTGGAGCTTGCGGCCCGCCAAGGCGCCCGCAGCGCGGTCCAAGAGCCCCCCGCGCCGCGCCAGAGCCGCGAGGAGCGGCGTCGCCAGCGCGGCGGTCAGGATGCCCGCCAGGGAGTAGAGCACGGTGCTCATGCCGCTCGATAGATGCCCCGGGCGGCGATGTATTCCCGCAGGTCCTCGGGGAGCTCCTCGCCCGGGTCCTCGCCGGCCGCCAGCCGGCGCCGCAGCTCGGTCGAGCTGATCCGCATCGGCGGCGCCGCGACCAGGCCGGCGGCCAGGCGCGCGCGGGCCGGCTCCGACAGCCCGGCGACCTCGTCGCCCAGCTCCAGCGGGTCGCCCGCGCGGAAGATCACGATCGGCTGCGCGAGCCGCAGCAGCTCCTCGGCCTCGCGCCACCCCGCCAGGCCCGGCAGGTTGTCGCTGCCGAGGATCCAGAAGAGCTCGGCCTCCTGGCCCCGCGCGCGCCGCAGCGCGCGGGCGGTGTCGACCGAGTACGAGGGCCCTTCGCGCGACAGCTCGCCGGTCCACACCGAGAGGCCGTCGTCGCCCGCGGCGAGCAGGGAGAGCAGCGCCGCGCGGTCCGCGCCCGACGCCAGCTGGCGCCCGGGCTTGTGCGGCGGGCGCGCGGCGGGGACCAGCAGCACGTGGTCGAGCGCGAAGGCCCCGCGCGCCGCGTCGGCGGCGTGCAGGTGGCCGCGGTGCGGCGGATCGAACGACCCGCCGAGCACGCCCAGCCGGCGCGCCCCGCGGGCGCGCCCGTCGAGCTCGGGTACTTCGGAGCGCGCGGTCATCCCGCGGCCGGCGCCGCGAGCAGCGCCCGCGCCTCGGCCACGAGCTGCGCCCGCGCGACCTCGCGCTGCTCGCCGGCGGCGAGGTCTTTCAGCTGCACGACGCCGCGCTCCAGCTCGTCCGGGCCGAGCAGCACCGCCAGCCGATGCCCGCCCTTGGCCGCGGCCTTGAGCTGCGACTTCACGCTCTTCTTCTCGGTGTCGTAGACGGTCGAGACGCCGCCGCGACGCAGCTCCTCAGCCAGCAGGAAGACCTCGCGCTCCAGGCCGTCGCCGGCCGCGACGGCGTAGGCGTCGGTCGCCGCGTCCGCGGCGCTCGGCACCAGCCCGAGCTCCTCGAGCGCGATCAGCGTCGGCGTGAAGCCGATGGCGAAGCCGACGGCGCCGAGGTCCGGCCCGCCGAGGTCGCGCAGCAGGTGATCGTAGCGCCCGCCGCCGCAGAGGGCGCTGCGGGCGCCGAGCGCGGGGTAGTGCACCTCGAAGACCGTGCGCGTGTAGTAGTCGAGCCCGCGCACCAGCTCGGAGTCGAGCGTCGCGTCGCGCCCCAGGCCGCCGAGGCAGTCGCGCACCGTGTCCAGGTGCGCGCGGTTCTCGTCCGAGAGGTGGTCGATGATCTGCGGCGCGCCCCGGTGCAGCTCGCGGCAGACCGGGTTCTTGCAGTCGAGCACGCGCAGCACGTTGCGCTCGAAGCGGCTCTGGCAGAGGTCGCAGTGCTGGTCGATCGAGGGCCGCAGGAACTCGCGCACGGCGTCGCGGTAGGCGTCGCGGTCGGCGCCGTCGCCCATCGAGTTGAGGTGGACCTCCAGGCCCTGGATGCCGAGCTCCTCGAAGAAGCTCGCGGCCAGGTGGATCACCTCGGCGTCGAGCCGCGGGTCGTGGGAGCCCAGGGCCTCGACGTCGAACTGGGTGAACATCCGCTCGCGACCCTTCTGCGGGCGCTCGTAGCGGAACATCGGCCCGATGTGGAAGAGCCGTTGGACCGGGGCGGTCTTGGCGTACCCCGCCTGGAGGTAGGCCCGGGCGATGCCCGCGGTGCCCTCGGGGCGGAGGGTGAAGGAGTTGTCGCCGCGGGCGATGGTGAACATCTCCTTCTCGACGATGTCCGTAACCTCCCCCACCGAGCGGGTAAAAAGCTCGGTCTCCTCCAGGAGCGCCGGCCGGATCTCCCGGAAGCCGCGCGCCCGCGCCATGCGGGTCGCCGCGCTCTCCAGGGCCTGCCAAACCGGCACTTCCTCGGGGAGGACGTCGCGGATGCCCCGCGGCGCCCGGTAGCTCCTGTGTTCTTTGCCCATGCGAGGTCCTTGGTACCCGGAACGGCGTTCCGACGCAATCTCCGCCCTGGACTGGACTTTGGACTCCTGGCCGGGGAGAATCTCCGGCCGCTCCGGAAGCCGCTGGCGCCGTCGTCGGCGGGGTCCGAACGCTCCCCCCTACTTAAGAAGCCGGCGAGGCGCATCCCCCATCCATTCATGAAGCTCAAGAGCCTTTCCCTGGTCCTGGCCGCGGCCGGTCTCGCCCTCTCGTCCTGCGCCTCGACGCCCGGCCCGTACGACAACCACTGGAACATCGGTGGCCTGGGGCCGCGGCTCGCCTACCACGGGCTCTCCTACCGCCCGG
This sequence comes from Planctomycetota bacterium, assembly GCA_039029355.1. Taxonomy (GTDB): domain Bacteria; phylum Planctomycetota; class UBA1135; order UBA1135; genus JBCCGI01. The sequence goes on from JBCCGI010000041.1 coordinate 49,490, forward strand.
ACCACGCGGACAGCTACCGCGACCACCAGTGGCAGCAGAAGCAGGACATCAACATGACCCTGCGCCGCCACTTCCTGAACAGCAACCCGGACAACCCGTTCCAGCCGGACGATCCGTCGCTGTCGAACCCGCGCGCGCCGCACTCGATCGTGCCGGACGTGGTCGACTACTTCCACCTGGAGAGCCTGGCCTTCGGCGCCGCCTTCTCGGCGATCAGCGGCACGTTCATCCCGGTTCCGATCGGCTCGATCCTCGGCACGCTCGAAAAGGGCGGCGGCCACGAATTCGCCCAGGGCATCGAGCAGACCCTCAGCGGCAGCTTCCGCGGCACGCTCGGCGAGCCCGCGCCGGTCGAGGAGTTCCGCGTGCGCAACACGCGCCTCTAGGCGCCGCGAGCTTTCCCTACCAAGCGAGCGCTTGGAGCACCTGCTCCGGCGCTCGTTTCGCGTTAACGGCCTCTCGATCCGGCTCGGGGTCGACCCACACCGTCTCGGGGAACGAGCGGAACCACGTACGCTGGCGGCGCGCGAACTGGCGCGTACGCAGGGCGATGGCGGCTTCGAGCTCGGCGGCGTCGAGCTCGCCCGCGAGGTGCGCGCGGATCTCGGGATAGCCGAGGGCCTGGGCCGAGGTCGGGCCGAAGCCGCCCGCGGCGAGCAGCGCGCGCACCTCGTCGATCCAGCCCGCGGCGAGCATCGCGCGCGTCCGGGCGCGGATGCGCTGCTCGAGCCGTTCCGGCGCCGGTGTCACCCCCACCACGGTGCGCGGCCGGCCGTCCGCGGCCCGCTTCCACTCCTCCTGCAACTCGGAGAGCCGCCGGCCGGAGCCCCGGAAGACCTCGAGCCCGCGCACGACGCGCTTGGCGTCGTTGGGGTGGATGCGCGCGGCGGCGGCGGGGTCGACGGCGGACAGCTCGGCGTGCAGCGCGGGGCTGCCCTCGGCCGCGGCGCGCAGGTTGAGGTCCTCGCGCAGCTCGGGGTCGTGCGGCGCGCCCTCGAAGAGCCCGTGGGTCAGAGCCTTGAGGTAGAGCCCCGTCCCGCCGACGAACAGCGCCGGCCGCCCGCGCTCGCGGACGGCGTGCCAGGCGCGCGCGGCGTCCTCCAGGTAGCGGTGGGCGTGGTAGCGCTCGGTCGGCTCGACCAGGTCGATCAGGTGCTGCGGCACGCGCGCGCGCTCGGCGGCGCTCGGCTTGGCGGTGCCGACGTCCATGCCGCGGTAGACCTGCATCGAGTCGAGCGACAGGATCTCTGCCCCGGCGCGCTCGGCCACCTCCAGGGCGAGCGCGCTCTTGCCGGCGGCGGTCGGGCCGATCAGGAAGAAGAGCGGCTGGTCTTGGGGGATGCGGGGCGTCACAGCGGGTCACGCGGAACTTACCACGGGGGTCGCTAGCAGCCGCATTCCGCCGCCCGTAGGCTCCGGAAATGGCCTTCGATCGACTCGCCGCGCTCCTCCTGCTCGCCCCGCTCGCGACCCCGCACGCGCAGGACCCGCCGAAGCCCGCCGAAGGGCCGGCTCCCGCGCCGGCGCCCGCCGACCAGGCGGCGCCCCCCGCTGTCGACCCCAAGGCCGAGGGCGCCTGGAAAGCCATCACCTCGACCATGCGCGTGCCCGGCGACCGCGCGCCGATCCGCTCCTTCGCCATCGCCGCCCAGGTGGTCACGCGCCAGGGCGTGCAGACCAACGAGTTCGAGGCGTCGTACCGCTACAAGGAGCCCAAGCTGATCCGCTTCGGCCTCGGCCCCGGGCGCGAGACCGGCCGCGGGCCGGGCAAGGGCGACCGCGCCTACTGGCTGAAGGAGAAGGACCAGGTCATCCAGCTGCTCGGCCGCGACTACAAGGCCGACCGCGACCTGGTCCGCCGCATGACGAGCATCGCGCAGAACGTGCTGTCCTTCGCCGACCCCGCCAGCATCCAGGCCGAGGGCAAGGCGCTGCGCGAGCGCCCGCCGACGCTCTTCCCCAAGTCGCTCGCGTGGGAAGCGCGCCGCATGACCTGGCTCGAGTTCGCCAGCCCGAACTTCGACCTCTTCCGCGACACGCCCGCGCCCGTGGCGACGCCCGGCCAACCCGCACCGAAGCGCAGCTTCCGCGTGATGCTCGGCGCCGACCCCAAGACCAACGTGCCGCGCTTTGTCGTGCTGCGCGAGGAGGTCCCCGCCGGCCAGCCGGGCGGCGAGCCGCTGCTCTTCGCGCTGCAGGACTACCGCCAGATCGACGGCTACCTGCTGCCGCACACGATCCACGTGCGCGGGCTGGAGCCGAACGTGCTGCCGCTGGTGTTCCGCGAGAAGCCGGGGCAGGAGATCTACGTGACGTTCGCGGATCTGACGCCGGGGTTCACCGAGAAGGACTTCGAGGCGAAGTAGCGCCTAGCGCTCCGGCTCGCACAGGTCCTCTGGCGACCACGTCGGCGCAGCGCTCAACGCAGCTCGATCGCGCCCGCCGCGGGCCGGACCAGGAAGCCCTCGACCGTGACCGGCGTCGCCGCGTCGGCTCGGACCACGACCACGTCGTGCTCCGACTCCACGTCCCAGCCTTTGCTGGGTCACGCGCTCCACAAGCAGCTGACGGGTGACGGGCGTCGTTCTCGCGTTGGCATGCAGCTTCACTCGGTCTCTCCGGGGTTGAGGGCTTTCTTAGCACCCCCATGATCCCGGTGAGATTCGGGTGAACAACCTGCCTGGAACGGACAGCTAGGGCCGCCGGCCGAAGGCCTTCTCCAGGTCCGCGCCGGTGAAGCGCACGCGCGTCGGGCGGCCGTGCGGGCAGGTCTGGTCGTGCGGGAGGTCGGCGGCGCGCTGGAGCAGCGCCTCGATCTCCTCCTCGCTCAGGACGTCGCCGGCCATCACCGACGAGCGGCAGGCGCGGCTGGCGAGGGTGTCTTCCAGTAGCGTCGCCGCGTCGGGCGGCCCGTCGCCCGAGGCCAGCGCGGTAAGCACCGCCTGCACCAGGTCCTCGGGGTCGGGGCGGCGCATGCGCGCGGGGACGCCGTGGATCGCGACCGTGGTGGCGCCGAAGGCCTCGAGGTGCAGGCCGGCGCGGGCCAGGGTGTCGCGGTGCTCGTCGATGCGCGCGACCTCCTCGCGCGAACGCTCGACGAGCTCGGGTGCGAGCAGGCGCTGCACCTCGACGCCGCCTTCGCGCAGCTCGGCGAGCAGACGCTCGAAGGTGATGCGCTCGTGCAGCGCGTGCTGGTCGACGATCTCGAAGCCGTCCGCCACCGGGCGCACGAGGTAGGTGTCGGAGACGCGCACCACGGTGCCGATGCGCGGGCGCGTCGCTTCGGGCTGGGTCCAGCCGTCGCCGGCGCTGGCGGGCCGGGGCGCGGCGTCGGGCTGCGCGGCGTCGGGCTCGACCTCGCGTCCCGGCACCTCGAAGACGCGCAGCTCGCCGTCGTCGTGCACCGCGCCGCCGAGCGCGCCGGGGTCCGGCAGCCGCGGCGCGGTCCACTCGCCGCGGCGCTCCAGCCGTTCGAGCATGCGCTCGCCCGGCGTCGCCATGTCGGCCGTGCGCACCACGTCGCGCAGGCGCGCGATCAGAAAGCCCATCAGGCGGCGCTCATCGCGGAAGCGGACCTCGGACTTGGTCGGGTGCACGTTGACGTCGACGGCGGTCGGGTCCATCGCGAGCGAGAGGAACGCGACCGGCTGGCGGCCCTCCATCAGCACCCCGCGGTAGGCCTCGCGCAGCGCGCGGGACAGGATCTTGTCCTTCAGCGCGCGGCCGTTCAGGAACCACATCTGGCGCGTCGTGTCGCGCCGCGACAGCCGCGGGGGCGCGAGATAGCCCGACAGGAACGTGGTCCCGTCCTGGGCCTCGACCGGCACGAGCGCCTCGGCCAGGTCGGCGCCGAAGGCGCGGCGGATGCGCGCGGCGAGGTCCATCTCACGCTCGACGTCGAACACCCGCCGGCCATCGTGCGTCACCACGAAGCCGACGCCGAGGTGCGCGAGCGCGAGCCGCTGCAGGAGGTCGAGCGCGCGCCCGAGCTCGGTCGCGGTGCGCTTCAGGAAGCGCCGGCGCGCGGGGGTGTTGTAGAAGAGGTCGCGCACCTCGACCGTCGTGCCCTTCGCCGCGCCGACCTCGGTCGGCCCGCGCAGGCGCCCGCCCTCGTTGACGAGCTCATGGCCGGTCGCCGAGCCCTCCGGGCGCGACACGATGCGTGCGCGCGCCACCGAGCCGATCGACGCCAGCGCCTCGCCGCGGAAGCCGAGGCTCGCGATGTGGTCGAGGTCCTCGACCTCGCGCAGCTTGCTGGTCGCGTGCGGGTGGAAGGCGAGGCGCAGGTCGTCGGGGCCCATGCCGCAGCCGTCGTCGACGATGCGGACCAGGCGCGCGCCGCCCTCCTCCAGGTCGATGCGGATCTCGGTCGCGCCGGCGTCGAGCGCGTTCTCGACCAGCTCCTTCACCACCGAGGCCGGTCGCTCGACCACCTCGCCGGCGGCGATCTTGTTCTTGACCAGCTCGGGCAGCTCGGCGATGCGCGGTGCGACGTCCTGGGACATGGAGGGCCTAGCAGTCCGTTGAAGAAGTGCCGGCCCTCAGGAGGCCGTACGGATTCGTCGTGGCGAGGCGCGCCGACGACGCGTATCCACTGCGATGCTCGGAGGAGGTGCAACGCCGCCACGGCGGATTCGGGCGGTCTTCTGAGGGTCGGGACTTCTTCAACGGGCTGCTAGGGTACGGGTCAGGCCCGGGCGCGGGCGCGCTTCTTGCGCCAGCGAACGGCGAGCAGAACGAAGTCGTCGGCCTCGACGCCGCCGGACTTCGCCTGGCGCTCGATCGCCGCGAGATCGGAGAGGCGCTCACGCCAGGTCTCGGGATCGTGCACCTGGGCGCGCGCGATCTGCGCCTGCACGGTCGACGGCGCCCCGGACACGCCGGCCGCGCGCGCCGCGTCGTCGCCGGAGCGGCCGTCGGCCATCGCGGTCGAGATCGCGAGCCCCTTGCGCACGCCGGCCTGCAGCGCGCCGACGAGGATCATGGCGAGCCCGACGGGATCGACCATGCGGCGCCCGTCGCGCTCCTCGAAGCCGCCGCGGAAGAGCGACTCGATGCCGCCCAGCGCGCGCGCCAGGTCGCCGCCGAGCAGCGCGTCGGTCACGGCCCAGGGCGAGGCCGAGGCGTCCCACCCCACCACGCTGCGCAGGTCGGAGCCCGTGGGCGCGTCGCGCAGCTTCTCGAGCTGGTCCTCGAGCGCGAACAGGTCGTTGCCCGTAGCCGCTGCGACGTAGACCGCGTTCTCGGGCGTGAGGCGCACGCCCATTTCACGCGCGCGGTCGGTGAGCCAGACGACGAGCTCGGCGCGGCGCGGGTCGGGGTTGCCCCACGGCGGCGGTGAGTCCCACAGGCGCCGGCTGGTGAGCACCGCCCCGCCCGCCGCCGTGATCGCCTTCACCGCCGCGTGGTCGGCGCGCAGGTTGCCGGCCGACAGCATCACGCTCGAGCCCTCGGCGGCCGCGGCGAAGGCGGAGACGGCGCGGGTCAGCGGGCTTTGGTCCTTGCCGCTCTTTTTGAGCTCCTTCTCGACGTTGCGCGCGATCACCAGCTGGGCCGCGGCGAAGAGCCCGCCCCCGCCGAGGTCGTCGAGCAGCCGCGCGAGCGAGAAGTCGGGGTCCTGGGCGTCGTGCAGGCGCACCTCGACGCCCGCCTCGGTCGCGCGCTCGCGCACGGCGTCGAGGGCGCGGTCGCGGAAGTAGCGCTCCTCGCCCCGCAGCACGTAGCCGGGCGCGAGGCCGTCGCGCTTCAACGCCTCGAGCAGCGTGCGCAGCTGGGTCGGGGGATCGGCCTCGCGGGCCTTCGCGCGTCGGGCGGCCATCAGGCGTGCCCTCCGGCGAGGAACAGGTCGACCGCGACGCCGAAGAAGAGCGCGATCCCGACCCAGCCGTTCAGCGTGAAGAAGGCCAGGTCGACGCGCGAGAAGTCGTCGGGCGCGACGATGCGGTGCTGCCAAGCAAGCAGCGCGGCGGCCACGCCCAGCACCAGCCAGTAGGGCAGGCCAAGCCCCGCCGACAGGCCGAGCAGGACCAGCAGCACGGTCGTCGCCGCGTGCGCCAAGCTCGACGCGGCGAGCGCCGCCGGCACGCCGAAGCGCGCGGGGATCGAGTGCAGCCCCGCGCCGCGGTCGTGCTCGGCGTCCTGGCAGGCGTAGATCAGGTCGAAGCCGAAGACCCAGAGCAGCACCGCCGCCGCGAGCAGGAGCGGCGGGCGCAGGTCGCCCGCGAGGCTCCCGGTGACCGCGACCCAGGCCCCGAGCGGCGCGAGCGCGAGCGAAAGCCCGAGCACCGCGTGCGCCAGCCACGAGAAGCGCTTCACCAAGCTGTAGCCGAGCAGCACAACGAGCACCGGCAGCGCGAGCTTCCCGCACAGCGGGTTGAGCGCGAAGGCCCCGGCGATGAACGCCGCGGACGACACCACGACCAGGAGCCCCACCGCGCTCGGCGCGAGCACGCCGCTCGGCAGCTCGCGACCGCGCGTCCGCGGGTTGGCCGCGTCGAGCCGGCGGTCGACCAGCCGGTTGAACGCCATCGCCGCGGTGCGCGCCGCGACGGCGCAGACCACGACCCAGAAGAGCACGCGCAGCTCGGGCACGCCGCCCTGGGCGAGCCAGGCTGACGCGAGCGCGAACGGCAGGGCGAAGATCGAGTGGCTGAAGCGCACCAGGCTCAGCCAATCCCGCACGCCCGCCATCAGACGCCGGCCTCCTCCGGCGGATCGGGCAGGCCCTTCCAGCGCACGCCCTCCTTGTTCTCGACGCCCAGCCGGTCGAGCACCTTGCCGACCACGTGGTCGACGAGGTCCATCAGCTCCTTCGGCCGGTGGTAGAAGCCCGGCATCGCCGGCAGGATCGCGGCGCCGAGGCGCGCCATCCGCAGCAGGTTCTCGAGGTGGATCTCCGAGAGCGGCGTCTCGCGCGGGACGAGGAGCAAGGAGCGCCCCTCCTTCAGCGCGACGTCGGCGGCGCGCTCGACCAGGTTGCTGCTGAAGCCGGCCGACACGCGCCCCAGCGTGCCCATGCTGCACGGGCACAGGATGACGCCGCCGGTCAGCGACGTGCCGGACGAGGGCGGCGCCTCGACCGCGTCGGAACGGAAGGCGCGCACGTGGGGCGCGGCGCGCTCGCCGACCAGCTCGACCAGGTTCTGCGCGAGCAGCTCGCCGTGTTGCCCCGCCTCGACCCCGAGCTCATGCCGCAGGACCTTGGCGCCGGCTCCGGTCACCGACACGTCGACGTCGTGCCCGGCCCGGACCAGGGCCTGGATCAGCGTGCGCGCGTAGATGTGCCCGCTGGCCCCGGTGAGTCCGACGAAAAAGCGCGCCATGGGCCAAGAGCCTAACGGAACACGCCGGGCCCCGATCCGAGGATCAGGGCCAGGTTGAAGAGCCCGTGCGCCCAGGCGGTCACGCCCGGGCCGCGCCAGCGGAAGAGGCCCGCCAGGAACAGCCCGGCCAGCGTGCGCCACAGGAACACGCGGGGCTCCCAGGACTCGCCCTCCAGGCCGACGAGGCGCATCGCCGCATCGAGGTGGCAGGCGGCGAAGAGCAGCGCCGAGAGGAGCATCGCCAGGGTCTCGGAGACCCCGCGTGCCACGGCGTCCCCCGCCCCGAGGAACTTGGCGAGCGTCTTGGCGAGCAGGAACACCGCGCTGTAGGCGCCGACGCGGAACACCAGCTCCTCCCAGGCGCCCGCGCCGAACGAGCGCGCCGCGCGCTCCAGCGAGACGCCCGCGCCGGGCGCGCGGCCGGCGAGGCCAAGCTCCTCGACGGTGACCCCGAACAGGCTCATCGTCAGCACGAGCAGCGGGCCCAGGGCCAGCGCGAAGCCGATGCCCTCGAGGCAGACGAACACCAGCGAACGGCCGAGCTCCAGCCCGGTCAGCCGCACCTGAACGAAGGCGAAGAGCGCACACACGACCAGGAACGCGATGCGCACCGGCGTCTCGTAGGCGCTGAGGAAGACCAAGGCCTGACCCAGCAGCAGCTCGGCCAGGTTGCGCGGGCTGTCCTGGCCGGCGATGGCCACGCCGACCTCGTAGCTCGCGAAGAGCGGCAGCATCGCGAGGAAGCCCAGCGCGACGCCGCGGCTGCCGGGTCCGGCGTCGGCACTTCCGCCGCCTCCCCTAGCCATCGAGCCCGCCGGCCGGCACCCGGCCGTAGTGCAGGTACGCGATGCCGCCGGTCAGAGAGCGATAGCCGCAGTCGACCAGCCCGAGCGCGCTCATCTCGTCGCGCAGCTCGTCGGCCGAGGGCCAGGCGAGCACGGTGTCGGGCAGGTAGCGGTAGGCCGCCCGATCGCCGCTCACGATCCCGCCCAGGAGCGGGAGCACGCGCGTGAAGTAGAAGCGGTAGCCCGCGCCGGTCACGCGGTTCTTCGGCATGCCGAACTCCAGGACGAGCACGATCCCGCCGGGGCGCACCACGCGCGCGAGGTCCGCCAGGCAGGCACGGCGGTCGGCCACGTTGCGCAGGCCGAAGGCGATGCTCACCACATCCGCGGCCTGGCTCTGCACCGGGAGCCGCATGGCGTCGCCCTGGGCGTACACGCCGCCGGACAGCGTCTTCTCGGGCCGCGCGATGCGCAGCATCTCGGGCGTGAAGTCGACCCCGACCACCGTGGCGCCGGCCTCGGCGAAGGCCAGCGAGAGGTCGCCGGTGCCGCAGCAGGCGTCGACGACGACGCGTCCGTCGACCGGGCCCGCGGCCTCGACCGTCCGCCGGCGCCAGCGCTGGTCGATGCCGGCGGACAGCACCCGGTTCAGGAGGTCGTAGCGGCCGGCGATGCGCCCGAACATCGCCCGCACTCGCACGGGATCAGGCATCCCGTCAGTGTGGTCGCGCGGGCGCCCCGCCCCCAGGGCTTCCGACGAAAAAGGGCCGCCCGCCGTCGAGCGGCGGGCGGCCCTGAGCCGCATTCGTCGGATGGACCGGGGCCTACTGGCGGAAGTAGTCCATCACGAGCCGCACCCCAGGCGCCTGGACCGACTGGGTCCCGGGCAGGTAGGGGTTGGTGTCGAAGCGCTGGAAGCCGCCTTCGAGCGCGATCACGTCGACGACGCCCGGGCCCTCGGTCGAGGTCGGGCAGGCCACGAACATGAAGCGCGGCGCGTTGACCGACGTCGGGGCGCCGTTGACCTTCACGAGGCTCTTGCCGTTGATGTCCAGCGGGAAGCCGGCGCTGAAGGCCGTCGAGAAGTTGGTCAGCGCGCTCACGTTGCGCTGGTTGTCGAAGGCGAAGTCCGAGGGCAGGCCGGTGAGGCCGGTCTCCTCCTGGCCGATCGACGCGTTGATGGCGAAGTCCAGGTCGCGCAGGTTCGGGTCGGCGAAGAAGCCCGGGTCGAGATAAATGATCCCGAGGGTGGCCGCCATGATGAACACGTTGGTCACCGCCCCGCCGGAGAGGCCGGTCGGATCGCCGTCGAAGTCGAGCTGGTTCTCGTGCGCGATCCAGATCGCCGAGTTCAGGTTCACGACGTCGGGCTGGATGCCCTGGGGGTTTTGGAACGTGAACGGCAGCTGGCCGATGATCGTGTCGTAGCCCCAGCCGCTGACGCCGTCAGGACCGGACTCGAACAGCGCCACCGAGCCGTCGGAGTTGAGGATGTAGGCGTAGTAGACGCCGCGCAGGAGCCCGAAGGTCAGCTGGCGCGGGGTCGTGACCACGTCGATCGGGCCGTTGAGCTGGTTGAGCAGCGTCTTGCGGACGCTCAGCGTGAAGGCCGAGACCACCGTCACCGAGTTGTCGCCGGTGTTGCAGACGAAGATGTCCTCGTTGCCGCTCTCCCAGCAGATGCCCGTCGGGGACTTGCCCACGCCGACCGTCTTCACCACCTGGTGGAAGTTCGACAGCGTCGGGTCGATGCCGATGAACGAGACGCTGTTCGCGTTCTGGTTCGTGACGGCGAGGAAGTCGAGGTCCGGCGACATCGCCAGCTCGGTCGGGTCGGGGAGCAGGATGCGGTCGACGACCGTCATCCGGTTCGAGTTGAGCACGACGACCTCGGACGCGGCGCGGTCGACCACGTAGAGGAAGTGCCCGATCTGCTGCCGGTAGGCGTACTGGCTGCAAAGCGTGATGTCGGTCTGCGGAAGCGAGGGGCCGAGGAAGAAGGCGTTCTGCTCGCCCGCCACCAGGTTCTGCGGCGGCACACACGCCTCGGGGACGCCGAGCGGGTTCGGGCCGGGCACCAGCACGTTGAACACCGGGGTGTCCACCGAGGTCGGCTCCTGCGAGCTGATCGCCGGCGAGACGCACAGCGGCGGGAAGACCATCGGCGGCGGGTTCGGGTGCGGCGCGAACGAGATCAGGTTCTCGGCCCCGTACACCGTCTTGAGCGGGAAAGGGTTCGTCAGCGAGAGCGGCGCGAGGGTCGTGGCCCCACCGGCCGCGATCGTGACGACCTTGAGACCGGTCGACGAGCAAAGGTTGCCGCCGCCGGACTGGCAACCGAAGGGGTCGCCGTTGTTGAACACGTTGTCGAGCGAGTGGCCCAGCATCATGTCGCCGACCGACTCGATGATGGGCGAGCGCACCAGCCGGTCGTCCAGCGAGCTGTCGCGCGTCAGCGTGAAGGGGCCCGAGGAGCCGCCGTCGAAGGGGCACGAGCCAACGCTGAGCGGCGGCACCAGGGCCGAGCCCTGGAGCTGCACGTTCGGGTTGTTCGGGTAGTTCGAGCCGTCTTCCTTGATCGGGCAGGCCGGGTCGAATTCCGGGTTGCCGGTCGAGGCACCGAAGCCGTTCAGGTCGATCACCGAGATCGCCGTGTCGCCCTGGATGCGCGACAGGTAGATCGTGTCCGGCGAGACCGGCGCGTTCACGAGGCCGGGCGCCTCACCCGTGGTGAAGAAGGTCGCCGGCGCGCCGGCGTTGCTGTTGCTCGAGAGGTCGCGGAACTGCCCCGAGCTGACCAGCACCGACACCTGGTTGAAGGCGCCACACTCCGCGAACGACGGCCCCGAGCCCGGGAAGGCGTAGACCGGCGAGAGGATCATGCTGGTGAAGTCGTAGATGCTGCGCGGCATCACCGAGAACGGCACCTGCGTCAGGGCCGTCGTCGGACCGAACTCGAGCCGCACCGACGCGCTCAGCGAAGGCGGCGAGCCGTCCGGCATGCTGCCGATGGTCGCGATCTGCACCGGCTCGGTGAACTCGACCGTCACCGTCGTGCTCGGGTCGACGTCGAAGTCGCCGTTGCCCGGGATGATGACCGGGATCTGCTCGGAGCCCGACACCTTGACCTCGGGGGTCACCGTGTCGATGCCGACGGTGGCCGAGGCGACCGCCTGATCTTCCAGCTCCTTGCCGTTGGAACCCTTGATCCCCTCGGTCATCTGCATCCGGATCTGGACGCCGGTCGGGAAGGTCTCGTGGGTCGAAAGGTCGCCGTCGACGTCGGGGATGAAGACGAACGAGCGCGAGTCGGTCAGCTCGGTCGCGCCGGGGAAGGGGACATCCTGCTCCGAACCCGGGAAGCCCAACCCGGGGAAGTCGCCGTCGATGTCCTGAGCGACGACCTTGCCGTCGCCCGTCTTGACCCAGGCCTCCAGCCGCTGCTTGGCCGGATCGTCGGGATCCGGCGTCGTGCCGTAGGTCTGACCGCCGATGAACGCCCGGCCCTGCACCTGGGTGGTCGTGCCCGTGATCGGGTTGATCGCGACGACCGTGATGGTGCCGAGCAGGTGCGCCGCCGACGCCGCGCTGGGCGCCGGATCGAACACCGAGTCGATGTCGATCTTCTGGCGGAAGCGCGCGTGGAGGAAGTGGTTGCCCGCCGCCCCGTCGGGAAGCTTGGCCTCTTCGGGCCACTCCTTCACCGGGAGGATCGGGTTGTTGATGCTGACGTTCGCGATGAGATCCTCCATCGATCGGATCTCGATCTCGGTGTCCGTCGGGAACCCCGAGGCGTCCGCCTCCATCACCCGGTACGGCAGGAGCCGTCCGAACCCGTTGGTGGCCTCCTCAAGCACCATCTGAGACGAGGACCCGCCGCCGGATCCTCCGCCGCAGGATGAGAGGGGTACGAGAATCGCGCTGAGGCCGGTGGCGGCCAGGAGCAGGCGATGATTCATGGCTTCTTCTTCGGGGGGTTGGGCTAGGGAAACACGCGAGTGGAGCACCGGGCCTCGCCGGTTCTTCCGCGGGGAGAGCAGGACTCCCGCAGCAACCGATTCAAGGGCCGTGCCCAGCGTACCGAGGCGGCCGAGACACGCGGCAGAGCAGCGCCGCACATGCCTTTAGCTCTTGGGTTTCCATGGGTTACGCATTCCGCCGGGCCTGACCCGCCGGCCGCCTGCCCACCGCCTTCGCGTGCGGCTGGTGGCGGTCGACGTGCGGGATCGCACGGCGGCTGCACGGCACGGGAGCGGAGCGGAGGGGACGGGCGACGATGAGGTCCGCCGAAAAGCGGCAGATAGTCTAGTGCGATGGCCGGAGGGGGGTCAAGCGAACGAGCTCGGGGCCCGGGGCTTGGTACGGGATGCCGAAGCGCTACGCTCTCCCCTGCGATGCCCGACGCCGATCCGCTGGTCAATCCCGACGCCTTCTCGGGCTCTCCGGGCTCCTCCCCCCCCGCCGAGGGGCCCGCGGGGCGCCTCCTGGCCCCCGACGCCTCCCTGCCGGACCGGGAGATCGAGAACACCCTCCGGCCGCGCACCTTCGACGACTTCGTCGGCCAGACGCGGGTGGTGGACAACCTGCGCATCGCCCTGCAGGCCGCGCGCGGGCGGGGCGAGCCCCTGGACCACGTCCTGCTCTCCGGCGGTCCGGGGCTGGGCAAGACCAGCCTGGCCCGGATCCTGGCCTCCGAGCTCGGCACGCGCCACCACGGGGCCACCGGCCCGGCGCTCGAGCGGCCGCGCGACCTGGTCGGCATCCTGACCCAGCTCGAAGACGGCGACGTCTTCTTCATCGACGAGATCCACCGGGTCCCGGTGGCCGTCGAGGAGTACCTCTATACAGCGATGGAGGACTTCACGGTCGACTTCACCCTCGACCAGGGCCCCAACGCGCGCGTCCTGCCGCTGCCCCTCAAGCGCTTCACGCTGGTCGGCGCGACCACGCGCGACGGGCTCCTCTCGTCGCCCTTCCGCGGTCGCTTCGGCCTGGTCGAGCGCCTGGCGCCCTACCCCGACGACGACCTCGTCCGCATCCTGCTGCGGGCGGCGGGCATCCTGGGCGTCGAGCTGACGCCCGAGGGCGCGGCGCTCGTCGCCTCGCGCAGCCGCGGCACGCCGCGCATCGCCAACCGCTTCCTGCGCCGCGTGCGGGACTTCGCGCAGGTCGAGGAGCAGGCCCGCATCGACGCCGGGGTGGCCGGCGGGGCGCTCGAGCGCCTCGGTATCGACCACCACGGCCTCGAAGACCTCGACCGCCGCGTGCTCGCCTGCCTGGCCGCCTCCGACGGCCCGGTCGGTCTGAAGACCATCGCCGCGGCCGTCGGCGAGAGCGAGGACACGATCGAGGAGGTCTACGAGCCGCACCTCCTGCGCTCGGGCTTCCTGCAGAAGACCTCGCGCGGACGGATGATCACCGGCGCCGGACGCAAGGCGATCGGGCTCCCGCTCCAGGGCGGCCCGGAGCCGCCCGGGCTCTTCGCCTAGTTCCCCCCTGTCCGCCTCCAGCCCCGCCCCCGTCCCCATGGCGCCGCGCTTCTCGTTCCGCCTCGAGGCGACCTGCCCGCACACCGGAGCCCGCGCCGGCCGCTTCGTCACCCCCCACGGCGAGGTGAAGACGCCCTTCTTCATGCCGGTCGGCACGCGCGGCACGGTCAAGGGCATCCACCCCAGCATGCTGCGCGACATCGGCAGCCAGGTGGTGCTCGCCAACACCTACCACCTGCACCTGCGCCCGGGCGAGGAGACGGTGCGCACGCTCGGCGGGCTGCACGACTTCATGGGCTGGTCGGGCCCGATCCTGACCGACTCGGGCGGCTACCAGATCTTCAGCCTCGCCCACCTGACGAGCATCGACGAGGACGGCGCCACGCTGAAGTCGCTGGTCGACGGCTCCGACGTCCGCTTCACCCCCGAGAGCGTGATCGACATCGAGCGCGACCTCGGCGCCGACGTCATCATGGCGCTCGACCACTGCCCGCCCGACCCCCAGGAGCGCGACGCCGTCGCCGCCGCCACCGACCGCACCCACCGCTGGCTCGAGCGCTGCGTAAGCCGCTGGCGCGAGAACGGCAGCGAGGAGGCGGGCCAGGCGCTCTTCGGCATCGTCCAGGGCGGCGCCTTCCCCGACCTGCGCGCGGCGTCGGTTCAGGCGGTCACCGAGCACGACCTCGTCGGCTACGCCATCGGCGGCGTCTCGGTCGGCGAGCAGGTCGACGCGATGCGCGTCGCGGTCGAGGCCGCCGCCCCGCTGCTCCCCGCCGACCGCCCGCGCTACCTCATGGGCATCGGCACGCCGCGCGACTGCCTGGACGCCGTCGCCGCCGGCGTCGACATGTTCGACTGCGTGACCCCGACGCGCCACGGCCGCACCCACCAGGCCTTCACCACCGGCGGCCGCATCAACCTGCGCAACCGGCGCTACCGCGACGACCCCACGCCGCTCGACCCCGACGCCGACCACGAGCTCCTGCGCGGCTTCTCGCGCGGCTACCTGCGCCACCTGTGCAAGAGCGACGAGATGCTCGGCGCCATGCTGCTCTCGCTGCACAACCTGCGCTTCTTCCACCGTCTGATGGAGGACGCGCGCCAGGCCATCTTCGACGGCACCCTGCCGGAGCTACGCGAGCGCGCGCGCAGCTGGATGGATCGGGCCTAGGCCGCCATCTTCCCAAGCCGACGCGCCGCTGCGGCCCAAGCGGCCCGCTTCGCGGGCCTCTCGGCGTCTGGCGGCACTCTGCGGGCACCGGCGTCCTCGACGACCGTCAGGGTCGCCTGCGGGGCCGCCGGCCGCAAAACACCACCAGGCACCGAGTTGGACCGCACCGCCACGCCGTCTCGTGAAGAAAACGGCCTAGCGCCCGGGCTAGCGGCGCTTGTAGTCGGAGCAGCGCGTGGCGTTGGGGCGCTCGGGCCGGGTGCACACCGAGCCGTAGTCGTACTTGCAGGTGTCGCAAAGCACGCGGGAGCTCGGCACGAGCCCGCGCAGGAAGGCCACGATCTTCCTCAGGAACGCCATGTCTTCGCCAGCCTAACCGGCCCGGCGCGACCCGGGCACGCCACCCGCCGCGCCGCGTCCGTACGACCGCGCCCCGGGGGCCCCGGGGCGGATCCGCGCGGCCGGACGGCCGCTTGCTTCAGGGCCGACGCGCGATGACCTCGAGGCGCGTGACCTCGATCTGCCGCAGCTCGTCTCCGGCGGCCGCCTGGAGCTCCATGCCCTTGACGCCGATCTGGTAGCCGACGAACACGTCCAGGTCGTAGCGGCCGCTGATACAGACGGTCTCGGCGATCACGTCCTTGCCGAAGCGCAGCAGGTAGCGGGTGCCCTCGCCCTGCCCGACGCGCTCCAGGGATCCACGCGCGAGGAACACGCCGCCGAGCGGGTCCTTCTCGCGGCTCTCCTCGACCACGCGCTCCTTCTCGCGGCGCGCCGCCTCCTCGAGCTCGCGCCGCTGGGCCTCGAGGCTCTCCCGCATGCGCCCGAGCTCCTCGTAGTTGGCGAGGCGATCCAGGCCCTGGCGGACCTGGATGCGGTCGGCGCTGGACCCGGCCTTGCGCTCCGCCTCGGCAAAGGCCGCGCGCACGGCCTCCCATTCGGGGGCCTCCTTAGCGGCCTCGTCCTCCATGCGCTTCCAGGCCGCTTCGAGCTCGGACGAGAAGGCCGCTTCGCGCTCCTCCTCCTGCTTCTTGGCCGCCGCGAGCTGCTCGGGCGAGGGCGCCTTGGCCGACGCGGCGTCGCGCGCGGCCTTGGCGCGGATCGGCGCCGCGGGCAGCTCGGCGAGGGCCTTCTTCCAGAGCCCGGCGCCCTGCTCGCCCGCCGCGAGGTCGGTCACGCTGCCCTTGGCCACCCAGGCGTGCACGCCGGCGGGCGACCAGATGCGGACCCAATCCTCGCCCAGCGGCACCGACGGGTCGGCGCGCTCGATCACGCGCACCCGGTCGCCGGCGTAGAGCTGCTGACTGAGCGGGTAGTTCGGCACGCCCCGCGACGGCTTGGGGCGCAGGTTCACGCCGTCGCCGTTCACGCGGAAGACGTCCTTCTCGGCCGTCTCGGTCAGGTAGCGCCCGAACACCCAAACGGCGTAGCCGCCGGGCACCTCGACCTCGACCCAGTCGCCCAGGTCGCGGAACACCGCCACCAGGGCGCCCTTGCCGGGCCGCAGGATCTCGGTCGCCTGCTCGTCCGGCATGTTGAGGATGCGCGCGTCCGCGCGGCTGATGCGACCGTAGCCGGTCGGCTTGTCCGTCCCTTCCTGGACGGAGCCCGCGGAGAGGCTGGAGGTCGCGGCGACGAGGGCGGAGAGGGCGGCGGCGAGGCGGAGGAGCTTCATCGCGATCGGTGCGGCACAGGCTGCGGCGGAAACGTCCCAGCGAGAGGCTCCCGGGCTCCACGCGCCCCGCGGACGCGCGGTCCGCCGGCCTCTCGGGTGATCAAAAGGTCATCGTAGTGATCGCGGGAGCGCGATCCAGAAGTTCCGGGCCGGGAGTCCCCGCACGGGCGGCCTTTGGGACCCGGGCGCCGCGCGGCGCCCGCAAGGCGCGGCCTAGGGTCGAGCGCGGCGCGCGGCCTCGATCGCCAGCCGCTCCACCGCCCGCAGCGGGCGCCCCGCCGCCCGCGCCGCCCGCGCCAGGTCGTCGTATTCGGGGAACAGGTCGAGTTCGCCGGCCTCGCCCTGCCCGGGGCGCCTCCGCACCTGCACCGAGACCGCGTGTCCGAGCACCTCGACCCGGAGCGTCTCGCGCTCGCACTCGGTGCGCTCGACGGCGGTCCAGCGCAGCCCAAGGGTCGGGGAGTGCTCGAAAACCACCCGCTCGAGCGCCTCGCGCCGCCCACCGCGCGCCAGGGCCGACACGATCGCCCCGGGGCGGCTCTTCTTCATCTGCACGGCGGTGCTCCAGGCCTCCAGGGCCCCGGCGGCCCGCAGCTCCTCGAGCAGGAAGCCGAGCTCTTCGCCGGTCGCATCGTCGAGGTTCACCTCCAGCAGCCAGGCGGTACGTCGCCCGGCACCGGACCCCGCGGCCCCCAGCTGGGCGCGCACGAGGTTCGCGGGGCCCTCGCGCGGGTCCCTACGGCCGGCGCCGTACCCGATGCGCTCAACCGTCCACGGCGCGGGCGGCTCGAAGGAGTCCACCAGGCCCGCGAGCAGCGCCGCGCCGGTCGGCGTCAGCCGCTCACCGCCGCCGCCCGGCCGGCTGGGCAGACCGCGCAGGAGCGCGGCGGTCCCGGGCGCCGGCACCGGCAGCTCGCCATGGGCGCACGTCACCGTGCCCGAGCCGACGAGCGGGGGCGTCGCGTGCACGCGCTCGACCTCGAGCCGCTCCAGCGCGAAGGCCGCCCCGGCCACGTCGATCAGGGTGTCGACCGCTCCGACCTCGTGGAAGTGCACCTCCGCGGGCGGGCGCCCGTGCACCTCGCCCTCGGCCTGGGCCAAACGCTCCAGCACCCCCACCGCGCGCCGGCGCGCGCGCTCGGAGAAGCCGGCCAGGTCGGGGCGCCCGAGCAGGGCGACCAGGTCGGCCAGCCGTCGGTGCGGAGCGGCGGCGCTCTCGGGCGTCTCAACCCGGAGCAGGGTCCCCCGCAGCCCGCCGCGGACCGCCTCCTCGGCGCCCAGCACGGCTTCGTCTCCTACGAGCGCAGCGGCCAGGGCCTGCAGGTCGCCGAGCGCAAAGCGCGGGTCGCCCAGGTCCAGAAGCGCCGCCAGCAGCATGTCGCCGGCCAGCCCCCCGAAGGGCTCTAGGAAGAGCGTGCTCATCGGCCGCAGAGCTTGCTCGCGCGGCTGGGAGCCCGTCAAGCGGCGGGAGGATCCCGTGCCCCGGCTCGCGCCGCGGCTTCCGCCCTTGCGTTCCTCCGCGACCGAGCGCGGGGCGCAGCCGGCGAGGCCTCGCCGGCCGCGCCAGGGGGACGCGCCGGACCGCCGTCGGGCCCCGCGCGCGGGTCGCCGCCCGCGGTCCGCTCCGGTCCGGCCGGGGCCAGGGAGACGCGCGCCACGCAGGCGACGAACACCACGCGTGCCCCCGCCGCCCGCAGGACGCTGCTGTCTGTTTGGGGTTCAACCGGTC
>JBCCGI010000042.1:0-67450 GCA_039029355.1 Planctomycetota bacterium
CATGCCGCCCCGGAGGCGCAGCGTCAGGTGCAAGATGGACTCCTTCTGGATATTGCAGTCCGACAGCGTGCGCCCGTCCACGAGTTGCTTGCCCGCAAGGATCACGCACTGCTGGTCCGGTGGTATGCCCTCCTGGCCCTGGATCTTCGCCTTGACGAAGCATGGCGCGGGTCTCCCGCTCCCCCCGCGCCTTCGTTTCTAGGGGCCGACGACGACCTCGACCGCGCCGGTCGAGCTCGCGAGACCGAGCCACGCTCCCGCGGGGTCGATCACGACGTACTGGAAGTACACCTCGGTGCCGGCCTGCGCCGGCGTCGGGGCGATCGTGAGCGACGCGGCGCCGGTGAGGTCGGTCACGAGCGGCACGGTGAAGAACGCGCCTGCCAGGAACAGCGAGCAGCCGCCGCCGATCGGGCCGATTGCGCCGTCGACGCCGAAGAGCATCAGCGCCGGCGCACCGCTTAGGCCGTCCGCGAGGGTCAGGTCGAACGAGCCGCCGACCTCCGGAACGCCCACGACCCCGATCTCGGGCACAAGGCCGCCGGTGCCGGGGCAGCCGGCGCCGAAGGTCTCAACCACGTGCTCGCCGAGGATCGGCAGGTCTACGGCATGCAGCTCGAGCCCGGTCAGGCCATCGTCCGCGGCGAAGAAGAGCTGGTTGCCGACGCGCACCATCGCGTCCGGATCGGAGTCGAGCCCACCGGGCGCGATGTCGACCACGAGCTTCGTGCCCGCAGACGTGCCGTCGCTCACCCAGAGCTCGCCGCCGTTGGCGCCGTCGTTCGCGCGGAAGACCACTCCCTGGCCGGAACCGGGGTCGCCGAACACGTTGCCGGAGGGGTACTCGCCGAGCGGCTCGATGGCGGCGATCAGCCCGGTGCCGGCGGCCGTGCCGTCGCTGGCGAAAAGCATCTCGTTCGACGGGCCCACGTCGGCGAAGAAGAGGACCTTCGACCCGTTGGAGACCACCGCGCCCTGGATCTCCTCTCCGCCGAAGGCGAGGAACTGCGTGCCGGGGCCGGTGCCGTCGGTCTTCCAGAGATGCCGGCCCTGGCCCATCCCGAAGGCGGTGAACACCAGCTCGCCGCCGATCTCGTGGAAGTCGCGCGGGCTGGACCCGAACTCGCCTGGGTTGAGGACCGCCAGCTGCGCGGTGCCGGCGGTCGTGCCGTCGCTCTTCCAAAGCTCGGGCCCTTCCCCGGGCGTGGAGCCGCCGAAGTAGAGCTCGCCCTGGAACTCGGCGAAGTCGAAGGCAGAGACGCCTCCGATCTTGCCCGGATACACGTCCTTGACCAGGACCGTGCCGGGACCGGTGCCGTCGGTCTTCCAGAGCTCGCGCCCCAGGTCGTTCGTATGGGCCGTGAAGAAGACCTCGTCGCCAAACCGGAAGAAGTCGGCCGGTATGCTGCTGCCGCCGGGCTCGATGTCCTTCACGAGCGTCGTGCCCGCCGCGGTACCGTCGGTGATCCAGAGCTCGTTCCCCGCGACCCCGTCGTCTGCGGTGAACAGCACGCGGTCGGGCCCGAAGGGGAAGAGGCGGGTCTGGCCGATGAAGCCGTCGCTCGGGTTGATCTCGGTCAAGAGCTGCGTGCCCGCGGCCGTGCCGTCGCTGATCCACGGCTCGCGGCCGATGCCGGGCACGGTCGCGAAGAACAGCAGCTTGTCGCCGATCGGGGCGAGCGGACCGGGGTTGCTCGACTCGTCGCCCGGGACGAGGTCGATCACGCGGTAGGTCCCGGACTCGGTGCCGTCGCTGACCCACAGCTCGCGCCCGGCGACGGGGTCGTTGGCCTCGAAGAAGAGTCTGTCCACGACGCGCGTCAGCTCGGTGGGGGCCGAGCTCAGGTTGAGCATGGGCGGGTTGATGTCGGTCAGGAGCTGGGCAGACGTACCGTCGATGACCCAGGGCTCTACCCCCGCGACCCCGTCGTCACCGGCGACCAGGATGCGCCCGTTCGACGTACCGCGCAGGTCGATGTCCGGGTCGGCCGGGCCCGGCAGGATTTCCTGAACGAGGGATACGGTCGCGCCGTCGGTCGAATACAGCTCGCGTCCCGTACCCGGCGTCGTCGCGGCGAAGTACACCGAGCCGCCCGACTCGATCCCGAAGAAGACGCCGGGTGAGCCGGCACCGGGCACCAGCTCGGGCAGTGGTTGGGTCCCGAGCTCGGTCCCGTCGGTGATCCAGAGCTCCTGCCCGGTCGCCGGCGTCGAGGCGCTGAACACCAGCTTCCCGGCGACGGCGCCGACCGGATCCGGATCGCTGCTGATGTCGAACGGACCGCCGATCGAGATGTCCTTGACGAGCGACGTCCCCACGACCGTGCCATCGGTCTGGAAGAGCTCCCGACCGATGCCGGTCACGAAGGCGGAGAAGTAGAGCGTCGGGCCGACCGCATACAGGTCGCCGGGACTGCTCGAGCCGGTACCCGGCGACAGCCCATCGGAGACCGGGAAGGTGCCGGCGGTCGTGCCGTCGCTGAACCAGACCTCGTCGGCGAACGCCGTCGTGTAGACCGTGAAGGCCAACGCGCCCGCGACGTCGGTGAAGAAGCGCGGGTTGTTGAAGGAGCCCGGCGTGAGGAACACGACCTCGTGGGTCCCCGGCACCGTGCCGTCCGTCTTCCAGAGCGCCCAGCCCGTCATTCCCGGCGGCCGCGCGGAGAAGTACAGCGTCGAGCCGATCGCCAGCATCTGGTTCGCTCCGTTCGCGATTCCCGACGGGCCGGGGTCGAAGTCGGCGAAGAGCTGCGTACCGGCGGGCGTTCCGTCGGTCGACCAGAGCTCGCGGCCGTGCACGCCGTCGTCGGCGAAGAAGAAGACCTTGCCGTCGAAGGCCACCGTCGTCGAGGCGATCGAGCTGAGGGGGCCCGGATTCACGTCCTTCAAGAGCGTCGTGCCGGCCTCGGTCCCGTCGGTGATCCAGACCTCCCAGTCGTACTCCGGGTGGCGTGCCGTCAAGACGACGCGTCCGTCGGGCAGCACGGCGAAGTTGAGCGGGTCGCCGTCGTTGGACCCGGGGAAGATGTCCTTGACGAGGTACGTGCCTCCCGGCGTCCCGTCGGTGGCCCACAGCTCGTTGCCGTGCTTCTCGTCGGAAGCGGCGAAGTAGGTCAGGCCCCCGGTCTCGAAGCCGGAGGAGGGGCCGGAGCCTGGAATGGCGGTCGAGGGCTCGGTGTTGATGTCCTTGACGAGCGTTTGCGCGGACAGGGGGAGCGCACAAACGCACAGCCCGAGTAGGCGGGCAAGCATTGGGACCTCCAGGTAGCGAGGAGTGGTGTGCGAGCCGGGGAGACCTTCATTGTCCCCCCGGCCGGCGATCCCGCCATCCCCGCAGTCGGGCGTAGCGCGGCCGCGGATGGAAGGGCAGCGACGCCGCGCCGCCTGCGGAGATGGCAGGGGCCGACGAGAAGACGGCCCCGGTTCGTCTGAGTGGTGTGCGTACGCGACCCGGCCCTGGTCCGCTGCAAGTTGAAAAACCGCGCCGCGCGCGGGATAGCGCGCATCCGTGGCCGGCTCGTTGCCGGCGACCGGTCGCGGGTGGAGCGGGTCTTCCGCTCCACCCGCGCCTTCGTTTCTAGGGGCCGACGACGACCTCGACCGCGCCGGTCGAGCTCGCGAGACCGAGCCACGCTCCCGCGGGGTCGAGCACGACGTACTGGAAGTACACCTCGGTGCCGGCCTGCGCCGGCGTCGGGGCGATGGTGAGCGACGCGGCGCCGGTGAGGTCGGTCACGAGCGGCACGGTGAAGAACGCGCCTGCCAGGAACAGCGAGCAGCCGCCGCCGATCGGGCCGATCGCGCCGTCGACGCCGAAGAGCATCAGCGCCGGCGCACCGCTTAGGCCGTCCGCGAGGGTCAGGTCGAACGAGCCGCCGACCTCCGGAACGCCTACGACCCCGATCTCGGGCACAAGGCCGCCGGTGCCGGGGCAGCCGGCGCCGAAGGTCTCAACCACGTGCTCGCCGAGGATCGGCAGGTCTACGGCATGCAGCTCGAGCCCGGTCAGGCCGTCGTCCGCGGCGAAGAAGAGCTGGTTGCCGACGCGCACCATCGCGTCCGGATCGGAGTCGAGCCCACCGGGCGCGATGTCGACGACGAGCTTCGTGCCCGCAGACGTGCCGTCGCTCACCCAGAGCTCGCCGCCGTTGGCGCCGTCGTTCGCGCGGAAGACCACCCCCTGGCCGGAGCCGGGGTCGCCGAACTCGTTGGTGTAGACGTACTCGCCGAACGGTTCGATCGCGGCGATCAACCCGGTGCCGGCGGCGGTGCCGTCGCTGGCGAAGAGCATCTCGTCCGAGGGGCCCACTCGAGCGAAGAACAGGACCTTGGACCCGTTGGAGACCGACGTGCCCTGAATCCCCTCTCCGCCGAAGGCGAGGAACTGGGTGCCGGGGCCGGTGCCGTCCGTTTTCCAAAGGTGCCAAACGCCCGCCTCGATGGCGGTGAAGACCAGCTCGCCGCCGATCTCGTGGAAGTCGCGCGGGCTCGATCCGCCCTCGCCGGGTACGAGGTCCGTGACCAGCACGGTGCCCGCGGTCGTGCCGTCGGACTTCCAGAGCTCTGACCCTTCCGCGGGCGTGAACCCCTTGAAGTAGAGCTCACCCTGGAACTCGGCGAAGTCGCCGGAGACGCCCCCGAGCTCGCCCGGATATACGTCCTTCACCAGTACCGTGCCGGGGCCGGTGCCGTCGGTCTTCCAGAGCTCGTCCCCTAGGTCGTCCGTGCGGGCCGTGAAGAAGACCTCGTCACCAAGGCGGAAGAAGCCGTACGGGAAGCTACCGCCGGCGGGCTGGATGTCCTTCACGAGCGTGGTACCGGCCGCCGTGCCGTCGGTGATCCACAGCTCGGTCCCCGCGACTCCGTCGTCCGCGGTGAACAGCACGCGGTCGGGCCCGAAGGGGAAGAGCCGGACCTGGCCGACGGAGTCGCCGTTCGGGTTGATCTCGGTCAAGAGCTGCGTGCCCGCGGCCGTGCCGTCGCTGATCCACGGCTCGCGGCCGAAGCCGGGCACGGTCGCGAAGAACAGCAGCTTGTCGCCGATCGGTGCGAACGGGCCCGGGTTGCTCGATTCGTCGCCCGGGACGAGGTCGGCCACGAGGTACGTCCCGGCCTCGGTGCCGTCGCTGACCCACAGCTCGCGCCCGGCAGCGGGGTCGTTGGCCTCGAAGAAGAGCTTGTCCACCACGCGCGTCAGCTCGGCGGGGCCCGAGCCCAGCGAGAGCATGGGCGGGTTGATGTCGGCCAGGAGCTGGGCGGTCGTACCGTCGATGGCCCAGGGCTCGACCCCTACGACCCCGTCGTCACCGGCGACCAGGATGCGCCCGTTCGACGTACCGCGCAGGTCGATGTCCGGGTTGGCGGGGCCGGGGAGGATCTCCTGAACGAGGGAAATGGTCGCGCCGTCGGTCGAGTACAGCTCGCGTCCCGTGCCCGGCGTCGTTGCGGCGAAGTACACCAAGCCGCCCGACTCGATCCCGAAGAAGACGCCGGGCGAGCCGGTACCCGGCACCAGCTCGGGCAGCGGTTGGGTGCCGAGCTCGGTTCCATCGGTGATCCAGAGCTCCTGCCCGGTCGCCGGCGTCGAGGCGCTGAACACCAGCTTCCCGGCGACGGCTCCGACCGGGTCCGGATTGCTGCTGATGTCGAACGGACCGCCGATCGAGATGTCTTTGACGAGTGACGTTCCCGCGGCCGTTCCGTCGGTCTGAAAGAGCTCCCGGCCGATGCCGGTCACGAAGGCGGAGAAGTAGAGCGTCGAGCCGGCCGCATACAGATCGTTGGGGCTGCTCGAGCCGGTGCCCGGCGCCAGCCCATCGGTGACCGGGAAGGTGCCGGCGGTCGTGCCGTCGCTGAACCAGAGCTCGTCGGCAAACGCCGCCGTGTAGACCGTGAAGGCCAACGCGCCCGCGACGTCGGTGAAGAAGCGCGGGTTGTTGAAGGAGCTCGGCGAGAGGAACACGACCTCATCGGTCCCCGGCACCGTGCCGTCCGTCTTCCAGATCGCCCAGCCCGTCGTTCCAGGCGGCCGGGCGGCGAAGTACAGCGTCGAACCGATCGCCAGCATCTGGTTCGTTCCGTTCGCGATTCCCGACAGGCCGGGGTCGAAGTCGGCGAAGAGCTGCGTGCCGGCGGTCGTGCCGTCGGTCGACCAAAGCTCGGTCCCGTGTGTGCCGTCGTCCGCGAAGAAGAAGACCTTGCCGCCGAAAGCGACCAGCGTGGATGCGCCCGAGCTCAAGGGACCCGGCTTCACGTCCTTGAGCAGGGTCGTTCCGGCCTCGGTCCCGTCGGTGATCCAGACCTCCCAGTCGTACTCCGGATGGCGCGCCGTCATCACCACGCGTCCGTCGGGCAGAGCCGTGAAGTTGCTCGGATCGCCGTCGTTTGCGCCGGGGAAGATGTCCCTGACGAGGTACGTGCCGCCGGGCGTGCCGTCGGTGGCCCAGAGCTCGTTCCCGTGCTGCTCGTCGGAAGCGGCGAAGTAGGTCAGGCCGCCGGTCTCGAAGCCGAAGAAGGGGCTGGAGCTTGGAACGGCGGTCGACGGCTCGGTGTTGATGTCCTTGACGAGCGTCTGTGCGGACAAAGGCAGGGCACAGAGGCACAGCCCGAGGTAGCGGGCGAGCATGGAGACCTCCAGGTCGAGGGGTGGCGAGCGAGCCGGGGAGAGGTTCATTGTCCCTCGACCCGGCGATCCCGCCACCCCCTGGGCCGTCTGCGCTCTAGTGCGGCCCCGGGCGGAAGGTGAGCGACGTGGCGGCCTCGACCGGGATGGTGTCGACCAGCACGAACTCGATCTCCGTGCCGTTCAGCACCCAGCTGTAGATCTCGATCTTCGACTCCGGCTCCTGGGGATGCTCGGGCACGCGCCCCGCGATCGCGATCAGGCGATGTTCGAGGGACCAGCCGACCTCGTAGTAGCCCTGTGGGACGCTGATGAGCGAGCGGTCGAGCTCGGGCAGCGGCTGCCCGTTGTCGTCGATCGCCTGGTGCAGGACGCCGACGGCGCCGTCGACCCAGCTGGCGGCGAGGCCGTCTGCGGTCTGCTCTCCAAAGTCCACGCGGTAGAAGGCCTGCGCTTCGGTGTTGGTGAGGCTGAGCGCTCCGGGCTCCCACTCCTCGTCCACCTCTTCGTCTTCGTCCGCCACGAAGTCAGCGTCGTATGCGAACGTGTAGAGCCCCTCGGTCGTCGCGAGCTGGAGCACGGTGCCGCTGTCGGTCGTCGCCACATGGCGCATGCCGAGCGGCGAGCCTCCGAAGGGATGGTCGCCCATCAGCTCGGGCTCGAACGGGCTCGGCGTGATGCGATAGGCCTGTAGGAAGCCCGCCCCGGTGCCGAATTCGACGGACACGCCGGCGGCGATCAGGTGCTCGCCGTCGTCCGAGTAGTCGACCAGCGTTCCGGCTCCGAGCACGTTCTGCTGCGCTCCTACGCCGACACCGGCCAGCCTGGCCTTCGACTTGTAGCCGATCGCCATGGAGGCGGCGGCCACGTTCCGCACGTCGATGGAGCTAGCCGGACCGTTGCCCTCAAAGCCGAGCAGCTGTGCGAGGTTGACTCCGTTGTCCACGTCGATGAGTGCCACGTCCGGCCCATAGCCCCCGACTCCCAGGAAGCGCCCGGCGCGGTCGAAATCGACCACGGTTGCGGGCTCCGTCAGCTCGTGGCTCAGCTCGACCCCGCCGCCGACGCGGTGGAGCCATGCGATCCCGTCCGCGACGTAGGCGAGCTGGACCGGCAGCACCACGCGCACGGTCGACTCGCAGACCGCGACGCCGTCGGCGAAGAAGGTGACGCTCGTCGAGCCGACCGGGAAGGTCTCCGGCGCGTCGTTCGTCAGCGGGATCGCCGCCGTGCACGGACCGGACGCCGGGGGAGGCGCCAGCTGGTCCGCGATGCGCGGGTCGTCGGCTTCGAGGTTCAGCTCGCCGGGCTCCAGCTGCACCACGATGAGCTCGTCCGGGCACTCCAGCGTCGGGAGGCCGGGCTGGACCGAGCCGACCGCCTCCGGATCGCAGCCGTACTCATCGACGACGCGCACGCGCACGGCCTCGACGCCGTTCAGATCGACCGGGACGATCAGCGTGGGAGCGACGCCGCAGCCGTTCGAGCACACGACCGTCGGGGTCGACGTCGTCCCGTCCTCGTACTCGAGCACGTAGGTGACCTCCTCGATCTCGGCCGTCCCCGCCACGGCGACGGTGAGCTCGGTATCCGTCTGGCATAGGATGCCGGGTTGGATGCTCGGGCTGGTGATGACGAGGTCGCCGTTCTCGAGCACCGTGGCGCAGTCCTCCACCGCGCCGCCGCAGGTGACGGGGCCGCCGAGCGGGAGCTGGATCGGAGCCAGGCTCATCGTCGAGACGCTCCCGTCCGCCGCGACGAGATCCAGCTTGGGGTGGACCGTGTACTGGATGCCCTCGGGCAGCACCGCCGCGACGACTCCCTCGGTGGCGGCGAGGCCGACCTCCGACGGCACGCCCCTCACCTCACCCCAGCTCACGTGCGAGTAGCCGGGAGGATCGAAGAAGGTCGGCGCGGTGACCGGAGAGCTCTCGATCTCGAGGCGCGGCCGGGACATCTGCCCGATCCCCGGCGCGAGGCGTAGCTCGAGCGAGACGTGCCCCATGCAGACGTCGAGGCGCGGCACCTCGGTCTCGCCGCCGGGGATCGCGTCGAGGTTGACGTTGTACGCGGGCGCCAGGTCGACGCGCTGGTAGAGCTCGTTGCCCGGCATCGCCGCCGACTCGCCCTCGAAGTACAGCAGCAGGCGGCGCAGCCTCCACGGCGTGGGGGCCGCGTCGACGCCGTCGACCGCTCCCGCGACCGGGCTGAGCCCGAACAGCAGCAGCTCGTAGTCGAGCAGTGCCTCGCGCGTCGTCGTGTTGAAGCTGCCCGCGAGGAGCGCCCGTGCCGTTCCGCCGACGCCGCTCGCGCCACCCGGCAGAGTGGAGAGGCTGCTCAGGCCCTGGCCCTCGGCGTGCGAGTGCAGGTGGCGCGAGAGCGAGTTGAACGGCGGGTTGCTGAAGAGCCGCATGTCGAGGTCCGACTCGTGCGGGTCGAGGATCCGCAGCTCGCCCAGGACGCGGTGCGGGTCCGCGACGAAGGTCGCGCCCAGGTCGATCGTCGCGCCCGTGCTGACGAGGACGTGGTCGTTTGGGTTCTCGGTCCGAGGCGTGTGCAGCGTCGCGAGACCGCCGTTCAGCACCGCCTCGGCGTGGAAGGAGCGTTCGCCGGCGGGGACGGCCTCGAACTCCCAGTACGAGGCGGAGTCGGCGGCGTCGAGCACCTCGTCCGCTGGCGCGGTCGGTGAGGGGTCCACATATCCCTGCAGCTCGTGGACGCGGACCTGCGCGTGCGACTCGTCGTGCCCGACGACGTCGAACATCCCGCGGACGAGCCCTGCGGTGCGCTCCACCGGCACGTCGACGGGGACCTCGACCTCTTCGTCGCAGTCGAGGAAGAACTCCTCGGAACCCGCGCCGAACGCCGTCCAGCCCGCGGGCAGCAGCGGCGGCTGCGCGAAGCCGGTCTGGATCGTCTCGGCCGCGCAGGCCACCTCGATCCGAACCCGCGAGCCGTCACCGCGCGCGAGCACCGGCACGAGTACGCCCTGGTTGCGCAGCGCGGAGAGCGACGCCGGCACCGCGTCGGACGTCGCCTGATGCGTGTAGGTGTTCGAGAACGGCACGTCCTCGATCAACGCGCGCACGGCGCACACGATCGAACCCGGGCTCGGGCTCAGCGCGTCGAGGTCGGCCTCGGCTCCGGTCAGGCGGACGCGGACCTGGACCAGGGCTCCGCACTCCAGCAGGTCGAGCGTTGCACCGGGGGGCTCGCCAGCGACCTCCTCGAGCACCGCGACGTAGCTGTTGCTCGCGCCCAGAACCGCCGAACCGAAGCGGTAGCTGGGCGGCTCGAGCCCCGAGGGGAACGGCAGCCACCCGATCGGCAGCGACGGGCTCGACTGGAAGATGAGGCTGTCGAGCACCACGCGATACGCCGTGTTCGCCGCGGCGCCGAGCGGCACCGCGAGGTCGTACTGCGCGCTCGCGCCGAGGCTCGACGGCGCGGCGTACGGGCCCTCCGAGCGCTGGATCGGGTTGGCCGTGTTCTCGGCGGAGACCAGCGGGTCCCCGGAGAACACCACCGGATGGGAGGCGAGGTAGCCGGCGATGACGCCGCTCGCGTTGCTGAAGCGCACGTCGCCGCGGATGCGGCCGGCCTCGACGTCGAGCAGGCTCTTGGGGGTCGTGCTGGGCGCCTCGGGGCCCGCGCAGGCGGCGAGCGCCGTGCAGGCGAGGAGGGCGATGGGGAGCGGACGGTACAAGCGGTTCTCCTGGTTGTAGCTACGCCTAACTCGCTACCCAGGGCCGCGACCCGCCATCGAAGCACCGATTTCGGGGGAGCGAGCCCCGTCGGCGCTGCCTAGCCGACGTCGAGGTGCCGCGCCAGGCTCGTCAGCGCGCGGTGCAGCAGGCTGCGCACCGAGTCCTCGGTGCGGCCGAGCGCCGCCGCGACCTCGCGCCGCGACATGCCGACGATCCGCGACAGGAGGATCACCTCGCGGTGGTCGTTCGAGAGCTGCTCGAAGGCGGCCTCGATGCGCTCGATCTCCTCTGCGGCGGCGACCTGCCGGCTCGGCGTCGCGAAGTTGGCGTAGGTGGTCAGGAGCTCGCCCACGTCCATCCCTTCGGGGGTGGCCTGCTCGCGCCCCACGTCGCGCCGCTCGGCGCGGTAGTGACGGTCCTTCTTCAGGATCTTGCGCAGCGTGGTCGTGAACAGCCAGTGCCGGAAGCCCTCGGCGCCGCCGTAGCGGAAGCCGTCGAGGCTCTCCAGCGCCTCGCGGCACGCGCTCTGCACGATGTCCGACTCGGCCTCGCGGGCGCGCACGATTGCTCCGGCGCGGAGGCGCACGAAGGCGCGCAGCGCCGGCAGGTTCTGCACCAGGAGTGAGGCGATCGCGGCTTGATCGCCGCTCCGCGCGGCCTGGACGAGCTCGTCGGTGGAGTCCATCGTTCGTCCATCCTAGCCCGCACGGGCGCCGCGCGGGGGGAAGCTAGCCGGCGGCCTCGGGAGTGGACTCCTCCGCGGACTCGCGCAGGAACCGACGCGTCCGCTGCTCCAGCAGCTGGAGCGCGAGCCCGTTCACCATGCCGTTCGCGGCGTAGAAGCTGCGGACCTCCTCGAGCGGCTTCTGCGAGCGCGCCGCGATCGAGGCCAGCTCGGCCTCGATCTCCTGGCCGGTGATCTGGAAGCCTTCGCGCTCGGCGATGCGCTCCATCAGGAAGACGGCGCGCAGGCCCTTCTCGGTCGCGGCGCGGAGCTGGTCGAGCTGGCGCGCGATCTGCCCCTGGGCGGTCGCCTCCGGCATGCCCTGGGCCACGAGCTGGCGATGGGCCTCGGCGGCGCGGGCGTTGGTGCGCTCCTCGATCAGGCGCGTCGGCAGCTCGAAGGGATGCGCGTCGATCAGGCGCTCGAGCAGCTCGGTCTCGATGCGGGCGTTCTCCTGCGCGTCCTTGGTCGTCTTCAGCGTGTTGCGCAGCCGCTCGATCAGCTCGCCGCCGCTCGCGACCTTCAGCGCTTCCAGCAGCTGGGCGTCGGTCGGCATCACGAGGCGGTGGACCTCGCGCACGTGAGCCTTCAGCGTCGCGTCGCCGGCGTAGCCGATCGGCGAGCCTTCGGGGAGGCGCATCGGGAGCGTCAGCTCGGTGCCTTCCTCGACGCCGGGGACCTGCTCGGCATAGGCCGCGGCGTCGACGCCTTCGGGCGGGGAGTCGGGCCAGAGCTGCGCGCCCTCGTTGCGGGCCACGGCCTGGTCGCGGCCGGGGATGAAGATCTCCAGGTCGCAGACCGCGACGCCGCTCGGCGGCAGGCCGCCCTCGGGCGCGCGGTAGGAGCGGACGTTCTGCAGGCGCACGTCTTCGAGCGCCGCCTGGACCTCTTGGTCGGTCACGCTCACCGGCTGGCGCTCGAACGCCATGCCCTTGTACTCGCCGAGCTCGAACTCGGGTCGCGGCATGCCGGACGTCGGCTGCGGAGCCTGCGCGCCCGATCCGAGCGACGCCTGCACCGCCTTGGCGACCTCGCGCAGCGCGGCCTCGGCATCCTCGTGCTCGTGCACCGGGCCCCCGCTCGCGGGCAGCGACGGCAGCATCGCGAAGGGCGCGGCGCCCCAGTCGACCGCGTGCAGCAGGACCGGCACCACGCGCGTGGCTCCCGAGGTTTGTCGTTCGACCGCGAGCTTCAGCTCGGCGTCCGCCGCGTAGCCGGAGCTCATGAGGTCGGCGCTGACGAGCACGAGCACGACGTCGGCCTCGCTCAGCTCGGGCGCGACCTGGCCGCGCCAGTCGTCGTTCGGGCCCACCCGCCGCTCGTGCCAGGTGATGCCGTCGGCTTGGCCGAGCTCGCGGTGAAGCGTGTCCCGATCGCCGGCGTCGGCGTGGGAGAAGGCGCAGAAGATCCGTGCGGTCGTCGTCATGGCGGCGGGGAGTCTACAGCGCGGGGCGCCCCAGCGACCGGCGCCGGCCGCTTTGTTGGCGGATCCGGGGGTGCTGGCGCTCCCGAATCGCCGGCGAGGGCTAGGCTCGGGAGAGCCGCCCCGTCCTCACCTTGCACTACGAAACGAGGTCCCCATGAAGGTCTGGCTATCCGCTCTCTTTCTGCCCCTCCTGCTGCTCGCGAAGGGTCCCCGACCCGCCGCGCCCCCGGATGACGTTCTGCCCATCCTGCCCGCGGGTCACAACGTCCTGGTCATCCTGGCCGACGACCTGGGCATCGACGCGCTGGAGCGCTATCTGGGCGACCCCATCGTGCCGGGCGATGCCACCGTGCCCGTGATGCTCACGCCCGCGATCGACGAGATCATGGACAAGGGCATTCGCTTCACCAACGCATGGTCGACACCGCTGTGCTCGCCGACGCGCGCGACGATCCAGACCGGACGCTTCGGCTTCCGCACCGGCATCGGGTGGGTGATCGAGAACCTGGGGCAGACCGGGTATTCGCTGCCGGATACGGAGATCACGCTGCCCCAGCTCGTGGCGGAGCACACGCCATCGTGGCTGAGCTACACGTCGGCGGCGTTCGGCAAGTGGCACCTCGAGGAGGTCGGCGGCTCCCCGTGCGCGCCCGTCGACGCGCACAGCTACGACCTGTTCGACGGCTCGCCCAGAGCGGTGGCGCCGGCGTCCACCCTCTGCAACTGGCAGGAGACGATCTGCAACCCGGGTCTCATCACCCAGACCTCCACCGAGTACATGCCCGAGCGCATCGTCGACGCCGCGATCGATTGGATCGCCGGCGTCCCGTCGGGCACGAACTGGCTGTGCTACCTCGCGCCGCAGTCGCCGTACGAGCTGCCGCACCGACCGCCGGACGATCTGCAGAGCCAGATCCCTGGCGACGACACCTGCGGAGCCTGCGAGTCGGGCGTGCGCGTTTGCTACGAGGCGGCCCTGCAGGCACTGGACACGAAGATCGGCGAGCTCCTCGATACGCTCGGCCCGAACTGGTGGACGAAGGCGACCGTGATCTTCGTCGGCGACAACGGGACGCCGGCCGGCGCATCGTTCTTCCCCATGGGCAAGCAGAAGGGGACGCTCTTCGAGGGCGGCATGCACGTGCCCTTTGTCATCGCCGGCCGCGCCGTGCACCCGGACCGCTTCGGGGACGAGTCCTCGGAGCTCGTCACCACGACCGATATCTACCGGACCGCCGGCAAGCTGATGGGCGTCAACTTCCCCGCCGGTGCCGGCGAGGACTCGGTCAACCTCCGGCCGCTGCTGAAGAAGACGCCTGGCACGCTGGCGCGCGACATCATCTACGCCGAGCGCTTCAACCCCAACCCGACCCGCGTCGACCTCGACGAGGTCGCGGTTCGAAACGACACCTACAAGCTCGTCTGGGACTGCCTGGCAGACGAGGGGCTGCGGATGCACAACCTCATCACCGATCCGGACGAGCCCAACTCAGCCAACCTGCTCCTCGGCGGCATCCCGGCGCCCGGGACCCCGGAGCGGATGGCCTATGACGAGCTGACCGCCAAGATCTGCGAGGTCCGCGGCGACTGCGCCTGCCCCCAGGACGGGTAGCGACGCTAGCCCGAAGCGGGGCCTTCGCGTTCTCCGCGCAGCGCGCGCTGGATCAGCGCGCCGAGGTTGGTCCGGGCCTCGCCGTCCGGGCCGCCTCCCAGCTCGGCCAGACGCTCGGGGTCGAGCGCGTCCTCGTCGCGCACCGGGGCGCCTCCCCGGTGGACGCGCGACAGGCTCATCCGCTCCTCCTCGACGTCGAAGTCGACGATGCGCACCGCCACGGCCTGGCCGGCCTTGAGCACCTCGCGCAGCCGGCGGTCGGGGCCGAGGCCCGATTCGGACTCGTGGATCAGGCCCTCGATGCCCTTGGCGATCGACACGAACGCGCCGAAGTCCACCGTGCGCGTGACGCGACCGACGACGACCTGGTCGGGATGGTGCGTCTTCGGCAGCCGCTTCCACGGGTTGTCCTGGAGCTGCTTGAGGCCGAGCCCGATGCGCTTGCCGCCCTGCCGTACCGTCAGCACTTCGGCGGAGATGCTCTCGCCCTTCTTCAGGACCTCGGCCGGGTGCTCGACGCGCTCGCGCGACAGGTTGGAGATATGGATCAAGCCCTCTAGACCCTGCCCGAAGCGCACGAACGCGCCGTAGGACTCGATGCGCGAGACGCGGCCCTGCACGACCTGACCGGGCTTGAGCGAGCCGACCTCGCGCTGCTGCTGGCTCTCCTTCTCCTTGCGCTTCACGCGCTTGCGCGACACGAAGACGCGCTGGCGCTCGCTGTCGATCTCGATCACCTCGCAGGTGACCGCCTTGCCGACCATGACGCCCGCGTCCTGGCCGCGGGCGAGGCCGGTCTCGGACTTCGGCATGAAGGCGTGCAGAGGTCCGATCTTCAGGTCGAGCCCGCCGGGGTTGCGGCCGATCACGCGGGCGTGGACCCAGCTGCCGACCTCCATGTCGCTCCACGAGGCGAGCAAGCCCTCCTCGAGGCGCGCGAGCGCCCACAGCCCGTCCTCCTGGCCGAGCACGGTGAAGTCGAGCTCCTCGCCCAGGGTCGGTGGCTCGTCGAAGTGGCGCAGCGAGATCACGCCTTGCATGCGCGGCCCGAGGTCGACGAAGACGTCGTCGCCGTGCACCCCGACGATGGTCCCTTGCCAGACACGGACGGTGTGGGCGCCGTGGTCGCTTTCGGGCTCGGGGAGATCGCGGTGGGAGTCGCGCACGGGCACCTCATGATATCCGCCCCGATGCCGCCGGCCCCCCGCGAAGGCGGGAGGCCGGCGCCCGGCTCACCCCAGGATGCCGTAGGCGTACCGCGGCCGGATCGGGCGCCCGCGACGGACCCGGTCGACCGCGAAGAAGTCGGGGTCGAAGGGGGGTCGCACGTCGCCGGCTACGAGCCCCGCCACGCCGGCGCCGACGCTGGGGCCGAGCTTGAAGCCGTGTCCGCTGAAGCCGGAGGCCAGGAACAGGCCGCGCACGCCCGGCACCTCGCCGATCAGCGGGTGGGCGTCGGGCGTCACGGTGTAGAGCGCTCCGCACCCGCCCCAGGACACGGCCTCGCCGAAGCCGGGTTGGCGCTCGGCGACCCCGTCGCGGCAGGCCGCGAGGAAGCCGCCGTCGACGCCCTCGTCGTAGCGGTCGGGATCGGGCACCTCGGCGTCGGCGTCGAAGCTCATCCGGCCGACGCGCGTCCAGCCCTTGGGCTCGGGCTTCCAGTAGAGATCGAGCTGGAGGTCCGCCACGATCGGCAGCGCCTCTCCCACGGCGGGGCTGGGCTCGAAGAAAGCCTGCTGCGGGCGCACCGCGCGCAGAGGCAGCTCGTCGCCGAGCGGGCCGAGCAAGCGCCGCGCCCACGGGCCGCCGGCGTTCACGACGGTGGGGGCCTCGATCCAGTCGCCTCCGGCGAGGCGCACGCCATACGCCTCGCCGCCGGAGATGAGCAGCTCCTCGACGCGCGTGCCGAGGCGCAGCTCGACGCCGCACGCCTCGGCCGCGCGTCCGACGGCGCGCACCGTCGCGAGCGGATCGACGTAGGCGGCCTCGGGCTCCCATGCGCCGACGAGCTCGTCGGGGATGTGCGCGCCCGGAAACAGCCCGCGCAGCTCGGCCGCGCCGAGCACCTGAGCGGTGACGCCCAGCTCGCGCTGCAGAGCGACGTTGGCCTCGAGCGCTTCGCGCTCCTCCGCGCGGGCGAAGAAGACCATGCCGGGCTGGCGGAAGCCGATATCGTCGCCGTAGCGGCGCTCGAAGTCGGCGTAGAAGTGCAGCGACTCGCGGGCCATCGCCACGGTAACGGGGTTGCCGTAGTGCTGGCGCAGGATCGCGCCCGACTTGCCGGTCGAGCCGGCGCCGAGCGCGCTCTTCTCGAGCAGCACGACGCGTCCCGCTGCGCGCTCGGCGAGCGCGAGCGCGATGTTCGTGCCGATGATGCCGCCGCCGAGGACGACGACGTCGGCTTGGGAGAATCTGGACATCGGATTCAGCTCCTTCAGGCGACCGCCGTGGCGGCGGAGGTGGTTGCGGGGACGAGGTGGTTCGCGAGCATCGCGTAGGGGTCGACCCCGGCGGCCGCAGCGACGTCGTCGCGGTAGACCGAGGTGGCGTTGACGTCGAGGAAGACCGCGCGCCCGGAGGCCTCGACGAGGATCTCAACCCCGCCGACCTCGAGCCCGATCGCGCTCAGGACGTCGCGCGCTGCGTGGACCAGCGCCGGGTCGGGATCGGGCTCGTGCTCGAAGACCGCGCGCGGCGCCGTGGCGTCGGCGGCGTTCGCCGGAGGGCGCTCGCACGCTTCGGCGGGGCACAGGTTGAACGTGTTCACGGCGCGCACGCGCATCGCGTACACGAGCCGGCCGCCGATCAGCTCGAGCCGCAGTACGCGCCCGTCGGCCGGCACGATGCGCTCCTGGAGCAGCCAGCTGCCGTCGCTCCTGCCGGCTGCCTCGACGCCGGCCAGGGCCTCCGCGGGGCTGTTCACCACCGTGACGCCCGAGCCGCTGCCGCCGGTGTTCGGCTTGAGGATGGCCGGGAAGGGCAGAGTCGAGAGGTCGACTTCCCGCGCTCCGGCGGACAGCGCGAGCGTCCGCGGCACCGCCAGCCCGAGGCGCGACAGCAGCAGGTACTGCCTCAGCTTGTCGAGCTCGTGGTCGAAGGCCTCGGTGCCGTTCACGACGCGGTGCCCGTCGAGCTCCAGCTTGCGCACCAGCACGCGGCCCAGGTCGAGCGCGTCGTCGTTGCCGCGCAGCGCGGCGCTGGGGCTCAGCCGGTTGAAGTAGACCGCGCCCTCGAAGCGTCCCTGAAGGTCGAACGCGTGGCTGCGGAGGTCGACGCAGCGAACACAGAGGCCGCGCTCCCGCAGGGCCTCGGCAAGCCCCAGGTTCCAGGCTTCGTTCTCGTACAACAGGACGACGGACCGTCGGCCGTCTTGGATCGCAGCGTTCGCAGCTTTCATCGTTCTCGGGAGCGCAGGAGAGGTGGAG
Source organism: Planctomycetota bacterium (assembly GCA_039029355.1). Classification (GTDB taxonomy): domain Bacteria; phylum Planctomycetota; class UBA1135; order UBA1135; genus JBCCGI01. Next base: position 17,517 of record JBCCGI010000042.1, read on the forward strand.
GTGGCGGTCCAAATGCCGCCAGGACACGAAAAAACCCGCCGGGCCAGGCCCGGCGGGTTGTTCTTCCTTAGCGAGGGAAGGGGCTCAACAACGCCTACGGACCGGCCGCGCGGGGCTGCAGCAGCAACACACGCACAGGACGGGGTGTAGGGCGTTCGAGAGGGTCGTCTTCATCGCTGGGCGGAAATTAGGCGGAGATTCGAAGTCCGTCAAGGGGGCTTCTTCCGTCTCCGTGCGTCCTTTCTCGGTCCTCTGCGCGCGCCGGCTACAGCTGCAGGCGGAGGCGCACCACTTCGGTCGAGGCGTAGCAACCCGGGCAGCTGGGGTTGAGCACGGCGCCCGCGAGGTTGGCCACGATGTACTGCGCGTAGAGCTCTAGCCCGACGCTCGACGGGTTCTGCACGTACGCGATGCTGCGTCCCGCGACACCCGCGCCGTCCACCGTTCCGGCCGCCTTCTGGACGTAGAACGGGGCCCCCGGGTCGAGCCAGAAATGCGCCCCGGGAAACACCGCGTCCTCGGGCTCGCAGCCCGGGGCTCCGGGCGTGCACACCAGCGACGAGCCGATGCTCAGGAACGCCGTCCAGCCCGGCTCGGCGTTGAAGCATGAGACCGTGAACGCGGAGCTCTCGAACGGATCGGTGTCGACCGCGATCCCGAGCGGCGGCGCCGGCGGCGAACCGAACTTGTCGTAGCCCGGCGGCGTCTCGTCCACGAGCTCGACGTTGGGGGGCGGCGCGCCGTAGTCGCGCACAGCGGCGTACGCGCGCCGCCCGGCGACCAGGTACTTCTTCATCGCCTGGATCTCGGGCTGCGTGCCGACCCACCACTCCAGCAGGCCGGCGCCCGACAGGGCTTCCTTCGCCTCGAAGTTCTTGATCCGGTGGTTCACGAAGTCCGCGTAGATCGTGAAGTACTCGGCCGTCGCGGCGTCGGCGACCGGGCGGTCGTCGACGACGACGTAGATCGCGCCGGTGTGGCTGGTGGTCAGCGGATTGACCACGCTGTAGCCGGCGCGCGCCGCGAGCCAGCCGCTCTTCGCGACCGGGACCTCGACCTCGAACGCGAAGATCTTGCCGTCGACGCCCGTGTCGAAGTCGCGCAGCGAGGGGGTCGAGCCGGTCCACGGCGCCAGACCGCCGTTGAGGAGCAGCTCGATCTGCCCGATCAGATCGAAGGGCGGCTCGGACCGGTACGTCACCCGCGCGCGCAGGACGTCGGGGAAGCCGTCCTTCGTGTCCACGTACACCGTGCCGCCCGGCGAGACGGGAGCGGTGCCGCTGACGTCGCTCGGCGCGTAGACCTCGACGCCCAGGAACTGATGCCCGCCGGCGACGACCGAGCTGCGGCCCTGTCGCAGGTTGCGGAGCCAGGTTTGTTGCGTCGCCGGCTCGCCGGGTTGCAGCTGGACGTACGTCGTGGGCTGCCACAGCACGTTGGAGCCCACCGCGCACGGGTAGTCGCTGCCGCCCGAGATGGCGACGCGCTGCCCCGCCGAGAGCAGCTTGTAGTAGAGCCCGAACCAGCGGTCGTCGAGCTCCGGCTTGTCCGGAGGCTCGCACGCGTAGGGCGGCGTCGCATTCGAGTCGAGCTTGGTCGCCTCGAGGAAGTCGATCAGCCCAAAGGCGACGTCGAACGGCGCGAAGACCGGCCGGCTGATGTCGACCGTCTCGGGCAGGCTGACGAACGGGCCGGCGCCGATCTCGGCGGGCTCCCCCAGAACCAGGATGCGCGGGAAGGCGAGCCCGACGTCGCTCGGCGTCACGCGCGCGTCGTGCCCGACCAGCGCCGGGTTGGGGCTGAGGCCGAAGGGATCCTCGGGGGCGGTCCAGTCCCAACCGCCCGCGCAGACGTCGGCGTACAGCCCGACCTCGTGCTCGCCCGAGTACGCGCCGATCGGCCAGCGCTCGTGGGCCCACCCCAGCGTGGCGGACGGGTTCGTCTCACGCATGTACTCCAGCACCGGGCGCGAGAACTTGCCGGTGCCGTCGTTCAGGTAGTGCTTGCCGGGCTCGAACGGCGGCGCGGGGAGGCCGAACTCGACCACGTTCTGCTCGGCTTGCTCCCACGGGTAGGGCTCGGGACCCGCCTCGGCGCCGCCGAAGTCGTTCGGCCGGTTGAGGAAGTGGAAGATGTCCGCCCCATCGACGCCGATGCCCAGCGCGCTGATGTGGCCCCACTTGGAGACCGAGAACTGCGACACCTCGAGCGCGGTGTAGATGTTCTCCGGGTCGCCGACCGTGTGCGGGTGCTCGCCGCCGCCCAGCAGGTACGTCAGGTCCGAGCTCGGGACCGGCGGGTCCTGGGTGTAGTCGAAGCCCTCGTTGGTCGTGAAGTGCAGCTTGAGCTGGTCCGGGTTGAGCGGACCCACGGCCCAAAGCAGAAGCTGCCCGTACTCCCACCCGAAGTACTCCATCAGCGAGCGGACCTGCTCGACCGGTCGGCGCGGCAGGAGCGGCGTCTGCGGGTCCGGCGGATCGCAGCAGGTTGGGCAGCCCTGGACGTGCAGGTGCGTGCTCCCCGGATGCCACCGCGCGGGCGGCTTCACGAGGAACGGCGTGGGGGGGATGCACCCAGGCTCGAGGCAGCCGTCCGTGGCGGCGAGGAGGTACTCGCGCAGCCCGGGATGGCGCTCGAAGAAGGACGGGTCCCCGGGGCGGTAGTCCGGAAACGTGTTCAGGATCTGCGCGATTGCCTGGCCGGGATCGACGTGGTCGTGCCCCTCTTCGCAGTCGTGCGGGAGCAGGGGAACCAGGGCAAGGAGGAGGGGGGCGGGGGCGTACATGACAGGAGCGCACACCGGCCTGGCCTAGGCCGGTGCATGAGGGGGGGGGCGTAGGGCAGCGCCGAGCCTCCCAGGCAGGGCGCGAAATGACAAGATACAAGAACGCCAGGAGCCCCCCGCCGCGACTCGCCCGTCGGGCACTTTTTTGGAGGTCGACGGTAAGGTCGGCGATCGGGTTCGTTCCTGCCCTGCGGGAGGCCACTCCGACCCCGCCTCCTTCCCCTCATGAGTGATCCGAGCATTACCCACACGACGCGCGAGCTCCTGCTCGCCCTGCGAACCGACGATGACGAGGGCGACTGGCGTCGCTTCGACCTCCGCTACCGGCCGCTCCTGGCCGGCGTGCTGCGGCGGATGGGGCTGCGTGACGCGGACGCGGAGGACCTCGCGCAGGAGGTGCTGGTCCGCTTCATCACGGCCCTACGCGACGGCTCCTTTCAGGCCGGCCCACACCGGCTGCGCGGGTGGCTCGTGCGCACCGCGCGCTGGCGGGCGATCGACCACTTTCGCGTCCGGCGTCCGGACCCGGTGCGGGACTCGGTGCTGGTTGAGCTCCCCGGCGCGGAGGCGTTCGAGGCCGCCTGGGAGCGCGAGCAGAAGGAGCGGGTGCTCGCCGAGGCCGTCCGCGTCCTGCGGACGTCGGGTTCGTTCATCGAGAGCACCGTGCAGGTCTTCGAGCGTACGGTCCTCCAGGAGCGCCCGGTCCAGGAGGTGGCCGACGAGCTGGGGATGACCGTCGGCGCGGCGTACGTCGCGAAGCACCGCTATACGAAGAGCCTCAAGGCGGTCATCGCCCGGATCGAGGCCGCCTACAACGACGATCCGAGCATCGAGTGACGGGTGCGTGACACCGGCGCGCGGCGCGGCGCCGACAATCGGGCGCATGAAGGCCCACCACTTCCACCCCCTGTTGCTCGCCTCGCTCGCCCTCCCCGCGCTCGCCGACGTTCGCACCGTCGGTCCTCCCGGCAGCGGTGCCGACTTCCAGCAGATCCAGCCAGCGATCGGCGCGTCGCAGCCCGGCGATGTGGTGCTCGTCGCCGCCGGGCTCTACTCGGACTTCGTGCTCAACAAGCCGATCCTGGTGCAAGGTGCCGGCCCCGACGAGACGATCGTGGTCGCGAGCACCATCTTCGATTCCATCCCGAGCGCGGCGGTGATCGAGATCGAGGCGGGAGAGGCCGCCTCGATCGCCGGCATGACGATCGCCAAGGCCGAGGCGAGCGCGTTCAACGCGAGCCCCGGCGCTCAGGTCGAGGACTGCGCAGGGACCGTCGTGCTGCACGACATCGACTTCGACTCCGTGCAGGGACGCGAGGCGCTCCTCGTCGTCGGCACGACGGCGGCGGTGGTGTCCGCGTCGTACGCCGTGGGCGGCGGGATCGACGCGGGGTTCGCAGGCGTGACCGACCCCGTCTTCTGCATGAGCGCGTCCGACTCGCGCTTCTTGGTCGTGGACTCCCTGGTTGAGTCGCCGCCGGACCTGTTCCTGTTCACCCTGCCGTCCTTCAACGAGACGGCCGGCTTCCAGCGCTCCGACGTCCTCTTCGCGGGGAGCACCGTGGTCGGTGCCAACATGGACTCGCCCTTCCTGATCGAGGGCGGCGACGCGGTCTGGTCGTTCGACTCGAACATCGAGATCGCGGGATCGCTCTTGCGGGGCGGTCAGGGCCAGGCCTCGACTTCCTTCGTCCCGGGCGGGTACGGGCTGCGGCTCGCTGGGCTGTCTGCTGGACTCGCGTATGCGGACGGCGTCGTGCAGGGCGGGCTGGACGGCGACGGGCTCGTCGAACAGGACCCGCTGCTGATCGAGCCCGGATCGAGCTTCGTCCAGAGCGCGAGCTTCCTGCCCACGATCCGTGCGACGGTCCGCCGGTCCGCGCCCGGCGAGACGATCGAGCTGGTGCTGAGCGGCGCGCCGAGCTCCGGCGGTCAGCTGTTCGCCTCGATCGCGCCCGGCGCGGCGCTCGAGGTCCCGGGGCTGGCGGGTGAGGTCTTCGTCGACCTCGGTGGCCTCGTCGACCTCGGCCCGGTCACGCTCGACGCCGCGGGCCAGGCGACGGTCGCCCTGCCCGCGACGCCGGCGCTTGCCGAGCCGACGCTCGCGACCTTCCAGTGGCTTGAGGCCGGTGCGGGCGCCGTGTCGGCGCCCGCGTACGTCAGCCTCCTCCCGTAGCGACTACAGGTCGAAGAGCTCGCCGAAGTCCAGGTTGGTGAACTGGAAGCCCGTCCCGACGGCCGCCTGCCAGAACACCGTGACTCCGGCGAGCGACGCCGTCGGCGGAACCACCGCGGTGAAGACGGCCTCGCCGCTTCCGTCGAGCAGGCCCTGGCTCACGTTCACCTCGAGCAGCGGGTCGACCTTGAGGATGCCGAACGGCGGCAGCTCGAGGAAGGTCGTGCCCAGGGAGAGCGACAGCACCCAAGCCTCGCCGGCCGGCCCGAACACGTCGACGCTCAGCGGGTCGCTCAACGTCGCGATCTCGCGCTGCACAACGTGCCGCTGGCGGTTGGTCCAAAGGCGACCATGGACGCCCGCGCGGCCTCCCGTGAAGAGGTCGATGTCGCCGTCGAGGTCGGCGTCGAAGCTGGCCAGCGTGTCGAGCGTCGCGCTGCCGTACCCGGCCAGGGCGTCGGGCGACTCGACCCAGCTGGCACCGTCGCCCTGGTTGGCGAAGGCGCGGAACCCGCTGCCGGTGCCGAGCACGATGTCGGCGTCACCGTCGCCGTCGAAGTCGTCCACCGCCAGGCCGCGACCGTCGAAGGGGGCGGGAAGTGGCAGCTGGGTGAACGACGACCCGTCGAAGCGCCACACCGCGTTGTTGCCTCCGGAGAGGGGCTCGGTGTCGACGTGCACCACGTCCAGGTCGAGGTCGCCGTCCATGTCCGCGACCGCGATGTCGCCGAAGCTGCCCTGGGTGCTCGAGTGAGCCGCGGCGAGCGTCAGCACGCCCGTGCCATCGTTCTCGAAGAACCCGTTCAGCGCGAACAGCTCGTCCACGCCGTCGAGGTCGAAGTCCGCCATCGCGAGGCGCCCGTTGGGCTGGGTCCCCGGGAGCCACTCGGCGGGCGCCTCCGAGAACACCCCCGTGCCGTCGTTCACCCGGTAGCGCAGGCTGATGAGGTCGACCAGCACGTCGAGGTCGCCGTCCGAGTCCGCGTCCCCGAGCGTCGCCCCGAAGTAGAGCCCGAACAGGTTGCCGAGATCCGCCGAGCTGTTGGCCAGCAGCGCGCCGCCCTGGTTGCGCAGCAGCCCGACCGGGCCGTTGTCGCGCGGCGTGGTAAGGGCGTCGAGGTCGGCGTCGCCGTCGAGGTCGGCGAGGAGCGCGTCCAGCGCTCCCTCGGCCGGAGGGTTCACCGCGCCGACGAGCTCGGCCAGGTCTCCGTCGCCGTCGTTGAGGAAGACGCGCTGCCCACCGATCGTGGCCGCGAACACGAGCAGGTCGTCGTCGCCGTCGTTGTCAAGGTCCCCGGCCACGGCCTGCTCGACGGCGAGCTCGACGCGGCTCTTGCGGCGGCGCGTGTCGAAGTGAAGCGCGCCGTCGCCGAGGAAGACCTCGGACTGCGTGCCGCGCAGGCCGAGCACGAGGTCCAGGTCCCCGTCGTCGTCGAGGTCCGCGGCGCCCGCGGCGTGCAGCGCGCCCTCAAACCCACTCAGCGGGTCCGCAACCGGCGTGAACGCGGCGGCGCCATCGCCTTCCAGCAGAAACTCGGGCGTTCCGCCCGGAGTGCCTAGGAGAGCGTCCAGATCGCCGTCCGCGTCCAGGTCCTCGAGCAGCACGAGCCGTACCGAGACGATCCCCGCCGGCAAGGCGCCAAGCTCCTCTGCATAGGCGCCGGTGCCGTCGTTGCGCAGCACGTGCGACTTGAAGTCGTCTCCGACGAGCAGGTCGAGATCCCCGTCGAGGTCGAGGTCGCCGAACGCTGCGTCCCAGGTCTCGTCCGGATCCAGCTCGGGCAGGAGACCGGCGGCCACCGTCAGGTTCCCGCCGTCGTTCCGCAGCAGTTGATTCGGGTCGAAGGCTCCGTTGTTGGCGAGGAAGAGGTCCTCGTCCCCGTCGCCGTCGATGTCGCCGAACACGGCCTCGTTGGCCGAGATCGCCCCCGCTGGAAGCGCCTCGCCCACGTACTGCGCGCCGTCCCAGCGGTAGATGCTCGTCCCAAACGCGCCCGGTGCGATGAAGGCGTCGAGGTCGCCGTCGCCCTCGAGGTCGGTGAGGTCGACGTCGGAGAGGGGTGGCCCGAAGACGGGGCCGACCGGCAGCCCCACGCCGGACGCCTCGACGAGGGCTCCGTTCCCGTCGCCGAGGTAGAGCGCAGCGCCGCCGCTGCTGAAGCCGAGCAGCAGATCCAGCTCTCCGTCCCCGTCGGCGTCGCCCACGGCTCCGCTCGCGGCGCCATCGCCGACCGTCCCGCTGCGCCGGAAGATCCCGCGCCCGAGCCCGCGCTGGATCGCGCCGTCGCCGACCAGGATCAGGTCTTCGATCCCATCGCCGTCGAGGTCTTCGAGGAAGACGTTGGTGTTGAAGGCGTCGTCCCAGTCCACCAAGGCCCGGTCCTCGCCAAAGCGGAGATCCTGCGCGCCGGTTGCGAGCAGGAAGCAAGCGAAGGTTGTCAGTGACATCCCTAGGTCTCCTTGTTGCTTGGGGGGGATGCCCGAACCGGAAATCCGCGGCGATCTCGCCGGGCTTCTCGGCGCTTTTCCACCCGGGCCTGGTCGCGCGCGACAGCGCATTGAGCCTCTACGACACCAGGGTCGTCGGCGGCACCGCGCACGGTGCCGCCTTCGCGATCTTTGGTCCGGTGGCCGGAGACGGCGGGCCGGCGGCCGTCCTCAACAACGTGTTCGCGGTGCTTGGCGGCGCCTCGACGGTCCGCCGGGCGTGCTCGGGTTCCTGGCCTTCGGCGGGGCGCCGTTCGACCTGTTCCAGCCGGCGCTGTCGGGGATCATCCTGGTCGAGCCGCCGTACCTCGTGCCCAAGCTCGGCGTCCTGAGTGGGACCGGGAAGCTGTCGACGCAGCTCTCCCTTCCGGATCTGCCCAAGGGCGTGCAGTCGAAGGTGTTCTTCGGTCAGGTCGGGTACCTGTGCGCCTCGTCGAACGTGGTCCTGGGCGCGCCGTCGGCGCTGCTGCAGCTCGACGCGTCCTTCTGGGTTTCCCAGCGATGAGGCGTCGCCGAGGCGGATGCCGAAAAGCGGGAATCGCCTGCGCTGGGGCGTTGGAGCCGCGCGCGGGTTCCCAGATCGTAAGGACTCGCATACGGTCGGTAGGGCTCGCCCGCCCTCGCTACTCGCACCAACGGGAGAAACACGATGATGCTTCGCGCCCTCGTCGTCTTCGGGATGCTTCACGTCGCCGGCACGGCTCAGGGTCAGCTCTGGGTCGTCGATCAGCAGGGAGGAGCCGACTTCGCCAAGATCGATCCAGCGATCGCGGCCGCCGCGGCGGGCGACGTCATCGTCGTGCGGTCCGGCGACTACGAGGCGTTCACGGTAGACCGCGGCGTGACGCTCGTCGCCGCCGAGGGCGAGCTGGTCACCATCGGCGACCATGAGGGATTCACCGTGTCCGGAGTCCCCGCCGGGGAGAGCGCGATCGTGCGCGGCCTCAGTATGGAAGACACGGTCGTGGTCGACGGCAACGCGGGGACCGTGTGGCTGGAGGACCTCGTCGCCGTGGGGGACTACGACCCGTCGGTCGGCCCGCGACCCGGCTTGCGGGTCGATGGCTCCGCCTCGGTTGTCGTCGTGCGTTGCGACTTCAGCGGGAGCGATTCGATCCCGGTGGGCATTCTGCAGGACCCGGGCGCCGGGGCCGAGCTCACCGGCTCGTCCATGCACGCCTTCGACTCGGTGTTCCGCGGATTGGAGGGACACGGAGCCTTCTCCGGCTCCGGCGGCCACTCCGCCGCGGAGGGCGCTCCGGGCATCCGCGCCAGCTCGTCGTTCGTCTTCCTCGGCGGCTGCTTCTCCGACGCGGGCGACGGAGGCTATGGACACGTCGGAACTCTGCCGTGCTTCCCGCCTGCAGACGGTGGGGTGGGGGTCGAGCTGACCGATTCGGAATCCGAGCTGTACACGCTCGATTCGCTGCTGGCCGGCGGCGTCGGCGGCGGCGTGATCCCGCCCTCGTTCTTCTGCCCCGAGATCGTGCCGGGAGACGACGGCGAGCCCGTCGGTGGGCTAGGGACCTTCAGCGCGCTGCCCGGAGATGCGCTCACGCTCATGACCCCGCACCAGGTCGCTCCCGGGCACGCGGTCCCGCTTGAGCTCGCGGGCGGCCCGCCGGGCGCGCCGGTGTTCGTCGGGCTCGGTGTCGGTCCGGCGCCGCTCTTCCTGGCGCCGCTCTTCGGGACGCTCTTCGTCGAGGGGCCCTACGAAGTCGTGTCGCTCGGCCTGCTCGACGGCGGCGGTGCCCTGAGCGCCAGCCTGCCCGCGAGCCCGGTCTCGGCGGGCGACGAGGCGGCGATGATGCACCTGCAGGCGGGCTATCTGAGCCCCTCGTTCGAGGTCGTGCTCGCGGCTCCGTCCGAAGTGACCGTGGCGGACCTGCCCGTCGAGCCCAAGAGCGTGTGGGTCGTCGCTTCGTCTGGGAGCGGCGCGTTCCTCACCTTCGCCGAGGCGCTCGCCGCGATCCAGCCGAGCGACACGCTCCTGGTGCGCGACGGGACGTACGACGGCTTCGACGTCAACTTCCCGGTCGCGATCGTCGCGGAGGAAGGCCACAACCCGGAGTTCAACGGCGCGATCACCATCCAGGGCATCCCCGCGGGCGAGGAGGTCCTGGTGCGCGGCCTGAGACACGACGACGGAGGCGCGCTCGTGCTCAGCGACAACGAGGGCACCATCTGGCTCGAGGAGACGACGGTGCAGGGCTTCGGCGCAGGCTCCCAGCCCGCCATGCTGGTGCAGGACTGCGCCCACGTTGTGCTCGCCGATTGCAGCGTCCGCGGCGAGTCGGGCTCCTCCACGGCCCTCGACGGCTACGCCGGCCTGGTCGCGCGCGACAGCGCTTTGAGCCTCTACGACACCTCGGTCACCGGCGGCGACGGGCAGGACTGGTCGGCGGCCCTCTCCAGCACCGTGGCGGGAGACGGCGGACCGGCCGTGATCTTCGAGAACGTCTTCGCGGTCCTGGGAGGCGCCGAGGTCCGCGGCGGCGACGGCGGATCGGGCAAGAGCTCCGAGCTGCCCTGCATCGCGCCCGGCGATGGCGGAACGGCGCTGGTCCTGGCGATGTCCGGGAGCGACGTGCAGTACCTCGACTCGACCATCCTGGGCGGAGAGCCGGGTGTGGACTCGACCTCCGGCGGCTTCTGCACGGGCGCGACCGGTCTTCCGGGCGAGGACATCGAGGGCTTGGGAGCCGGGGGCACCCTGACGCAGCTCTCGGGCGAGGCCATCCTGACGGTGTCGACCACGTCGCCCGCGCGCGAGGGCCAGCCGATCGAGGTCGACCTGACGGGGCCGATCCTCGTGCCCGCGTTCCTGGCCTTCGGAGAGGCGCCGTTCGACCTGTTTCAACCGGCGCTGTCGGGGATCATCCTGGTCGAGCCGCCGTACCTCGTGCCCAAGCTCGGAGTCCTGAACGGGGTCGGCAAGCTGTCGACCGAGCTGTTCCTTCCCGACTTGCCCGCCGGCGTGCAGTCGAAGGTGTTCTTCGGCCAGGTCGGCTACCTGTCGGGCTCGTCGGCGGTCGTGCTCGGTGCTCCGACGGCGCTGCTGCAGCTTGACGCATCCTTCTAGCGCTCGCTCCGTGCGGCCTCGGAGCGCGCTACTATTGAGGGGATGCCCGGCCCCGACGGAACGCCGCCCGAGGACCTGAACGAGCTCCTCGCCGCTGCCCGGCGCGGGGATCGCGAGGCGCTCGACCGGCTCGCCCCGCGGGTCTACGGCGAGCTGCGCACGCTCGCCGACGGCCTGATGCGGCGCGAGCGCGCCGAGCACACGCTGCAGGCAACGGCGCTGGTCAACGAGGCGTGGATGCGGCTCGTGGGGCAGGATTCGGTGGGCTTCGAGCACCGCGCGCAGTTCTTCGCCACGGCGGGCACGGTCATGCGACGCATCCTGGTCGAGCACGCCCGCGCGCGGAAGGCCGAGAAGCGTGGCGGAGGGGCGGCGCGCGAGCCGCTCGACGAGATCGTGGCCAACCTGGAGGCCGGCGGCGGCGGCGACCTCCTGGCGCTGGAGGTCGCGCTCGAAGACCTCGCGCGGCTACATCCGCGGAAGGCGCGGCTGGTCGAGCTGCGCTTCTTTCTGGGACTTCCGATGCGGGAAGCGGCCGAGATTCTCGCGGTGTCCCTGCGAGAGGTCGAGCGCGACTGGACCATGACCCGGGCCTGGCTTGCGCAACGCCTCCAGGCCGATGGTCTGCTGCCGTGACGATCCGCTCCGAAGCCGAAGCCTTCGAGCGCGCCGAAGCGCTGTTCCACGCGATCCTCGAACACCCCGAGGAGCGCGGCCCGCTGCTCACGCGCGCCGCGGCGGAGGATTCGGACCTGGCGGAGCGCGTCGCGGAGCTGCTCGACACGCACGCCGAGCTCGATGGGGGTTTCCTCGAGCCCGCGTCCGCGCCGGACCTGTCGGGCCACAGGATCGGGAGCTTCACCCTGTCGCGCGTGCTCGGCGCCGGCGGCATGGGCGTCGTCTACGAGGCCAAGCAGGAGAACCCGCGGCGCCGGGTGGCGCTGAAGGTGCTGCGCACGCTGCCCGGCTTCGAGCGCGACCTGCGGCGCTTCCGCTTCGAGGCGGAGGTGATGGCGCGCCTCGCGCACCCGGGCATCGCCCAGGTGTACGAGGCGGGCACGACCGAAGAGCCGGGGGGAGCGCTCGCCTGGTTCGCGATGGAGCTGGTCGAGGACGCGCGCGGCCTGATGACCTTCGCCGACGACGAGGGGCTCGACGTGACGGGCCGCCTGCGGCTCTTCGCCGAGCTGGCGCGCGCCGTGCAGTACGGGCATACGAACGGCGTCCTGCACCGCGACCTCAAGCCGGACAATGTGCTGGTCGACGCCGGTGGGCGCGTCCGGGTGATCGACTTCGGCGTGGCGCGAGCCGTTGGGCTCGCGACGGGGCAGAGCGCCGGCGACGCCACGCTCCTGACGCGCACCGGCGACGTGGTCGGGACGCTCAGCTACATGAGCCCGGAGCAGTGCGCCGGCGACGAGCCCGACATCCGCTCCGACGTCTACTCGTTGGGCGTGATGCTCTACGAGCTGCTCGCGCGCGTGCGGCCCTTCGACGCGCGCGAGGCGGGGGGGCGCACGCCGATCGCGCGGGCGCGCGAAACGCGCGAGGCGCCCCCTGCTCCGCCTTCCGCGCACCGGTCCGAGCTCGCGGGCGACCTCGATACGATCGTGATGACGGCGCTCGAGTTCGACCGGACGCACCGCTACGCGACGGTCGACGCACTGCTCGAGGATCTGCGCCGCTTCCAGGCGCGCGAGCCGATCCTGGCGCGCCCGCCGGGCGCGGCCCGGACGGCGCTCCTCTTCGCGCGGCGTCACCGCGTCGTGCTGGCGTCGGTCGGCGTCGTCGCCTTGGCCCTGGTGGCCGCCACGCTGTTCGCCACGAACGCTGCGATCCAGGCCGAACGCGCGCGTGCGCAGCAGGAGCGTGAGGCCTACGTCGCCACCATCGCGGCTGCCGACGGCGCCCTGCGCAGCCACGACGCGAGCCTGGCGCAGCTGCAGTTGGAGCGCGCGCCGGAGCGCTACCGCGGCTGGGAGTGGGACTACCTGACGGCCGCCTCGGAGATGAGCCGCTTTGCGACCGACTGGCCAGGCGCGCTCGCGCTCGCGGGCGACGTCGCCGCCGGGCGGATCGCCTCCGGCGCGACCGGGACCGAGACGCTGCGGGTGTGGGACGTCGCGGACGGACGCGTGCTGCACACCCTGTCGCGGGATCACATGCTCGTGACGTGCTGTGCTCTCTCGCCCGACGGAGACGCGCTGGTCGTCGGCCGCAAGAACGGTGAGGTGATGCGCTTCGAGCTCTCCCCGGGCCGGCGCGACCTCTTCGGAGCCGAGGCGTGGTGCGCGCGCCTCACGCGCAACGAGGTGTGGGCCGTCGCCTGGTCGCCCACGCGGGACGAGGTCGTGGCGTCCTGGCTGACGGGCGAGGTGCGGCTGCTCGACGCGCGCGACGGAAGCGAGCTCGCGAGCTTCGCTCCGCACGACGGGCGCGCGTTCTCGTTGCTCTTCAGCCCCGACGGCGAGCGCGTCTATACCGGCGGTAGCTCGACCTCGCCCTTCGTGCGCGTCTTCGACCGCACGACGGGATCCGAGCTCGCGCGCGGCGCGGGGCACGAGAGCAACGTCGAGGACCTCGCGCTCTCCCCGGACGGCGAGACGCTCGTGTCGGCCTCGATGGACGGCACCGTGCGCGTGTGGGATGCCGCGGCGCTGGAGCCGCGCGCGGTGCTGCGCTCGCACGAAGCGGGCGTCAAGGTGGTCGCCTTCAGCCCCGACGGCAAGACCTTCGCCTCGGGTGCCCTCGACAACACGATCCGGCTGTGGGATACGCACGACGCCTCTGAGCTGGCGTGCTTCATCGGCCACGCGAGCGGCATCCGCGTCCTGGGCTACCGCCCGGACGGCGACCTGATCTCGCTCGACCGGAACTCGCTGCGGATGTGGAGCGTGGGCCCGCAAGGCATGGGCGAGCTCGTGGGGCTGCCGCGCGGCGCGAAGGACCTGGCGATCCTCCCCGACGGCGGCCTCCTCGCCGTGTCGCGCCGCGGCGAGGTCGCGCGCTGGGATGCGAGCGGCGTTCTGGTGCAGGAGCCTGTGATCCGCAACCGCAAGTACATGCGCGGCGCCGAGGTCAACGAGGCCTACCGCTTCTCGCTCGACCGCAAGCGCATCTACGGCGTGCGCGACGACGGTGAGGTCGTCGTCCTCGACGCCGCGACGGGCGCCGCCACCTCTCTCTGCCGTCTCCCGCGCGTCTCCGCGGTCCTGGGCGTCGCAGCCGACGAGAGCTTCGTCGTGGTGGGGAGGCCCAACAGGGAGGTGCACATCATCCCGCTCGACGCGGTCGAGGCGCGGACCTCATGGCCTACCGGACGCGCCGTGAACGTGGCGCAGATACTGCTCGAGACCGGAGACGAGAGCCTCCTGGTCGCCTACCAGGATGGGGTCCTGCAGCGGCGGGGGATCGACGGCGAGCTGCTCGCGGAGAGCCATCCAGGAGGCGTTCCGACCGCGCTCGCGACCTCGCGCAGCGGAGCGCGGATCGTGGTCGGCAGCTCGTCGTTCGTAAAGGTGCTCGACCGGGATCTGCGCGAGCTGGTGCACATGCGCGGACACTCGGGGTCGGTGACCGACATCGCGTTCTCGCCGGACGAGACACGGCTGGCGACGGCTTCGAACGACGGCACGGTGCGGCTCTGGGAGCCCGACTGGGGCGTGCAGCTGCTCGTGCTGCGGGGGCACCCGATGCACGCCCAGTCGCTCGCGTGGAGCGCCGACGGTAGCCGCCTCGCGTCGGGGGGCGGCGACTGGCTGCCCGAGGCGAGCCACGTGCTCCTCTGGGACACCGAGCGCTGAGCGGATCCTCGATCCGCCAAATTGCGAGATTCTTGGCGGGGCCGGCGGCGGCCGTGCGCGGGGAGCCGTGAAAGGACAACCAATGCTCACCCGACTCCCCCTCCGCTCCCCGCTCCTCCCCGTTCTCGCCCTCTGTGCCGGCCCCGCCGCCGCCCAGCACGCCGAAATCGGCGATCACCGCCTCGATACCGAGCTGCAGCCGCTGGTCGGCGCCTCGAACCTGAGCTTCGGCGCCGACGTCGACGTCAGCGGCGACCTGGCCCTCATCGGCGTCGCCGGCGACTCGACCGCCGGCTCCTTCGAAGGGGCGGTCTCCGTGCGCTCACGCAACGTCGGCGGGCCGGGGGCCTGGGGGGAGACGATGACCCTGCTGCCCCCCGATCCGAGCTACAACAACGGTGCGTTCGGAGGCACCGTCGCGCTCTCGGGCAACCTCGCGCTCGTTACCTCGCGACAGTTCGAGTTCGACGGCTTCGATGGCGAGGTGCACTTCATGAACGCGTCCACCGGCGCGTTGACGGCGACCGTCCGCACGACCGACCCCGAGATCAACTTCTTCGGGCGCGACACCGACACCGACGGCACGACGGTGATCATCGGGGCGGAGCGCTACGTCACCGGCCCGCCCTTCCAGCAGTTCGTCGGCAAGGCGTATCTCTACGACCCAACCGGCGTCCTCCAGCTCGTGCTGACGCCGTCCGACGGCGCGTCGAACTGGGCCTTTGCGACCGCGGTCGCCGTCGATGGGGCCTACGCGGTCGTCGGCGCCTACGGTGCGGATGCCTCGCAGGGGGCCGTCTACGTCTACGACACCGCCACCGGAGCCGAGCTCTACAAGCTGACCGCGTCGGACGGCGCCGCCGGCGACGAGTTCGGCCGCGCGGTTGCCATCGAAGGGACGCGCGCGCTGATCGGCGCGCCGCGTAAGGGCTCCAACAACATCGGTGGGGCCTACCTCTTCGACCTGGCGACCGGCGCTGAGTTGACGATCTACGACGACGAGGGCTCCGCCCCCGCGGGTGCGGGCGTCGGCTGGAGCGTCGCGCTCGCCGGCGACCGCGCCTACGTCGGCGTGCCCTCCTCGCTCGGCTGGGTCGGCTTCGATCAGTACGTCGGGCGCATCTACGCCTTCGACCTGGACTACGGCTACGCCGTCCACTGGTACGACAACCCGGACTCGACCGACTTCAACCCCTCGGGGATGGGCTGGCAGCTCGCGGCCGACGGCGCCACGATGTTCGACGGCAACAGCGGGGCGTCCGGAGCGGTCGCCGGGCTGATCGAGGGGCGCGCCTACACCGCCGAGCGCCGCGACGCCGGCCTCGGCATCAGCGTCTCGTCCGCCGGCTCCTTGGATCCGGTGACCTTTACGACGCGCGGGGGTGCGCCCGGCGGGCTGGTCGGCACGGCGGTGGTCGCGATCGACGGCGTGCCCGTGGCCCCGATCCCGGTCCCCGGCTCGGTTGGGCTCCTGGATGGGAACGGCGAGAGCGTCTATCCCTTCGTCATCCCGATCGGCCTCGCCGGGACCACGACGCTGACGATGCAGTCGCTTGTGACCTCGAAGTCGGGTGCGTTCGCCTTCTCGAACACGCGCGACCTGAAGATCTTCTAGCGGTCCGGGGGAGTGGGCCGGCCGGCCCATCGGCCGGTCCTCTTTCGGTAGCCGACCGCCGCAGGCCGCGTGACCGCCACGCCCCGATCGGCCTGCGGAGTGCCGTAGAGGGCGGGAGCGGCGCGCGAAGCCCCTTTTTTCGGGTTGTTCGCAACGATCTCCGCCCGTGCGGAATGCTGGAGGCAATGGACCCGCGACGCGCCTCCGATCAAGCCCTCGACGACCTGCTCGCCGAGATGGGCTGGCTGCGCGCGCTGGCCAGGCGACTCGCGCGGGATGGGGCGGCGGCGGACGACCTGGCGCAGGGGGCGCTCGTCGCCGCGCTCGAGCACCCGCCGCGGCCGGGACGCCCGCTGCGGCCCTGGCTCGCGGCGGTGGTGCGGAACCTCGCGCGTGCGACCCGGCGCTCCGACGGGCGGCGTCAGCTGCGTGAGCGCACGGCGGCGCGGAGCGAGCCCGTGCCGGCCGAGGACGAGGTGCTGGCGCAGTTCGAGGAGCAGCGCCGGCTGGCGGCCCTCGTCGGGCGACTCGACCGCACGCACCGGCTGGTGATCCTGCGGCACTTCTTCCGCGGCGAGTCGGCGGCGGAGATCGCGCGCGACACCGGCCAGCCCTCGGCCACCGTGCGCTCCCACCTGGCGCGGGCGCTCGCGCGGCTGCGCGAGCTGCACCGCATCGAACACGGCGGCGACGAGAGGCGGGCGCGCGCCGCGCTGGGCCTCGCGAGCGCCTCGGGCACCGCGGCCGCGCCGCTCGCCGGCGCGCTGCTAGCACCACTCCTGGCCATGAAGACGATCTACAAGGTGGCCGCCGTAGCGGCCGTGTCCGTGCTCCTACTGCTCGGCGGGCGCGAGGCCGTGAGGCTTCGCGCCGCGTCGACCCCCGACCGCGGGGAAGCGGCGTCGCCGGTCCTGGCCGAGCCCACGCGCGCGGCCGAGCCGGCGGCGCCCCCGGCCGAGGCGCCCGCGGACGAGAACGCGCGGCGCGCGGTGGAGGCGCCTGAGAGCGCCGAAGAGCCGGCGCCCGCCGCGGCGCAGCGGACCGCGCTGTCGCTCCGCGCCGTCGACGAGCGAGGCGCTCCGATCCGCGGCGCCCGCCTGCTCATCGCCGACCACGACGGGATGCTGCGCGACATGGACCCGTCGGAACCCAGCGGCCCCGACGGCCGGATCGTCCTCGACGTCGAGCGCGAGGCCATGTTCCGCTACGCCGGCAACCCCGAGAAGCTCTTGGGGCTGCACCTGGTCGCCTCGGGCTTCGCGACCCGCTTCCTGGTCGAGGAGGTGATCGACGAGCAGGTCACCGAGCTCGGCGAGCGCACCCTCGCGCCGGGCGGCGACGTCGCGGGGCGCGTGTTGGATGAGCGCGGCGCTTCCGCGGTGGGCATCGAGGTGGTCGCCAAGGTCGAGGACAACCACGGGAGCACGCAGCGCGTCTATATGGGCGGCGACGGGCCGCGCGAAGGCGAGCACTTCCTGCGCGCGACAACGGACGCGGAGGGGCGCTTCGCGATTGCCGGCCTGGAGCTACGCGCGCACCGCCTGTGGTTCCGACGCGGCCAGCTGAACTGGAACAAGACCGAGCCCTTCGAGCTCCAGGCCGGCGAGCGGCGCACGGACTTCGAGCTGACCTTCCCGGTGCTCGATCCGGCGGAGCTGGTCCACGGACGCATCGTGCTCCCCGACGGCTCGCCGGCGACCTCGGCCCGCATCCGCTGGCGCAGGTGGTCGTTCTGGAGCGACTCGAAGCCCGCGCTGCCGGACGGCAGCTTCGCCTTCCAACCCGGTCACGAGATCGGGCTCATCGCCGAGGACGCGAACGGCGACTACTCGCCGTCGCCGATGGTGTCCGCCAAGCCCGGAGATCCCGAGCTCATCCTGACCCTCCAGCCGCGCCGCACGTGCCGCATCGTCGTCACCGACGAGGAGGGTGCCCCGATCGAGGACGCCTGGATGATGCCCTTCCTGGGCGAGGACGGGGTCGGCGACCGCTGGCTGCACACCGACGCCGACGGCGCCCACGAGCTCCTGCTGCCCGGCGAGGAGTTCCGCCTGCGGGTCGGCTGCGACGGCTACGAGGCGGTCTACGTCGAGG
The DNA here is from genome assembly GCA_039029355.1 of Planctomycetota bacterium. GTDB lineage: Bacteria > Planctomycetota > UBA1135 > UBA1135 > JBCCGI01. Next base: position 35,559 of record JBCCGI010000042.1, read on the forward strand.
CGCTCGACCCGACCGCTCTCGGCGAAGAGCTGGCGGTCGTGCTGCCCCCCGCGCAGGGCCTGTACGGCGTCGTGCTCGCGGGCGGAGAGCCCCTTCCCGGCGCGACCGTCCACCTGGTTCAAGACCTGAGCGAGGGGACGCGCGAGGTCTACAAGGGCTTCACCTCGCGCTTCCTCGACAACGGCGAGTCCGCCGAGACCGACGCCGAGGGCCGGTTCATGATCGCGATCGATCGCGACTCGACCACGCCGTGGACGCTGATCGCGGAGAAGCCGGGCTACGCGCGCGCAGAGCTCGCGGTCGGCAAGGTCGCGCTGGGCGAAGAGGTTCGCGGATTGGAGCTGCGCCTTACATCGGGAGGCACGCTCGAGGGCCTCGTTCTCGCTCCGCCCGGCCGCACCCGCGAGGGCATCGTCGTCGCGTGCTCGCACGAGGATGGGCTTCCGCTGATCACGCGCACCGATGCCGACGGGCGGTATCGCTTTGAGCATCTGACCCCCGGTGGCTGGCTCGTCGAGGCGCGCGAGGAGACGCCCGAAGGGCGCTCGATCTCGATCATCGAGGCCGAGGAGATGCCCTTCGTTCCGAACGCGCAGATCGTCGAGGGCGGGAGCACGGTGGTCGACCTCGACATGCTGTGGCTGGTCGATCTCTCGGTCGACGGGCGCCTCGTCTTGGACGGCGTCGGCGCCGAGGGATGGACCGCGACCGCACAGGCGGGGCACACGACCGAGCGCGGAGCGGTCGCCGAGACGGTCGAGGTCGATGCCTCCGGGGCTTTCTCGGCTCCGGCGCAGCGCGGGCCCGCGACGCTGGTGCTGCGCTCTCCGGAGGACGCGGCGGTCGAGCGCATCTTCGAGCGCAAGGTCCTGGTGGGTCGCGACACTCCGTCGATCGAGCTCGAGTTCTTGACCGGCGGCGTGCGAGGAAGCGGTCTGGAGCCCGGCGCGAAGCTGCGCGTCTTCCAGCGCTTCGACGACGGCGCCTTCTGCATCCATCGATTCACGGCGGACGGGCTCGGTGCCTTTGAGGCCGACGGCCTCCCCGCCGGCCCGGGCTCGCTTCAGCGCGATACCGGGCGCGGCTGGAAGACCGTCTCCGAGCTGGCCGTCGAGGCGGGCGCGACGGCGACGGTGGAGTAGCCGGCGGCTAGTCCTTGCAGTCGTCGCCGCCCTGGATCATGCAGCGCAGGGCGCGCTCGACCACCGCGCTGATGCGGTTGACGCCCGAGGTCGGTATCGCCCAGAGCGCGCTCGGCGAGTCGATCGCCGCGACGTTCAGCACGCGGCCGCCGTTCTGGTGGCGGTAGTAGACGATGCTCCCGTGCGGTCCCGCTGAGGCTCCGGCGGAGTTGAGCGCGATGTCGCCGAGCGAGATCTCGTGCAGCGCGTCGCACGTCACCGCGGCGAACGCGGAGTGCGCCCAGTCGATGTAGCCGAAGCTGCAGCCGATTGCCGGCGGCACGCAGTTGGCGGGGCAGAAGTCCGTGCCGCTCGCCAGCACCGCGAGCGAGCCCGGCACCGCGTGCGCGACCTCGACGTTGGGCAGGATCGACGTCGGGTAGAGCGCCGGATCGATGTAGGCGTCGACCTCGTTGCCCACGACCCGGCCGGTATCGGTGACCTTCTCGTCGGCGATCACCGAGCCTTCCCACAGCCAGTGGGTCGGCGCATCGACCTTCCAGAAGCCGAAGGAGGCGGGCGAGCCGAAGCACATGCCGCCGCCGACGTCGCCGAGCGTGCCCAGCAGCACGTCGCGGGCGCCGGCCGTGCCGGACGCGCACTGCTCGATGAAGCGCCAGGAGCCGGTACGCCCGCCGGCCAGCAGGCTCTCGGAGTCGGCGTTGCCGAGGAACTCGACCTCGGTGGGCCACTTCTTCACCTCAACGATCGGGTTGCCGCTGTCCGTCAACGCGTTCTCCGCGCGCCAGACGATCGTGTTGCCCCCGACGCACACCAGGTTGCCGCCGGACTGCGCGTAGTCGATCGCGCCGTCGAGCATCGGCTCCGACCAGTACTCCTGGTGTCCGATGAACATCACGACCTTGTAGTCGTTCAGATCCTCGATGCCGTAGCCCGCGAGCGCCGAACCGCCCGCCAGCACGCGGCCGTGGGCGTCGAGGTCCAGATCGGTGTAGGCGTGGTAGCTGAGCGGGCCCGACAGCTCGCCGCCGGTGGGCGCCTCGAGCCACTCGAAAACGAGCGAGTCGAGTGCCGCATCGCGCCGGTTGGGGCTCCACCCGATCGGCAGGATGCCCGTCAGCACCGACTCGGTCTCGATCGGGCTCGCGCGCAGGTTCGGACGGCGCCAGCCGAAGTAGTGCGCCGCCGACGCGCCGTCGCCCATCCGCGCGTAGGCGGCGTTGTTGCCCTGCGACGCGCAGCCCGGGCGCGTCGGAATGCCCGCGGCCGTGCCGACACCGACCTCGCGCCCCATCACGCCGGGCCACGGGTTGTAGGCGGTCCAGGTCGAGGTCGGGACGATCACCGCGACGTCCGCGGTGGCGCCGGTCGGGGGACGGACGACGAAGCTCTGGAAGCGGCTCGCCGTACCGAGGTTCTCGGCCGTCTGGTCGCACGGCACGGGCGTGCAGGGCGTTCCGCACGGGTACTCGTGGAAGACGGCCTGCAGCGCGTAGTAGCCCGGCGCGAGCCCCGCGGTGACCGTCCCGTCGAACGTATGGAGCACCGGGAACTGCGCGTCGACGACCTGGTCGCGGTTCAGCCGCAGCGCCCGCTCCGCGGGCGGCCGGCCCGCCACTCCGGGAGTGCCGTGGCCCATCAGCTCCCCGTCGCCGAGCGTGCCGCCGGCGTTGACAAGCGTCGTCCCGTACGGGTCCTCGAAGGCGAGCGACAGCTTGAGGCCATTCGCCGGCGGCGATGCCGACGTGCACGTGGGGATGGTCTCGGCCGGGCCGACGCCGTCGAGCAGCTTGGACTGAAGCTGCGCCTTGCTGAGGCGGCGGCTCCACAGCTCCCAGCGGTCGAGGCGTCCGTCGAGCCCGGCGACGACCTCGCCGCCGACCGTGCTCGCGCCGAGCAGCATCGGCAGGCCCGAGGAGATCACCGGCGAGGTGCCCATCCGCTGGTCCTTGTCGCGCTCGGATACGCACTCCCACGTGCCCGTCGTCGGGTCGAAGTCGGCGCGATAGAGCCGCAGCGTATGCTGTCCTCCCAATCCGGGCACTCCGCCCGGCCCGGCCGACCCGACGTTCTTCTTCTGCAGCGTCGCGGCCACGAACGACCAGCGGCTGGCCTCCATCGGCGTGGGATCGACCGCGGTCAACACCCCGGTGCCGGTCCGCACCGTTGCGAACAGATGCCCCTGGCGGTCGATCCCGATTCCCCCCGGGCCCGCGAGCGTCGCGCCCCCCGTATCCAGTTGACCCGCGAGCACGGTGTACACGCTGCCCTCCTCCGGCGTGCCGCCGCCGTCCGGCTCGACGTAGGTCGGCCGCACGAAGCCGCACAGCGTCAGCGCGTTGAGCCCCGACAGCTGGTGGTCCGGCAGGTCGACGTACGAGCCAAACGGCGTTACGTGGTTGGGACCCATCGCGTGCTCGAGCGTTCCGCTCGAGGCCCGCGACGGCCAGCTCGCAACGCCGCGCTGACGGATCTCAAGCAGCCGGTACTCGATGCAGAGCGGCCCGCTCGACGTGTCCCAACTGGCGTGGACGTCGATCGGCTCGCCCGGCGCGTAGCTGGGCTTGTCGGTGTAGAGGCCGAACGGCGGAACCTCTTGGAGCGAGCACCCCTGGGCGTCGCTGGATCCCGGGTAGAGAGAAGCAATGAGAGCGAGGAACAAGACTCGATTCATGCCCCTTTGGGCGAGCCGTGGCCGCGTGCGTTGCGCCTCTTTGCCAAAAACCACGCCGGCACGGACGGTGCTACGATCCAAAGGTCTATGTCGATCCACGAAGCCCCCCCTCCTTCGTCGGAGCCGGCGCTCGACTGCGACTCCGCGCGCCTCGAGCGCGTCGCCCAACGCCTGGTGCCGTGCCACCACGACGCGGAGGACGCCGTGCAGGACGCTTGGCTTGCGCGCCTTAGCCAACCGAGCGGGCGGCTGCGGAATGCCGCGGCCTGGATGCAGACGGCGGTGTTCCGTGCGGCGCTGCGGATCCGGGCGCGCGACGCAAGCCGTGCTCGCCGCGAGGCGCGCTCGAGCGGCGTTCGGTACGAACGGTCGCCGCTGGAGCACCTGGTCGAGCGCACCGAGGCCGAGCGCGTGCTGCGGCTCGTCGACGGCTTGAGGCAGCCCTACCGCGAGGTGCTGCGCGAGCGCCTGCTGAAGGACCGCGAGCCGGCGGAGATCGCGGCCCGACTCGGCCGCCCTGAGGGCACGGTGCGCAGCCAGCTCAAGCGCGGATTGGAGCAGTTGCGGCTGCGCGCGTGCGACGACCGCAAGCGCCGCGGCTTCGGCGCGTGGCTCCCGCGTCTTCCGCGCTGGATGCGCGCGGGTGGCTGGCTCGGCGCGCCGGGAGCGTGCGTGCTCGGCGCGCTCCTACTGGGGACGCTGCTCGCGTTCGCGCTGCGGTCGGAGGAGCTCTCCAACCGTCCGGCCGTCGTCGCGGTGCGGCCGGCCGGTGCGGGGGATCTCGCTCCGACGGCGGGACTCGCGCGCGCGACGGCGGGGCTCGCACGCGCGGCGGCGCGCGTTGCCGTCGAGCGGAGGATCACGGGCGGCGCCTTCGCGGCGGCGCCGGATCCGGTCGCCGCTCCGCCCGAGGCCGTGCGTCTGCGCGCCCGGCTCAGCGGCGGGGGGCGCAGCTGGCGTCCGCTGGGAGGTGCGTACGTCTTCGGCTCCGAGCGACTGCACGACGCGACCCCGATCACGCTCGGAAAGGCCGACGACGATGGAGCGCTCGAGGTTCCGGTCGATCGGCTGCCGCTGTGGGTCTGGTTCGAAGGTCACGCGGCGTTGACGCGCTGGGTGTGGGTCGAAGCGTCGCTCGCGGGCGAGCATCCGATCGAGCTCATCGCCACGGCGGCGCAGGCCGTTCAAGTGCGGGTCGTCGCCGACGGCGAGCCGCTTGAGGGGGCGACCATCGAGGCGCGGCTGCCTGAGCGGGTCGCCGCCGTGGGGCGCAGCGGACAGCCCGAAGGCCCGCCGCTCGCGAGCGCTGCGCGAAGCGACGCGCGCGGTGCCGCGCGCATCCTGCTTCCGCCGGGAGACAAGGCGCCGACGCTCGCCGTTCGGCATCCGCGCCATGCGAGCGCTCACGTGTCGCTCGACCCAATGCAGCGCGATGTGCACGTGCGCCTCGATGGGGGCGTCGTCGTCCGCGCTCGCCTGCTCCTCGACGACGGCCGCCCGGCGCGCGGGGCCCGCGCCTCGCTGCAGCTCTCCCACGACGTCGGCCCGTGGGCCGCCCGCGCCGACGCGGCGGGTCGGGTGACCTGGTCGGGAGTCCCCGGGGGGACTCAGTTCCTGCTCGCGGCGTCGCACGCGGGCGGCGCGACGTTGGCGACCGGAACGGCCGTTGGACGCGAGCTCGACCTCGGCGCGCTGACGCTCGCCGACCTGCACGCTGTCCGCGGTCAGCTCGTGTGGCCGAGCGCAGGCCCGCCCTCGGCGTGGACCGTCGAGCTGCACCCGACGACGAGCCGTGCGGACGCCGCCCTGCTTTTCCCCGATCGGCTCGAGAGCGGCCCGCGCGAGGCCGCGCCGGCACCTGACGGCTCGTTCCGCTTCGACCTCTGCCGTCGCGCACGCTACGACCTGGTCGTGCGAGAGCGTGCGAGCGGCGCCGTCGTTGCGCGCTACGGGGGCGTGCGTCCCGGCGAGTCCGGCTTCGTGCTCGAAGTGCCCGTGCCGGACGGTCTCGACCCGTCGCCCGCAGGAGAGGTGGCCGCCGCCGCGCGTCGCTTCGGAAGCCTCGAGCTCAGCCTCCCGCGTACCGGCGGCGCCCAGCTGCTCCTGCTCGGTGCCGGCGTGCACATGCACTCGAGTCCGTTGGCCCCCGCGCGCGGCGCGCTCCACCGCGGGCGGAAGTTCTCGCTCGAGAACGGCCTGCCGCCCGGCGACTACGATCTCTTCCTGCACCGCCTCGGGCGCGAGCACGTACACCGACGCCTGCGCATCGAGGCCGGCGCTACGACGCACCTCACGATCGATCCGCCCGCCGACGGACGCGCGCTCGGGATCGTCGTGCGCGGCAAGAGGCGGCTGTTGCCGGAAGAGGAGCTCGAGCTCTGGGTGCATACGCGTGAACGCGCTTACCGGATGCCGGTCTACAACCCGATCCGCCGCTCGAATCCGGGCGCGTTGCTTTGCATGCGGCTGGGAGTTCCGCTCGACGTCGAAGCGGTCGAGGTGCGCAGCTCGGTTGGACTACGCGGTATGGCTACCGTGGAACCCGCTTCCGATCCCGCGGGAGCGCCTTTGCCATGTGAGGTCATGCTGCTCGAGGATGCGCATACCTCGCATCCCAACGCTCCGAACACGAGCGCGCGTTAGCGGAGCGGTGCACCGCGTTGTAACGGCGATTGCGACGACATAGCGGTCGTCGTAGTCGGCGGCTACCGTTCGAGCTTCCTTGCGCCGGGTATCCCGCCCGGCTTTCACTTCCCGATAGAGACCCTTTTCTTGGGAGAACTCGATGCATCGCATTCTTGTGCTCGCATCTTGCCTGTTCATGTTCCTCGGGCTCGCGTCCACGACGGACGCGCAGCTCATCATCAACGGCACCGAAGTCGTCGACTCGTCCGGTGGCTTCACCGGCAACACGCCGACCTTGGTCGAGGGAGAGAACGTCAACGTCACCAATAACTTCCCCGTCTCGATCACCCTGCGGGTGTACGACGCGGACGGCAACGTGATCGGCGAGGTCGGCGTGCTCGCCGGCGACCGCTACAACGGACCCCACGGGCTCTCCGCGGGGACCTACCAGCTGTGCGCCGGCATCGCCGGGACGCAGCAGTTCTTCGAGATCGGAGAGGTCTCGGTGAAGCAGAAGGTGTCGGCCGAAGCGCCTGGCCGCGAGGAATCGCAGCCGGCGGCCAGCGCGGGCGGTGTTTCCGCGCGTCGCGTAGGCTAGCGACGTAGGCTCGGCCCCGGGCGCTCGACGTCCGGGGCCGGCAGGGTCAGCTGGGAGAGCGATGAAGCGACGGATCGGTCTAGGGCTTGGAGCGGTGGTGGCAGTGCTCGTGGGAGCGGCGCTCGTGCTGCTCGGTGGCGGCGCGCGAGAGGATTCGCCCGCGGACGCGCCCGCACCCGCAGCGGAGCGTGCGCAGCCGCGCGGGGCGGCGGAGGTCGCGGGCGTGACGGATCCGGGCGCGGATGCGCGCCGGGCGTCCGACGCTGCGCCTGCGCCAGATGCGCCCGACATGCCGGGCGAAGAGGAACAAGCAGCGGAGCTCGTGGTGCTCGGGCGCTGCCTGACCGAGAACGGCACGCCGGTGGTGGGCGCCGCGGTCGAGCTGCGCATCGACGACCTGCGCGGGAGCCGGCCGTCGGATCTGAGGAAGGCGAGCACGGGCGCGGACGGACGCTTCCGCCTGGCGATCCCGCGCACGCCGCACTCCGCGCTGCGCCTGAAGTGCTCGGCCGAAGGGCGCTCGACCGAGAGCCTGGCGCTGGGCGAGCTCCCGGACGCGAACGAGCTGGACGCGGGCGATGTTGTGCTCGAGCGCGGCTGCAGCTTCTTCGGCAGCGTGAGCACGCCCGACGGGGCGGCGCTGGAAGGGGCGCAGATCGTCGCGCGGCGCGTCGTCGCGGCCGACCGCCAACTGCCCGCAGAGAGCACGCGGAGCCACGGCATCCCCTCGCGCGCCGACGGCTCGTACGAGACCTGGAGTCTGCCGGCGGACGTGTGGGAGCTCGAGGTCCGCGGTCGCGGCTTGCGCAGCACCCCGCCGCGGCGGGTCGACGCGAGCGCCGGCGGAGCGAAGCGCATCGACTGGACGGTCGAGCCGCTCGCGCCGATCGCGGGCGTCGTCCTGCTCGCGGAGGGCGGGCCCGCCGCCGGTGCGCGCGTGACGGCACGCGAGTCCCTGGACGGCGCAGAGGCGACCTTCTCGGCGGTCACGGGTGAGGACGGCTCGTTCGAGCTGCAGAGCCGCCCCGGCTGGGAGGGCGGCGACGAGGTGCTCGTCGCGCTCACCGAGGGAGGCGACTTCGAGGCCGAGCCTGCGCTCGCGGCCTTCGGGCACCGCGACGTGGTGCTGCTCGCGCGGCGCAAGCCGCGCCTGGTGCTGCGCGTCGTCGACGGCGCGGGCGCGCCGGTTGCGGACTACGCCTATCGCATCAGCCCGAGCGAAGACGTCGGCGGATCGTGGGGCGAGTCGCGCTCCCCCGACGGCATCGTCGAGCTGACGGCGCTGCCCGAGGCGGCGTGGCTCTTCGTGATCCCGCGCGAGGAGCACCGCGCGCGCGGGCCGGTCGCGCTCCCGCGCTCCGGCCAGCTCGACGTCGAGGTGGGAGACGTCCACCCCCTGACCGCGACCGTCCGAACGGCCGACGGCGCGCCGGTGCCCGGCGCCACGATCGACGTGGTCAGCCTGCGAACCGGCGCGTCGCGGGGGGGCGCGCAGCTGACGCTCGACGCGCGCCGCGCGTCGATCTTCTCCGCCAGCGACACGTGGCTTTGGTCGAGCGCCGACACGGACGGAGGCGGGGAGGCGACGGTCGAGCTTCCCGATCTAAGCTCGGCCGACCTCGCGCTACGCCTGACCGGGCCGAGCGGCGAGCAGCTGCACGTCCCGGTGGCGCGCGACCAGCGCTCCGCGGAGCTCATCCTCCCGGCCGGCGGGGCGGTCGCGCTGTCGCTCACGGGCGACTGGCCGCCGGGCCTGCGGCTGCACCTGGTCCACACGACCGTCGGCGCGCTCGAGCCCGTACCCCGCGCCGGGCTGCTGGCCACCGGCGGCGAGACGGTCACGCTGAGCGGGCTGGCTCCGGGCGAGTGGGAGCTGCGCGCGAACCACGCGAACCGCAGCTATCCGCTGCGCGTCGTCGCCTTTGCGGGAGGCGAGAGCCAGGCGTTGACGCTCGACGCCGACGACGTGCTCGCGCCGGCGCGCGAGATCCAGGTGCTGCGCGCCGACGGGACCGCCTTCGCTGGCGAGGTGAGGCTGGCGCTCGAGACGCGCACCGGACCGCTCGAGCTGCTGCGCGTGCAGGTCGACGGCGGGAGGCTGCCGCTGCCCGTCCTGCCGCGCGGGGCGTATCGCGTCGCGCTTGGCCAGGGGGCCGAGACCGCGCTGGACGAGGCGGCGTGGGCCGCGCCCGTCTGGCACCTCCCCTGATCTTCGCGGGTTCCTTGGAGACGGCGCTGCGGCGCGCCGGAACCCACACGGGCAGGACCGCATGCTGAGTGGCCTCGCACGCCAGGTCGTGTGGCGCCCGTGAGCGTGACGGTCTACCGGCAGAGCGCGGTGGGAAACGCGCCGCGCTTCACGAGCCTGGAGCCGGCGACACCGCTGGACCCGCAGCCGCCGGCGTCTCCGCTCGTCCGCAGCCCCAGCGGCAGAGGAGGGCGGTGGCTCCGCACCAGACCGCGAGCTGGAGCGCGACCGCCGGGCCTCCGTCGGCGAGCCGCGACGGAAGCCACAGCGTCACCCCCACCGCCAGGAACGCGGCGGCGCGGCTGCGCGTGGGCCGCTCGAGGAACGCGACACCCAGGGCGACCAGCAGGAACACGATCAGCCCGTTGTCGTAGACCCGGTGGTAGGTGCCGACGCGCGCGACGACGCCGGCGACCGCAAAGCTCTCGAGCAGCGGCCGCCCGCGCAAGGTCCGCAGGCCCGCCAGGCCCACGCCGGCGGCGGCGAGGGCGAGGAGGAGCACGGTGCCCGGCCCCCCGAGCCCGCGCTCGGCGAGGAACGACAGCGCTCCGACATCCGCGAGCTCGAGCAGCGGCGTGCCCCAGAACATCTGCCCGGTCCACTCGAGCGGATCGGTCGCCAGCCACCGCCACACGAGCAGCGAGCACGCGAGCCAATACGCCCCGGCCACCGCGATCGCCGCCCACCGTCCGCGCGCCAGGAACGGAAGCACGAAGGGAGCCGCTACGTTGAGCTTCAGGTTCGCGACGCCCAAGATCAGCCCCGACGCGACGCGGCGCCGCTCGAGCGCGAGCAGAAGCGCCAACAGCGCCAGCACGATCGTCGCCGGCTGCCCGAGTCCGATCGCCGTTCCGTGCGCCGCCGGCGCGAGCGCGGCGGCGGAGAGCAGCGCCGCGCCGCGCTTGCCGAACGGCCTCCCCAGTCTCCACGCCCAGCGCCCGAGCACCGCCAGCGCGGCCAAGCTGACGCCTGCGAAGATCCAGCGGACCTCGGGCCACGGTGCTCCGTAGAGCACGGCTCCGGAAACGAAGGCCCAGGGTGGGTCGCCGACGACTCCGGGCGCACCGAGATCGGAGCGCGGCTCGACGCGCCGCGCGACCGCCGCTGCCGCGCGGCCCTCCTGCAGCGCCCAGACGCGCTCCTGCACGTCGTACGGATTCTGACGGTCGAAGGCGTAGCGCTGCGCCGACCAGCGGATGCGCAGGTCGCCCGCGCCCTCCCCCGCGACCAGGTGCGCGACCCCGCGCGCCGCGTAGAGCAGCGCCATGCCCGCGAGCAGGCAGGTGAGCGCAACAAGCGGCCAGCTCTTCCCCTCCATATCAGCTCGTCGACGTAGCGACCCGGCGCCTCAGCCGCGGCACGCACCACCGCCTTACGCTGGTGTACGCCGAAGCCACGACGATCCAGTGGGCCACAAGCTGCAACACCGCGACCGCCGTGGTCGCCGGCATCGGGTGCTCGTCCCACCGCACCCAGCGGCAGGCCAGGGCGCACGTCAGCAGCCCCATCAGCGCGAACTGCGGCAGGACGGTCCAGAGCGGCAACCCCGCGTGCGCCGTCTTGGCCGTGCTGCGAAAGGCGACCGGACGGCGGAGGAGCGTGTGGAGCGCGGCCACCACGTACGCCGGCCAGGTCCCGAAGATCACGGCCCCGGCGCGCAGGCGAAGGAAGCGCGGCTGGCGGGTGGTCCAGAGCGCGTGCCGCGCGTAGGCGCTCAGCGCGAGGAACGACAGCAGGGTCGGGATCGACGCCGGCGCCAGCCGCTCGACCACGTCCCATCCGGCGACGAGGCTCGCGGCGATCAGGCCTGCGCCCAGGGCGAACTGAACCGGGACGAGGTAGTACGTGCAGCGAGCCAGATAGCCGAGCCGCTGGCCCCAGCTCAGCCGAGGCATCACCCGGGCCAGCCGGCCGATCCCCGCTTCGAACACCCCGCTCGACCACTTCAGCTGCTGGCGCGCGAACGACCCGAAGTCCGCCGGGGCCAGACCCGGTGCGAGGGGCTCGCGCACGTAGGCGGAGCTCCATCCGGCGCCGTGCAGGGCGAGCGACGTTTCCAGGTCTTCGGCAAGCCCCGGCCGGTAGCCGCCGATGCTCTCGAGCGCGGACCGCCGCAGGACGGCGTTGCTCCCGATCAAGCTCGCCGCGCCCCAGCGATCCTGACCGGACTGGATCAGCTCATAGAAGTCCTTGGCCGCCTCCGCCGAGGCCCGCGCGACCAGGCTCTCGCGTTCGTTGGAGAAGCTCACCATGACCTGCACGAACCCGATCGACAGGTCGTCGAAGGGCTGGAGCGCGCGGTCGAGGAACTCCGGGCGGGGCGCGTGGTCGGCGTCGAAAATGGCGATCAGCTCGCCGTCGGTCGCCTCGAGCGCGGCGTTGACGTTGCCCGCCTTGTTGTCGTCGCGGTCCTCTCGTCGCAGGTACTCGGCGCCGACCTCGCGCGCCATCTCGGCGAGCTCGTTGCGGTGCCCGTCGTCCAGCAGGAAGGTGCGGTGGGGGTAGCGCATCGCGACCGCGGCGCGCAGCGTTCGCCGCACGACCGGCGCGGGATCGTCGTAGGCGGTGACGAAGACGTCGACGGATCGCTGCTTCGAGATCCGACCCGCAGGACGCGGTCGGTAGCTCAGCAGCACCAGCGCGAAGACCGCGAGGTGGTAGAGCGGAAGAGCAAGCCCTAGCACGGCACCGGCGACGGCCCGTCCCGGACGCTCGGTCGCAAGCGCCTCGTGCACCGTCCATCCGAGCAGGCTGGCCATGGAGACCAGCGACAGCGCCGCCAAGCCGGCTACGAAGAACCTCTCGCGTCTCGACGGGTCTCGACACCCGCCGGCCTGATCCAGCCGTGTCTGCATGCGTTCGTTCGCGAAAACGCCAGACCGGGGCCGCCGCGCGTGGTTGGGGGCCGGGAGGGGACGGCGCGGACTCGTGTCTTCGGCCACGGGTTTCGCCGGTCTGGAATCGCGCTGGCGGATTTTCGACACCGGCGGCGAGACGCCCTTGGCGCGGCGCGGATGGGCCCTGAGAGGCCTTCCTACGCCCCGCAACCGCCCACCCAGGGACCGACTCCATGCGCAGCTACCTGTTGCTAGCCCCCTTCCTTCTGGCCGCCTCGGCGGCGTCCCAGACGTTCCTCGACCCCATCGACGCCCCGCCCGCCCCATGGCTCGCGGGGGAGCGCTTTGGTACCGCCGTTGCCGGCCTCGCCGACGTCGATGGCGACGGCCTGCCCGACTATGCGGTGGCCTCGGTGCGATCCGGGTCGATCGCGCCGGTGGTTCGCGTGTACTCGGGAGCGTCGCACGAGGTGGTGCTCGCGTTCGAGCTCCTCGCGAGCGAAGGCGTCGAGCTGGCGGGGCTGGGCGACCTGGACGGCGACGCCGTGCCCGAGCTCCTGGTGGGCCAGGCGGGCGCGAACCAGGCGGACGTCTTCTCCCTACGGACCGGGATGCGGATCCGCAGCCACTTCGGCCCGACCGCTTCGCGCTTCGGGTATGCGGTGGCGTGCCTGGGCGACATCGACGGCGACGGCGTCCAGGACTATGGCGTCGGCGCTCCCTGGGACGGTGCGATGGACCGCGGCGCCGTCTCTACCTTCTCCGGGCTCACCGGCGCGCTCATCGAGAAGCGCGAGCACCACTTCAACGACCAGCACTTCGGGCGCCAGCTCGCGGCGATCGGCGACATCCACGCGAACGGCATCCTCGACGTCATGTCGAGCGGCTTCGGCGACGGCGCCGAGGATGCCGGCGTGTGGCTGTTCTCGCCCGGCTATCCGGTCTACCTGCACGTGCACCTCGAGAGCGACGACGTCCTCCACGACTTCGAGTTCGGCCACGCGCTGGCGGGCGTCGGCGACGTCAACGCGGACGGCCGAGACGACTACGTGATCGGCGATCCGACCGAGAACAAGTTGGTCTTCGCCGGGATCCTCTTCGACGCGGGGGCGGTCAGGACGTACTCGGGTCTCGACTCCGCCCTGCTCTGGGTGACCCGTGGCGATGCGAAGGACCAACGCTTTGGCGAGAGCCTCGCCCGGGTCCCCGATAACGACGGGGACGGGCTGGACGAGGTGCTGGCAGCCGGCATCGACCTGACCGTCGTGCTGTCCGGGAGCGACGGCGCCAGCACACACTTCATCGGCTGGCCCGAAGGAGAGGCCTTCGACCACGACCGCTTCGAGCTGGTCGGCCTCGGAGACATCTCCGGCGACGGCCTGGGAGAGTGGCTCGTCGGGATCGAGGACGCCGACAGCGCGGCGCCGGACTCCGGCCTGGCGAGGGTCGTGTCGAGCGAGGTGCCGACCTACAACTCGGTGACCCCGTCACAGAAGCCGCGCACCGGCCGCGCCGTGCTGGCGCACCCCGACGTCGACGGAGACGGGGTCGGCGACCCGATCGTCGGAGCGCCGCACGACGACGCCGGTGCGCCGGATGGCGGCAGCGTGCGGGCCTACTCCGGCGCGACCGGCGCCGAGCTCTGGCAGCGGCTGGGAGGCCTCGGAGCGCAGCTCGGCGTGAGCCTCGCGCTGATCGACGACATCGACGGCGACGGCGTGCGCGACCTCGCCGCCGGCGCACCGCGCGCGTGGACGTTGGACAGCGGGCTGCCGCCGACGATCACGCGGCGCGGCAAGGTCGAGCTGCTCTCCGGAGCGACCGGCGCCTGGATCCGCGACGTGGATGGAGACGAGCCGGGCGAGCTCTTCGGCAGCGCGCTGGCCGCGACCTCCGACGCGGACGGAGACGGCTGGGCCGACCTGGTCGTCGGCGCTCCCGAGCGCACCGGCGGCGGCGGGTTGCTGCCCTGCGCGGGGCGTGCGGGGTTGTACTCGAGTGGCACCGGCCAGCTGCTCCACGGCTGGACCGGCAGCTGGCCGAACGGCCGGCTGGGCGCGGCCGTTGCGGGCCCGGGCGACCTCGACGGAGACGGGCGCGGCGACTGGGCCTATTTGGAGCCCGGCCAGGGACGCCTCTTCGCGCGCTCGGGGGCGAGCGGCGGTGTGCTCTGGGACACCCTCGCCGGCGGCGTCAGCCTGACCGCGGCCGGCGACCTGGACGGGGACGGACTCGAAGAGCTCGCGGTCGGACGCCCCTCCGGCGCGGGCGTGGTTCAGCTCCGTTCCGGCGTCGACGGCTCCTCGCTGGGTACGGTTGCCGGCGCCGTGACCGGAGCCGACTTCGGCGCCGCGCTCGCCGCCGCGGGCGACGTCGATCTCGACGGCAAGCCGGATCTCGTCGTCGGTAGCCCCGCGTACGACCGGCTGATCCTCGGGAGCCTCGTGCTCGACGTCGGACGGGTCGACCTGATCCTGGATCCGTTAGGCGCCGACTCCCGGCGCACCTGGTTGGGCGTGAGCGCGGGCGCCACGCTGGGCGCCGCGCTCCACGTCGGCGGTGACTTCGATGCCGACGGGCTCGCCGACGTCGTCGCCGGCGAGCCCGGCAACGCTGACGCGGCCGGCGGAGGCTGGACGCTGTCGTCCCGCGCGGCGGCGACCGAGCCGTACGGCACCGGCACGCCGTCGTGTGCGGGCACGCACCGGCTCGTCGCGTCGGCGACGGCGGCGGTCGACTCCGACCTCGTGCTCCGCGCCGATCGGGGGGCGCCCGGCTCTCCGGCGCTGCTCGCGATCGCGCTCGGGCAGGATATGCCCGGCACCGACTATGGCTTCGGGTTCCTGATGCACGTCGAGCTCTTCTCGATCGTCGTCCAGGGCAGCGCCCTTGCCGACGGCGCGGGGACGGCCGCCTTCCCGCTTCCCCTTCCGGACGACCCGTCTCTCTCCGGGCTGGAGCTCTTCGCGCAGGCCGCCTTTGTCGGGGCGCCCGGAAGCTGCGGGCTGGCGTTCGGGTTGTCGTCGTCGGAGGGCCTGAGGCTGACGGTGCAGCCGCAGTGAGCCTACCTCCCGGTTTCGATCGCCTGGGCGAGACGCGTCAGGGCGCGGTGGAGCAGGTTTCGGACCGAGTCCTCGGTCCGGCCCATCTCGACCGCGACCTGTGCGCGCTCGAGGCCGACGATGCGCGACAGGAGGATCACCTCGCGGTAGTCCTCGGGCAGCTCCGCGAAGGCGGCCTCGATCCGTTCGAGCTCATCGGCGGCGACCGCCGCCTGCGACGGCGCCGCGAAGCGCGCGTAGACGTCCAGCAGCTCGCCCGGCTCGGCTTCGGTCTCACGGCCGGCGTCGCGGCGCTCGGCGCGGTAAAAGGCGCCGCGCTTGCTGAGCTTGCGGAAGGCCGTCGTGTACAGCCACGCGCGAAACGCGCCCTCGCCCGAGAAGCGGAAGCGCTCGCCGCCTTGGAGGATCTCGCGGCAGACCGTCTGGAGCAGGTCGGACTCGCGCTCCCGCCCGCGCAGCCTGCGGCCCATGCGCAGGCGCACGTACGCTCGCAGGTCCGGCAGGTGCAGCACCAGCAGCTCCTCGAGCGCACGTCGATCGCCGCGTGCGGCGGCCTCGGTCAGCTGGTTCAGGTTCGTGTCGTCCGACGCCATCGGTCGCGGTCCATGGTAGAAGGAAGCTTCGAATGAGCGGTCGGGAAGATGACTTCGACCGGATCTCCGAGCTCGTCCTCCAGGGCTTGGAGCGCCTCGAGCGCGAAGGGCCAGCCGGTCTGGAACAGCTGCTGCGGGAGCATCCCGAGCGCGCGGAAGAGGTGCGTCGACGCCTCGCGCCGCTGCTCAACACCGGGCTCCTGCGGCCGCCGGGCGAGCCCGAAGTGCCCGCGCGCTTGGGCGAGTTCACGCTCCTCGACCCGTTGGGCGGCGGTGGGATGGGCTTGGTGTACCGCGCTCGGCAGGAGTCGCTCGGGCGCGAGGTGGCGCTCAAGCTGATCCGCCCCGACCAGCTCGCGTTCCCCGAGGCGCGCGCGCGCTTTCGGCGCGAGGTCGAGGTCATCGCGCGCCTGCAGCACCCGGGTATCGTGCCGGTCTACGCCTTCGGCGAGGAGAACGGCACGCCGTTCTTCGCGATGGAGCGCGTCCATGGAGCCACGCTCGACGAGATCCTCCAGGAGCTCGAAGGCCGCGACTCCGGCGGGCTCTCGGGAAAGGACCTCGCCTGGGGGCTTCGGACCGCCCTGGACCGGCGCGGCGGCGGGGCGCTCGAGGTCACCGACGCCGCGCTGTTCCGCATGCCGTGGGACCGCGCCTGCGCGTCGATCGTGATCGACGTCGCGCGCGCGCTGGAGCACGCGCACGACAGCGGCGTTCTGCACCGCGACCTGAAGCCGTCCAACGTCATGCTGACCGTCGACGGCCGGGCGCTGCTCTTCGACTTCGGGCTCTCGAGCCCCGACTGGGTCGGGAAGCTGACGCGCTCGGGTTCGATTCTGGGCTCGCTGCCGTACATGGCCCCCGAGCAGGTGCGGGGCGCGGGGGCCGACCGGCGCAGCGACGTCTACGGCTTCGGCGCGACGCTCTACGAGCTCCTTAGCCTTCACCCGCCGTTCCGCGACGAGCGCGCCCTCGACCTGCGGTCGGCGATCCTGAACGGCGTCGCTCCCGCGATCCGTTCCGTCAACGCGAGCGTGTCGCGCGATCTCGAGCTCGTATGCGCCAAGGCGATGGACCGCGACGCGGAGCGCCGCTACGCCACCGCCGGTGCGCTCGCGGACGACCTCGAGCGCGCCCTCTCTCTGCGCCCGGTCGAGGCGCGTCCCGCCGGCGTGGCGCTGCGGACACGGCGCTGGTGGCAGCGCGATCCCGCTCGCGCGGTCGCCGTGCTGCTGGCCGTCGTGGTCGTCGTCGGCGGTCCGCTCGGCTTCGCCTTCGAGCGATGGCGCGCCGCGTCGCTCCTCGAGGCTGAGGTGACGCGCGCCGAGGACAACCTGCGCGAGGCGGTCGAGGCGCTCGTCGACGTTGCGGGGCCGGTCGGACACACCGGGCTCGACGGCCTGCCGGGCGCGGAGCCGCTACGGCGCGAGATCCTCATCCAGGCGCGCGAGCGGCTGGAGCGGTTGCTGCCACAGCTGTCTGGCGACACCGATCGCAGACGCGACCACGCGCGGCTGTCCGCGCAGCTCGGCCGGGTCCTGCGCGAGCTCGGCGAGCTGGAGCCCGCGCGCGACGCGCTGCTCGAGTCGATCGCGCGGTTTGAGGCGTTGCGCGGCGGGCCGGACGATGCGCGGCTCGACTGGGATCTGGGCGCGGCGCGCTCCGAGCTCGCGGTGCTGCAGTGGCGGCTGTCCGAGCAGGCCGCCGGAGTCGAGAGCATGGAAGACGCCGTGCGACTCCTGCGGAGCGCCGCGGAGGCCCTGCCCGACGAGCGCGACCTCGCGCGCGACTTCGCGCTTGGGCTCGCCCAACTGGGCGACTTCTACGGCACGTACCGCGGGCCGGCCGCGGCGCGCGAGCCGCTGGCCGAGGCGCGGAGCCGCCTCACCGAGCTGGCCGCGGACGGGGCGTGGGGCCCGCGCTTCGACTTGGCCGAGGTCGAGGTCGAGATCGCGGGTCACATGCTCGCCGGCGGCGACCCGGCCGAGGCGCGCGAGCTCGCGGCGCGCGCTCGCACCTTGCTCGAAGGGTTGATCGACGAGCGGCCGTCGCGCTGGGACGCGCGCGAGAGGCTGCTCGATCTGCTCTCCTCCTTCTCGCACCCGTTTTTCGGGCACTTGGACCTTCCGCAGTTGGAGGCCGACGCGCGACGCGCGCTCGAGCTGCAAGGGGACTTGGCGCGGATGTCTCCCCGCGACCCGGATCTGTGTCGCAAGCGCGCGCTCGTGCTCCAAAACCTCGCGGCGACGCTGTCGATGGACGCGCGCGGCGACGAGGCGCTTGCGACGCTCGAGGAGGCGGCGCTCGCCGCACGCGACTTCGCTGCGCGCGCGCCCGGCCTCGAAGCCGAGGCGCTGCTCGGGCGCATCCTCGGCAAGCGCGCGCTGGTGCTGCGCGACGCCGGAAGGCTGGACGACGCTCGCGAGGCCGATCGGGAAGCGCTCGCGCTCAAGGAGGCGGTGTTCCGAGCGGCGCCGGAGAACGCGCAGGCCGAGCTGACCTTCGGCACGCAGGCGATCCTGAGCTGCAAGCTGCGCGTGATGCTCGGCGAGACCGTGCCCAGGGATGAGCTGATGGCCATCGTCGAAGGCCCGCTCCACGGCCGGGTGCGCGGCTACTATCAGCTCGCCGTGATCGACTGCCTGGTGGCCGAGCGCCTGCGCCTCACCGGGGACGACGACGGTGCGGAACGGACGCTCGATCTCGCGCTCGCGGACTTCGGGCGCGCGCTCGAGGCGGGCTACGAGCTGGGAGACATGACCACCGAGGAGGCCGATCTAGCGCTCCTGCGCGGTCACCCGGGTTGGAGCGACCTCGTCGCTTCCCAGTGAATCGAATTCGGCGAGACGGACGCGGCTGCGCGCGGATGAGCCCCATGGGGGGAGCAATGAGGCTCCCGTCTCATCCGTCCGAACCACGAGCCCTGTGCCGATGTTCTATCCCCGCTTCGCCTCCGCCCTCTCTCTGGCGGCGACCTGTCTCGCCTCCGCCTCCTTGTGCTCCGCCCAGACCGGACCGTTCACCGACGGTGAGCTGCTGATCCGCGCCCCTGGCACGGTCGACGGCCTGTACGCGATCTACCGCACCGAGCCGACGACCGGCGAGATGGCCGCGCTCTTCGGTGACATCCGCATCTCCTTCTCCGAAGGCGGCTGGATCACCTACGA
Organism: Planctomycetota bacterium; assembly: GCA_039029355.1. Classification (GTDB taxonomy): domain Bacteria; phylum Planctomycetota; class UBA1135; order UBA1135; genus JBCCGI01. The sequence goes on from JBCCGI010000042.1 coordinate 54,505, forward strand.
CCGGTATCGCGGCGCGGTGCTCGCGTACTGCGCGCACGAATCGACCGGGCTTCTGGAGCCGCGGCTGTTCCAAATCGAGTCGGACGGCTCGTTCGCCGATCTCGGCTTCGAAGGCGACGATCTCAAGTCGATGGCGACGGTCGGCGATGGCCGCATCTACCTCCGCAAGGGCGACGTGCTGCACCTCCTGGGAGCTGACAACCAGCTCACGCCGGTGACCGACGTCGACGGCCAGCTCATCGATCTGCGGCTCGATCACCTGCTCTACGATCCGCCGAGCGACAGCCTGGTGTCGGTCTCACGGACCAACACCACGCCCTGCTCGGCTCACCAGGAGCTGACGACCCACCGCCTCCCGCTCGCCGCAGACGGCGTGAGCCTCGCGGGGCCGATCGAGTGCAACTCGGTCGACTTCGGCGTGACGAGCACGCCTTCGGGGATGGACCACCTCGCGGGCGGCACGATCGTGGTCAGCCTTGCGAACGTGTGGTTCCCGCCGTCTGCGGGACAGTTGTTCGAGTTGGATCCGGCCACGCTCGCGCTCACGGCCTGGGCCAAGCCGGACACCACCGACCTGGACGGGGCGGCGTGGGTGCCGTCGCTCGGCGGGGTCGTGCTCCTCGACGGGGGTGCCGACGTCCTGCGCCTGTACGTGGAGGGAGAGTCGGGCGAGGGGACGATCCTGCCGACCAGCCTCCCCGTGGGCGCTCCCGGCTCGGGGACCAGCAACTCGGACTGGCTGATCGACATCGACCTGCTCGGGCCGGGCTGCGGGGGGCTTGCCAAGTCGTTCGGCGTTGCGCTTGCGGGGACCGGGGGCGTGGCTCCCGCTCTTACCGCATCGGCATGCCCCGCGCTTGGAACGTCGCTGCCGCTGCGGATCGATGCCGGCGTTGGCGGAGGAGCCGCCTTTGTCGCGCTCGCGCTGGCTTCGACGGAGCTGCCGCTCTTCGGTGGAACGCTCTACGCTGCCCCACCCTGGATCGCCGTGCTGCCGGCGGCGCTGAGCGGGGGGGTGGGCCTGCCGGGAGCCGGAGCCGCCGAGCTGCTGGTGCCGATCCCGGCCGTGACGTCCCTGCTCGGCGTCGGCGTCTGGAGCCAGGCGGCGATCCTCGATAACGGAGCACCGTCGGGAACGTCGCTCAGCGCCGGACTCGAGCTACGCATCGGCTGAAGTCGCGGCCGGTCGTTTGGCAGGTCGAGGGCGAAGACCGCGAAGGAGTAGAGCGGATGCGCGAGTCCGAGCACGGCTTCGACGAGGCACACTTCGGTGTTCGGCCGCCAACGATTTGCGCACGGCCTACCCGACAAGAAAAGCGAGGGGCGCGAACGAAAGCGACGACAAAACCGCGGGCGTGTTTCGCGCGACGCGCCGCGTCGACGATTCGTGCGGTTCGGCAATCCGCGTCGCGTTCGGTGCCGTACCCGCGGGCGGCCGCCCGACGGGCGGCGTTGCACCGTTCCCCTATCTCCCGGAGCTTCGCCCGATGCAGAACTCAGCCCTTCGTCTCGGCTCGCTCGTGCTCCTCGCCCTTCCCGCCTTCGGCCAGTCGCAGCTCCTCGCCAGCGAGTCGACGAACGAAGGAGCTCTGCACGGCTCCGCGCTCGCGTTCGGCGACTACCGCGATCCGATCACGCTGGAGACGCGCGAAGTGCTCTACGTCGGCGAGCCCTACGAAGCCGCGGCGGGTTTGGCCGGGAACGTCGTCGCGGTCGACGCCGTCGCGAACGGCGATCTACCCGACGCGTTCACGATCGTCGACTCCGTCACGGGCACCACGGCCGGCGAGCGCTTCGGCGCGGCCCTGAGCACCAGCGGCGATCTCGACGACGACGGCGTGCGCGACCTCTTGGTCGGCGCGCCGGAGAGCGGCCACGTGCACGCCTACTCGGGCGTTGGCCTGACCGAGTTCCCGTGGTCGCCGATCGTCGAGGGGGTCGGCCGCTTCGGCGCGGCGGTTGCGATTATCGACGACGTCGACGGCGACGGCCTCGACGACATCGCGGTCGGGGCGCCGGATCTCAATGCGCTCTTCGCCGGCGTCGTCGGCGGCGTGCTGATCTACCGCTCGTCGGACGGCGGACAGGAGGCGCTGGTCACGGCTCCCGATCTGCAAGCGGGCGCGAGCTTTGGCGCGGCGCTCGCGCGCGTGGGCGACCTCGATTTCGACGCCCGGGGCGAGCTGTTGATCGGTTCCCCGGACTGGGACGCGCCCGGGCTGGTCGACGCGGGGCGTGCGCTCGTGTACGGGCCGTTCGCGGAGGTCTACCTGTCGGCGCTCGAGCTCCAGGGCGAGGAGGCCGGCGAGGAGCTCGGCTACAGCGTCGCCGCCGGCGCGGTCGACGCCGACGAGCTCGACGACCTGATCGTGGGCGTGCCGAACCATGACTTCACGTTCCTGCAGTCGCTGGGGCGCGTCGCGGTGGTCTCCGGCGCGACCGGCGCGCTGGTGTACAACTTCATCGGCGTGGAGCAGGGTCGGCTGGGCGAGGCCGTGGCGTACGGCGGCGATCTCAACCGCGACGGCCGCGGCGACGTGCTCGGCGGAGCTCCGTTCTCCGACAACGCCAGCGGCCGCGTCTTCGGATGGTCGGGGTTGGACGGGGCCGAGCTGTTCTCGACGGTCGGTCGCTTCTCTGTCGGTCGCCTGGGTTCCGCACTCGCGGGCGGCGCGCGCGGGGAGGGGGCCGGTAACGGCGATCTCTACGCCGACTGGGCCGCGGGCGCGCCGCTCGCGGACCCGGTGCTTCCCTTCATGACCGCGAACGACGGGGGAGCGGCGTTCGTCTTCTCCGGGCGGCGTGAGATACGCGTTCCCGGCACGCCTTCCGCCGGCACGGCGGTGGGGGTGATCGAGGACGCTACCGGCGACGGCGCCGACGACTTCGTCTTCTCCGCCAACTCGTTCGAGGGCGGGCGCCTGGTCGATGGTGAGACCGGCTTCGAGCAGGTCGAGGCGCTGCTCTTCGCCCCCGTGCTCGACAGCGCTGGAGACGTCGATGGCGACGGCCGCGGCGACCTCCTGGCCGGCTCTCCTGCGGCGGACCAGGCCTACCTCATGACCCGGACGTCGGGATCGATCTTCCTGCTCGAGACGGATTACCCAGGTCCCGGCAGCTCCTCGTTCGGGCAGAGCGTGGCGGGGATCGGCGACGTCGACCTCGACGGGATTCCCGACGCGGCCGTCGGCGCGCCCGACCTGCCCGGGCTCTTCGGATCGCCGTCCTACGGGGCGGTCTACGTGTTCAGCAACTCGGAGGGAGCGCCGCAGCTCTTCGCCGCGATCGGAGAGAACGAGGACGAGCGCTTCGGCTATTCGGTCGCCGGCCTCGGTGACGCGAACCTCGACGGCGTGCCCGACGTGGTCGTCGGCGGTCCGGACGCCGAGTCCTTCGGCAACCAGGCCGGCCGCGCCGCGGTGCTGAGCGGTGCGGATGGCACGCAGCTCCTCGAGGTGTTCGGTTCGGGGCTCACCGGCAGCTCGCACGCGGGCTGGTCGGTCGACGGCGTCGGCGACGTCAACCTCGACGGCTACCCGGACTTTGCGGTCGGCGAACCCGACTACTCGGTGTTCGGAGGCTCGGCACTGGTCGGTCGCGTGCGCGTCGTGTCGACGGCCGACGGTTCGACCCTCGCGACGCTGGTCGGCACGCAGGCGGGGGAGCGTCTCGGCTACACGGTGGCCGGGCCCGGCGACATCGACCGCGACGGCCTGCCCGACTTCGCCGCCGGAGCGCCGTTCTGGGACGACCCCACGCTGGGCGCCGATACGGGGCGGGTGCTGCTGGCCCGCGGCGTGGACGGGCTGCGGCTCGACGACGGGCAGCTTAGCGGCACGGCGGGGAGCGAGTACGGCTCGACGCTCAGCGGCCGCTTCGAGCCCGACGCGACCGGCGTGGCGCGGCTCGCCGTCGGCGCGCCGAAGCACTCCGGACCCAAACAGGACGGCCTGGTGGATCTCCTCAGGCTCCCGCTCGAGAGCGGCGAGCCGCTCGGTCCCTTGACCGGCTGCGGAGGCACGCCGCTCCTCTCGCTCGACGTGGTCGCGATCCCGGGCGAGTCGATGCGGCTCATCGTCGAGAACAACCCGAATAACTTCGCCTACGTCTCGCTCAGCCCGCCCGCGCCGGCGTTCGTGCCCTACCCGCCCGACTGCACGATCGTGATCGACCTCGCGACGATCCTCGCGACGGTCGAGGTGTTGACGCTGACCGGGTCGGGCGAAGGCTCGCTGCTGTTGCCGAATCTGACCTCGCTGCTGGGCCTGGACCTCGCGGCCCAGGCCTTCGCCGTCGCTCCGGCCGGGATCGGGCTGAGCAACGGCGTGAGCGTCGAGGTCGGCTACGCGGCCGAGTAGCGCGGACAAGCGTTAGCAGCCCAGCTCTTTCCGCATCCGTGCGGCGCGCTCGGTGACCTGCCGGAGCGACTGCTCCCAGCGCTCGAACGCGCGCGCACGACCTCGCTCTGCACCCTCGTCGAAGAGCGCGGTCACGCGGGCGAGCGGCAGCTCCTCGAGGCGCCCCTCGAGGATGTCGCGCGCGATCGGCTCCCAGGCCTCGAGCACGCCCTGGATCAGCTCCGCTTCGAGCAGCTCCCAGGTGGGATGCCCGAGCTGCGGCCACGGCCACGGCTCGGGGATCTCGAACTCGAAGAGCTCTGGCGGATACCAGAGCTTGATCCACTCGGTGCGCAGGCACTCGCTGGCGGTTCGACCCAGGACGTCGGTGGCCGAATCGTACAGCCGCAGCAGATTCGAATCGTAGATGCTCTCGACCAGGTCGGGCGTGAAGAGCGTGAGCCAGCTCAGGGCGCAGTGCATCGTCTTGCGCTGCTGCTCCGTCGCCAGCCAGACGGCGACGTTGCGCACGAACGTCTGGAAGCGCGCGTAGTTGGTCGACGTCGCGGAGGCGGCCTCCATCCCGAGCAGGTTGATGGTCATCCAGTGGTGCCAGGTCGAGTCGACCACGATGCGGCCGACCGGCGTGCTCGCGCCTTGCCCGTCGTACACCCCGAGCGCTCCGAAGCGCTGGGCGCTGACGCCGCCCTTGGTCCGGTTCGTCGAACCGGTCCACGTCCGGACCCACGCGATGGTCTCCGGCATGATCTGGTTGAAGGGAGAGGACGGGAAGTCGCCCGGGTCGGCGGCGTCGTTGGCGACGACCTCGTGATCCTCGAAGACCGCTCCCTCGTGCGGGTGATCGGGGAAGACGTCCAGCACGCCGTGTACGGGATCGCAGAGGATGGGATGCGGCGCCACCCGCCGCTTCAGCTTCAGCGCGATCCCGGCCAGGGGATAGCGGCGCCAGTCGAGCGGCTGCAGAACGTTGTCCTCCTGCACGTTGAAGGGCATGTAGTCGGCCCCGCTCTCCTGCCCCGGCGTCGCCGGGCGGTTCGTGTCGTGCCGGTCGAGACCTTCCATCGGTGGCACCGACTGCGCTTCGGTCCAGCGGCGCATGTGGCGCACCCGCGGGATGTCCTTGCACAGGGCGGCGCCCAGGGTGCCGTGATCACCCATGGCGAGTATCCCGCCGCCCGCATCCATCCAGACTCGCAGCGCTTGCTGCTCGTCCGAGGAGAGCCCGGGGGAGTTCTCCCCCCGGATCCCGAAGATCCAGATCTGCCCGTACTTGTCGATCGTCCGGCTGCCGTTCGACTCGGTGCGGTCGAAGCGGAACGACGCGTAGTCGAGCGAGTGGGGCGGGTGTGTGGCTCGCTCCACCACGTCCTCGTCCCCGGCGACCGTGGCTCCGCGGATGGCCAGATCCACGTCGAAGTTGACGTAGCTCAGCGCATCCTCGCGCAGCGTTTGGACGATGTAGCCCATGCCGAAGTCCTTGTTGAAGCCGATCGAGCCATCGACGACGAGCAGGATCCGGACGGTGGCGGGCGGGCAGAGGTACTTCTTGATGTTGACGACTAGGCCGAGGTCCTTGGCCCAGGCCGGTTTCAGCTCGTTGGACACGGGATCTCCGGGTTAGGGATGTGAGGAGAGCTGCTCTCCTCACGGATCTCGCAAACCACGGCCGCGGCCGGCCAAGAACGAGCGGAATTCGCGCGGGGGCCGCGGAACGGCTAGCCGTCCTCGCGCACCATGCGCTCGAGCGCGAGGCGCGGGCAGACGTTCTGGCGCAGGTAGTGGGTCAGAGCCGTGCCCGCCCCGCGCACGCGCGCTTCGACGCGCTCGTCGGTGCAGCGTCCCTCTTCGTCGAACACGCGCTGCACGCCGGCGACCGAGACCGGCCCCGGCAGCACGATCGCGCCGACGTGTGAGCAGACGCTGCGCAGGTGCTCGAGCGCCTTGATCGCGCCGATGACTCCCGCGGCGACGCCGACCAGCGCGACCGGCTTGCCCGCGAGCTTCGACGGGAAGCCCAGGTTGTCGATCACCAGCTTCATCACGCTGCTGTAGCTGCCGTGGTACTCCGGCGTCACCAGCACGACGCCGGCCGCGGCCTCGACGCGCTGCTGCAGGCGCTCGGCGTCTTCCGACGGCCCCGCGCCGGGGAGCGCGAGGCGCAGCTCGGCCGGGTCGATCAGCTCGACCGACACCTCGTCGTCGCGCGCGAGCTCGTCGACGACGAGCGCGGCGGCCTTGCCGGTGAAGTTGCCGGGCCGCACGCTGCCGGTGAGGACGACGAGGGGGATCTTGGTTTGCTCTGCCATGGGCGCGCCTCCTTCTGCGCGAGCGCTTCGGTGAGGGACAGAGTCTATCCGGTCGACGGCGCAGGCCGCCGGCCGCGCTCCTGGAGCGACTCGTCGAGCCGGATGAGCCCTTGCGTCGTGCGGCAGAGCCACGACATCTGCGGCGCGCCTTCCCGCGCCGTGGGTGATCCTGGGAAACCGTGACCTCGGATCTCAGCGGCGATACCGAAGGATGGGCGTCTACCGTTCCGGCCTACGGGCCGACTTCAGCGATGGCCGTCCGCGTTTTCCCCGTCTTCCGTTCGTCGGAAGCTCCCCGCTCGTTCTCGACCTGCAGCGCCGCGTCTCTCCGCGTCGCTCCTCCGACAGTCTCCCGAGGGAACGAGAGGATATGCTCCGCCAACGACACCACCTGCTCGCCTTGCTCGCCCTGCTGATCAGCTCGCTGCTCGCCGCACCCCTCGTCGCCCAGGACGCGGGGCTCGGCTCCGGCATGCTCGACCAGGCCAAGCTCAAGGCGCTCCCCAGCCTGCAGGCGACCTTCCCGTCGCACGACCTGACCAGGGAGAGCATGGAGAGCTGGGATACGCTGCCGCACACGAACCTCCCGGGCGGCGCGTCGATGGGCACGATGGGGAACTTCACCTTCTTCTCGGGAACCAACATCCAGGCCAAGTACCCATCGACGAAGGACTCCGACTACGCGCTGTGCGGGTTCCTTGCGCTCGGGCTGTGGCACGAGTACTTCCACCTGCCGACGGTGCCGGGCTCCGGCGGCGCGTCGGGGGGCGGCGGCGGTGCGCCGAAAGAGGGACCGAACGTCCCGGAGATGGGCTGCCTCCACAAGGCGCTGCACCTCTGCACCGCGCAGAAAGCCTGCGAGATGGCCGAGCAGGCGATCGTGGATTGCCTCGTGAACCCCGAAGCGTGTGACCTCTGGTTCGCGCTCTGCAAGTACTACGAAGGGCAGATGTCCAAGTGCGGCTCGCAGGAGGCCTGGGACGCGACCCAACAGTGCATCGCCGACGGCGAGACGCTCCCCGAGTGTCCCTTCCCCAGATCCCAACCCCCGCTGCCCGAGTGCGTCTGGTGCAGCCTGTGACAGGAGAGAGAGCGATGTCGGTACGAGCTGAACTTTGGATCGTGGGGGCGGCGCTCGCCGCAGCCGGCTGCATCGACATTCAGGAGCGCGCGCTGGCGGCCGTATCCGAGGTGCCCGGGGGCAGCAAAGACCGCAGCGAGCTTCGCCGCGGCGACTCCGCGGGCTACGCGATGGTGGTCAGCGGTACGCTCACGAAGCGCATCGAGTGGGACGTCGAGAACCCGCGCGAGCTCCTGCTGGGCGCGTGGGAGAAGAACCTCGCCGAGGACGAGTGGGAGGAGTTCAACCACCGCTACTCCGTGCCCTACGACGTCGCCGCCGTGTCGCACCGCACCGCCGAAGACGTCTTCGTGGCCGGCCGCATCGACCGCCTCGGAATCGATACGGTCGAGCGCTGGACCTTCCCGGCCTACCCCGGCGCGTTCCAGACCTCGCGACCGATCACGAGCACGCCCGTCGGCGTCGCGTCGGCGACGGCGTCGACGTCCGTCGGTCTCACGGGAGGCACCTACGTCCCCGTCGCGGAACGCAAAGCTCCGCTCGTCCCGGACAAGGAGCAGCTCCTCGCAAGCGACCTGGGCGGCATCACCAGCATCTCCGCCGATCCCGACGGCCGCTTCGTTCTACTCCTCACCGGCGCCGGCGGCGGCACGCTGTGGCGGCTCGACCTGATCGACCAGGCAACGCCGATCGTGCTCTACACCACCCAGGACATCGCCACGCTCGGCGAATCCCTGACCCTCAGCCCCAGGCTCCACGCCGTTGAGGGCATGAAGCACGTCGCGTTGGGCTTCGTCGAGTCGCTCGGCCCCTTCTATCTCCACTTCAACGACCCGGACAACGACGGCCTCTTCGACAGCGTCACGACCTTCACGGCCGACGGCTACGAAGCGGCGGGCTATCTCGACCCGGCCGCGTGGTCGGACGACTTCATCACGCTGTAGGGGAGGCGGCGTGGCCGGACGCCGGTAGGCCTGGCGAGCCGACGGACGGAGGCTGGGGAGGCGGAGCCCTTCGACGGCCCCGCGATGTCGCGGGGGCAAAGAGCCGCTCTCGTCCGTGGGCTGCGAGCGCATGGGCTCCGACCACCAGGAGCTCAGCTCCGGCCGCGGATAGTGCGGACAACATCTCGACGGAAGGGGGGACTCGACCCCCACACCCGAAGGTACAGGAACCGAGTCCTGCGTGTGTCGGCCCTAGTTCGGTGGGGCGCCCCGGGACTCAAGCCACGCGACATCCGCAAGGTCTTGCGGGCGGCCCGTCGCGCGCTTGTTCGTGAGGAGATCGTCCCTTCCAAGCACCGGGACTTCGAGCTCATCGATCCGGATCGTGATCCGCCGTGTCCACGCCTGGTCGAACACCACTCCGTCAATGGACGTCAGGACGTCGATGCGACAGGGAGGCTGGCCGATCTGAAAGACGATGTCCGGCGTGGCGAGATCCTCCTTGGAGAGGTCTCCCAGAGGTGCCCCGAAGCGAGCCAGCGCCACCCAGACCTGTTCCGCGTTCTCCGGCGTCCGACGCACCCACAGGTCGAGGTCGCCGGTCGAGCGAGGGCGCCCATGTGCTGCTAGTGCGTGGGCTCCGACGACCAGAAACTCAGCGCCGGCCGCGGATAGTGCGGACAACATCTCGACGAAGTCTCGGTTCATCGAGCGTCCCCTCCTTAAAAGCCCAGGCTTGGAGCGTGATCGTCCACACCATCGCCACCCGCTCGGAGGGGGTCATTGACCGGACGTCGTCCTCCTCCGGATCGTGGAGGCGCCTCAATCGGGTGGGATAGTCGGAACGATCCAAGTTCCCGATTCTACTTCGGTCCGACGAGACGATCACGGGTGCCCTTGGTCCCCCCACAGGTCCCCCTACGAGGTGTCGCCCGATGACGCCGGTGCCGCGCTGTGACACTCAGCTTTGCGCCACCATCGCCGCAGGCCCATGCGAAACAAGGGCTTGCAGGCTGGTGCGGAAGGGGGGACTCGAACCCCCACACCCGAAGGTACAGGAACCTAAATCCTGCGCGTCTACCAGTTCCGCCACTCCCGCAGGGCGACTCCAGCGTACCTCGGAGCGCACGCAGCGCGAGACGTTTCTAGCGAGACGCGTCGGCGACGGTCAGCGTACGAGCCCGCGCTCGCCGAGGAACGCGGCGATGGCCTCGGCGGCGAGGAGGTGTCCCTGCTCGTTGAAGTGGATGTCGAAGTAGAGCCGCTCGCCGGGGGCGGTCGCGACGCGCTCGCGGAAGTGGGGCGTCAGGTCGAGCAGCGGGTAGCCGGTCTCCTGCGCGTGCGCCGTCAGCTCGGTGTTGGGCTTGTCGAGGTCGTAGGCCGCCGGGTCGAGCCCGCAGTCGCGTTGGATCGCGACGAGGCCGGCAGGGTCGTATTGGAGCGGGTGCGGCAGGAGCGCGACCGCGAGCGGCGCGCCGAGCGTGTCGCGGCAGAAGGCGTGCAGCGATGCGAAGGTGTTGCGCGAGATCTCCATGGCCTCGGTGGCGTCGGCGGTCGGCTCGGCGAGGTGCAGCTCGAGCGCGACGGACGCCGACCACTGAGCCAACTCGCAGTAGGCGCCGCGCAGGCCGCCGTCGGACAGTTCGATGGCGCGCAGCTCGCGGCGCCGCCTCCAGTCGCCGAAGAGGCGCCACAGGCGCGAGTAGCGGTTTAGGTTGGCGCGCAGCGACACGCGCCAGTCCGGCTCGTCCGCCTCGGCTTGGATCAGGAAGCCCTGGCGCGCGCGTGGGCGCGGGCTGCGGCGGAGGAGGTTGTCCGAGAGGTCGTTGCCGAGGTAGGTGCCGCAGAGCACCAAGTCGGGCGCAAGCTCGGGGCCGAGGAGCTCGAGCTGGGCGAGGTGCTGGAGGGTGCTGTAGCCCGGCACGCCGAGGTTGAGGACCTCGACCTCGCGCTCCGGGGTCGAGAGCAGGCCTTCGAGCAGAGTGGGATAGGCGTCGTCGTCGGCGACGTTGTGCCCGAAGCTGAACGAGTCGCCCAGGGCTGCGATGCGGAGGACGCCCGGGCGCTTTGCGCCGAACGGAGCGTCACGGAAGCCTTCGGCGTTGGTTCGGATGGAGACGGTGCGGTCGGCGGTGATCATGTCGCCCTCGAAGTCCGACGCCAGGCGGAACGAGAGCGTCGGGTCGGAGGCGTAAAGGCCGCGCGGATAGCCGCCGGGCGTCGGCGCCGCGACACCGAGCATGCGGAGCGCAACCTCAGCGCCGACGACCGAGATCGCGAGCAGCGCCGCGACACGAACGCCGATCCGCACGATTCCGGCGCGGCTCACGGAGCCTCGAAGCTCGTGCCGCCGTCTTCGCGGTACAGCCGCAGGCGCGGCGAGCCGTCGAAGCGTTGCGACATCTCGATGCGGCTTTGTCCGCGGTTGTCGTCGAGGCTGAAGAGCGGCTCTCCGCCCGGCTGCAGCAGGAGCCCCGCGCGCTTCATGCCCAGGCGGTCGACCAGCGTGAGCACCGGCAGGCCGTCGCCGGTCATGCCGAAGAAGGAGCGTACCTTGCCCTCGGGATCGCGGGCGGCGACCGACGCGGTGCCGTCGCTGAGGAGCTCGAGGCCCACGCGCTCGCGGCCGGACTCGTTGAGCAGATACATGCCCGCGGCGCCGTCGGGCTTGGTGGAGAGCCGGACGCCGTCGAGTCGCTTCTCGCCGGTCAGCGAGAGCGCCACCGCGCCCTGCGTGTCGACGCCGAGGAAGACGCTCTTCGCGCCGTCCGTGCCGCGCATGGCGAGGCCGGGACCGTTCAGGGTGAGCACGGCGTTGGCCTTGTCCTTGCGCAGGATGAGGTGCGGCATCCCCGACGAGTCGACGCCCATCGAGCCGCGCTCCTGACCGTCGCTGTCGACCAGGACGAACTTCTCGGCGCGCAGCTCCGAGGCGGCGCTCTCCTGGGGAGCCGGGGAAGCGAATCCTGCGGCGACCAGCCCCGCGATCCCGAGGCCCAGGAGGGCGACGAGGCGTTGCAGGCGGCGGTTCTTGCGCTCGAGCTGGTCGAGGCGCGCGAGGACGTTCGAGTCGTGTTGCATTCGGGGGTCTCGGCTGGAATGGAGCGGACGGGAACCGCCCGTACGGGCGGCCGAAACGCCATACGGCAGCCTAGCCGATGGGTTGGTCCTACCCCAGCAGCGTGCGCGCGGCCGCTTCGAGCTCCGAGGCCACCTCGGTGTTGACCGCCGCCAGCCCCGCCTCGAAGTCCTTCGTTTCGTCCGCCGAGTAGGCGCCGCGGTCGAAGCCGTGGGTCTGGCGGAAGTCGCGCAGGAAGTGGTTGCGCTTGCGGTCCAGGGCGTCCTGGCGCGTGACCCAGCGGCGCATCGCCTCGTGGAGCCCGGCCCGCGCGGCGTCGTCGAGCCCGCTGGGCCAAAGCGAGTCGAACAGCTCCTGGCCGCGCTCGGACAGATCGAGCTCGACCGCGGCCTTCTCGCCCAGCCCGCACTGCCCCGCGTCGCCGGCAGACCCGCCGGCGAAGAGTGACGTACCCGCCGCCTGGCGGGCACGGGAACGATAGACGGCCTCCTGGAGGAAGGCCTGGGCGAGGCTCAGCCGCTCCTCCGTCACGACGCCGTTAGCAGAGCTCGTCGTACGCGGCGGTCAGGCTCTGGGCGATCACGGACGCCTCGCGCCCCTCGATGTCGTGACGCTGCCACATGCGCAGCACCTCGCCGTCCTTCAGCAGCGCGATCTGCGGCGAGCTGGGCTGATACGGCTTGAAGAACTCCCGCGCCCTCGCAACCGCCTGGGCCTCCATGCCCGCGAACACGGTCACGATGTTGTCCGGCTTCTTCGCATTCAGCAGCGAAAGCCGCAGGGCCGGTCGAGCGCCCGCCGCGGCACATCCGCAAACCGAGTTGACGAAGATCAGCGTGGTGCCGGGCTTCTTGACCGCGCCCTCGACCTCTTCGGGAGTGCGAAGCTCTTCGACGCCGAGGCTGGTGACCTCGTCGCGCATGGGCTGAACCAGGACCGGATCGTACATGGGAGATGTGTTGGCTAGATGATGTCGAGACCCGCGCCGGAGGGGGGCGGCTTGGGCCCAGGGGGGGGAACCTCAGATTGTAGTCGGGCGAGCTCTCTTCCGTCTACTGGAGGGTTGGGGGTTGGGGCGGGGCGGAGGGAGGTGGCGCAGGGCTGCGGGTAGGGCGGGCCTTTCGGGGGCCCTGGAGGCGCGCTTGGCGCGGGGGGGACGGTCCGCGGCCCAAAGGGCG
>JBCCGI010000043.1:0-66440 GCA_039029355.1 Planctomycetota bacterium
ATGAAGGCGGCCTGCAAACTTCATATCACACCGGGCTGATTTGCAGCCAGTGTTGAGCCCGTACGCGTACGGGGCGGACCACGGAGAGCGCGGCGCGCCGGCGCGGCGAGCCACCGCCGACGGGCGTGCGGCGGCGCCCACCCAGCTGGCGACGGCGGGCGCGGAGCGTGCCCGTCGCCCCGCGGCCGAGGCGTCGGGAGCCGCGCCCGCGTCCGAGGCAACGGAGGGCGAGCCCGCGGGCGCGCTTGCCTTCGCGTATCTCCCCGGCACGGCCGGCGCACCGCCCCCCGCGGAGTGGCCGCTGCTGGTCCGCGCGACCGGAGCGCAGGCCGTGGGCGCCGACGTGGCGGTGCGGGTGGAGCTCGACTCCTTCGGGAGCTATTGGATGGAGCCGCTGCGTGGAACGCTGGACGAGCACGGCGAGGCGCGCCTCGACGTCGGGCCGCTGCTGGCGAGCCTGGTCGCGCACGGCGGCGGCGAGCGCGCTTCGGAGCTGATCGTCGAGGTCTCCCACCCCGACCTGGTTCCGGCCGTGGCCAGCCGGCTGCTGCCCGACGAGCTCGAACCCGAGGTCCCGCCGGCCGAGCCGCTGGTGGTCGACGTCGCGCTGCGGGCCGCGGCCGTCGTGGTCGGGCGCCTGGTGCGGGCCGAGGACGGCGCGCCGGTTCGCGGCGAACGCTTCGTGCAGTCGTACGCGCTCGTCGGCGAGGAGCTCGACCAGCGCTCCGACGGCGACGCCGAGGTCGCAGACGACGGCGCGTTCCGGCTGCGGGTCAACGGCGAGGGGCCGCACGCGCTCGCGCTGTATGGCGCCGGCCGCAGGCCGGCGACGGTGCGCCGCTCGCTGGCGCGCGGCCGGGTCGAGGAGCTCGGCGACGTCGCGCTCGACGCGGGCTTCGCCATCCGCGGCACGGCCCTGGCGATCGACGGCGGGCGGCGGCCCGACACCAGCGTGTTCGCGCAGCTGGTGGGCGCGGGGAGCTCGCTGCCCGCTCCGGGCCACGTCGAGTCGCTGCCCTTCGGGCTGACCTGGTACCGCGGCGCCTTCGAGCTCTTCGGAGCGCAGGCGACCACCGGCCGCGACGGCGGGTTCCGGCTGGTCGGGCTGGCGCCGGAGGCGTACCAGCCGTCGGCCCACGAGCCCGACTACCGCGCGCCGCTGCCGCTGCCCCCCGCACCCGCGGTCCGCGCGCCTGGCGAGGTCGAGCTGCGGCCCCAGGCCGTGCTCATCACGCTGCGCCTCCGCTTCCCGGACGGCGCGCCGCGCGAGGGCCGCGAGCGGTGGCGCGCGGGCGAGCGGCAGGCCGACTCCAAGCTCCCGGCCTGGAGCTTCATCCAGGATCCCGTGCTGCGCCGCGCGCTCCCGCCGGCGACGAGCGTGGAGCTGACGCTGCGCTTCCGCGGGCTGCAGCCCGCGGTGCTCCTGTTCGAAACGCCGGCCGCGGGCGGGAGTTTGGAGCGCGAGGTCGAGCTCGCGCTGGACCACGACGCCGCGCGCCTCGTGCTCCTGCTTCAGGGCGCGCCGGTGCCCGAAGGCGAGCGCTTCGTGCTGTTCCAGCCCGGCGAGCCCGACCTGGAGTGGACCCGGACGGCCGCGGACGGGCGGCTGGTGCTCGACGACCTGCCCCCCGGCGAGCTCGACCTGACGGTGACCGCCGGCGGCGACCGCTTCGCCCCGCGCGGCTTCCTGTGCCCGGCGCGAGTGCAGCTGTCCCTCGCCCCGGGCGAGGAACGCGTCGTTCCGCTCACGCTCCGCCGCGGCGGCACGCTGGTGCTGGAAGCCCTCGCTCCCGGCGGCGAGCGGGTGAGCGCGCGCTGCGAGGTCTTCGGCCCCGGCGGCGAGCCGGTGCCGATGATGTTCATGGCGCGCATCCCGAACGGCCGCGCGGCAGGCTGGGGCTACCTGTTCCACGAGGCGCCCAGCCGGGGCACCGCACCACTCGCGCCCGGTCGCTACCGGCTGCGGGTCGAGGCGGGCGACGAGTACGAGGTCGAGGAGCTCTTCGTCGACCTCGCCGAAGGCCGCACGACCGAGGCGGCGGTGCGGCTGCGCTCCCGGAGGTAGGCCGAAGCGGCGGGGTGCGCGGAGCGGTCGGTAGCCGCATACTCGGCTGCGTGCCGTCGCTCTCCTCCTCGCTCCTGTTCGCGCTCCTGGGGCCTGCGGGCGGCCCGCAGGACCCGCCGCCGACCGCTCCGGCGCACGCGCTCGTCCACGTCCTCCCGGCCTCCCCCGACGCGCCACCGGTCGCCCCAACGCGGCGCTTCGAGAGCGCCTGGGTCGATGCACCGCTCGGCTTCAACGAGCTCCTGCCCTCCTGGAACGTCGCCGGCGAGGTGCCCTTCGTCGTGGAGCTGCGCGTCGCCCGCGAGGGGCGCGAGGCCCCCTCGCCGTGGCTCCACGTCGGCGACTGGAAGCTCGGCGCGGACGCGCCGCGGGCGCCCGCGCGCGTCGACGAGGGGCGGGTGGACGTCGACTACTTCCGCTCGGAGCGCGCCTGGAACCGCGCGCAGCTGCGGCTCCGCGCGGTGGGAGACGAAGGCGACTCGTTTCGGCCGGTGCGCGTCACGCTGTGTTTCAGCCGCATGCCGCCCCTCGCCGGCGAGCCGTCGTTCCCCGACTTCAGGCCCAAGCGAGCGCTGCGCCTCGCGGTGCCCTTCCGGCGCCAGGGCGCGGAGCGCCCCGAGCTGGCGCCGCGCATCTGCAGCCCCACCTCGCTGGCGATGGTGCTCGACTACCACGGCGCCGGCGCTCCCACCGCCGACGTGGCGGCGCGCGCCTACGACGCAGCGCACGACCTGTACGGCGTCTGGCCGCGCGCGATCCAGACCGCGTTCAGCTACGGCGTCGAGGGCTACGTCGCGCGCTTCGCGGGCTGGTCCGAGGTCGAGCGCGAGCTCGCCGCCGGACGCCCGCTCGTGATCAGCATCGCGGCCAAGGAGGGCCAGCTGCACGGCGCGCCCTATGCGTCGACCGCGGGGCACCTGCTCGTGCTGTGCGGCTTCACGGCCGAGGGCGACGTCGAGGTGGCCGACCCGGCGGCGAAGGACGCGGCGAGCGGGACGACGGTCTACCTGCGGCGCGAGCTGGAGGTGTGCTGGCTGGCGCGCGGGGGGACGGCGTACGTGCTGCTCGGTGCGACGCCCCGCTAGCCCCGCCGCTCCGCCAACATCCGCCCCACCCGCGCCAGTCCGCGGCTGCGCAGGATACGCACCGCGCCCTCGGACTTGCCGAGCCGCGCCGCGACCTCGGCGTTGGAGAGCTCCTCGTCGACCTGCAGCCGCAGGACCGCCGCCTGGTCCCTCGGCAGCCGCTCGATCGCGTCGCGCAGCTGCCCGGCGGCCTCGCGGCGGTGGGCGTCGTCCACGGGCGAACGCGCGGTGCGCGAAGCGGCCACGTCCGGCTCGGCCAGCTGCTCGCGGCGGGCGGCCTCGCGGCGTACCGCGCTCCAGTGGCGTACGCGGTCCGAGAGCTTCCGCTCGGTCAGCGTCCGCATCCAGCCGCGGAAGCGGGTGTCGCCGAGGTCCTCGAAGCCCGCGCGCGCTTCGAGCGCCTCGCGGCAGACCGACTGGACCAGGTCGTCGATCGACTCGCCGCCGAGGCGCGCGGTGCCCCGGCGCAAGCGGATCCAGCGGCCCAGGTCGGGCACCGCGCCTGCGAGGAGCCCTCCGAAGGAGCGCGTCGCCGAGGCTGAGGGTTGTCGATTCGAGCGGGTCATCGAGGACCGAGCGCCGTCTCCGCCGGCGCTCTCCCCCCTAGGGAAACCAGGTAGGATAGGTCTAGTTTGCCACGTTTCGCGCAAAAGGGTGGGGATGGGCGAGCCGGAGACTGACGGTCCCGCCTCGGTCGACGACCGCGAGCTCGAGCTCGCGATCGACACCTACGAGCGCGTCGGTCCCGAAGCGCTCGAGCACTGGCTGCGCCGGCGCGGGCTCGACTCCGGCGATCTGCTCGAGCGGATCGAAGCGCTCCGCACGGCCGAGCTGCTTCGCGAGCCGCCACGCGAAGACCTGCCCGAGCACATCGGCCGCTATCGCGTCCTGCGGCGCCTGGGCGCGGGCGCGATGGGCGTGGTTCTCCTCGGGATCGATGACGAGCTGAACCGTCTGGTGGCGATCAAGCTGCTGACGCCGGAGCTGGCGGCCGAGGAGCGACTGCGCGAGCGCTTCCGGCGCGAGGCGCGTACCGTCGCCGGGCTGCAGCACGGGGGGATCGTCCCGGTGCTCGACGCGGGCGAGGCGGGCGGGCAGCTCTACTCGGTGCTCGAGTACGTCGGCGGCACCACCCTCGCGGAGGGCTTGACGCGCCTACGCGACCTGACGGACGGTGACCCGCTGCGCGCGGGCGTCACCGAGCTGCGCGACGCCTTCCGGCTGGCCGACGTACCCGCCGAGGCCCAGAGCCTGGGACGGCTCGCGGCGCGCTGGACGCTGCAGCTCGCCGAGGCCCTGGCGGCTGCGCACGGCGCCGGGGTCGTGCATCGCGACGTCAAGCCGTCGAACGTGATGATCGACGAGGACGGGCGCGCCCGCCTGCTCGACTTCGGCCTGGCGCACGTCACCGACGAGGCCCGGGTCACCTGGACCGGCGACGTCCTCGGCACGCCGCGCTACCTCGCGCCGGAGGTCGTCCGCCAGGGCACCGGGCGCGCCGACCACCGGGTCGACCTGTTCGCGCTCGGCGCCTGCCTCTACGAGCTCCTGACGCTCGCCCCGGCGTTCGACGCGATCTCGGCGGCGCAGGTGCTGCAACAGATCCTCGAGCTCGATCCGCCGCCGCCCTCGCGGGCCAACGCGGAGGTGTCGCGCGACCTCGACGCCGTCGTGCTCGTCGCGCTCGCGAAGGAGCCGTCGCGGCGCTACCTGTCGGCGCGGGCGATGGCCGACGACCTCGCCCGGCAGCTCGCCGGAGAGCCCGTGCAGGCGCGAACGCCCGGGGTGCTTGCGCGCTGCGTGGCGCTCGCTCGGCGCCGGCCCGTTGCGGCGGGGCTAACCGCGGCGCTCGCACTCGTGCTGGTCGCCGGCGTGGGAGTCACCCTGGTCTACAACGCTCGCCTGCGCGAGCGCACGGTGCAGGCGGAGCGCTCGTACGGCGCGACCGAGTCCGCCCTGGGGTTCCTGCAGGAGCTGCTCGAGCTCTCCGACGTCGAGGAGCAGGGTCCGGACGTGCCCGCGCGCACGCTCCTGGTCGAGGGGGCGGCGCGCGTCCGCGACGACGCGCGGTGGGAGGCGGGGAGCGCCGTGCGTCCGCGCCTGGCGCGGATCCTGGGCGCGCTGTCGTGGGGCGCGGGCGACCTCGAGGCGGCGGACGAGATTCTGGCTCTCTCCGAGGAGTTGCTCGCGCGCCCGCCCGCCGAAGGGGTCGACGAGGTCGAGTGGTCGCTGGAGCTCGGGCGCGCGAGCAACTACCGCGGCAACGTGCTGCGCGGGCTCGGGCGGCGCGACGAGGCGCTCGCCAGCTACCGCGGCGCGCTCGCGGCGACGCAGGGGCGCGGCGAGGGGTCGCGCGATCTAGAGGCGACCATCCTCGCCAACCTGGCCGATCTGCTGGGCGAGCTGTGGCGCCTCCCGGAGGCCGAGCGCTACGCGCTCCGCACGCTGGAGCTGTGTGTCGGCGACGACGAAGAGACCATCGCCAACCGCGCCTGGGCGCTCATCGCGCTCAGCCGGCTGCAGGTGCGCGCGCACAAGCTCGACGAGGCCCAGGCCTCGATCGAAGAGGCGCAGCAGGTCGCGGCCCGGATGAGCGCGCGTCCGTTCCAGGAGGCGATGGTGCTCGACGCGGCCGCGATGCTGGCCGGGGCGATGAAGAAGCACGGGCACGCCGCAGAGCTCCTGGAGTCCTCCGCGGCGATCTACGAGCGGACGGTCGGGCCGGACTCGACGCTCCTTGGCGAGACGCTGATCTCGCTCGGCGGACAGCTCCACCGCGCCGGCGACTCCCCGGGCGCGCACGTCGCTCTGACGCGCGCGCTGGCGATCCTGGAGGCCAACGTGGGACCGGACCACCCCAAGCGCGGGCGCGCGCTGCACGGCCTGGGGGGGCTGGCCTACCACGCCGGCGACTACGAGCTGGCGCGCGAGCACCTGACCGAGATGATGCGCATCTGGTCGATCCACGGGCCGACGCTGGGGCTCCGCGACGAGCTGCAGATCCGCCTGATCCTGGTTTCGTGCCACCGCGAGCTCGGCGACCTGGCGGAGGCCGAGTCGCTCCTCGCGGAGAGCTGGGAGAGGATCGGCCCCGAGCACGCGGACGCCGATTGGTCCGGCCCGGAGCGCAGCCTGACGGCGGCGTGGCACGCCGAGGACGAAGGGCGGCTCGAAGAGGCGGCGCGTCACTACGAGACGGCCCTCGTGCGCGGGCAGGACCGCGAACGCGACGCCTTCTTCCTTCAGCAGGTAGAGCGCGAGCTCGCGCGGCTCGGCCTCCCGCCGACCGCCCCGGCAAATCCGGAGAAACGCTGAAACGTGCGGAGCGCCCGCGGGGATCTCCCCGGGCGTAGCGGAGGCCGTTCTCACCGAGGCTCTCGGTCGCGGCCCCGCTGGTCCCTCCCAGATGGAGCACCAAGCATCGTGAACGCGACCCGATCCCTCCTTCGCGGCGCGGCCGTCCTGGCCGGCGCCCTCCTTGCCTTCTCCTCGACCTCCCGCGCCCAGGAACTCTACGGGCGCTGGGAGGACGACTTCGCCGGCGTCGGCGAGACGCTGGAGTACTACGTATCCCCCTCCGGCGACGACCTGACCGGCGCCGGGACGCCCGACGCGCCGTGGCGGAGCATCACCAGGGCGCTCTCCCTGGCCCAGGTGATCTGGCTCGATCCGGCGGTCATCACGCCACCGCTGAGCCCGCTTCCGATTCAGATCACGATCAACGTCGCCCCGGGTATGTACGACGCCGAGAACGGCGAGGTGTTCCCGCTGCGCTGCCCGGCCTTCGGCCTGTCCCTAGAGACCTGGCCCAACGGGTCCACGGCGGGCGGGAATCGGCCCGTGATCGACCCCGCCTTCGCCGAGACCGCGATTCTGGTGGACTGGGTCGGCAACGAGTCCATCGCGCCGAGCGTCTTCCAGGCGCTGGAGATCCAGAACACCCCGACCGGCATCCACATCGAGCCCTCGCTCCTGACGGCCGGGCTCGAAGGCGTCCTCGCGGTCGAGGTACGCGAGAGCTTCATCCACGACGCGGGCTTCGGCATCCACATCGTCACCGGGCCTGGCTTCCGGTCCACGCACGTCATCGAGGACAACGACATCGGCGATGAGACGGCGGTCCAGGGCGCCGGCATCCGCGAGGAGAACAGCGGAGTCGCGTCGACGCTGTATCGCTCGAACCGCGTGCAGCTCTACGAGTTCGGCATCATGATCGACGGCAACGGGCCCACCACGACGGTCCCGCGCCTCTTCAGCAACTTCGTGCAGCTCGGGGAGAACCTGCTGGAGATCAACGACTGCTCCAGCTTCGTCGTCAACAACACGATCGCGTTCGCGCTGGACTTCACGGTGATTCCCGAGGTCAACGGCGTGACGATCGGCGGCGGCTTCGTGCAGCTCCACAACAACATCCTCTGGAACCCGGAGACGCCGAGCGGCCTCGCCGCGATCGACCTGACGATCAGCGGCGCCGGTACGACCCAGGCCACCAACCTGATCGAGGACAACGCAGGCGGGCTCACGCCGGGCTTCGTCGGCGGCAACATCCATCCGGGCTTCGTGGCCGCTGACCTGCATCTCCTGCCGACGTCGGCGATGATCGGCGCGGGGACGAACGCGCAGGTCTTCGATCCGGCTGACACGGTCGACTCGACCACCGCGGGGTCGCTCTTCGTGCGAACCGACTTCCCCGTCGACAACGACATGGACACGCGCCTCTTCCTCTCCAGCGTCGAGGCCGGTCCGGCCGCGGTGGTCGACCTCGGCGGGGACGAGTTCCTCGGACTGAACCCCGCGGGGGCGCCCGAGTGCCGCATCACGATGCCCAACACGCCGACCCAGGACTCGCGCGGACACGTGCTCGCACAACCCGGTGGCACCCTCTCCTCGAGCGATTGGACCGGCACGTTCACGCTCAGTGGACCGCCGAACGGCCTCTGGTTCCTGCTGCTCGGCTTCGGCTTCTTCGATGCCGTCGCAGACCCGAACGCGGGAGTCGTCGTACCGAACGGCTCTGTCTACCAGAGCCTGATGGTCCCCACGCTACCGTCGATGGGCAGCCTACAGCTCGACCTGATCTTCCAGCTCAACGCGCTGAACGGCAGCTTCAACGTGCTGGGCGTCTCGACGGTTCCTGCGCTGGCCCTCGGCACCGCCCCCACCAGCTTCGCCGAGGCGGAGCTCTACCTCCAGATGCTCACCTTCGACCCGGTGACCCAGCGCACCGCGGCTTCGAACCGTCAAAGGGTCGAGCTCAACGAGCGGCCCTAGGCGAAGGAGACGCGCTCGTCGGGCGAACCGGCCCCGAGGCACCACCAAGGCGCGGCCCTCGGGGTCGGTTCCCTTCGCGCGACCTGGAACCGATCGACCGCGGGTTATCCTGGAGGCCTTCCGCCCCCCAAACCAGGATCCCCCCCCCGTGAAAGCCCCCCTCTCCACGCTTCTGTTGCTGCTCGGCTCCGCCCCCACCGCGTTCGCACAAGCGCTCGTCTTCGACGACTTCAACCGCCCCGACTCGACCGACCTCGGGCCGGACTGGAGCGAGGTCAACGGTGACTTCGTGCTGCTCTCGGGGCGCTGCAAGGGCAACGTGCCGTTCGCGAACGACACGTGGATGCACCACACCGGCTTCGCGCAGCCCTACACCGCGTCGAAGGCGCGGATCGAGTTCGCGCGCGACGCGGGGGACGGCTTCTTCGGCTCGGGGCTGGTCGTCGGGCTCGACCCGAGCTCGTGGAGCGGCGTCGCGGTGATGCTCCAGGACAACGACCTCGACGGCCTGTTCGACCGGCTCTTCTTCCACGCCGCGATCAACGCGGGGGCGTGGTTCTCCCAGCCGACGCCGGTGTTCCACGACCTGCCCACGCAGCTCGTGTCGGGCCAACTCACCGTGTGGGTGCAGGACGGCGGCGACGTCGCGCTCGCGCGCATCGAGGACTCGGCGGGCAACCTGATCGGCACGTACTCGGCCGCCGGCATCGTCGGCACGCCCTTCGCGCCGACGGGCACCGCCGCGGGTGTGTGGGCGCGCAGCCGGCCCTTCTTCGACGACTTCTACGCGCTCGAGCGCCGCGCGCTCGACGCCTATCCCGCGGCCCTGTCGGTGTCGGGTGGCGGCGAGCAGACGCTCGACCTCACCTTCGAGAGCGCGCACGCCGGCGAGCTCTACTTCGTGGTCTCGAGCCAGACCGCGGCGAGCCCCGGCACGCCGATCGGAGGCGGGGTGCTGCTGCCGCTGGTCATCGATCCGATCACGCTCTGGGTGCTCGGACATCCGAACACCGCGCCCTACGAGGACAACTTCGGAACGCTCGACACCTTCGGGCACGCACGCGCGCGCCTGCGCCTGTTGGCCGGCAGCTCGCCGAGCTTCGTGGGACTGACGCTGCACCACGCCGGCGTGGCGCTGGACCCGGTGAGCTTCGCGCCGACCGCAGCGACCAACAGCGCGCCGGTGGACCTTCTGCCGTAGCCGGCCGGCGGGGCGACGGCCGGCAGACGCCGCCGCCCGTCCAGGGACACTAGAACTTGACCGCCAGCGAGGCGGCACCGACGACCGTGCCGGACGGCAGGCCGGCGTAGTTGGTGTGGCAGGTCATGCAGTTGGGGTGCATGTCGCTCGTGAGCGGCACCAGCGTGCGCAGCTTGCCGCCGATCACCTGCTGAACGAGCGGCGCTCCAGCGACAAGGTCCTGCAGGCCTTGGACCTCGAAGGTGCCCTTCGGGTCGTTCTTCGGGTCGAGCGGATCGCCGGTGGCGTCGGTCAGCCGATAGGCCTTCTTGCCGGGCGGCAGCAGCAGCGAGACGGCCTTGGAGGCCGCCGCGATCTCGAGCGGGTCGGAGCCGGCCGGCACCGTGTCCGAGATGCTCGCAACCGCCGCGACGAGCGCGTCGGCCAGCGCCACGGTCGTCTGCTCGGCCTGGGCGAGGCCTCCGCCGGCGGCGGGCGCGCCGGCGGAGGCGTGGAAGGCGCCGGCGGCGAGGACCGCGGCGAAGGGAGCGGCCAGAGTGGCCAAGGTGAACAGGGACTTCATCGTTCGTGTCTCCGTGCAGGTTCCATATCGGGTCGAGGCACCGCACCGCGGCGGGGCACGCCCCCTGCGCACGGAGGCGGCGCGGTCCACGCCGGGCAAAAAGGGCGGGAACTTGGCGCCGCGACGCCGCGGCCCGTGTGGCCCCTCCACAACATCCCGCTCCCCGCGCGCGGGATGACCCCGAGCGCGGCGAAAGGGCTCACCCGCGAGCCGACGCGTGGTCGATGTTCCACGCGCTCGCCAGCTAGACCGGAGTCCACACCATGCAAGCTCTCACGTTCCACGGACGGCGCGACCTGCGCCACTCCGAGCTCGCGACGCCCGAGCCCGGTCCCGGCAAGGTCCGGAGCGCCGCCCCGGACTGCCTGCTGTCCCAGGGCCTGATCGACTTCAACATCGACGGCCACTTCGCCGACCTCTCGGCCCCCCACCCGCTGACCGACATCGGCCTCGGCTACATGAGGGGGCAGCAGCTCGGCGAAGTCAGCGACGCGGATGTCGCCGAGCTGGTGCCGCGGCAGGGCGAGCTCGCCCTGCGCCTGGACGACGCGGCCGAACTCACCGAGCTGGAGACTATCGGCCACGGCCTGCTGCGCGGCGCGGCCGACCGCGACGGCTCCACCGCGCTCGTCGTGAAGCCTTGAGCGAGCACCTCGACGCGCTGCTCGCGGGCATCCGCGAGGTCTTCGGCGTCCGGGCCTGGTTCGGGTCCGGCCCCGAGCGGGGACGGCGGCTCGCGCTGCCGGGCCTGCCGCCGCTGTGCGTCGACACCGAAGACACCGCCACGCTCGCGCGCGTTCAGCGCTTTGTGCAGCGCGAGCTCGGGCTCCACGAAGAGCTGCGGCTCGCCCACGAACGGCTGAACGAGCTCAAGACCAAGACCCGCAACCTGCTGCCCGGAGACGCCGACTCCGATGCCGAGCTGCGCAGCTGGTCGGCCCTGACGATGGACATGGGGCTGCTGCGCTCGTTCGACGAGTGGGCCGTGCTGGTGGACGGCGAGCTGGTCCAGCGCTCCGAGCTCGCGCTCGCGGACGTCGAGAGCACGATGCGCGTGCTCGACGAACACGGCCAGCGCAGCGTGCCCGTAGACGACGGCGAGCTGTTCGGCCTATGCGTCGGAAGCTGCGCCGTCGTCGTGCGCGACGGCCGCCCGCTCGACCCGACCGACCGCGAGCTGGTCGCGCTGCAGGCACACTTCGTACATCGCCTGCACGTCGAGCGCGAGCACCTCGAGCGACTCGAAGCCCTGCGCATCGAGGCCGAGGCGGGCGCGCGCGCGAAGGCCACGTTCCTCGCTCACATGAGCCACGAGCTGCGCACCCCCCTCAACGGCGTGATCGGGGCGGCCCAGCTGCTGGACGAGACCGAGCTGGACGCCGAGCAGCGCGAGCTCGTCCGGCTCCAGCTGCAGAGCGGCGACTGGCTGCGCGAGGTCGTCGACGCGGTGCTCGACCTGTCCAAGGTCGAAGAGGGCTCGATGCGCCTGGAGCGCATCCCCTTCCAGCCGCGCGAGCTGGTGCGCGCGGTCGCGGCCGGCGTGCGGCCGCTGCTCGACGGCAAGGGACTGGCGCTCGACACCCACGTGGCCGAGGAGGTGCCCGAGTGGGTCCTCGGCGACCCGACGCGCATCCGCCAGGCGCTGCTCAACCTGCTCAGCAACGCGATCAAGTTCACCGCGCAGGGCGGCGTCCGCGTCCGCGTGCTGCCCGAGGGCGAGCTGTTTGCCTTCGCGGTCGAGGACGACGGCATCGGCATCGACGCCGCGCAGTCCGAGCGGATCTTCGAGCCGTTCCGGCAGGCCGACTCGTCGACCACGCGGTGCTTCGGCGGCACGGGGCTGGGGCTCTCGCTCGTGCGCGAGTTCGCGCGCCTGCACGGCGGCGACGCGCGCGCCCAGGGCCGGCCGGGCGCGGGCAGCACCTTCACGTTCACGGCGCACCTGCCGAGCGCCGCAGCGCCGGATCCTGACTCCAAGGACCCGGTCGACCCCTCGCGCCCCGAGGCCCGTCCGCTCGACGTCCTGGTGGCCGAGGACAACCCGACCAACCAGCTGATCCTGCGGCGCATGCTCGCCAAGCGCGGGCACCGCGTCACGCTGTGCGGCAACGGCCGCGAGGCGGTCGCCGAAGTGCGCCGCCGCAGGTTCGATCTGGTGCTGATGGACCAGATGATGCCGTTCCTGAACGGCAACGACGCGACGCGCGAGATCCGCGCGCTCGGGGAGCCCGCCGCCTCGACGCCGATCGTGTCCATCACGGCCGCGGTCACGCCCGAGGACCTCGCCGCCTACGAGGACGCGGGCTACCACGGCTTCCTCCCCAAGCCAATCGACCTCGGCGAGCTGGTCCGACTCCTGGGCGTCGTCGCCAACCGGTCGAACCGGGCGGCCTGAGGCGCGCCCCCCGCCGGTCAGTTGTGGAGCACGATCCAGACGTTGATCGTCGTCGCCAGCCCCAGCCACACCGCGTACGGCACGAGCATCCAGCCCGCCGCCCGGTGCACGCGCCTATAGACCCAGACCATCGCGACCACCACAGCATCGAGCGCCGCGATGTTCAGGAGCGCCCAGGCCGGTCGCTCCAGCGTGAAGAAGAACAGCGACCACCCCAGGTTGAGCACCAGCTGCACGGCGTACAGCCGCAGCGCACCGCGCGCCGCCTCCCCGCGCCGCGCCACCTGCCAGGTCGCAACCGCCAGCAGCCCGAAGAGCGTCGTCCACACCGGCGAGAACACCCACCCCGGCGGCTGGAACGGGGGCTTCTTCAGCTCGTCGTACCAGGGCCCGAACCCGAGCGAGGTCAGCCAGCCGCCGAGCCCGAGGGTGACGAGTGACAGGGTCGCGTAGAGCGCGAGCAGGTCGCGGCGGGCGGGCGGGTTGGAGGTGCGGGCGAGCTCCAGCTGGGCGGTGGCGAGGTCTTCGTGCATGTCGTCGATAGCCGTCAGGGCGAGAGGCTAACACGAGCCCCGAGACGGATTGCAGTGCGCTCGGGAACGCTCCTCCGCTTCCGCGCCGACAAGGTCGAGCGCCCCGCCTCGCGCTCGATCCAGCCCTGCGTCGCCCGGCTCGCGATCTCGCTCGCTACTGCAGCACTCCAACCACCGGCCGCGTCAGCTCGCCGGTGCCCCCGGCCGCCTGGATCGCGATCACCTGACCGGCGAGGGACGGGATCGCCGGAACCGGCAGCACCACCCCGCCGGGGGACGGCAGCGCCAGGAGGAAGGTCGCTCCCGCCGGGTCGAGGAAGAGCCACCCGGCGCCGGGCAGGAAGGAGGGCGTCCCGACACCGAAGCCGAAGAAGAGCGCAACCTGCAGCGCGGGGGCGCTCCAGCTGAGCGTGATCGAGTCGCCGAGCGCGAAGTCGCCGGCGAGCTGGAGCTCGTCGCCGAGCGCCGCCTCGGTCGTCACCAGCGTCGCCGGACCGTCGGGCTTGGTGCAGAGCAGGGAGTACGAGCCGACCTCGATCCAATCGGCCCCGGCTCCCCCGGTGATCGCGCTGCCCGCCGAGAACAGCGAGTCGGCCTCGACGCCGGGGCCACCCTCGCCGCCCGAGCCGCAGGAGAACCCGCGGTAGGGCCCCGCCGACCCGCCCTGGACGACCGCGTCGAGCAGGAGCACCGCGTCGCTGGCGCGGATGCCGGCCGGCCCGTCCGGGCCGGAGGTGATGCCGCAGCAGAAGTTGTCCGCGGAGAAGCCCCCGCGCACGTCGGAGCCCTCGACCACCAACAGGTCCACCTGCACGTCGATGCCGGGCTCGCCCGGCGCGAAGCCGTCGAAGAAGAACCACTCGGTCGCGCGGATGGTGCTGTCGAGCACGTAGAGCTCGTCGAAGCCGCCACCGAGGATGCCGGGCTCGACGTCCAGGTCGAAGACGCCGGTCTGGCCCGCGGTGACGAGGTTCGAGAGCACCAGCGAGCCGGCGCCCGGCCCCGCGAGCCGGATCGCGGGCTGAGCGGTGACTCCGATCGCCCCGGGCTGGCCGACGAAGGTCGCGGCGGGGTCGGCGAGGATCGAGAGCTCCTTGTCGACCACCAGCGGCCCCCAGGTGCCCCCCGCGATCCGCACGACGTCGCCCGGGTTGGCGGCGTCGACGGCGGCCTGGGGGTCGGCGAAGTCGCCGGGGACGAGGATCTCGGCGGCGTGCGCGTGGGCGGCGAGCAGCGCGAAGACGAGGCAGCGGGAGAGGTGGGCGGGCATCGTTCAGCTCCTTGGGGGCGGTGAGGGTGGTGGAACGGCCCACCGATCGCCTCGGTGCGTCCTGCCGTCCGGAACACCATCCAGCGCGGGCGGGGTTTCGCGCCCGGCAACCGGAAAAAACGCGGCGCTCCAGAGGGCGAACCGCCGGACCCGGCCTCGTGACCGCTCCGAAGGCGCCCCCGATCCGCCGCGGGCTCCGCGTGCGCCGTTCCACGCGAGCGCGGGGCGGACAGGACTCGAGCTCGTCTCCCCCGCCGGCCCCGACCTACTCCCCGCGCCCGGCCACCAGGAAGCGCCGCAGCTGGTCCGACAGCGCTCCCCCCAGGCTGTGGTTGACGAAGAGCACGTACCCCGCCCCCAGCTCGCGGTACGCCTCCAGGTTGGCCCGGAAGTCGCCGTTGTTGCCGTCGTGGCCGAACACCAGGCCGTGCGGGGACTCCATCAGCATGAAGCCGAGTCCGAAGCCCTTGCGCCACGGCAGCCCGGGCGCGATCTCGCCCGCGGGCCGCTCGACGTCGAAGCGCAGCATCTCGTCGTAGGTGTCCGCCGCGAGCCCGTCGCCAGCGAGGAGCGCGACGAGGAAAGCGGAGAGCTCGTGCGCGTTGCTGTACATGCTGTGCGCCACGCCCGTCTCGGCCGGCAGGTTGCCGCGCGTCGGGTCGGCGAGCCGGTGCCCACGCGCGGCGGCGGCGCGCAGCGCGGGGCTGTCGTGGAAGCACGTCGCGCCGGCGAAGCCGAGGGGCTCCAACACCTCCTCGGCCAGGATCGCGTCGACGCTGCGCCCGTCGACGTGCGCGACCACGCGGCTCAGGTACTGCAGCGCCTCGCCCGAGTAGCCGTAGTCGGTGCCCGGCGTGAAGCGCAGGTCGATCCGTTCCTCCTCACCGCCCGGCCCCCAGTTGGGCAGCCCCGAGCGGTGGTTCAGCACGATGCGCGGCGTCAGCAGGCGGTAGCGCTCGTCGTGGCTCAGCGCGGGGAACTCGAGGTCGAGGTGGAGCGGCCGATCGAGGTCGATCACACCGCGCTCCGCCAGCCGCATCACGGCGAAGGCGAAGACCGCCTTGGTGACCGACGCCGCCTCGAAGAGCGTCGCCTCGGTGACCGGCTCGGCGGTCAGCGCGTTGGCGACGCCGAAGGTCTTGGAGTAGACGCGCTCGCCGCCGTGCACCACCGCCAGCGAGGCGCCGGGGATGCGGTAGTAGTCCATCCAGGCCGCGACGAAGCGGTCGATCGAGGCCGCGACGTCACCGCCGAAATCGCCGAGCAACACGCCCTGCTCGGCGAAGAGCTCCGGCTCGTCCGCGACGCTCAGCACCAGCGGCTCCGCCTCGAGGCGCGTCTCGGGCTCGACCTCGCCCCGGGCGACCGCGCCGTCGGCGATCCGCACCAGCCGCTGTTCGCTCTCGAGCACCCACCGGCGCGGCTCGACGCGATACTCCCCCGCCGGCAGGTCGACCGCGTAGCGCTGCTTCGCGTCGAGCGCCACGTCGAGCCACAGCGCCTCGTCCGCGGTCGACGTCACGCGCACGCACTCGGGATGCGGCCGCAGCGGATCCGGGTCGCCACCGCTCCAGCGCGTCGATCCCGCGAGGGTGCCGAGCTCGTCCTCGTCCTCCACCAGCACGACCGCGCCGCAGCGCCCCGCCGCGCGGTTCTTGAAGATGTGCGGGCCCCAGCAGACGTACGAGCCGTCGGCCTCGGCCTCGCCCTCGTCGAGGTCGATGACGACGACGTCGAGGCCGAGCACCCGCCCCGGCGCGAGCGGCGCGCCGGTCGCGACCGCGAACTCGTAGACCGTGCGCGTGCCCTCGCGCGTGATGCCGCCGGTGGCGTCGTCCCAGCTCCCCGCGGCGACGGCGGGGTCCCACGGCACCCCGGTGTCCCCGGACAGCTCGCGCCGCGAACCCGCGATCGCGAACGCAACCGGCCCCGACCCCGCCGGGGCGTGGGTGCCGTCGAAGTACAGCACGCAGCTGTCGTCGTTCCACCAGTCGCGCCCCTCGGCCTCGACCTGGTGCGACTCGTCCTCGACCTCGACGGCGACGAAGAGCGTCTCGCCGCCGGGCTCGTAGGCGACGCGGAACGAGGCGCGGAGGTCGGCGCTGTCTCTCGGCGCGTTGCCGAAGTAGGCCAGCTCGAGATGCTGGCGCGGTAGGTCGTCGGGCCAGTCGTCGAGGTGGCCGTCGGCGACGATGCCGCGCGCGGGGAGGGCGTAGCCGACGGCGCCGTTGCCGGCGCGTGGGGTCGAGGCGGTGAGGAGCAGGGCCAGCGCAAGCGTGCAGGGCGCAGACGGACGATGCATGGAGGGGCTCCAGGGGGAGGAGGACGGCGAGCGCGGGGCGTCTCGCCCTCGGCGACTCCGACGGGCCGCCGCGTCCTTACACGCAAGGCTCGAAAAGTCGCACAGGCACCGCACCGCGAGCCCGCCTTCAGTCCGCCGGGTCGATCCGCTGCTGCCCTCGGGGCCGAAGATCCGGACCAGCCCCACGATCCAGCGTCGCCGATCCGCAGCTCCTCCTACTGCAACGCACGGCGCTCGTCGTCGGCGCCCCCGGAGGCCTCCAGGAGCCGCGCGCGTTCGCGTACCCGCTCGCGGCCGGCGGTGAAGTTGCTGCGCAGCGCGACGAACTCGTCGAGCTGCCAGGGCTCGGGGATCGTGCCGAGCGGCTGACCGGGGGAGCTGGAGGTCCGGTGGTAGAATGCTTCGGGAGCGATTCACCCTCGCCCCTCCGACCCGATGAGCTGGGACATCTTCGTTCAGGACCTCCCCCCGAATGCGCGCTCGACGTCCGACATCCCCGACGACTTCGAGCCGCGAGCGATCGGCGCGCGCGCGGCGATCATCGAGTCGATCCGCGCCGCGATCCCCGGGGCGGACTTCTCCGATCCGGAGTGGGGCAAGATCGACGGACCCGGCTACTCGATCGAGGTCAACCTCGGTCCGGACGGGCCGAGTGAAGGCTTCGCGCTGCACGTGCGGGGCGGCGATGCGGCCACGTTCGTGGTGCACGAGATCCTAGCGACGCTCGGACTCCGGGCGTTGGACGGGAGCAGCGAGACGGGGTTCTTCTCGCTGGCCGAGGGATCGCTCGAGGGGCTCGCGCGGTGGCGGGAGTATCGCGATCGGGCTCTGCGGGGCGGCGGCGCCTAGTACCGCGGAGACGGCGGTCTCTTCGAGGTGGGAGCCGCGCTCGAGCACACGCCCCCACCACAGGCAACGGAACGCCACTCACCCTCGACCGGCATAGAGTGAGTGTGCTCGGGGGCGTCCAAGAAACAGCCGTGGCCGCACCGCTCCGTCCGGACAGGGCGATCAGCACGCGACGCGGAGATCAGTGGCTGGATCATGGCTACGAGAAGCGCGCGCACGGGAGATCTGGCTCCGACGACCGTGCCAAGCTCCGCCCCCAACAGTTCGGCTTGCGCCGCAACGTCCACTTCGAGTGTCGGATGCACATCGGAAGTCGCTCGCTCGAGCAGCACCTCGACGGGAATCGCCTCCGCCGAGTCGATGCGCAAGAGCACCTCCCGGACCCGAGACTCAAGCCGCTCGGCCGCATCCGTGGATGAGCTGACCCCGATCTGGCGATAGGCTGCCTCCATCTCCAATAGGACGCGAATGCGCTCGACCGCCTCGTCCGGAGTGACCCTCTGCTCTTCGCCAAGAGGATCGAGCAGGATCAAGTCACCGGCCTTCGAGCATCTCGCCCCGTTCGCGACCGGTCCGAGCGTCACGGGAACGGGGCTCGCGGCGACTCCAAGGTTGTTGTACTGGTCCAAGGAGACCACGACGAAAACCTCGTCCACCGTCGCTTGGCTGATGGCTCGGGAGCTCAAGAGGTGAAGCCCCGAGAGGTTGGTGTCGTCCTTCGCCAGGATCCCGCCGCCGCCCTCCGTCATCACGAGCCAGACCTCGATGCCGGGACGGCGGTCCCCATCCGAGTCGGCAACGACTCCAGAGCAGACCGTCGTAGGGCGTTCCTCAGGTGACGCCGCTCCGAGCACGACCGCGCCTACTCCTAGAAGTACGAGAGACGAGAGGGATCCAAAGGCATTCATGAAGCGACTCCTTGTCTCGCTAGCTCAATACGAAACGGTGAATTCTCCCTTCGGAGACAGCTGCCCCCGAGGCGTCCCGAACGACGAGGCGGACCGACACTTCCCGGCCGGCTCGGCCACGAACCACGAACCAGAGCTCATCCTCGGTGCGCTCTCCCACGCGCTCTCGGTGGTCGGGTTCCATTCCGCTGCTTCCATCGAGCCACGCGTCGACCCACACGGATCGATCGGGAGCAAGCCTCGCGCCACGATAGGCCACGTGCACATAGACCTCGTCACTCGCCCTGGCGCCGGCTTCGAGATGGGTCAGAGCGGGTACCTGCACAGGTTCGCCGGCGCGCGCGCGGCGCGGCCTGGAGCCGGCCGCAAGCAGCAGGGCCGCTGCGACCGCCAACTTCAGGGTACGTCGTCGCCCAACTGGCGCGCTGGGTGCCGGAACCTCCTTGGGCCTGGGCATGCTGCCCGCGGCTCCTCCTAGGAAGCCATCCAGCGCTTGGGCGAAGGCGGCCATCGTGGGATATCTCTCGGCCGGATCTCCTCGCATTGCCTGGAGGCAGATACTCGCCAGCTCGCTTGGCACTTCGGGCCGTACGCGCAGAGGGTCCAGCGGGTCGACGCACTTGAGGCCGTGGGCGATCTGCAACAGCCCCCCCCCGAAGGGACGACACAGGGTGAGAGCTTCGTAGAGCGTGGCGCCTAGGCTGTAGACATCTGTGCGGGGGTCGATGTCCGGCGAGCCCTCGAGCTGTTCCGGGCTCATGAACATCGGAGTCCCCATGCGATCGCCGGCACACGTGATCGTGGTGGATGAGGCCAACATCGCGATCCCGAAGTCCGCGACCTTCGGCCGCTCTCCCGCGTCCAGCAGAATGTTGCTTGGCTTGATGTCGCGGTGCACGACGCCGGCGTTGTGCGCGGCAGCCAGCGCCTCAGCCACGCCTCGCACGATCTTCGCGGTCTCGAGAAAGTACCTCCCGCCCAGCGCGCGAGTCGACTGGACCCCATCCAACCGGTGTCGAAGCGACCTGCCGTTTCCGACGAGCTCCTGAGCGATGTAGTGGTATCCCGCATCCTCCCCGGCGCCGTACACCATCACGATTCCGGGATGCTGGACGCGGGCCCCAGCCGCGGCCTCTCGCAGGAAGCGGCGGGTTCTACGAGAGTCGGTCCCCCCTCGCTCCAACGTGAGGATCTTCAGCGCTACCGGTCGTTGGACCGCGAGCTGAGTCGCCTCCCAAACGGAGCCCATCGCGCCACACCCGAGCTCCCGGTGCAGCTCGAAGCCCCCGAGCTTTAGACCTCGATGCAAGCTAATGCCTATCTCCCGAGCACAACGCGGACGCGCCTACGGCGCGACCTGAGGTGGCGTGACGAGTTCGCAACCGTCCTGCGGTCCTCCATGACCGAGTCCTGAGGGCGAGCACCTCAAGATCGCGAACCTACCAACGTCAACGCGTTAGGTTGTGATGGTCGGGGCGAGAGGATTTGAACCTCCGACCTCTGCGTCCCGAACGCAGCGCTCTACCAAGCTGAGCCACGCCCCGACATCGAGCGAGAGAGGGTAGGCCGCCACCGGCGGGGCGTCAAGCTCCGGGGCGGACCTACCAACCGGGTCCGCGGCGCGCGTTTTGGTGGGCTGCCGGGGAGGCGCCGTGGGCTCAGCCGGACGCCCCTCCCAGCCCCCACTCGAAGCTCAGCTCCACCAGCTCGCCCGGCCGGGACGCGGCCAGCTGGACCGCGAGCCGCAGGCGGCCGGCGGCGACGTCGTCCGGCGACATCGTCGCGCCCAGGCCGCAGTGGACGAGGAAGGCGTCCCGCTCCTCGGAGCCGTAGAGCGCCCCCTGCTTCCACAGGGGGCGCAGGAAGTCCCGGGCGGCCTCGGTGGCGCGGTTCCAGGTGCTCTCGTCGTTGCTCTCGGTGGCCAGCCAGGAGAGCTGTGAGCGCAGCCCGCGCTGGACGCGGTTGACCACGCGGCGGGGTGGGACGAAGCGCCAGGGGTCGTCGGGCGAGGTGGTGCGGGCGCCCCAGAGGCGGGTGCCGAGGAGCGCGTCGCGGACGGCGTAGTTGACGCCTGCGGGGGCCAGCTTGGGCTGTGCGTCGGGCTCGAAGGAGAGCGCCGGGCCCGTGGTGCCGTGGAGCTGCACGTTGCCGGGGACGCCGCCGAGGCCGTCCGCCTCCTCGGTGCGCGCGTAGCAGCCCAGGACGTGGCCTGAGGGCGGCACGAGGCGCTTGGCGGCCCCGGCCTCGACTTCGAGCCAGGGGGCGTAGAGCGCGGCGTGGGAGCTCTGCAGCTCGCCGGCGAAGGCCGCCAGGTCGTCGGCGCGCCGGGCGAGCTCGGCGGGGGTCGTGGCGGGGTCCTGGGGCGGGGCGTCGAGGACGGCCAGGCGGGCGGTGGACTCGGCGTGGCGGAGGGCGGCGGCGAAGATCGTGCGTGCGGCGTCGCGCGGGGCGGAGGGGTCGCGCTCGAAGGCGTCGGGGAAGGCGAGGAGCTCGACCTCGGGCGCCACGGCCGCGTCCGCGAAGCCGTCGAGAGCGCGTTCGTAGGCCTCGGGCGCGGGGCGGGTGGCGGGGTCGTCCCCCACCCGGCACACGTAGCACGCGCGGCCCTGGTTGGCGAAGAACCCGCGGACCGCGTCGGCGAGGAACCCGGGCGACCGTTCCGTGCCAGCGGCGTCCCCGGTGCCACTGCTGCCAGTGCTGCCAGTGCTGCCGGTGCTGCCCGCGGCCGCGCCGAAGACGCGGTCGAAGTCGGCCGGGCTCTCGATGCGGGTCGGCTCGCCGACCGGGCCGCGGGCGGCGCGGCCGAACAGGCACGGGGTGCACGCGGGAGCGGAGGGGTCGTCGGAGAGGTCCTCGGCGATGTGAACGCCGGGCGCGTCGTAGCCGCTCATGCGCTCCCCTACTTGCCGAGGTCGACGAAGACGCCGCCGTTCTCGGTCGCCAGCCGCTCCATGAAGGTCTTCTTGAACTCGCCGATCGCGATCGTGTGGAGCACGACCTTGCGCAGCTCGTTGGCGGCGCGGACCTCGCGCAGGATGTCCTCGATGTCGGTGTACTTGCCCCACGACGGGCGGCCGTCGGAGAGGAAGAAGATCGTGTCGATCGCGACCTCGTAGTTCTTGTCCCTCACGCCCTGGCCGGCGACTTCGAGCGCGTCCATCAGCGCCTCGAAGGTGTTGGTCTTGCCGGCCTCGAGGTTGGCCGAGCCGCTGAGGCCGGCGGCGGCGAGGTCCTCCTTCGAGTGGCCGCCGATCGCCTCGAGGCGGCGGATGTAGGTCGCGGCGCTCGACTTGTTCAGCACGTTCGCCTTCACCTGCTTCTTCTTCCAGCGCTTGGTCTCGGTGGCGAAGGAGACGACGTTGAACTCGACGTAGGGCTCCAGGTTCTCGACCGTGCGCAGGAGCTCGGTCTTCACGATGTCCATGCGCTTGAAGCTGGGGTAGCCGCCGTCCCGGAAGCGGTCCTTCTCGGTCACCTCCTGCTCCATCGAGCCCGACACGTCGATCACGAACAGGATCGAACGGCTGGGGGTCTCGATGCCGTGGTAGGTGACCGCGCCGGGAGGCTTGTACATCTCCTGGCGCTCCTTCTGCTTCTCGCGCAGCTTCTTGAGCTCTTCGTCGGTGGGGATCTGGAAGCGGTCCGCGTAGCTCTTCCAGAAGTTCTGCCAGGCGTCGAGGCGCTGGCCGAAGTCGCGGCCGGTGATGTTGGCGAGGGCCTCGCCGAGGTCGGCGACCAGGCGGCCCTCCTCGACGGCCATGCGGTCGATCAAGGGCCCGATCGAGTCGCGATGGCGCACGTCGCGCAGGGCGTGGATCGCGCTGCCGCGGACCTGCCAGGAGTCGTCGCCCAGCGCGGCGCGGGCCGGCGCGAGCACGAGCTCGGAGCGCAAGAGCGCCAGGCCGTCGAGCGCCGCACAGCGCACGGCCGGCTCCTTGTCGCCGGTCAGCTCGGCGATCGGCTCGGCGACCGCCGCCGCGTCGCCGACGCGCGCCAGGGCCAGGATCGAGCGCCGCCGCACCTCCCAGGAGCGGTCCTCCAGGAGCGGCAGCACGGCCTCCTGGGTGCCGCCGTAGCCGCCGTCGGCGAGCACGCGCAGCAGCCCCACGCGGATGGCCTCGTCCTTCTTCGACTCCAGCGTGGAGAGCAACGCGTCGACCGGCCCGCGCGTCTCGAAGCCCGCCAGAACGCGCACGGCGGCGCGCACCACCTCGGGCTCGGCGTCCTTGAGGATCGGCACCAGCACGTCGACCACGCCGCCCGACTCGGTGCCCTCCAGCGCCAGGATGGCCTCGACGCGCGTGGGCGTGTCGGTGTACTTGCGGAAGTACTTCTTGAACTCCTTGACGATCTCGTCGTCGGGCGCGGCGGCTGCCGGGAGCAGGGGCGCGAGGAGCGCGGCGGCGAGGGCGAGGAGCGCGAGGGCGTAGGGTCGGGACATGGGAAGGGCCTCCGGGGGGCTCTCCCAGTCTAGTCGCGCCGGGCAGGTGGCCTACAGGACCGCGGCGGGGTCGTCGCGGGAGGCCCGGCCGCCGACCGGGGCGCCCCCGGCCCGGGGGGCGGGGCGCGGACCGCCCACAGGCGGTCTCAGAAGCAGGGAGCGTCCAGGAGGTGCCGCGCCTGGGCGGCCGTCCGCGCGCCGACGAGCCAGCGCGACGCGGGGGCGGAGGGGGTGAGAGGAGCTCTCCCCCACCGTCCAAGGGCGGCACCGTGGTCCGCACCGCCGGAGCGGCGGCCGGACGGACGCAACCGGAACCGCCGCGGCGGTTCCGGGGGCCCGGGGTCCCCGGGCTAGAACTTGAGCACGACCGACTTGCGCTCGCTGACGGGCTCCAGGTCGGGAGCGTCGAGCGTGATGCGCGCGCCGGAGTCGGTGATCAGCGTCACCTGCCCCTCGCGGATCGAGCGCACGCGGCCGTAGATCACGCCGCCGGGGACGCTCGCGCGCACGCGGCGGCCGGTGGCGATGTCGCTGACGACGTCGCCCGGGGCCCGGCTCGGCAGGTCGTCCTGCAGGTTCTCGATCGACTCGACGCCGCGGCCGTCCAGGCCGATGCGCCCGAGGTCGAGGTCCAGCCAGACCTTGTTGTCGCC
This sequence comes from Planctomycetota bacterium, assembly GCA_039029355.1. Taxonomy (GTDB): domain Bacteria; phylum Planctomycetota; class UBA1135; order UBA1135; genus JBCCGI01. The sequence goes on from JBCCGI010000043.1 coordinate 23,536, forward strand.
CACGGCGAAGAGCCGGCCCTCGAAGATGTCGGCGGTCACCATCTCGACACGCACCTTGCCCACCGCGGGCGTCAGGATGCGGTTCGGCAGGGCGATGGCCTCGGTCGGGACCGCGTTGCCGCGCCAGACCAGGTCGACCAGCTCGGCGTTCGAGCCGAGGAAGCTGTCGCGGTCGCTGACCTGGATGATGAGCTGGTCGAGCGTCAGCGGATCCGTCGCGTCGCCACGGCGGTAGACCAGGTCGTCGTTCGTCGGCTCGGGAGCGGCGTCGGGCACCTCGGCGACGACCTCGGGGTCGGGCTGCACCGGGGTCTCGACGGGATCGGTCTCGGTCAGCTCGGGGCCGGCGCCGCCGACGATCGCGTCGAGGCCGCTGGCTCCGGAGTCCGCGCCGGGGTCCTCCGCGGGCCCTTCGGCGGCCGGCTCGACCAGCTCGGTCGGGCGCGACGGGTCGTTCAGGAAATCCTCGAGGGGACGCGGCTCCAGGCCTTCGCCGGAGCCCTCCATGGGCTCGCCGGCGCCCTCGGCCGCCTCGCCCTCGGTCTCGGTGGCCGTCTCCGCGCCGGCCGCCGCAGCGGCGGCATCCGCGGCCCCGTTGGCGCCCTTGGGCCCCTGGGGTTGAGACGGCGTGGGCCGCGAGGCGACCTCCGTGGGAGCCTCGTTCTTGCCGAAGAACTTCGGCCCGGCGACGAACAGCGCCACCGCGCCGAGGCCCAGCGCAAAGGCTGTCCCGGCCAGGAGCAGCACGGGCGAGCGCCGGGCGCCCTCTTCCTCGCCGTCGAGCTCGTATTCCTCGCCGTACTCGTCGTACTCGTCGCCCTCGATGCCCTGGTACTCGCCCTCGACGTACGAGTTGTCGACCTCGGCCAGGTACTCGTCCTCGGCCGAGATCTCGGTCGAGGTGGCGGTGGCGGCGGCGGCCATCGCGGCCTCGGCCATCTCGGCCGCCATCGGCGCCATCACGCCGCCGGTCTGGGAGGCGTAGTCGACCTCGTCGCCCGCCACGTCGCCGCCGCTGGCGGCGATCGGCGCGGGCGTGTTGTCGAACTCGGTGTCGAGACCGAGGAAGTCCGAAGCCCCCTCGCTGCCGATGAAGTCCTCGCTGAAGACCTCCGAAGCGGCCCCCCCGCGCGCGCCGTCGGCCGGGCGGTTGCCGAGCGAGTCGTCCTCGCCCGCCAGCTGCAGCCCGGCGCCGGGCTCGGCCTCACCCTGGAGCTCGAGCGGAGCCTCCTCGTCGTCCTCGGCGTGGATCTCCATCGGACCGTCGAGGTCGTCGTCGTCGTCGCCGAGGTCGCTGTACGGATCGGGGCGGAAGCCCGTGTCGGATCCGAAGGTACTCTCGGAGGAGTCGGCGTCGAGTTGGGCGGGCTCGGGGGAATCGGTCGCGTCCGGCTCCCAAAGGGGACCGGCGGGAGCGGAGGGCGCGCCGTAGATGCTCTGACTCTCCTCCTCGGAGAAGGAGGGCAGCTCCTGTTCGTCTTCGTTCCAGGTCGGCTCGTTGCCGGACATGGTCTCTTCCTGGTCTGGTCTGGCTCGTTGGTTTTCGTGGCGAGCCCGCTCGCGGCCACCGGCCGCGGCTCCAACGGGCACGCTCCCCTGGGGGCGGGGCGTCTCCCCTATCGGCCGCCCCCCCCTCCGACCACGAGCACCCTTTGGCGGAACCGAGGAAGCGGGAAGTTCCTTCCGCGGCGGAGCCCCCAGGAGGCTCCTAGCGGCGCCGCAGGACGCGGTGGGCGCCCTGCCGGAGGGTCACGCCGCGCGCGTCGAAGTGCTCCAGGAGCGGGATCAGGAACTTGCGGCTGGTGCCTAGCTCGTCGCGGAGCGCGGGGATCTCGAGGTGCCCGTGGGCCTCGCAGTTGCGCACCACCGCCTGGTGGGCGGCCTCGACGCGCTCGGCCGACAGGTGCAGGCCGGCGCCGACGTGCACCACCTCTTCGCGGTCGATCAGGGTCTCCAGCGCGCGGCGCACGTCGTCATCGCCGGCGCCGAGCCCGCTCGCCAGATCCTCGGAGGAGGGCGGCTGGAAGCCCGCGCCGACCAGCTTGGCGAGGATGCGGTCCGCCAGCTCGGCCACCGCGGTCGGGACCGCGTGCGCCTCGCCGGTCACGCGCAGCCGGCCGCCGGACAGCGGCTCGACGCCGCCGCGCTCGACCTCGACGTCGACCAGCATCTTCAGCTCGGACTCCTCGACGCCCATGCGCCGGCGCAGCTCCAGGACGCTGACCAGCAGCCGGTGCGGCTCGTCGCGGAACCAGGCATCGATGGCGGTGCGCAGCTTGCTGAGCCCGGCCTCGAGGCGGTCGGGGTGGATCCAGCGGCCCTCGCGGGGCGTGATCACGCGGCCCTCGGCCAGGAGCTCGTCGAGCAGCGCGCGCGTGTCGTCGCGCGAGCGCTTGAGGGTCACGGCCAGCTCGTCGACGGTCAGCGCCTCGCCGCCGGCGCGCGCGAGCACCGACTCGAGCAGCGCGGCGGGCGAGCCGAGGCTCTCCTCCTGGCGCTCCAGGCCCTCGAGCACGAAGCCCTTGAAGCGCTTCAGCCGATAGCGGCTCTCCTCGAGGATCACGCCCCCGCCGAGCGTGACCACCGGCGACAGGAGGCGCATCACAAAGCGGTCGCCGGGCGCGCACACGACCGGCTCCTCGAGGCGCAGCTGGACCAGGCCGCTCTCCCCCGGCGCGATCTCGTCCTGATCGAGCAGGATCACCTCGCCCGGCGGATCCGAGGTCCCCGTGTGCAGCCGGATCGGCATGCGGTTGGTCACCGCGCGGTCGAGGGTCGGCAGCGCGGTGAGGCGCGCCGCGACCATGCGCTGGGCGGTGAAGAAGTTCGGCGTGGCGACCACGTTCCCGCGGTGGGCGCCGCCGCGGTCGACGTCGGTCAGGTTGATCGCGGTGGAGTGCCCGGCGCGGCCGCGGTCGGTGGATTCCTTGTAGGCCTGCAGGCCGCGCACCTTGCCGCGCACGCCGGCCGGCAGCAGCTCGAGCACGTCGCCCAGCTTGACCTCGCCCGAGACCGGCACGCCGGTGACGACGGTGCCCAGGCCTTGCTTCGAGAACACGCGCTGGACCGGCATGCGGAAGACGCCCTCGGCCGAGCGCGGTTCGGTCTCGGCGGCCAGCGCGAAGAGCGCCTCTTTGAGCTCGGGGATGCCGTCGCCGGTCACGCCCGACACGCGCAGGATGGGCGCCCCCGCGAGGAAGGTGGGCGCCACGGTCTCCTCGACGTCGGCCTCGGCCAGGGCGACGAGCTCCTCGTCGACCATGTCGACCTTGGTCAGCGCGACGAAGCCGCGCCGCACGCCCAGCAGCTCCATGATCTGCAGGTGCTCGCGCGTCTGCGGCATCACGCCGTCGTCGGCGGCGACCACCAGCACGACGAGGTCGATCCCGCTGGCGCCCGCGACCATGTTGCGGATGAAGCGCTCGTGGCCGGGGACGTCGACGATCCCGACCCGCCTTCCGTCGGGCAGCTCCAGCGGCGCGAAGCCGAGGTCGATCGTGAGCCCGCGCTCCTTCTCCTCCTTGAGCCGGTCGGGGTCGATGCCGGTCAGCGCCCGCACCAGGGTGGACTTGCCGTGGTCGATGTGGCCGGCGGTCCCGATGACAATGGGTTGGATCTCCATCGGCGCCGGGATCCTACCGGATCTCCGCGGAGGCCGCGTCGTGTAAGGTGGCCGCCTTGGAGCTTCCCTTCCGCCCCCTCAGGCCGTGGCTGATCGAGCGCTTCGGCGGCCCGATGCACCGCGTGGCCCTCGACGCCGGCTCGTCATGCCCCAACCGCGACGGCACGCGCGGCCGCGGCGGCTGCGTGTACTGCGACGTCGAAGGCTCGGGCACCGGCGCGCTGAAGAGCGGGCTGGACCTGGCCGAGCAGCTCCGCCGCGGCATGGCCCGCGTCGCCCGGCGCGACCCGGGCACCGGCGTGATCGCGTACCTGCAGTCGTACTCCAACACCTACGTCGAGGAGGCGCGCCTGGACGAGGTGCTGGCGGCGCTGGAGCCCCACCTCGCCCCGGCCGGCCCGGTGCGCTGCGTGGCGGCGGCGACGCGGCCGGACACGCTGCCCCCCTGGGCCCTGGAGCGCCTCGCGCAGCTCGCGCGCCGCGTCGAGGTCTGGGTCGAGCTCGGATTGGAGGCGGCCAGCGACGCGGTCCTGACCGACATCAATCGGCTGCACACCGTGGCCGAGTTCGAGGACGCTGCCGCGCGGGCGCGGGGAGCGGGGCTGCTGGTCGTCGGACACGCCATCCTCGGTCTGCCGGGCGACGAGCGCGAGGGCGCGCGGCGCACCGCCGAGCTCCTGGCACGGACCGGCGTCGAGGGCGTCAAGGTGCACAACATCCTGGTGCTCAAGCGCACCCAGCTGGCGCACCGCTTCGCCCAGGGCGACTTCGAGCCGCTGGACGCGGAGACCTACGTGCAGTGGCTGGCGGACTTCGTCGAGCGCCTGGCGCCCGAGCAGGTGCTGCACCGGCTGACGGCGGACTCGCCGCTGGAGAACCGCCTGGCCCCGTTCTGGGGCGTGCACAAGAACGAGATCCGCGCGCGGCTCGCGGCCGAGCTGGAGCGGCGCGGAACGCGCCAGGGCTCGCTCAGTCCGGCAGGTAGAGGATCCGCCCGCAGCTCGGGCACGTGACGAGGTCGGTCCCGCGCGCCAGCCGCACGTAGACGTTGCTCGGCACCGACGTGTAGCAGCCCTGGCAGATCTTCGATTCCAGGAGCGCCATCGCCTGGCCCTCGCGCGCGTCGAGGAGCTTCTCGTACTGCAGCAGGATGTCGGGCGAGAGCCCCTCGCCCGACAGCTTCTGGTTGCGCTCCGAGGCGAGCCCGTCGGCCTTCTCCTGGGCCGCGGCTAGCTCCGCCTCGATGTTGCCGTTGTACTCGGCGAAGTCCGCCTCCTCGGAGGAGATCAGCGCGCCGAGCTCGTCCATCCGCTTGGTGAACGCGTCGGCCTGCTCGACCAAGCCGAGGCCCTCCTCTTCCGCCTCGCCGATCTCGCGGCGTAGGGTGCGGATCTCGTGCTGGAAGGCCGCCAGCAGCGCGGCGTCGGCGCGGGAGTTGGCGGCTTCGCCCTCCAGCTTGCGGATGCGCTGCCGCTGGGTCGTGGTGATGTCCTCGATCTCTTTGATGCGGCCTCGCAGGTCGAGCGCCCCGCGCTCGGCCTCGGCCTTCTCGTGCCCGAGGGCGTCGATGCGCGCGCGGCGCTTGTCCCGCTCCTTCGGGAGCCGTTTGAGCTCCGTGCGCACCTGAAAGAGGTCGCGATCCAGGGTCTGGATCCCGCGAAGAAGCTGAAGTGTCGCCCGCATATTCAAAACTGGACCGGTGGGGGAAAGTCCGAAGAGTCTAGCGCCGCTTCGTCCGAGGACAACCGGGTAGCCGGCCCCAAAACGCGAAGACGGCGGAGTCCCGGTCGATTCCGGGACCCCGCCGTCTTGTGGGTCGGCCTCTTTTGGACCTAGCGCAGGAGCTCGCTCTCGTCGTAGTCCTCGCTCTCCTCGACGTTGTTGCCGTCGAGGAAGCTGGAGAGCTGGCGGGCGCGGACCGGGTGACGGAGCTTGCGGACGGCCTTGGCCTCGATCTGGCGCACCCGCTCGCGGGTCACGCGGAAGATCCGGCCGACCTCCTCCAGGGTGTAGGTGTAGCCGTCGCCGATGCCGTAGCGCAGCTTGATGATCTCGCGCTCGCGGAAGGTCAGCGTGTTGAGTACCTCGTTGATGCGCTCCTTCAGCATCTCGTGGCCGGCGGCCTGGACCGGGCTCTCGGCCGACTCATCCTCGATGAAGTCGCCGAAGTAGCTGTCGTCCGAGTCGCCGATCGGGCGGTCGAGGCTGATCGGGTGCTTCGAGATCTTCATCACCCGCTTGGCCTCCTCGACGGAGATGCCGGAGGCCTCCGCGACCTCCTCCACCGAGGGCTCGCGCCCCTTCTGCTGGACCAGCTTCTTGGTCACGTTGCGCAGCTTGGACATCGTCTCGATCATGTGGACCGGGATGCGGATCGTCCGCGCCTGGTCGGCGATCGAGCGGGTGATCGCCTGGCGGATCCACCACGTCGCATAGGTCGAGAACTTGTAGCCGCGGCGGTACTCGTACTTCTCAACCGCCTTCATCAGGCCGGTGTTGCCCTCCTGGATGAGGTCGAGGAACGAGAGCCCACGGTTGCGGTACTTCTTGGCGATCGAGACCACCAGGCGCAGGTTGCCACTCGAGAGCTGGCGCTTGGCCTCCTCGTACTCCTCGAAGTGCAGCTCGATCTGGCTGATGCGGCGGCGCAGGCGGTCGCTGGGCTCGAGCGCCATCAGCTCGAGCTCGCTGAGCCGCTCCAGGAGCTCACGCGCTGCGGCGGTGCTGCGCTTGGGGCCCTTGAGCTGCGCCAGCTTGCGCTCGATCGACCGCATCTCGCGGTAGTGATCCTCGAGCATCGTGATGTAGGGGCGCACCTTCTTGATCTGCAGGTGGCACTCCTCGATCAGGATTACCAGCTTGCGCCGCAGCTTCTGCACCTTGGTGAGCTGCTCGGAGCGCTTCGCCTTCGCCAGGCGCGGGTCGAGCAGCGGCCGATACTCCTCGCGGATCCGCGCCAGCACGCTGCGGATCGTGCGCAGGTTGACCGGCAGGCGCATCGCCAGGAACTGCTTGCCGAGCGTCTCGACGATCTTGGGATCGTCGTCCGGCTTGGGGTTGGGGTTGACCTTCAGCGTGCGGTCGAAGGCCAGCTCGCCCCGCTCGACCGACTCCAGCGTCTTGAGCGACGAGGTCATGCAGAGCCCCGAGCCCATGCACTTCTTGCGGAAGCGCTTGCGCGTGATCTCGATCGACTTGGCGAGGAAGATCTCCTGCTCGCGGGTGAGCAGCGGGATCTCGCCCATCTGGGTGAGGTACATCCGCACCGGGTCGTCGATCTTCTCGGGCGTGACGACGCGCTCGAGAATGCTCTCGGCCGACTCCTTGGTCTTGGCCTTGGCCGCCGCGGTGCCCTTGGTGGCGGGGACGACCTCCTCGTCCTCCGACTCGGCCTCGGCGGCCTCGTCGTCGTCGAGCACCTCGATGCCCCGGTCCTCCAGGGAGAGGAAGACCTGGTCCATCTTCTCGGGCGGAAGGAACTGATCCTCGAGGAGCTTGTTCATCTCCGTGTAGGTCAGGAACCCCTTGCGGTTCCCTTCCTCGATCAGTGCCTTGACGATGTCTTCGATCCGTTCGGCCATGAAAGGATTAGCTGCTGGGAGGAGTGTTGGTTCCGGACGACGCGGGAACTTTGGTTCCGCGGAGGTTCCGGTGGAGCTTGCTCAGAGCGTCGCGCGTGAGGGGGTCGTCGAGATCCGAGCCGGTGGGCAGAGCGCTGTAGTCCCGGCGGATCTGATGCTCGCGGTCGCGGCGCTCGAGCCAGCCAAGCTGGTCGCGCGCGAGGACCTGGGGACTTTCCGCTGCCCGAGCCCGCTCGGAGAGTGGCACGACCAAGTCGCGCGCGGGGCTGGCGCCTAGGGCGGTCAGGACGGCAGCGGCGTCGATGGGCGCCTCTTCGTCCCCCTCGTCGTAGAGTTCAAGGATGGCGGTCAAAACCTCCTCCAGCTTTCCCGCGGGGCAACCCGCGCGATGGCCACGGAGGCTTGGAATCAGGCTGTTGTCGAGCAGCACCGCGCCCAGGAGGTCGCGGAAGGCCTGCTCCAGCAGCGGATCCGGCAGCGCGGCCGGTGCGGGGGCATCCCCCACTCCGGAGGGCGCCGGCGGCTCGGCATCGGAATCGTAAGAATCGCCGGGCACGTGCTCGGGCACTCCCGAGGCGGGACGCGGCGCCGGACGCCGGGCCGGGTCGCTGGGCTGCCGGGACGCCTGGGACGCTCGCGTGGCCGGGCGACGGCGGCGGGCCAGCTCGCGCGCCTGGTCGACGACGCTCTCCTTGCTGAGCCCGAGGGCGCTCGCCATCTCGCCGATGCGGGCGTCGCGCTCGACCGGCTTCGCCAGGCGCTGGACCAGCTTCAGCACCTCGTCGACCTCCTCGGCCAGGCGCGGCCCGGTCAGGCCCTCGAGCAGGCCGAGGGCGTGGGCGTACCAATCCGTCGCCCCGTCGAGCAGCGCCCGGAACGCATCGGCGCCCTCCTGCAGGCAGAAGTCGCAGGGGTCGGTGCCCTCGGGCAGCACGACCACGTCGAGCTGCAGGCCGAGCGGAAGCAGGTGCTCCAGCGCGCGCAACCCGGCGCGCGAGCCGGCCTCGTCGCCGTCGAACACGAGCGTGACGCGCCGCGCCCCCGAGCGGCGCACCAGCGCCGCGTGGTCTTCGGTCGTCGCGGTGCCGAGCACCGCGGCCGCGCTCGCGATCCCGACCTGGTGGGCGGCCATCACGTCGGTGTAGCCCTCCATCAGGATCAGGTGCTTGGTGCGCCGCACGTCGGCGCGCGCGAGGTCGAGCCCGAAGATCAGGCGCGACTTCTTGAACAGCGGCGTCTCGGCGGTGTTGACGTACTTCGCGCCGGGCAGCTCGTCGCCGGGCAGCTTGCGGCCGCCGAAGCCCACCGGGCGCCCCAGGAGATCGCGGATGGGGATCAGCAGCCGGCCGCGGAAGAAGTCGTAGGCGCGCTCCTCGTCGGTCTTCCGCACGAGCCCGGACTCGACCAGCGCGCCCTCGTCAAAGCCGGCCTGGCGCGCCGCCTGCAGCAGCGGGTTGCCGGTGCGCGGCGCGAAGCCGACGCCGAAGGCCCGCAGGATCTCGTCCGCTAGCCCGCGGTCGCGGGCGTAGGCCAGGGCCTCTTGGCCCTCGGGCTGGTACAGCATCCGCGCGTAGAGCTTCTCGGCGCGCTGCACCGCGTCGAGCAGCACCTCGGCGCGCCGGTCCTTCGGGCCGGACGCGCGCTGGCCGAACGACTGCGGCAGGGCCTCGCCGCAGGCCTGGGCCAAGAGGCGCACCGCGTCGAGAAACGAAAGCCCGTCGAAGCGCTGCACGAAGGCGATCACATCGCCCCCCTCGGAGCAGGCGCCGAAGCAATGCCAGGTGCCGCGTTCGGGATTGACGACGAACGAAGGCGTATTCTCTTCGTGAAAGGGGCAGCAGGCCTTCCAGCTCGCCCCCCGCCGCGCGAGGCTCGGAACGCGTTCCTGGACCACGACCTCGATCGGAGATCGAAGCTTGACACGCTCGATAAGGTCTCGGAAATCGCGGGATTGCACGGCGGACAGACGGCCGGATCGACCGGGGGGCAGTCCTGGGCCGGATTGGGTTCGGGCGCGCCGCTGGCTTGGGGAGCAGGCTGGCGCAAAGTCCCGAATCGGGGGCCGGCTGGACTTCAGGTGGACGTTGGGGGCGGATTAGGAGCGTCCGTCGTGCTCGCGAAGACATCCGGCCGCCGTGCTCACTGGGCTAGGGCCCGCCTCGGAAGATCGATTCGCTGCGCACTCCTGGACTGGAAAGGCTAGCACCGGATCGAAGCGAAACCAAGTTGTAACGTTCGAAAGGACCCCCTCCACGGGGCCTAGGACTTCCCCGCAAGCCGCTCCCCCAACTCCTCCGCCAGGCGCAGGAGATCGGCCGCCGCGACCTCCTCGGGGCGCGCTCCGGGGTCCAGGCCGACCCGCGCCAGGGCCTCCTCGGGCGGCTCGGCCCGGCCGAGCCGGGCCGCCAGGGTGGCCCGCAGGGTCTTGCGGCGGCTCTGGAACAATAGGTCGACCAGCCGGTCGTAGCGCTCCAGGGCGGCGGCGTCCGGCCCGTCCCCGGGCAGCCGCTCCAGGTGCACCACGCGGCTCTCCACCCGCGGTCGCGGCCAGAACAGCGCCGCCGGGACCCGCCGTCCGAGGCGCGGCCGGTAGCGCACCGCCAGACGCGCCGCCAGGGCGCCCCAGTCGCGCGTTCCGGGGCGCCCCGCGGCCTTCTCCGCCACCTCGCGCTGGACCAGGGCGGAGATCGAGGCGGGCGGCGGCTCGCGGCGCGACAGCAAAACGAACAGCGGTCCGGAGATCGAGTACGGCAGGTTCGCCACCACATGCCACGGCCCGGCCGCGCCCAGCCGGTCGAGCTCGCCGCACAGCTCGGGACCCAGGACGTGCTTGCCCGCCAGCGCGTCGGCCCGCACCAGGCGCACGTTCTCCCAGGGCGCGAGCAGCTCGGACGCCACCTGGAAGAGCCGCCGATCGACCTCGACCGCGACGACGGCGGCGCAGGCCTCGGCCAGGTGGACGGTCAGGAAGCCGCAGCCGGCGCCGATCTCCACCACCCGGTCGTCCGCGCCCACGCCGGCGTCGGCCACCAGCGAGCGGGCCATGTTGTCGTCGAGCAGGAAGTTCTGCCCGAGCGTCTTGGACGGCCGGAACCCGGCGCTTTCGAGCGCGGCGCGGAAGTCGCTCCAGGGCGGGCGGATCACCGCGCGCCGTCCAGGAGCCAGCCGATCTCCTCCGGCGCCCCGTCGCGGTCCGCGAGCTCGCGCACGACCGCCAGCACGGCGTCGCGCCCGGCCGAGCGGACCCAGTCCTCGGCCACCCGCCGCACGCGCCGCTCCGCGTCCGCGCCGCTCCCCCACCGCGGCGCCATCGCCCACAGGTACTCGCGCGCGTCCGCGGCGCAGCGCAGCCCGACGTCCGCCGCGCGGTGCTCGGGATCGAGCGTCACCGAGAAGAAGGCCAGCGAGGGACCGTAGGTGCGGCGCAGGCGGTCGTTGTAGCTGCCCCCGAGCGCGCAGCCGGTGCCGGGCGTGCGCTCGTCGCGGTCGCCGTAGCCCGGCACCCAGCCGTCGACCCACTCGGCCGCGTTGCCGGCCAGGTCGTAGGCGCCGTAGGCGCGCGAGCGGCCGCTCTCGAAGGTGCCCACCGGCACCGGCCGGCGCAGCCCGAGGTCGAGCGTGTTGGCCCAGGCTTCCTGGTAGCTGGCGCCGTAGGGGAAGGCGTGCACGCGCCGGCCGAGCGCAACGTGGATCCACTCGCGCGCCGTCAGGAGCCGCATGCCGCGGCCGCGCGCGAACTCCCGCGCCTCGGCGCGCGTCATCCAGGTGGCGGGCCACTCGACGCTCTGGGCGTCGGTCTGCTCGTCCCAGGCGGCCAGCGCCTCCTCGGGGAGCACGACCTCGCCGCGGAGCCAGTCGCCACGGGTGACCTCGTACAGGTCGACCAGGATGGCAGCGTCGAGCGAGTGGTCGTGGTAGGGCGGCCGGTAGCCGTCGATCGTGCAGGCGGCGGGCGGCACGAAGGCCAGGCGCTCCAGCTCGTAGAGCGCCCGCGAGGAGTCCTCACCGCCCGATCCACAGGCGCCGAGAAACGCGAGCACGCCGGCCGCGAGCGCTCCCAGGCGCCGCCGGGATGCGGCACGGGGGGCCACCGCGATCGGCCGGGCCCCCACGCTGCACAGAGGGGCGGTCAGCGCCCCTCGGCCTCGGCCTCGGCCTCGTCCTCGATGACGAAGAGCTCGACCCGCCGGTTCTGACGCTTGCCGTCGGCGCTGGTGTTCGAGGCGACCGGCTCGTTGGGCCCGAAGCCGGCGATGGCCACCTTGCCGGGCGCGATGCCGTCCGCGACCAGCGCGGTCGCCACGCCGAGGGCGCGGGCGGCCGAGAGGTGCAGGTTGGTCGGGAACAGGCGCCGCGTGGTCTCCTTCACGATCGGGTCGCTGTCGGTGTGGCCGCGGACCCAAAGGCGCTCGAAGGGACGCGAGCTGATGTCCTGGGCCAGCTCGGTGAGCACCGACTGGCCCTCGGGCGTGACCTCGGACGAGCCGGAGGAGAACAGCACCGCGTCCGCCAGGCGGAAGCCGTAGCCGCCCTGGACCTGGAGCACGGTCACGTCGCCCGGAGCGTTGCCCAGGCCCGAGGCGATGCGCTGCAGGTCCTCGAGGCGCTTGTCGATGTCGGCCGTGAAGACCGCCTCGATCGGCTGCTCGCGCTCGTAGAGGTCGAGCTGGCCGCGAAGGAGCGCGTTCTCGGCCTCCAGCTCGCCGTTCACCGGCTCGAGGTCCTGGTACATCCGCTGGTAGTAGCGGGCCTCCTGCAGGGCCTCGTCGTAGCGCTGTTGGCTAACGCAGGAGCTGAGGAGGAGCAGGGACGCGGTGAGGGGGAGGGTGGCTCGGGTGCTCGTCTTGATCGTCGTCATGGCACGGTTTCCAGGTCGAATCCTCGGGAAGACCTAGGGATACGAATCCGGAAGGGGCGACTCAAGCGGCGAATGCCGGCAGCTTGCGCGCAGGACCAGGTCGCGGAAAACGCGGGGCGCCAGCCGGCGGCGCCGGACAGGCCTCCGCCCTCCCGCGATGCGCGGCGAAGCGGCCGCGGAACGGTCCCGGACCAGGGCCGCTCGCAGGGGCGAGCGCGGGATCGCGGGGCCCGGGCGTCCCGCGCGTCGCGGGGCCCGGGCCGCGGGGCGTCCCTAGTCGAACTGGGCGCCGAAGATGCCGGCGATCGTCTTGGCGATGTCGCTGGCGTTGCCGGTCGAGACCGAGATGGTCACCGGCAGACCGAGCAGCAGCACGACGCTGGTCGCGATGGCGACGAAGCGCATGCCCATGCCCTCGGTCTCCTCCTCGACCGCGGCGGTGGCCACGGCGGAGGAGCGGCGCACGGGCGCACGCTGCTCGGGCTCTTCCTCCTCGAGGTCGATCTCGCCGACGTCCTCGACGTCGTCGATCATCGTGTCCATCTCGGAGATCTCCTCGGTCGCCATGCCGGCGTCGCCGAGGTCGGCGTCGTCCTCGAAGACCAGGTCTTCGCCCGCCCCACCGAGGTCGACCACGTCGCCGCCCATCAGCTCGTTGCGCAGGTTCTCGACGTCCTGGCGGCGCAGCTGCATGGTCTCGCCGTCGCGGAAGGCGCGGATCTCGCCCTCGGACACGAGCCGCTTCAGCTCCTCTTCCTTCAGGCGGAGCTGCTCCAGGGCCTCGTTGAAGCTGTAGAACTGTTCTTCGGCCACGGTTTCCTCGGGTCTCTACGGGTCAGGGGGGATGGGGACGGGGGCTCCGGGGGGACGCGCCCACCCGGGCCTGGAGCTCAGCGGTTCTCCGCCTTCTCGAACTGCTCCAGAAGCTCGGAGTACGAGTACTCCGACTGGTCGTTGTAGCCGCGCACCTGCAGGTCGAGGTCGATGTTGCGGCCGGCGACGAACTTCAGACCCATGGTCGAGCTGCTGCCGCCGTTGGCCTGGTAGACCGCGAGCTGGCGGTTCTCGGTGTCGACCAGGTACAGAATCGAGCTGCCGGTGATGTCGAGGCCGGTCACGGCGATCATCGAGCCGTTCGAGTCGGCCGTGCCATAGCCCGGCGTGGTCAGAAACGGGGTCCCGCCGTCGGTCACCACGGGCGGGTCGCCCTCGCCTTCCTGGGCCAGCCCCAGGGCGGAGACGGCAAAGCCGATGAGAAGCAGCCACCCGGATCCTGTCGCGTTCGCTTTCATGCGGTCCTCCCGTTCGGGGGGCACTATCCTAGCTGGCGCGGGTGGTTGCGACCAGAATCCCTACCAGCCTCCGAGCTCGCCCGAGATCGTCTGCACCAGATCCTTGAGCGTCACGATCCCGCGGGGCTCCTCGGGCGGCCCGATCAGGGCCATCCGCTGCCCGGCGGCCCGGAGGCGCGACAGGGCCTGGTCCACGGTCAGATCGGGCGGGAAGGACGGCAGGTGCCGCACCCAGGCCTCGGGCGCGCGCAGGTCCTCGCCCGGCCGGCGGGTCAGGCCCTCGGCCAGGAGGTCGAGCTGCAGCAGGTAGCCCTGCACCCGGCGCTCCCCCCCCGGGCCGGCGCCCATCGCCGGCAGCCGCGAGAAGCCCGAGGCGCCCATCTGGGCCCGCAGCTCGGCGGCGTCGCCCGCGAGGTCGACCGTCTCGACCTCCTTCCAGGGCACCAGCACGCCCTGGACGGTCTTGGTGCGGATCTCCAGCACGTTCTGGGCCAGCTCCTGGGCGCGCGGCGTCAGGACGCCGGCCTCGGTGCCCTCGTGCAGGACCTCGAGCACCTGCTCGCGTCCCAGCGCCCGCGTCAGCTCGCGGGCGCGCAGACCGAGGAGGTGCTCCAGCCCCGAGGAGAGCAGCTGCAGCGGCACCGTCACCGGCAGCAGCGCTCCGCGCGTGACCAGCAGGAACGGCGCGAGCATGCCGTAGAGCCGCCGCGCGCGGCGGCGGAACAGGTCCTTCGGCAGCAGCTCGCCGAAGAAGAAGACCAGCGGCGTCAGGAGCAGCGTGACCAGGATCTCGACGCCCCACGGGGGCACGAACGGGGCTTCCTGGATGCGCTCCTCGGTCAGGTGGGTCAGGAGCTCCAGGCACAGGTTGTTGGCCACCAGCAGGGTGATCAGAAAGCCCGCCGGATGCCGCAGCAACCACAGGATCAGCCGCGCCGCGCGCACGCCGCCGCGCGCCTCGGCCAGGACGCGCAGACGCGAGAGGGAATAGAAGCCGGTCTCCGAGCCGCTGAAGATCGCGCTGCCGAGCAGCAGCAGGGCCAGGAGGCCGAGGCTGGCGAGCAGGCTCACGGCCGCGGCTCCCCGTGCTCGCCGCCCGCCGCGGCGCGTGCCAGCGCATCGGGCTCGTCGTCCTCGACGCGGATCTCGACCGCCATCACGCGCCGGCCGCGGGCCTCCTTGACCTCGAGCTTCAGCGTGCCGAAGCGCGCGGTGTCCCCGGTGCGCGGGATGCGGCCCAAGAGCGCGGTGACGAAGCCCCCCACGGTCTCGAATTCGGTCGGCACCACGCGCAGCCCGAAGCGCTCGTTCCAGTCGCGGATCGACAGGCTGCCGGGCACCCGGAAGCGGCCGTCGCCCAGCGGGACGGCGTCGGCCTCCTGGGTCTCGCCTTCGGCGCGCAGCTCGCCCACGATCTCCTCGAAGACGTCCTCGATCGTCACGATGCCGGCCGTGCCGCCCCACTCGTCGAGCACCACCGCCTCGGCCACGCGGTCCTCCTGCAGCGTGCGCAAGAGGTCGAGCGCGCTGGCGACCTCGGGCACGAACTTGACCGGCATGACCAGCTGTGCGATCGAGCGCTCGGGCTTGGTGACCAGGTCGCGCACGCGCACCTGGCCGACCAGCTGGTCGGGGTTGCCGTCGACGACGGGCAGCCAGCTGCGCTTCTCCAGCACGGCGCGGCGCGAGACCTCGCGGCGGTCCTCCTCGGAGAGGTCGACGAAGAGCGCGTCGACGCGCGGCGTCATGATCTCGCGCACGCGGATGTCGTCCAGCTCGACGATCTCCGCCAGGAGGCCGGCCTCGACCGTGTGCAGCGCGCCCTCGGCGGCGCCGCTGGCCAGCACCTGGGCGAGGTCTTCGGGCGTGACCTCGTCGTCGCGGACGAAGCGGCTCACCACGGTGCCCGCGACCTCCAAGAGGCGCCGCAGCACGGCCCGCAGCGGCTTGATCACGCCCCCGAACACCGCCAGCACCGGCGCCGTGACGCGCGCGACGCCGACGCGCGAGCGCAGGCCGATCGTCTTGGGGAGGATCTCGCCGCACAAGAGGAGCGCGAGCAGCGCGCCGGCGTCGACCAGCAGGTCGTCGCCTTCGTCGCCGCTGTGGAGGCGCGTGACGAAGGCGAAGAAGAGCACGTTGATCAGGATGTTGCCGATCAGCACCACGACCAGAAGGTCGCGCGGGCGCTGCAGCAGCCGCCGGGCGGCCACTCCGGCGCGGCCGCGTTGGCTGGCGCTCAGGCTGAACAGCGCCGTCTCGGACGAGCTGAAGAGCCCCGACAGGAAGAGCAGCACGACCAGCAGCAGCCAGACCCAGAGGGGGACGTCCATCAGCGCTCCTCCCCCTCTTCAGCCGCGTCCGCCCCGGCGGCTGCCCCGCTCGGCGGGAAGCGCAGCAGCGCGGCGAAGCCGCGGCCCGCGGTGCTCCGCAGGTCGACCTCGCCGCCATGCGTCGCGACGGTGTTGTGCACGAGGGCCAGGCCGAGGCCCGATCCGCGCCCCACCTCCTTGGTCGAGTAGAAGATGTCGGCCACGCGGCCGAGCTCCTCCTCCGAGACGCCGGGGCCGTTGTCGCGCACCTCGAGCACCACCGCGTCGGGCTCGCTGCGCACCTCGACCTCGACGCGCGGGCCGGCGCGGTCGGCGCTCCCGGCCTCCTCGAGGGCGTCGAGCGCGTTCACGATCAGGTTCAGCACCGCCTGGCCGAGCTCGTTGCGCGCCCCGTCGACGAGCGCGGCCGTTCCGCTGGCGTCGTTCAACGCGAGCGCGATCCCGAGGCGCTCGGCGCGGTGGCGCACCAGGTCGACGGCGTCCTGGCCGACGTCGCGCAGGTCGACCTGGCCGTGGGCGAGCGAGCGCGGCGTGAAGCGCAGGAGCTGGCTGACGGTGCGGCCGATGCGCTCCAGCCCGCGCTGCAGCAGGCGCAGGTACTCCGCCTGCTTCTCGGCCGGCAGCGTGCCGGACTCCAGGCGCTCGACCGCGTTCTGGAGGCCGCCCAGCGGGTTGTTGATCTCGTGCGCGATGCCGGCGGCCAGCTCCCCCATCGCCGCCAGCCGGCGCTGGGTCATCGCCGCCTGCTCGGCCTGCAGCGCCTTCTTGGTGGCGCGCTCGACCTCGCCCTCGAGGCGCGCGTTGAAGCCGCGCACCTCGCTGGTCATCAGGTTGAAGGCGCGCACGAGGTCCGAGACCTCGTCGCGCCGCGGCGGCTCGAGGAGCCGCGCCTCGAGGTCGCCCGAGCGCACGCGGCGCGCTCCCTCGGCGAGCTGGCCGACCGGGTCGAGCACCAGTCGCCGCAGCGCGTAGAAGGTGCCGGCGGTCAGAAGCAGCGTCGAAACCACGAACCAGCCGAGGATCTTGAGCAGCGTGTCGGTGCGGTCGACGCTGGTGCGGCGGTACCAGCAGCCGCCCCAGATCCCCGCCGGCCCCAGGATCGGCACCACCCGGCCTCCGGCCACGTCGGCCATCGGCTGGCCGGTCTGGATCGCGCGCCGCAGCGAGTTGCGGACCTCGACCTGGTCGAAGTCGCGCGGCCGGCGCGAGCGTCCGGTCGGGTTGATCGCGATGCCGGTGAACTCGGCGCCGCCCTCGAGATTGGTCGCGACGTTGTCGTCGACGAGCAGCGCGTCCTCGATGAAGCCCCAGCCCGGCCAGTCCAGGATCAGCGCGGTGTGGACGTCGTTCTCGGGCCGCACGGTGCTGCGCAGCGCGTGCACCAGGAGCTCGTTCTCGCGCTCCTCGAAGCGGTCGTTCTCGCGGTCGAGCGCCCGTAGCACGAACAGCCCCCCGCCCGCGAACAGGAGCGCGTTGATCGAGAAGACCAAGAGGAGGACCCGTGCGCGCAGCGAGATCCTCATGGCGGGGCGCCCCGCTTGTGCCCTGGTGGACCCATCCCGAGCGCTACGGTTGGCCGAGGGTCTGCATGATCTTCATCAGCGGCAGGAACAGCGCGATCACGATGAAGCCGACGAAAACGGCCATCGCGATGAGGAGCGCCGGCTCCAGGACCTTGAAGAAGGCGACGATCTTGCGGTCGACCGACTTCTCATAGGCGTCGGCCACCTTCAGCAGCATGCCGTCGAGCTCACCGGTCTGCTCGCCGACGTCGACCATCGAGCAGACCAGGTCGTCGAAGATTCCGGTCTCCTCCATCGGGCGCGCGATGCCCTCGCCCTCGCGGACGGTGCGGCGGATGTCCTCGACCGCGTCGAGCAGCACCGCGTTGCCGGTCGTGTCGCGCACGATCGCCAGCGCGTCAAGGTGCGGCACGCCGGCCTGCACCAGCGTGCCGAAGGTGCGCGCGAAGCCGGCGATCAGCCCCTGCAGGAGCAGCGTCCCCAGCAGCGGGATCTTCAGCAGGAGCTTGTGCATCCGGTACCGATAGGCGCCCTTGCGGCCCATCAGCACGGTGTGGAGCAGCAGCAGCAGCACCGGCAAGCCGAAGACGAGGTACCAGCGGTTCACCGCAAAGTCGCTGACGTTCAGCAGGATCTGGGTCGGAGGCGGCAGCTCGACGTCGAAGCTGGTGAAGATCTGCTGGAACTTCGGGATGACGAAGACGATGACGGCCGACACGACCACGACCGCCACCAGCACGATGACCAGCGGGTAGATCATCGCGCCGACGATCTGCGAGCGGATCTCGGCCAGGCGCTCGCGGAAGATCGCCAGGCGCTCGAGGATCACGTCGAGCACACCGCCGGTCTCGCCGGCGCGCACCATCGACGAGTAGAGGCCGTCGAAGCACTTCTCGTGCTTGTCCATCGCCTCGGAGAGCGGCGTGCCCGCCGAGACGTCCTCGACCAGGTCGCCCAGCACGTCGTGGAAGGGCCCGGGCGGCGTCTGGGTCTGGAGGATCGTGAGCGCGCGCACGATCGGGATGCCGGCGCCGCTCAGGGTCGCCAGCTGGATCGTGAAGTCGGTGACCGCCTGGTCCGACACCCGCCTTCTGCGCCCGCGCTTGCGCGGCGCGGCGGAGCCTCCCCCTGCCGGGGCGCTCGGGGCGGGCTTCTTCGAGCTCCGTTGGATCTTCTTGGCCATGCGCGGGGGACGGGGGTCGGGGCGCTGAGGGTAGCGGCGGAGCGCGCTACCAGGAAGACGCCGTTTCGCGGAGGATCTCCTCGACGGTGGTCACGCCCTCGCGCACCGCGCGCAGGCCGCTCTCGCGCAGCGTACGCATGCCGGCCCGGCGTCCCTGGTCGCGGACCTCGGCGGTCGAGGAGGTCTCGAGGATGGCGCGGCGTACGGATTCGGTTACGGGCATGATCTCGCAGATCGCGGTCCGACCGCGGTACCCGGTGTGGAAGCAGCGATCACACCCGCGGCCGAAGGCCAGCTCTTGCCCGCGCAGCACCTCGCCCCCCGGACCGAGCTCGCGCAGCACGTCCTCGTCGGGCTGGTAGCGCTCCTTGCAGTCGGGGCAGATCCGCCGCACCAGGCGCTGGGCGATCACCGCTTCCAGCGTCGCGGTGATCAGGAATGGCTCGACGCCCATGTCGACCAGGCGCGTCACCGCGCTCGGCGCGTCGTTGGTGTGCACCGTCGCGAACACCAGGTGGCCGGTCAGGCTGGCCTCGACGGCCACCTGGGCGGTCTCGGCGTCGCGGATCTCGCCCACCAGGATCTTGTCGGGGTCCTGGCGCAGCACGGTGCGCAGCACGCGGGCGTAGTTGACTTCGATCTCGTCGTTGATCGGCACCTGCACGATGCCGTCGATGTCGTACTCGACCGGATCCTCGACGGTGATGATCTTCACGCCGGGGTCGTTGGCCTCGCCGAGCATCGCGTACAGCGTGGTGGTCTTGCCCGAGCCGGTCGGCCCGGTCACCAGCACGATCCCGTGCGGCCGCTGGGTCAGCTCCTTGAGCGAGTCCTCCTCCTCGCTCAAAAAGCCCAGGGCCTTGAGGTCGAGGCTGACCGAGCTGCGGTCGAGCACGCGCAGCACGGCCCCCTCGCCGGACACGCCCGGGATGGTCGCGACGCGCAGGTCGACCGGGCGCCCGTCGATCGAGAGCGAGATGCGCCCGTCCTGCGGCAGCTTGGTCTCGGCGATGTCGAGGTCGCTCATCACCTTGATGCGCGCGATCAGCGGCGCGGCGAGGTGCGCGGGCGGCCCCTCGATCTCGTAGAGCGAGCCGTCGACGCGGTACCGGATCCGCAGCTCGCCGGGGAACACCTCGAAGTGCACGTCGCTCGCGCGGTCTTGGATCGCGCGGTGCAGGATCGAGTTGAGCAGCTTCACCACCGGCGCCGAGGCCGCCGCCTCGCCCGCGTCGGCTCCGGCCGTGGCCCGCGCCGCCTCGGCGATGGCGTCACGCAGGTCGCCCTCCTCGCCGTAGGCCTCGACCACCCTGGCCTTGAGCAGCTCGGCGTCGGCCACCGCGCCTTCGATCTGCATGCCGGTGTTGAAGGCGAGGTCCTCCAGCACCGCGGTGTTCAGCGGGTCGCCGATCGCGACGGTGAGCGTGTTGCCCGACACCCGCACCGGCAGCACGCCGTAGGTGTGGGCGGTCGAGGCGTCGATCATCGTCAGCGCATCGTCGCTGGGCTCGACCGCGGCCAGGTCGACCGACTGCAGCCCGGACTGCTCGGCGAGCGCCATCGCGATGTCGCCCTGGGAGCAGTGGCCGAGCGCGACGAAGTGCTGACCGATCAGCCCCCCGTGACGCCGCTGCTCGGCGAGCGACTCCTGGATCTGCCCCTCGCGGAGCTTGCCGCTCGCCTTGAGGATCTGGCCGAGCAGCTTGCGCGTTCCGCCCGCGGCCACCGCGCTAGAGGCGCGCCTCCAGGTCGCGCATGTCCTGGGCCGCAGCCAGCGCCACCTCGCGGGTGATCTGATCGCGCTGCACCAGGTCGTAGAGGTAGTCGTCCAGCGTCACCATCCCGGCCCGCCGCGACGTCTGGATGGTCGAGGGGATCTTGTTCGTCTCGTTCTTGCGGATCAGGTTCGCGATGGCCGAGTTCATCAGCATCACCTCGAACCCGGCCACCCGGCCGCCGGACTTGCGCTCCAGGAGCACCTGCGAGATCACCGCGACGATCGAGACCGAGAGCTGAGCGCGGATCTGCTCCTGCTGGTTGGCGGGGAAGGCATCGATGATGCGGTCGACGGTGCGCGCGCTGCCGGTGGTGTGGAGCGTCCCGAACACCAGGTGCCCGGTCTCCGCCGCCGTGATCGCGGCCGAGATCGTCTCGAGGTCGCGCATCTCGCCCAGGAGGATCACGTCGGGGTCCTGCCGCAGCACGCGGCGCATCGCCTCGGGGAAGTTCGGGACGTCGGTGCCGATCTCGCGCTGGGTGACGAGCCCGGTCCGGTGCGAGTGGTAGTACTCGATCGGGTCCTCGATCGTGACGATGTGGCGGTGCTGGTTGCGGTTGATCCAGTCGATCATCGACGCGAGCGTCGTGGTCTTGCCCGAGCCCGTCGGCCCGGTGACCAGGATCAGCCCGCGCGGCCGCTTCAGCACCTCGGCCGCCGCCTCGGGCAGGCCGATATCCTCGAAGGACAAGAGCTCGGAGGGGATCAGCCGCAGCACCGACGACATGCGCCCGCGCTGGCGCATCACGCTGACGCGGAAGCGGTTGCCCGTGGGGTGCGCCACGCCGAAGTCGGCGGTGCCGATCTCCTCGAGCTCGGCCCACTGCCGCTCGTTGCAGAGCTCGCGCACCAGGGCCGCCGAGCTCTCGTCGGTCAGGGCCTCGGTCCCGACCGGCGCCAGGCCTCCATGCACCCGCATCACCGGGGGACGCCCGGGGTTCAGGTGCAGGTCCGACGCCTTGTTGTCGATCGCGATCCCCATCAGCTCCTGCGCCGAGAAGCTCATACCGCCACCTCCTCTTCGGACGCCACGCGGCACACGCGCAGCACCTCGGTCACCGTCGTCGTCCCGGCCAGGACCTTGTTCGCCCCATCGGGCAAGAGCGGCCGCAGGCGCCCGCTGCCAAGCGCGGCGTCGCGGATCGCGTTGAGGTTCTCGCCCTGGAACGTCATGTCGCGTAGCTGGCTGTCCATCTCGAAGTGCTCGAACAGCCCGACCCGGCCGCGGTAGCCCACGCCTTCGCACTCGCGGCAGCCGCGCGGGCGGTAGAAGGAGCGGCCCTGAACGTGCCCGGCGTCGAGCCCCAGGATGGCGACCTCCTCGGCATCGGGCTCGTAGGCCTCGCGGCACTCCGGGCACAGCCGCCGCACGAGCCGCTGGGCCAGGACGCCCTGCACCGCCGTGGAGACCAGGAACGGCTGCACGCCCATGTCGAGCAGGCGCGTCAGCGCGCTCGGCGCGTCGTTGGTGTGCAGCGTCGAGAAGACCAGGTGGCCGGTCAGCGCCGCCTGGATCGCCACCTCGGCGGTCTCCAGGTCGCGGATCTCGCCCACCAGGATGATGTTCGGAGCGGCCCGCAGCATCGAGCGCAGGATCCGCGCGAAGGACAGGCCGACCTTCGGGCTGACCTGCACCTGGTTGATGCCGGGCAGATGGTATTCGACCGGGTCCTCGGCCGTGATGATCTTGACGTCGGGGCGGTTCAGCTCCGACAGCGCGGCGTACAGCGTGGTCGTCTTGCCCGAGCCGGTCGGGCCGGTCACCAGGACGATTCCGTGCGGGTGCTTGATCAGGCGCTGGAACCAGGCGTGGTCGTCGCTCTCGAAGCCGAGCTCCTTCAGCCCGATCAGGCTGGCCGACTTGTCCAGCAGGCGCATCACCATCGTCTCGCCGTGGTTGGTCGGCAGGATCGAGGCCCGCACGTCGATCTCGCGCCCGTCGATGGTGACGCCGATGCGGCCGTCCTGCGGCTTGCGCTTCTCGGCGATGTCCATGCTGCCCATGATCTTGAGGCGGCTGGTCAGCGGCGCGGCCAGGTGCAGCGGGTGCTCGGCCATGTCGCGCAGGACGCCGTCGATGCGGTAGCGCACCCGCAGGGCGCCCCCCATCGGCTCGATGTGGATGTCCGAGGTCCGCATGCGCACCGCGTCCTGGAACATCCGCGTCACCAGCCGCACGATCGGCGCGTCGGACTCGTCGCCCTCGCTGCCCATGACGGCCGCGACCGAGTCCTCCTCGCCGAGCCCGTAGTAGCGCTGCAGCGCTGCCTTGAGCGCCGCCGGCGTACACAGGGCGCAGGCCACGGGCTGGCCGATCATGAACTCGAGCTGATCGGCGAGGATGCGCTTGAGCTGGTCGTCGACCGCGACGATCAGCTTGCCGCCCTTCTCCATGAGCGGGAGCACGCCCTGGTCCTTGGCAAACTCCTCGGGGACGCGCTCGAGCACGGCGTCGGAGACCTTGCCCTTCGCCAGGTCGACGAAGGGCATGCCCTGCTGCTTGGCCACCGCGCGCATCACGGTGGTCTCGTCCAGGTGTCCGAGGTCGACGAGGGCCTCGCCCAGGCGGACGCCCTTGGTCCGCTGATGGGTAAGCGCTTCCTTCAGCTGGGCGTCGCTGACGAGGCCCGCCGACTTCAGAAGTTGACCGAGCTCCTGGCTCAGTCCCGTCCTCCCGCGCCGTTCATGGGGAGGAGCTTATCCATCCACGCCCTACTGGTTGCCCTCGGAAGTGGCGGGAATTCCAGCTTTCGACACCCCGGAGAAGCGGACGTTCAGCGACTCCTTGGTCGGGTGGCCGACGGCCAGCTGCACCATGCCCCCGAAGGAACCGGTGAAGTCCTCGGGCATGCCCTCCAGCCGGACGGTCACGTCGGCCAGGCGGCCTTCCTCGCCCTCGACGGGCTGCACCGAGATCGTGAACTGGTCCGAGAAGCCGAACTCACCGCCGGTCAGGCTGGTGATCTCGTAGCCCATTTCGCTCGGCAGCTCGAAGCCCTCGTCGAGGCACTCGACACGCACCGAGCGCTCGACCACCTGACCCGGGCGCACCAGGCCCAGCGAGATGAAGTTCGGCGTCGCGACGACCAGGCCGGTCACGTTGGCCTGCACCGTGCAGTTGAGCTCGCGGTACGCCACGACTTCGTCCGCGGCGTGATCGCCCTCGGCGTGGTCGTGCCCGTGGCCGTCGTCGCCCTTCTCGACGTCGCTGATCAGGCGCAGCGGGTAGCGGCGGATGCCCTCGGGGATGTTCGGGCCCAGCTGGACGCTGAGCTCCCAGGTCTTCGAGCGCCCCTCGGCGTCCGGATCGACCGCGGTCAGCTCGGCCACCAGCGGCTCGATGATGCGGCTCTCGTCCAGCTCGAGCTTGAACGGATCGAGCACGGTCGTCGAGATCGTGAACTTGCCGTCGCGGCTCTCGCCCGAGGTCAGCGTGCCGAAGTCCAGGTTCAGCGGCTCCAGCTCGAGCACCGGCTTCACCTCGGCCCGCAGCTGCAGGCGCAGCGGGCTGGCCGGGTCGTTCGAGTAGATCGCCACGTTGGTCTGCATCGTCCCGCGGCGGTTCGAGGTGTTGATCGACGCCTCGAGCTCAAACTCGGACCCGGCCGGGATCGGTTGACCCAGCTCGTACACCGAGCGCGTGCCGTCGGCGGCCACCAGCTCGATCTCGGCCGCGGTGCAGCCGCAGCTCGGGCGTACGCGCTCGATCACCAGCGGGTTCTCGCCGGAGCTCGACATGCGGAAGCGCTTGCTGGCGGACTCGCCCTCGAGGATCTCGCCGAACTGCGTCTCGGTCTCCCCGTCGAGGAGCGCCAGGCCGCCCGCGGGCCCCGCGGCCACCGGCTCGGCGGGCGCCTCGGGGCCGACCGTCGCCGGGCGAGCCGGGAAGTCGCTGCTGCCGCTGTCGGCGTTGAGCTTCAGGTGCGACAGATCGATGCCCGTGTCGAGCATCTCCGGCGTGCTGCCGCTGGCCGGCACGACCTTGACGTCCTCGGCCACCACCGGGTCGCTGGGGGCCCCATCGCCCATCGGCGCCTTGGGCGTCGACGTGCCGGAGGACGAGTCGGCCGAGGGCGCCGGACCCTGCGCGGTCTGCTCGCCGTCCGGAGCTCCGCTCGAGACCGGCTCGGCCTCGCCTGCGCAGGCGGCCAGGAGAAGGAGGAACGAGGGAGCGACGAGACGGATGTTGGAGGTCATGGGTCTGGGATGGGTCGGGGTCGCGAGCGAAGGGTCGAAGAGTCTAGTGGGTCCCACCGCTCCGGGCCACCGGAGTCGGTCGGGGGCCGGTCCCGCCGGCCTCAGGGGGAGATGTCGCCGGAGCGGTCCGAGCTGGCAGCTACGCCGGATTCCCAGCGGCTGTGAGTCGGGATCCTTGGTCCTGCGCCCCTAGGACGGTCGAAGGCCGCCTGGGTTGCACCTTTTTCCGACGCTTCCGGCCCCGAGCCCGGCCCGGGGCCGGGCGTGCGGGACGGGGGCGCTCAGCTCCCCCGCTTGAGGCCGCTCAGCGTCACTTCGAGCTGGGGCTCGTCCGGGTGCCCGGTGTCGATCACCAGCTTGCCGAGGAAGCTGCGCCCGACCTCCTCGCCGAGCCCTTCCAGCAGGAGCTCGATCTCCCACCCGTTCTTCTCCTCGGACGGGCGCTTGGTGATGCGCAGCGTGTCCGCAAAGGCCAGCGAGGCGCCCTCGCGGTAGGCCTTGACCTCCACGGTCGGCTCGGGCATCGAGAAGCCGGGGTCGTGGCTCTCCAGCGTCACGGTCTTGGCCACGGTCTGGCCGGCCGAGACCATGCCGAAGTTGATGTTCTGAGGGAGCGCCGCCACCGGGCCGACGATCATCGCGTTGACCATCGGGCTGATCACGAAGTGCGACTCCTTGCCATCGGGGCGCGGCGCCGCCTGGCGGTTGACCAGGTCGGTCTCGAGGTCGAGCGTGTACGAGCGGATGCCCTTCGGCATGCCGATGCCCAGGTTGGCCACGATCTTCCACGAGGTCGCACGCCCGTCGTCGTCGGGGTCGACCGGCTCGACCGCCACGGTCAGCTCGTCCGGCAGCCCCTTGCGGGTCGGCTTGAGCGAGAAGCGCTCGCCCCCCACGCTCTTCACCACGTAATCGGTCGTGGCCGACTCCAGCTGCGATAGCTTGCCCAGCGACTGGATCCGCGGCTCCACCTTGAGGAACGGCCGCACGTCGGCCTGCAGCTTCATCTCGCGCACGCCGTGCGCGATGTTGCCGTAGACCTTGATCGTGCGGCTCTGGTGGCCGTCGCGCCCCTTGCTGTCGTAGGTGGCCGCGAGCGCCAGCTTGGTGCCGGGCTCGACCGGCGTCTCCATCTCGTACTCGGTGCGCGTGCCGTCGTCGTTGAGCACCTCGATGTGGGCCAGCGTGCAGCCGCAGTCGGGGCGGACGCTGACCAGGATGAGCGGCGCCTCGCCGCCGGCGGTCAGGATGAACTCGTGGGCGACCTCGGAGCCCTCCCAGACGCGCCCGAAGTCGTGCACGTCGGCGGTGCAGACGATCTCGGCCAGCTTCGCGTTGGGGTCGTGGGCGGCGCGGATCGCCGCATCCTCGGGCGAGTCTTCGGGGAAGTCGCCGTGGTCGTGCGTGTCGGCGTCGTGGTCGTGGCCCGCGTCGCCGTCGGAGCCGCCGTGGTCGTCCCCGCCGTCGCCCACGTGCGCGACGTCGTCGTCGTGGCCTCCCCCGTCGCCGTCCGCGTGGCTGTGGCCGTCGTGGTCGTGACCGTGCCCGTCCGCGGCGTGCGAGTCAGGGCCGCCCCCCCCGCCTCCGCAGGCGGGCAGAAGGGCGATCAGGAAGAGCGCGAGGGCTGCGGCGGGCCCGATTGCGAGGCGACGGCTCTGGGGATGCATGGACGGAATCATAGACGAGCGGAGGAGGATCCGTATCCTCGGTCGCCTCATGTCGCTGCCCCGCCATGCCCGTGCAGGAATCCTCGCCTTTGCGGCTTTTGTCGGCGGGAGCTGCCTCGCCCCGGAGCCGACCCCCGAAGACTGGCTCGGCTACGGCTTCCGCCGGCCGGAAGACACCTTCCGCGCCTTCCTGACGGCGCTCGCCGGAGACCGCCCGGAGCTCGAGTACCGCTGCCTCTCCAACGCGTTGAAGAAACGTGAAGGCGGCAATCTGCTCGGCTACCTGGTCCTGCGCGACCAGCTCTTCGACGACATGCCGTGGCTCAAGGCCGCCGCGCGGGCCGAGGTCGAGGAGGTCGAGTACTTCGGACCCGACCTGGCCCAGGTCACGGCCCGCGTCGACTGGCTGTTCTGGGACGAGGTCTTCACCGTCGTCCTGGTGCGCGAGGAGTACTACGAGCTCCGCGCGGACGGCGAGCTCGTCGGCGACGACTACTACCCCTTCGAGCCGGTCAACGCGGACGGCTACACCGTGATCCGCGTCCCCGCAGCCGAGGACTTCGCTCCGGATGAGCTGTCCGAGGTCCGCTTGGGACGCGAATGGAAGATCGACGGCATCCCGCTCCAGGACCAGCAACCCTAGCTCTCCTTCCCCCTTAGCCCATGGCCGATCTCATGACGCCGGCGAAGAGGCGCTCTCGCCAACCGCAACGATCCCAGCACGTCTACTCCTTCGGACCGAGCGGAGCCGACGGCAACCGGGACCTCAAGAACCTGCTCGGCGGCAAGGGCGCCAACCTGGCGGAGATGTCGAGCCTGGGGCTGCCGGTGCCGCCCGGCTTCACGATCTCGACCGAGGTCTGCACGCACTACACCGAGAACGGGGGCGCCTACCCCGCCTCGCTGCAGCGCAAGGTCGACCAGGCGCTGGCCAAGACCGAGGCCGAGATGGTCAAGCGCTTCGGCGACGCCGAGAACCCGCTGCTCGTGTCGGTGCGCTCGGGCGCGCGCGTCTCGATGCCGGGGATGATGGACACCGTGCTGAACCTCGGGCTCAACGACACGACGGTCGAAGGGCTTGCGCGCCAGTCCGGCAACCCGCGCTTTGCGTGGGACGCCTACCGCCGCTTCGTGCAGATGTACGGCGACGTGGTGCTCGGCATCGGCCCGGCTCCGGGCGAGGAGATCAACCCCTTCGCCCTGGCGCTGGAGAAGCTCAAGAAGAAGCGTCGCGTCACCGAGGACACCGACCTCACCGCCGAGGACCTGCAGGGCCTGGTGGCCGAGTTCAAGGCGATCGTGAAGCGCCGCACCAAGCGCGCCTTCCCCGAGGACCCGCGCGAGCAGCTGTGGGGCGCCATCGGCGCGGTGTTCGGCTCGTGGGACAACGAGCGCGCCATCGCGTACCGCCAGATGAACGGCATCCCCGGCGACTGGGGCACGGCGGTCAACGTGCAGGCGATGGTGTTCGGCAACCTCGGCGAGGAGTCCGGCACCGGCGTCGCGTTCACGCGCGACCCCGCCTCGGGCGAGAAGGTCTTCTACGGCGAGTTCCTGCTGAACGCCCAGGGCGAGGACGTCGTCGCCGGCATCCGCACGCCGCAGCCGATCGAGAAGCTGCGCGACGCGATGCCGAAGGCCTACCGCGAGCTGATGCGGATCCAGAAGCTCCTGGAGAAGCACTACCGCGACATGCAGGACCTCGAGTTCACGATCGAGAACAAGCGGCTCTTCATGCTGCAGTGCCGCGCGGGCAAGCGCACCGGCTTCGCCGCCGTGCGCATCGCCGCCGACATGGTGCGCGAGAGGCTCATCTCGAAGGAGGAGGCCGTGATGCGCGTCGAGCCCGAGGCGCTCAACCAGCTGCTGCAGCCGGTCTTCAACCCGGCCGGCATCCAGGCCGCGCGCAAGGAGGGCCGCATCCTGACCAAGGGGCTGAACGCCGGGCCGGGCGCCGCCACCGGGCGCGTGGTCTACAGCGCCGAGCGCGCCGAGGAGCGCGCCAAGCAGGGCGACCCGGTGCTGCTCGTACGCATCGAGACCTCGCCCGAGGACATCAAGGGCATGCAGGCCGCGGACGGCATCCTGACCGCGCGCGGCGGCATGACGAGCCACGCGGCGCTGGTCGCGCGGCAGATGGGCAAGGTGTGCGTCGCGGGCGCCGGCGCGCTCGAGATCGACTACAAGAAGCGCGCGATGAAAGTCGCGGGCAAGACCATCAAGGAGGGCGACTGGCTCAGCCTGGACGGCACGACCGGCGAGGTGATCCTGGGCGAGATCGCCACCCGCCCGTCGGAGACGATCGCGGCGCTCTTCGCCAAGGGCAAGCGCAAACCGAAGACCGGGCCCGGCTTCCGCGCGTACCAGCAGATGATGAAGTGGGCGGACGAGTTCCGCACCCTGCGCGTGCGCACCAACGCCGACCAGCCCGACCAGTGCGACACGGCGGTGGTGTTCGGCGCCGAGGGCATCGGCCTGACGCGCACCGAGCACATGTTCTTCGGCGGCAAGAAGATCGACGCCATGCGGCGCATGATCCTGGCCGAGACCACGCGCGACCGCGAGAAGGCGCTGAAGGCGCTGCTGCCGCTGCAGCGGCGCGACTTCGAGGGCATCTTCAAGTCGATGGGCGACCGCCCGGTGACGATCCGCACCCTCGACCCGCCGCTGCACGAGTTCCTCCCGCACGAGAAGAAGGACCAG
Source organism: Planctomycetota bacterium (assembly GCA_039029355.1). GTDB lineage: Bacteria > Planctomycetota > UBA1135 > UBA1135 > JBCCGI01. Next base: position 52,272 of record JBCCGI010000043.1, read on the forward strand.
CGCGAGCTCGCCAAGCAGCTCGGCGTCTCGGCCAAGGAGATCGCGACCAAGGTCGAGCAGCTGGCCGAGCTCAACCCGATGCTCGGGCACCGCGGGTGCCGGCTGGGCATCACCTACCCCGAGATCACGCGCATGCAGGCGCGCGCGATCTTCGAGGCGGCGCTCAACGTCGCCAAGAAGACGCGCAAGAAGCCGCGGCCGGAGATCATGATCCCGCTGATCGGCACGGCCGAGGAGCTGCGGCTCCAGGTGGCTGAGGTGCGCCAGGTGGCCGAGGAGGTCTTCGCCGCGAAGAAGGCGCGCCTGCCCTACCTGGTCGGCACGATGATCGAGCTGCCGCGCGCCGCGCTGACCGCCGGCGAGATCGCCGAGCACGCCGAGTTCTTCTCGTTCGGCACGAACGACCTGACCCAGACCGCCTTCGGCATCAGCCGCGACGACGCGGGCAAGTTCATCCCGCTCTACGTCGAGCAGGAGATCTTCCCCACCGACCCCTTCGCCAGCATCGACGAGGCGGGCGTCGGGCGGCTGATGGAGATCGCCACCTCCGAGGGCAAGGCCGCCCGCCAGGACATCAAGCTCGGCATCTGCGGCGAGCACGGCGGCGAGCCGAAGTCGGTCGAGTTCTGCCACCGGCTGGGGCTGGAGTACGTCTCGTGCTCGCCCTACCGCGTGCCGATCGCGCGCCTCGCCGCCGCTCAGGCGGTGCTGCGCGAGCGCGGCGCGTAGCCCGAACCGGATCGCCCGAGGCTGCCCGCCGGGGCCTCGGGCCCCCGGTTCGGCCGAGCGTGCTCACGGGCCGAGCGTGCTCACGGGCCGAGCGTGCTCACGGGCCGAGCGTGCTCACGGGCCGAGCGTGCTCACGGGCCGAGCGTGCTCACGGGTCGGCGTGCGCACGGGTCGGCGTGCGCACGGGTCCGCACGCACGGGCCCGCGGGCTCACCGGTCCGCGGGCTCACGGGTCCGCGGGCTCACGGGTCCGCGGCTCACGGGTCCGCGGCGCCGTGGCAGCGGCTTCGCGGTCCGCGCCCGCCGTCCGCGCTCCGGTGAGCGCAAGCTGGAGCCAACGCGCCCGCCCCTCTCGCGCGGCGCGGGAAAGCGCCGGTAGCGGATCTCCCGCGCTTGGCCGAGGATGGCGCATGTGAAGAATCTCGCGCTCCTCCTGCCCCTCGCAGCCCCCCTCTCCGCCGCTCCCCAGGACGTCGTCCTACAGCTCTTGGGCGACGCTCCGAGCGACGACTTCGGCCAGGCCACGGCGGTCGCCGACTTCGACGGCGACGGGACCCTCGATCTCCTGGTCGGCGCCTTCGACGGGGCCGGGTTCACGTCGGTCGCCGGCTATGCGCGGACCTACACCTCCGGCGGGATGCAGCTCCAGCAGTTCATCGGCCCGGCCGGCTCGGGCGACTTCGGCTGGTCGGTGGCGCCGGCGCCCGACCTCGACGACGACGGGCTGCCGGATGTCTTGATCGGAGATCCGGAGGCCAACGACGGCCCGGTGAGCGACGCGGGGCGCGTCTCGATCTTCTCGTCGGCGACCGGCGCGGAGCTCTTCACCGAGACCGGCGGCACCCTGGCCCGCCTCGGGCACCGCGTGGCGCTGCTCGGCGACGTCACCGGCGACGGATCGGCGGACTTCGCCTCGGGCGCGATCGCCTTCGGCTTCACCGCGACGCCGTCGCTCCGCGTGCGCTCGGGCGCCGGCGCTGCGCCGCTGTACCTGCTCTCGGGCGACGAGTACGCCGCCGACGACCTCACCGGCCCCGGCGACGTGACCGGCGACGGACGCGCGGACCTGCTCTACGGCAACGCCGCCGGCGACGGCTTCGCGCGCCTGCTCAACGGCCCCGACGGCGCGCTGGTGCGCGAGCACACGATCGAGCAGATGGACACCCTCTTCGGCGTGAGCGTGGCGCCGGCCGGCGACCTCGACCTCGACGGCACGCCCGACTACGCGGTCGGTGCGGTCGACTACTCGCCGGCGGGCCTGGACGGGGTCGGCGCGGTGTTCGCGTTCTCGGGTGCCGATGGGCGCGAGCTGTGGCGCGCCGACGGCCAGAGCCCCGACAACTACGGCTGGCGCCTCGACGGCGGGCGCGACGTGGACCTCGACGGCGTGCCCGACGTGGCGACCGCGACGCTGCAGCGCGGCGAGGTCCTGTCGGGCGTCGACGGCACGCGGCTCTTCTACCACTTCGGGCAGTTCTTCAGCACGACCGTCGCGAGCGAGGTGGCGCTCGTGCCCGACACCAACGGCGACGGCACCGCCGAGCTCCTGCTGTCCGGCCCCAGCTCGTCGGGCTTCAGCAGCGGGCCGGGCAAGGTCGAGGTGATCGCGCCGCTCGCCATCGACTGCGACGGCACGGGCGTCTTCGACTTCCTGGAGATCACCTCCGGCGTCGCGCTCGACTGCAACAACAACTTCAGCCCCGACTCCTGCGACATCGCCGCGGGCATCGAGACCGACTGCGACGTCGACGGCATCCCCGACTCCTGCGAGGGCGACTGCAACGAGAACGGCGTCTTCGATCCGTGCGACATCGCGATGGGCACGAGCTTCGACTGCGACCTCGACGGGATCCCCGACGAGTGCGGCGACGACTGCAACGGCAACGGCCTGGCCGACTCCTGCGAGGTCGCCGCCGGCACCGCGGCCGACTGCGACGGCGACGGGCTCCTGGACGAGTGCGAGCTGGCCGCGGGCGCGACCGACTGCGACGCGGACGGCGTGCCCGACATCTGCCAGGCGACCGCCGACCCGAGCCTCGACTGCGACGGCGACCTGCAGCTCGACGCGTGCGAGCTCGCCGCCGGCACCGAGCCCGACTGCAACGCCAACGGCGCGCCCGACTCCTGCGACGTGGCTCCCGGCGGCGGCAGCGTCGACTTCGACGCCAACGGAGTGCCGGACGAGTGCGAGCACATGCTCGTCGGCGCGCCCGGCTCGATCTCGGTCGCCACCGGCGGCACGCACGCGCTCACCCTGGTGGCCGGCCCCGACGCCTTCCTCAAGACCTACTTCGTGCTCGGCACGCTCAGCGGCACCGCCCCCGGCATTCCGCTGGCGGGCTTCGTGCTGCCGCTCAACCCCGACCCGTGGTTCCAGTTCACCGCCGCCCACGCGAACGAGAACCCGCCGCTGCAGGCGACGACGGGCGTGCTGGGCTACGGCGGCTCGTCGGTGGCGCCCGCGATCGTGGTGCCGCTCGGGCTCGACGCCGGGTTCGTCGGCGCGACGTTCCACCACGCCTTCCTGGTGCTCGACGGGATCGGCGTGGCCGCGGTGAGCAACGCGGTGGAGCTGGTGCTCGTGCCTTAGGCCCGAGCCCCTACATGCAGCGGCCGGGCCTCAGTCGCTGACGCTCCAGCCGGTCTCGTCGGACCAGATCAGCTCCCAGCCGGACGGCCGGAGCTGTTCTCCGAGCATCAGCATGTAGCGGCCCCGATTGCGCGGGTAGTACCGCCACTCGCCGTAGCGCGTGGGTCCGGGGACGGGGCCGGCCTCGCCCAGGCTTTCAGGAAGGCGGCCGTGCTGCTCGCGGAAGGCCTCGATCCGCCGGCGCAGATCCTCGCCCTCAGCCTGCAGGACCTCGATCTCGTCCCACGGAGGGCCCTCCCAGCAGCCGGGCAGCACCGCCAACCCTGGGATCGCCAGCGACCAGGCGAGGACCCGCCGGCGATGCGGTCTGGGACGGGTCGTGGGCCGGCGCATGCGGCGCTGCCTACATCCGCTCCTTCGCCTGCAGCGCGTCGAGCATCCGCACCACCAGGCGCGACACGCGTCGGATCTTGTCGCAGTCGATCTTCTCGGCCGTGTCGCTGGGCTGGTGGTAGTCGTCGTGGACGTCCGAGAAGAGGAACATCACCGGGATGCCGAGGTTCTCGGAGAAGCTCTGCTGATCGGAGCGCGCCCAGTACTCGTCGCAGCTGCCCAGCTCGGGGAAGCCCTCCTGGGGTGCGTGTGCCTCGGCCATGCGCACGAGCTCGTTGTACTGCGGCAGCTCCTGGGTCGGCGTGATCAGGAGGTAGTCGGCGGCGTTGCGGCCGATCATGTCGATGTTGATGTTGGCCGCCGGCGTGTAGCCCTCGGGCAGGGTCGGGTTGAGCGTCCAGGCCTTGGAGCCCAGGAGTCCCTTCTCCTCGCCCGAGACCCAGATCAGCAGCACCGAGCGGCTCATCGGCCCGTGTGCCGCGAGCGCCTCGGCGATCGAGAGCAGGCCGGTGGTGCCCGAGGCGTTGTCGTCGGCGCCGTTGTAGATCTCGCCGTCGCGCGCGCCGACGTGATCGTAGTGGGCGGAGACGATCAGCACTTGGCTGGCAAGCTCGGGATCGTTGCCGGGCCAGAAGCCGCACACGTTCTCGGCCGTGAAGCGCTCGCGCCCCTCGGCCGCGCCGCGCGTGTCGCGCACGCGCACGTCGAGCTGTTGGCCGAGCCCGGGCGCCTCGCCCACCAGGTCGAGGCCGACCTCGCGCAGCACGTAGAGCTGCGGGAAGACAGCCTTCTGCCCCTCCTCCGGGAGCGAGATCGAGCCGGTGCGCGCGCGCCAGACCCAGCTCCCGAACTTCTTGGGATGCGTGTACGGCAGGTCGTCGTAGTCGGGTCCGGGCATCACCGCGAGCCCGATCGCGCCGGCGCCGCGGACGTTGTTGCGGCGCTCGCGCCAGGGCAGGTCCGAGTCGTAGGCGACCGCCCAGCGCCCGGACAGGTCGAGCCCGGCCACGTCGGCCTCGGTGCCCATGCCGACGAAGGTGAGGGCTCCTTCGGTCGTGAGGTCGTCCACCTCGCGGCTGGAGAACACGTAGTCGTTGCCGAAGGTCAGCGCCTTCTCCTCGTCGCCGCGTACGACCGTCACGCCGGTCTTCTCCAGGTCGAGGCGCTTGCGCTCGAGCTCGTAAAGGTCGAAGAAGCCGCCGTCCTCACCGCCCGGTTGGAAGCCCAGCCGCATCAGGCGCGCGCGGATGTAGCGCGCCGCGATCCGCAGCCCGTCGCTGGGCGTGTCGCGGCCGCGGAGCTCGTCCGAGGCCAGGAACTCGATGTCGGCGCGGATGCGGGCCTCGCGGACCGCGTCGAGCGCGGCTCCGAGGCCTCCTTCGGCGGCCTGGAGCGCGGAGGCGGCGGGAGCGAGGACGAGGAGCAGGACGAGAGAGAGCGTTCGGCGCATGTGGATGGACGATGCGTGTGGTGGATGGGCTCGGGGTGGCGGCATTTTTCCGTGCCGAGCCGGTCGCTGGCAAGCCCGGCCGCCCGCGGCCCCGTTCAGGGCCCCAGCCGGCTGTGGTCACCCCGGGGCGCTAGAGCGGCTCGCGCTCCAACCGCACGAGCATGCGGAAGATCAGCCGCGCTACCCGGTGCACCTTGTCGTAGTCGATCTTATCGGGGGTGTCGGTGGGCTTGTGGTAGTCCTCGTGCTCGCCGGCGAAGAGGAAGCACACCGGGATGTCGAGCTTGGCGAAGCTCGCCTGGTCGGAGCGGTCGTAGTAGCGGTCGGCGCTCTCCAGCTCCGGGAAGCCCTCCTGCGGCGCCAGCTCGCGCGCGATGGCGGTCAGGAAGCTGGCCTTGGGATGCGACTCGCTCGGCGTCAGGCCGAGGCGCTCGGGCGCGTTGCGGCCGATCATGTCGATGTTCAGGTTGCACACCGCGCGCATGCCCTCGGGCAGGGTCGGTTCCTTGGCCCAGGCGGCCGAGCCGAGCAAGCCCTTCTCCTCGCCCGACACCCAGATCAGGAGCACCGAGCGCTTGAGCGGCCCGTGGGCGACGAGCGCCTCGCCCACCGCCAGCAGCCCGGTCGTGCCCGAGCCGTTGTCGTCGGCGCCGTTGTAGATCGCCTCGCCGCGCTGGCCGACGTGGTCGTAGTGGGCCGAGACCAGGATCACCTCGTTCCGCAGCGCCGGGTCCGAGCCGGGGAAGAGCCCGCACACGTTCTCGAGCTCCACCGTCGCCTGGGCACGGCGCACCTCGTGCGCGCGCACGTCGAGCACCTGGCCGAGCCTGGCGCCGGCGGCGAGCGGCGCACCGACCTCGGGCGCGAGGAAGACCTGCGGGTAGATCTCGCGCTTCTCGGTGGTGCCGCCGCGCTGGCGCTGTAGCGCGCCCTGCACCAGGTCGCCGGTGGAGCGCGCGTGGCGCTCGGGATAGGGCTCCTTCTGGTACTCCGGCCCCGGCGTCACCAGGATGCCGAGCGCGCCGCCCTCGCGCGCGAGGTTGCGCCGCGAGATCGTGCGCGTGCCGCGGTCGAGGCAGAAGGCCCAACGGCCCTTCAGGACGCCCGGAGAGAGCGCGGCGAAGTCGGCGCGCCGGCCTTCGCCGCAGAAGACGACCTCGCCCGCGACGTCGTGGTCGGCGGCTTCGAGCGAGCTGCCCAGGTAGTAGTCCTCGCCGAAGGCCAGCCGCCGAGCATCGCCGCCGACCTCGAGCGTCAGCGAACTCCCCTCCACGTCGAGCTTGCGGATCGCCAGGGAGTAGCGGTCGAAGAAGCCGCCGTCTTCGCCCCCGGGCTGGAAGCCCAGGGCCTGGAGCCGCGCGCGCAGGTACCGCGCGGCCACGCGCTGCTCGCGGCTGGGCGTGTCGCGCCCGCGCAGCACGTCGTCGGCGAGGAAGTAGAGGTCGGCCTCGATGTGCCCGGCCTGGACGGCTTCGAGGCCGCGGCGGAGGGCCGTCTCGTCCTGGGTGGGCGAGCTGGCGAGGAGGGCTCCGGTGAGCGCCAGGGCGCTGAGGGTGGCGTACATGGGGGCATCTTAGGGCGAACGCGGAGGCGGGAGGGGGCGCGTGGGGGGGTGGGGTGTACGGATTCGATATCGACGCGCCCCCACCGTCCCCGGCGCCCATCCCTAGCCCCCACCCACCACGGGGCCTCGCCGCGGCGCGGGCCGGGGGGAGACCGGAGCGTCGGGTGGTTGGTTTCACTTCGCCGCGCAGGATCGAAGCACCTGGAGCGGTCGCTTCGCGGGCCGAGGCGGCGGGCGCTCGCTCGAAGCCTCGCTCGTCCCGCTTCGCCAGCCCGACCGGCTAGTCCGCCCGGCCGGTTCGTCGAGGCGGCGTGCAGGCGGCTCGGCCCTCCAGCCGCGGCGCGGGTCGCTAGACAGCGCGCGTGCTGTCGCCGCCGAGGTAGCGCAGGGTCGACTCCCGCACGCGCTCGAGCACGACGTCCAGCTCCGAGTCGCGGTCCAGCCGCGCCAGGTCGTCGAAGTTGGCCTGGCACCAGGGGCACTTCATCTCGTCGAGGTGGAAGGCCAGGAAGCTGCGCGGCCCCTCCTCCAGGGTGCCCGCCACCATGCGCGCGAGCCAATGGCGTCCCGCGCAGGAGAGCCGCTTGTCGCGCCAGATCTCCCGCACGTCCACGTCGAGCAGCCGCGTGTCGCCGTCCTCGGCCGCGCCGAGGTAGCGCAACAGGTCGTTGCCCGACTCGCGCACGGCGGCGAGCTGCTTCAGGCGCTTGATCGCGCGGAACTTGATGCCGGCGACGGCGGTCTCGTCGCGCAGCTCGAAGCGCTTCCAGGTGTCGCGGTTGCGCCAGCCTCCGGAGAACAGCGCCTCGATGACGGCGAGCCGGACGAACTCGCCCTGCTCCCAGGTCTCCTCGACCCAGTCGCGCAGGATCTCGCCCAGGAGGTTCTTGGCGCGCGAGTTGAGCTCGCGCCCGCGCACGATCGCGCTCGGGGTGTCGGTGCTGTGGGCCAGCGCCTCCATCCCGGGGAAGCCCGAATCGTCCTCCCCCACCTGGATCGTCTGGGCCTTGCGGCGGCGCAGGTAGTCGATCGTGCGGTTGCGGCAGATGCCGAAGAGGTATTGCTCGAAGGTGAACGTGTCGTCGAAGTCGTCGATCCCGCGCACCGCGCCCAGCAGCGTCTCCTGCACGATGTCCTCGCTGGACTGCAGGTCGCCGGTGCGGCGGTTTGCGTAGGCCAAGAGCCGCCCGCAGTAGGTGTCCTGCACGCGGAGCCACTCCGCGTTATCGCGGTCGCGGAGCATCGAAATGTCGGGGGACCAGTCGTTCACGAACTACTGAATGTACAGGTTTCCGCCCATCACGGCCCCCATGAAAACCAGGGCCGCAACCGCTCCCAGGCCCATGCACAGCAGCATGAAGAGCACCAGCCGCACCGCGGCGCCCAGGACGCCGGGGAGGCCGTGCACCACCCCGTCGACCGCCGCCCGGCCCGAGCGGAGCACCGCCACGACCGGCCCGGTCAGGATCGCGCCCAGGATCTCGGCCCCCAGAACGACCGCCGAGGTCACGGTGCCCACCACTCCGCCCGCGCCGCGCGGCGGGACGGGAACCGGCAGCGCGGTGGCGCCTTCGCCCGCCGCCGGGGCCCCCGGAGGCAGCGGCGGCGCGGGCAGGGCCGGCTGAGGCACCAGGCCCTCGGGGGCCGGCGGCACGACCTGCATGTTGGCGGCCGGCCGGTGGACGGAGTCGGGGTCGGAGAGGGTTTGGAAAGAGACCACCTCGTCGCCGCCGGTCAGGGGCGCGCGCGCCGCCGCTTCGGCCGGACCGCCCGCCGGGTCGGACGCAGCCGCCGGCGAGGCGTTCGGATCGCGCGGCCGGACCGAGCCGCCGGGAGTCGGCGTCGGCGCCTCGTCGACGGTGTGCCCGCGCACGCCGTCCCACACGCCGCGCGCGACCTCGACCGCGCCGCGGGCGAGCTCGGAGGCGGCCTGGCGCAGCTCCTCGCCCGAGAACGGCGTGCCGGGATCCTCGGGCTCGAGCGCGGCGCCCGCGGCGCCGGTCTCCTCGGCGCCGGTTGCTCCGGGGGTCGGTGTCGGCGTTGCGGCCGCGCCGGTGGGCAGCGCCCGCGGCGCGTCGGCGCGCGGGGGAAGCTGCCACGGAATGCGCACCGAGTCACCCTGGCGCGCGGTCTGCCCCATGTCCTCGAGCAGCTCGTGGACCGAGTCGAAGCGGTGGTTCGGGTCGAGCCGCAGGCAGGCCTCGACGGTCGGGCGCAGCGGCGGCGGGAAGTCGGCCGGGAAGGCCGGCGGGTCGTCGCTCTCGCGCACGATGACGCCCGAAGTCGCGCCGGCTCCAAAGGGGACGCGCCCGGTCACGCACTCGTAGAGGATCACGCCGAGCGAGTAGATGTCCGCGCGGTGGTCGGCGCGGTTCTTCAGCATCTCGGGCGCCATGTAGTGCGGCGTCCCGCGGCCGAAGGAGAGCGACGAGCGCCCCTCCACCAGGAGCTTGGCCAGCCCGTAGTCCCCCACCCGCGCCACGTCGCCCTTCAGGAACACGTTGCCGGGCTTCAGGTCGAAGTGCCCCAGCCGTCGATCGTGCAGCGCGAGCACGCCGCGGCAGACCTGCACGAAGGTCCGCAGCGCCGCGTCGCGGTCGAGCTGGTCGCGCTTGAGCCGCCGCGCGAGCGTCTCCTCGCCGGCGTAGCCCATGATCAGGTACGGCACGCTGCGCACCATCCCCATGTCCTCGATCGTCACCAGGTTGGGGTGGTCGATCGAGGCGAAGAGGCGGACCTGGTTCAGCTCGCGCTCGATCACGTCGCGGTCGGCCGCGTCGTCGAGCTTCAGGAACTTGATCGCGTAGGGCTTGTCGATCGACAGCTTGCGGGCCTTGTAGACCTCGCCGAACGCGCCCCCGCCCAGGCGATGCTGGATCTCGTAGCCGGGGACGAAGTCCGGCTCGCGAAAGCCGTTGTAGAACTCTTCCCAGTCAACCATTCGCCATCCGACCCGCGCGGCGGTCCGCGCAGCTCCCGCCAGCGAATGGTAGCAAGATCACGCGTCCCCCCGCCGCAGGGGCTCGCCCCGGGGGGTCAGGGGCTGGAAAGAGAGCCCGAAGGGCGGGCGGCCCTCGGCCCCGGTCCCCACGAGGAGGTCGGTCCGCCGCACGAGCGGGAACTCCAGCCCGAGGGAGGTCCGACGCTCCCCGCCGGGCTCGGCCACGCCGTCGTCGGAGCGGATCAGCAGCCGCTCCCCCGAGAGCACCAGCTCCATGCCCGCGAGCAGGTTCGGGACGCGGATGTGCCGCCCGGCGGCGGCGCCGATCCGCAGCCGGCCGCCGAGGCCCTCGCCGAGGAGCAGCACGTGCGCCGCGCCCAGGCACTCGGCCCCGTGGAGCAGGTGCAGCACCGCGGTCGAGCTGGCCGGATCGGGAGCCTCGAAGCGCAGCTCCAGGTTGGCGCCGAAGCGCAGCAGGTCGCCGTGCGCGACGGGGGCCGAGGTCGAGACCGGCTCGCCGTTGCTCAGCACCTCCTCGGAGCCGAACGGCTCGACGCGCCACTCGCGGCCCGCGGCGAGGCTCTCGCGCGCGACGAAGCGCGCGTGGGCGATGCCGACATCGGCCAGCACCGGCAGGTCGGCGCGGTCGCCGCGGCGGTGGCCGAGCACGTGCTCGTCGCCGGCGGACACCAGGAACTCACCCGCGTCGTCGACGGTCAGGAGGAAGCGGCGGGCGCGCATCGCGGCCGGATCCTCAGGCTCTCCAGCGCTGGGCCGACGGCCCTCGGGGCCGCCGCCCTCGGCGCCTAGGGAGCGCAGCGGGCTGGCCGCCAGCCCCTCCCCGGTTTCGAAGAGGCGGTCGAGCAAGCGCTCGACGCGGCGCAGGGGGTTCTTTTCGCCTTCCGCGGGCATCGGCGCACCTGCGCTGCAGGGGGCGGGGAATTTCCAGGCCCGGGGCGGCGGGCCGCTGGGCTCAGTCGGCGCGTACGACCACGCCGCCGTCGCGCTGGCCGGAGTGGAAGGCGTCGCGGGCGCGGGCGAACAGCTCCTCGCGCTCCTCGATCTCGGGGTGCGGGAAGTAGGAGATGCCGACCGCGATCTCGAGCCGGTCCCCCACCAGATCGGTCAGCGCCGCCTCTTCGGCCGCGGCACGGATGCGGCTGGCCATGATCTCGGCCCCGTCCGGCCCGGTGTTCGGCAGGAAGAAGAGGAACGAGCTCTGGTCGAAGCGCCCGAGCACGTCGGTGTCGCGCGACGCGTTGAGGAAGATCGACGCCAGCGCGCCGAGCGTCTCCTCGTCCGCCTGACCCTCGAAGCCGAGCATCACGCAGGAGAGCGCGTGGTCGAAGCGCCGCGCGCGCTTGAACTCCTCGTCGAGCTTGAACTTGAGGTAGTCGTAGCTGTAGAGCCCGGTCTCGGGGTCGACCAGCACGTCGACCAGCCGCGCCGAGCGCTCGCCCACCAGCGCCTGCATCAAGCTCAGCGGCAGGTCGCGGCCCTGGCTCTCGTCGCGCCGCTCGGTCGCCAGCTCGGAGCGCGGCGCGCCGTGCTGGATCACGTTCCGCAGCGCGGTCGCCGACAGCGGCCGCGCCAGCGTTCCGGTCGCGCCGCAGAAGAGCGCGATCGGCTCGGCCAGCCGGTTGTCGAGGTCGGTCACCACGTAGGTGCGGCACTTGGTCTTGCCCGTCAGCCGGCGGCAGGACTCGTAGACGTTCTCCGAGCGCTGCCACGCGTCGAGCAGGATCACGTCGCCCGAGGGCACGTTCGATCCGAGGATCTCCTCGACCGACAGGGGCTCCTCGAGGGTCCAACCCTCCAGCCCCGACACCGCGGCGCGCGTCGACGCCAGGAGCGCCTCGTCCGTCGTGACGATCCGAATGCTGTTCGATCCCTCAGACATGCTTCGCTCCTCGTGCGCGGGTGCGGGCCGCCCTTCGTCCGGGCAGGCCTGAACCGCCACCTATACGCTTTCCTTCCGGCGGGTCCAAGCGCGAGTCGCGCAAGGCCGCGCGGAAGTCCGGCCCGTCCCGTGCCGGAGAAGGGTGCGCAGCGGTCGCTGCGGGCGTCGCGGAGCGCCGCGGGCTCAGCCCGCGAGCTCCTCCATCCACTCGGCGCGGATGTCGTAGTTCGCGTAGACGCTCTGGACGTCGTCGTTGTCCTCGAGCGCGTCGACGAGGGCGAGAATCTTTTTCGCGTCCTCTTTGGTGGCGACCTCGATGCGGCTCTGCGGCACGTAGCCGGTCTCCGCGGAGAGGAACTCAAAGCCGGCCCCTTCGAGCGCTTCCTTCACCGCCAGGAAGTCGACCGGCGACGCGAAGATGGTCGCCAGCTCGCCGTCGTACTCGATGTCCTCGGCGCCGGCCTCGAGCGCCGCCTCGACCATCGCGTCCTCATCGCGGCCGCCGGTCTCGACCACGAAGGTCGAGCGGAAGTCGAAGAGGAACGACACCGAGCCCTGCGCGCCCATGTTGCCGCCGCGCTTCTCGAAGATGTACTTGATGTCGGGCGCGGTGCGGTTGCGGTTGTCCGTTAGGCAGGCCACGATCAGCGCCACGCCGCCGGGGGCGTAGCCCTCGTAGTTGAGCTCCTCGAGGTCGCCCATGCCCTCGCCCGAGGCGCGCTTGATCGCGCGCTCGATGTTTTCCTTGGGCATGTTCTCCGCGCGCGCCTTCTCGATGGCGTAGCGGAGCTTGAGGTTGGCGCTCGGATCGGGTCCGCCCTGGCGCACCGCGGACATGACCGCCTTGGCGCACTTGCTGAAGATGCGGGCGCGCTTGGCATCGACGGCGTTCTTGCGCCGTGCGACGTTCGCTGCGTGGGAGTGGCCGGCCATGACCCGAACGGCTGGCGGGGCCTAGCGCTTGGAGAACTGGAAGCCGCGGCGCGCGCCCCGGCGACCGTACTTCTTGCGCTCCTTCATCCGCGGGTCACGCGTCAGAAGGCCGCCCTCGCGGAGCGATTCCATGAGCACCGGGTTGGCTTCCTTGAGCGCCCGCGCCACGCCGAGCTGCACCGCACCGGCCTGGCCGTGCGGGCCGCCGCCGCGCACGTTGACCCAGATGTCGTAGGTCGAATCGAGGCCTTCCTGGGCCAACAGCGACAGGCGCGCCAGCTTCTGGTCGCGCACCGTCGTGAAGTAGTCGGTCATCGGCTTGCCGTTGACCAGGAAGTTGCCCGTGCCGGGCTTGATGCGCACGCGCGCCACCGCGCTCTTACGACGGCCGAGGCCCCAGGTGTACGGATTCGCGACGGCCATGGCTTAGAGGGACTCCACCTTGACGGGTTTCTGGGCGCTGTGCGGGTGATCGGTACCGGCGTAGACCTTGAGGCGCGAGAGCATGCTCTTGCCCAGACGCGTCTTCGGCAGCATGCGGCGCACGGCGAGCTTCACCACGTCGTGCGGACGGCGCTTCTTCAGGTGGTCGATCGAGTGAACGTAGAGGCCGCCGGGGTAGCCCGAGTACTTCGGATAGGCCTTCGACTCGGCCTTCGTCCCGGTCAGCTGAGCCTTGCCGGCATTGATGACAATCACATGCGCGCCGGTGAGCTCACTCGGCGTGTACGTGGGGCGATCCTTGCCCTGGAGCTGCATGGCGATCTTGGAGGCCATGCGCCCGAGGACGTGCTCGGAGGCGTCGTAGATGTACCAGCGGTCTTCGGTCTCGACCGCGCGGATGTGAGACGTCTTCATCGGTTGCCGAATAGCTTCTTGGGGGGGACCCCGGGCAGGGCGTAGCCCAGCGCGCCGGGGCCTGTGCCCGGCGTAGCGAGCCGAAGAGAGTACGCCCGAGTACCGCCCCCATCAATCCCTTTCCGGACTGGCTGAGCTTGGTGTCGCACCCGCCATTGCAAGCTCCTGCCTCGGCGCGCCGGTGCAACGGCGAGCCCAGCCGGTTCAGTCGGGCAGCCGCTGGGGTTCGGGGGCACCCAGAAGCCGCGCCCAGGCCACCCCTTGCGCTCCCCCCGCGGCGCCGGACCCGCCCCCCAGGCGCCCGAGCAGGACCGCCTTGCCCGGCGGGAGCCCCGCCCGCAGCCAGCCCGGCGGGGCCTCGCCGGGGGCGGCGCTGCCCCAGCCGCCGGCGACCTCGTCGTAGCGCGTCCAGCGCCCGGCCGGGTCGCGCCACCAGGCCGGGGCGAGGTCGAGCTCGGCGGGCGGGAGCGGCAGCTCGGCGCGGAAGTGGACCAGCCCGCCGGCGGCGTCGGCGCGCCAGGTGCCCGCCGTGAGGTCGACCCGGTACGTCAGCGCCGCGTCCTCGCGCAGCGTCTCCACACGCAGGCCCGGCGCGGCGGCGCGCAGCAGGAGCGCCTCGGTGCCGGCCGCGGCGCGCACCCAGCGGGCGCGGCCCTCCTCCCCCTCCAGCACCTCGCGCCGCATGGCGGCGGCCGGCGGTTGGAGGGCGAGGGCCGCGGCGAGGCCGCCCAGCGCCAGGGCCGCGAGGGCGCGCAGGAGGCGTCCGCGAAGCCGCTCGCCCGGCAGAGCCAGCGCCAGCACGCCGGCGCAG
>JBCCGI010000044.1:0-65790 GCA_039029355.1 Planctomycetota bacterium
CAACTCGAAGCCGAAGCACGACTTACCGTCGTCCGCTTACCCGCTCATGCGGCGCGGCCCACCCAGATTCCTGGGCAGTGGCTGCCCAAGGTGCCGCATGAGACAGAATTCGAGACGCAAGAGCTGCCAGCGCCGAGCCCCGTACCAGATCGCGGTCCAGGGCGAGTGGCTCACCCTGAACCGCTCCACAGGTCAGGGCTACCTGCTCCTCCACGACCCCGCCCGGGGCTGCAAGACCCGGCGCTACATGGGGCGACTCGTCGAGCAGGACGAGAACGGGAAGCCAGTTGGGGACCCCTTCCCCGAGGCCATCGCGCGAGCGGAGCGATACCTAGCCGAGCACCGCGCGGGAGTCGCGGTGTCGGGGGTCAAGTCCAGGCTCACGGTTGCTCAGCTCACGGCCCGCTTCCTAGGGGAGCGAGCAGGCTTCGCAGGTAAGGCAGAGCTTGGGCACTTCGAGCAGGCTCTCAATGCCGTGTGCGAGCTGTACGGCGACGTGCCAGCAGACGAATTCGGACCCGCGAAGCTGCGGGCGGTGCGAAAGCGACTGGTCGAGGGTGGGCGGCTCAACCGGAAGACGCTCAACGGTCGCGTGCGGCGGATCGTCGCTGCGTTCAAGTGGGGCGTATCGCATGAGCTGGTAAAGCCCGATGTACTCATCGCGCTCCGCAGTGTCGAGGGCATCCGCGCGGGTCGAGAGGTAAGTCTCCGCGAACCTGGCAAGGTCTCGCCCGTAGCTGACGAGCATGTTGATGCTGTGCTACCGCTGGTCTCCGACCAGGTCGCAGCAATGGTCCAGCTCATGCGCCTCACCGGCTGCCGATGCGGAGAGATTGTGCAGCTCAGGCCGTGCGACGTAGATCGCTCTCGTGAGCCCTGGGTCTACCAGCCGCCCACTCACAAGACAGCCCACCACGGTCACGAAAGGCGAGTGTTCATTGGCCCTCAGGCTCGTGCGTTGCTCTGGCGCTGGCTGCTCCGCGGCGACGATAATCCCTGCTTCTCGCCGCGGGAGGCCGAGCGAGAGCGCCGTGAGGAGCTCGCCCGCGCCAGGTGTACTCCAGCGAGCTGTGGCAACCGCCCCGGCTCCAATCGGGTCAGGGAGCCGCAGAGAGCGCCAGGTGAGACCTACACCACGGACAGCGTCCGGCGGGCTATCCATCGAGCCTGCGACTCAGCGGGGATTCGTCGTTGGAGCCCACATCAGCTCCGTCACGGTGCGGCCACTCGGTTTGAGCGTGAATCAGGTTGGGACCAGGCTCGCATCCTCTTGGGGCAGCGTAGCGTTGATGTTACCGCGGTCTATGTCGAGCGTGACACCGCGGCAGCGGCCGCCGTAGTAGAGAGGATCGGGTAGCCCTCCGGAATAAACGCGGGGCGTTGCTCCGCCGAAATGCGTCTGTCAAGCTCACCTCGCTTGTTAGGGAGCGGAGGAGCAGAGATGGACGTAATCCAAGAAATCCTGAAGTGGTCCGAGGGCCGCCACGATTGGCAGCGGGACGCTCTTAGAAGGTTGGTGGTTCAGGGAGACTTGAACGAGTTTGATTTAGACGAGCTGACTGAGCTCTGCAAGCTGAAGCACGGGCTATCGAAGGAAGGCGCCGAAGCGAAGTTCCTGGAAGCGAAGCATCTTCCTGAACGTGGGGACTCCGCCGGGCCAGTTACTCTCACTTCGCTGACCCACCACACAGGAGTAAATGCCCTCGCACCCGACCAGGTGCTCAGATTCGGGCCTCAGCTTACCGTTGTCTATGGCGGGAATGCCGCGGGCAAGTCCGGATACGCACGCGTCTTGAAGCGAGCATGCAGAGCACGAGGAGCAGAGGAGATTCTCGGCAACGTCACTTCGGGTGCCGCTCCTCCCAAGCCCAGCGCGACCATCAGCTACAAGGTAGGGGAGAGCGAGGATGACTACCGGTGGAGTGACGAGGATGAACCAGCAACGGCACTTGGGGAGGTCAGCGTGTTCGACCGTCATTGCGAGGCGGTCTATCTCCGGAAGCGGACTAACGTGGCCTTTCGCCCGTTCGGCCTCGACCTCTTCGACCAACTCGCGGCCGCCTGCAAGGAAGTGAGGCGGAGGCTTGACGGCCAGAAGACTGAGCTTGAGCGCCGGGTCGTTGCCCTCCCCGAAGTACC
Organism: Planctomycetota bacterium; assembly: GCA_039029355.1. Lineage (GTDB taxonomy): Bacteria > Planctomycetota > UBA1135 > UBA1135 > JBCCGI01. The sequence continues at coordinate 2,140 of JBCCGI010000044.1, forward strand.
TCCCGATACCGAGGCTGGTCGGGAGCTGCCGAAGCTAACGTCGCTAACAGACGTCGACGAGCTGCGGCGTCTCGCCATCCTCTCTGCAGAGGAAGAGAAGCGCCTTTCTGATATCGACAAGGAGCTTGAAGACCTCAGAGCAGGAGACCCGAAGAAGGCTGCTCAGGCGCTTCGACAACGAGCCGACCGTCTGCAACACGTCGGGGATATTCTGGGGCGAGCGTCTGCAGCACTCTGCGACGAAGCAGCTTCAGCAGCGATTGCAATTCGTGACCACGCTCACACTGCCCGCAAGGAAGCGGAGGGCCTTCGCGCCGAAACGATTCCCGCTGGCACGTTGGCCGGGAGCGGTTCTGATAAATGGCGCTCCCTTTGGGAAGCCGCCCGGCTGTTCTCCACTGACGAAGCGTATCCAGCCATGACTTTTCCCGTGACAGAAGACGAAGCACGCTGCGTCCTCTGTCAGCAAGCCCTGAAGCCCGACGGCAAGACGCGCCTGTCGAAGTTTGAGGAGTTTGTCACATCGGTCGCTGAGCGGAGCATGCGTGAAGCTGACGCCGCGCTCGCTGCCGAGAGGAGGAAGGTTGAGGCACTGGAAGTTCGAGACCAGACGACTGCCACTGCTCTGGACGAAGCGCGACTCGAAGCCCCAGAGCTTGCAGACGCTGCGGAAGCATCGCTAGTTCGATGTGAAGCGCGAAAGAGCGACCTCCTGCAAGCACTCGCTGGGGTAGAGCCGTGCCCAGCCGGGTGGGCCACTCCCGACACTCAGGCTCTTGGCGAGGAAGAAGCTGCGCTTCGCGAGCGAGCCGAGCGCCTGGAGAACCCGGAGAGGGATGCCCGAGAACAGGCCCTCGTCAGCGAACGGCGGGAACTGGACGCCAGGCGGGCCCTTGGCCTTGGCATGGACGCCGTCGTTCAGGAGGTGAACCGCAAGAAGGAAATCGCCGCATTCGAACTCTGCCGAAAGGATGCTGCTACAAAGGCAATCACCGACAAGAGCGCCGCCGTCACGAAGGAGACGGTGACCAACAAGCTGAAGGCTGCCTTTCAGGCTGAGTTGGACGCTCTTGAGTTCAACCAGGTTGAGGTCGAGCTTCAGGACGCGGGGGGAGGGGAAGGCGCCCTCTACCACAAGCTAGTGCTGAAGCGTGCTCCTGGCACCGAAGTGCCGAGCGTTGTGAGCGAAGGTGAAGCGCGATGCCTTGCAATCGCCGCATTCTTCGCAGAGCTAGCCACAGCGCCGACTTCTGGCGGCATCCTGTTCGACGATCCGGTGTCCTCACTGGACCACAACTGGCGCGAGATGGTAGCGAAACGTCTTGTGGCCGAGGCTGCTGCGCGGCAGGTGATAGTGTTCACGCACGATCTTGTGTTCCTGCTTGCACTTGAAGCTGAAGCGAAGGGTGCTGGAGTCGATCACCACCCACAGCACCTGCGCCGCGAGGGTATCGGGGCTGGAGTGTCGTCGCCCGAGATGCCCTGGGTTGCGATGCCCACGAGGAAGCGGCTTGGTGTGTTGAACAACGAGTATCAAGCTGCAGAGAAACTCCACAGAGATGGTTCTCGTAGCGCATACGAGCGGCAAGCGACCTACCTCTACGGACGGCTGCGGGAGACCTGGGAACGAGCCTTCGAAGAGGTGCTGCTTGCGAATGTCGTTCAGCGATATCGTCCAAGTGTGCAAACTCAGCAGGTCCATGACCTGGCTCACATCGAACCGCAAGACTGCATTGACCTTGAAGCGGGGATGACGAAGACATCCAGGTGGCTACCTGGGCACGACAAGGCAGCGGCGGAGAACACCCCGATTCCCGAGCCGCCCGAGCTGAGGCAGGACATTGAAGCGCTCGCGGAGTGGGTCAAGCGAATCAACGACCGACGCAAGCAGGCGAAGAAGAAGTAGCCAGCGGGGGGCCCGCTCTTGGCACTGGATGAAGACTCGCTAGACCGTTCAGTCGTCAGCCTGCTCCCCGGATGTCGGCGTGCCCAACCAGGCGTCCCGTAGCGTGCCGCGGGCGAGACCAAAGACTGCCCCAACTCGTGGCACGGCAGGCATCTAGAAGTGCTCGCCTCCGCTTGTCGGCTGCCCCGGTTCTGCTGTCCACGGCAGCGACCCCTTGCTCGCCCTATATATTGGCTAGGTAGGACGTTAGAACACCTGGGTGCCGACACCTCGGGCTCGACAGGAGGGCGTCTGGCTCTGCTAAGCGAACTCCTACGAATGCTCCCAAAATGGCGGCCCGCAAGAAGAAGTCAACCAAGAAGAAGTCCACCAAGAAGAAGGCGGCAAAGAAGAACGGTGTCCAAGAGCTCATTCGCGAGCTCTGGCAGGCGGCGGTAGAGCTACGCGGCTCCATCGAGCCCGCAGACTACAAGCGCTACGTCCTTCCCATCATCTTCCTCCGCTTCCTCTCGCGTCGGTTTGAAAAGCGCCGGGCCGAGCTAGAAGCACTCATCGAGGACACGTCGAGCGATTACCACACCACGGACCCCAAAGTCCGGGAGTCAATACTCGAGGACCCGGACGAGTACCGCGCAGTCGGAGCATTCATCGTCCCGGAGAACGCCCGATGGTCGAGCATCCTTGAGCACGCGCAAGACGACGACATCAAGGTGCGCCTCGACAACGTGCTTGAGGAGCTGGAGAACGCCTACCCGGACAAGCTCCGAGGTCTGCTCCCGCCCATCTATGCCGGGTCGAACATGACCCGTGAGAACCTCGCGGAACTCATCAATCTCTTCTCGAAGGATATCTTCAAGGCAGACCACGGTCCTGAGGACATCCTTGGGCGCGTCTACGAGTACTTCATTGGGGAGTTTGCTAACTCAGAGGGCAAACGAGGCGGAGAGTATTTCACGCCGTCCTCCATCGTTCGAACCCTGGTTGCCATGCTCGAACCAACTGAGGGCGTGGTGTTTGACCCCTGCTGTGGGTCGGGCGGGATGTTCGTCCAGTCCGATGAGTTCACGCAGCACAGTGGGAAGCTCTCGTTTGTTGGTCAGGAGAGCAAGGACTTCACTTACCGGCTCTGCAGGATGAACCTCTTCATCCACGGGCTCGATGGCGACATCCGTCTGGGGAACTCATACTTCCCCGACGCCGACAAGCACCGGGACGTCAAGGCCAACTACATAATGGCCAACCCCCCGTTCAACGACGGCTCCAAGAGCGACAAAGGTTGGGGAGCAGACCGCGTTCCCGATAAGGACCCGCGCCTAGCACTTGGAGCCGAGCGGATGCCGCTAGCCGCGCGCAACGCCAACACCCTCTGGATTCTCCACTTTCTTCATCATCTGGAGGAAGGCGGTACAGCCGGGTTTGTCATGGCGACAGGAGAGCTCTCGAACTCAGAGACGGCTCGTTTCGCTGTTAGGAAGGCACTTGTTGATGCGGGCTACGTCGACTGTGTGGTCCAGCTAACAGGGCAGCTGTTCTCAGGAACCCAAGTTCCCTGTTGCCTCTGGATACTCGCGAAGAACCGTGACGGTTCTGGCGAGTTCCGGAGGCGGGACGAGGAAGTCCTCTTCATTGATGGGAGGAAGCTTGGGACGCTCATTCCGGGCTCGCGTAAGCAGAAGGACTTGTCTGCCGATGAGATTCAGCGAATCGCACAGGTGTATCGCGAGTTCCGGCGTACTGGGGCTCCGGCGACCGTCCCGGGCTTTTGCGCCGTAGCAGGGATACCAGACATTCAGAAGCACAGGTACGCGCTCACACCGGGTCGGTACGTAGGCGTCGAAGAAGCGTTCGACGAAGACGAGCCATTCGAAGACCGATTCCCTGCGCTACTCGAGCGACTCGAATCGCAGCTTAGCGAAGGCCTCCTCCTTGACGAGCGCATTCGCGAAGCTCTAAGGGGGCTTCAGTCGTGAGCGCCTGTTGGACTCAAGTGCGGCTGGGTGACTTGGTGCGAGTGAAGCACGGTTGGCCGTTCAAGAGTGAGTCCTTCAGCGAGGCTCTTTCCGGTAAACCCATAGTCGTTGCTGTTGGGAACTTCAGGTACACGGGCGGTTTTCGTTTCGACGTGACTCCAACGAAAGAGTACCTAGCCGAGTATCCCAGGGAGTATGAGCTGAGCCCCGGCGACATACTACTGGTGATGACCTGTCAAACGCCGGGAGGCGAGATTCTGGGCGTGCCTGCGCGCATCCCGGATGACGGCAGAGTTTACTTGCACAACCAGCGGCTGGGTAGAGTCGTAATCGAGCGTCCTGACATCACCGACAGCGGATTCCTCTACCAGGTATTCCTGTCGCGAGAGTTCAACCAAGAGCTCTTCGCAACCTCGTCCGGGACTAAGATCCTCCATACGGCGCCAAGTCGAATCGAGGCCTTCCGATTCAAGTTGCCATCACTGCCTGAGCAGGAGGCCATTGCGGCGGTTCTTACGGCTCTTGACGGCAAGATTGAACTGAACCGTAGTCTAAGCAGGACCCTTGAAAGCACGTGCGCAGCTCTCTTCAAGTCGTGGTTTGTTGACTTCGACCCCGTCATCGCGAAGGCGGAGGGCAAGCGCCCACCTCGCATGACTGAGGAGTTCGCGAGGCTCTTCCCTAGCAGTCTCGTTGATGTCGGTCCTATGCGCGTCCCGCAGGGCTGGGATGTCGAGCCGTTAGACTCCATTGCGCGCTATCAGAACGGCCTGGCGCTTCAGAAGCACCGCCCTAGCCCAGGGGGGCCGCGGCTACCCGTCATCAAGATTGCACAGCTGCGTGCCGGGGGCCCCGGTGAAGATGAGTGGGCTTCTTGCGATATCAATCCAAAGTGCGTTCTCGATGACGGAGACGTCGTGTTCTCCTGGTCGGGGAGCCTGCTCGTGACTATTTGGTGCGGAGGTAAGGGCGCTCTCAACCAGCACTTGTTCAAAGTTACCTCGGAGCGTTTCCCCAAGTGGTTCTACCACCAGTGGACACTGGTTCACTTACCAGAGTTCCAGGCCATTGCGGCCGATAAGGCCACAACGATGGGCCACATTCGACGGTACCATCTAACGGACGCGCTGTGCTGCGTTCCTCCGCCCAATGTCATCGAGCTTGCTGATGAGCTCTTGAGTCCATGCATGAACCGGATTGTTGCCACTCGCCTTGAGTCGCGCACTCTGGAGGCGCTAAGGGGCCTCCTCCTCCCGAAGCTACTCTCCGGTGAGGTGACCGTTCGTGATGCCGAGAGAGTGGTCGAGGAGGCCGTCTAGCAATGGGGCATCGAGGAACGGAGACGGAGTTCGAGCTGACTACCATCGAGCGGCTAGAGCAGCTCAAGTACCAGTACGCGCACGGTTCCGAGCTTGACAGAAGCTCAGAAGACGAGGTTGTCCTTCGCTCCGTTCTTCGCGGCTCGCTCAAGCGGCGCTACCCGGACCTACCAGACAAGGCCCTTGACGAAGCGGTGCGCCGGTTCTCTCGCCCCAATGGAGTCGACACCATCCGGCGCAACATGCACTTCCACGAGATGCTCACCCGTGGCATCGACGACTTGAAGGTGGAGTTTGACGACGGCCGCGTGGAGCATCGTCACGTCTACGCGCTCGACTGGGACGACCCGCGAAACAACGAGTTCCTCGTAGCCAACCAGCTACGAGTGCACGGCAGGAATGACCGGAGGCCGGACCTGGTCGTCTTCGTGAACGGGCTGCCGCTCGTCGTGTTCGAGCTCAAGAACCCGTACAGCGAGAAGCCAACGGTAGAGGAGGCCATCAACCAGATTGCCCATTACCGGAACGACATCCCCCAGCTCTTCGACTTCAACGCGCTGGTTGTCGTCTCAGACGGCATTACGACGAAGCACGGGATGTGGACCGCGAACCCCGAGTGGTACGCGCCCTGGAAGTCCATCACCGGGGTAGATGTCGAACAGAAGACCACGGGGTCGATGAAGACCCTTGTCGAGGGGCTCTTTGAGAAGGACCGCCTTCTTGCCTACGTTCGGAACTTTATCCTGTTCGAAGTCTCGGGCGAGAGCATCACGAAGAAGGGTGCCAAGTATCACCAGTTTTTCGCCGTTCGTACCGCTGCAGTGCGCGCAGCGGACGCCTTCGCGAACGGTGGAGACAAGCGACTTGGGGTCATCTGGCACACTACTGGTTCGGGCAAGTCGCTCTCCATGGTCTTCCTGGTCGGGCTCCTCCGCCGAGAGCTACAGAATCCGACTTTTGTCATTCAGGTAGACCGCACCGACCTCGACCAACAGCTCAAGGACCAGTTCGTTGACGCGCGGGCGCTCGTAGGCGCCGTGAAGCACGCCGAGTCGGTGGACGAGCTCCGTGACCTCCTGCGGACGGAGGGAGGGGAGGTCATTCTCACCACCATCGAGAAGTTCAGACTCAAGACGAACTCTGGCGAGACCTCCCACCCAGTGCTCTCGGAGAGCTCGAAAGTCATTGTCGTCGCAGACGAGGCGCATCGCAGCCAGTACGGGTTCGAATCTGGCTTCGCTCGCTACCTCGCTGAAGCCCTGCCCAACGCGAAGCGTCTCGGATTCACCGGCACTCCGGTCAGCTTCTCGGGTGCGGACACCGAGGAGGTGTTTGGAGATGTCATCCACACCTACGACATCCGTCAGTCGCAAGAGGACCGGGCCACCGTTCCCATCTTCTACTACCCGCGGCTAGCGAAGCTCCACCTTGCCAAGGAGGACGTTGATTCCGCCCTCGACGAGATTACCGAGGGCCAGGACATCGACAACATCGAACGCAAGAAGAGCCGTTGGGCTGCACTTGCCGCAGCTGCTGGTGCCAAAGACCGAGTTCAGGCCATCGCCGAGGACCTCCTCGCTCACTTCAAAGATCGCTGCGAGACCCTGAAGGGGAAGGCAATGGTCGTCTGCATGAACAGGGAGAACTGCGTCCGGATGTACGACGCTCTCACGGCCATCCCCGGTTGCCCGGAGGTCAAGGTCGTCATGACGGGGAACATCGCGAAGGACCCTGAGGAGTGGAACAAGGCGGGGCACATCAGCACGAAGGCTCAGCGCGACGGCATCAAGCAGAACATGATTGACCCGGACCATCCGCTCCAGATGGTCATCGTCTGCGACATGTGGCTCACCGGGACTGACATCCCGTGCCTCCACACCCTGTACGTGGACAAGCCGATGAAAGGGCACAACATCATCCAGGCAATCAGCCGGGTGAACCGTGTCTTCAGCGACAAGCCGCACGGTCTCATCGTGGACTACATCGGAATCGGCGATGACCTGCGCGAAGCCACCGGGAAGTACACGAAGGGTGGAGGGCGCGGGGAGCCCGCACCCGACCTCAGCGACGAAGCCAAGCCAGTCTTCTTCGAGTGCCTAGAGGTCGTTCGTAAGCTGTTACCCGAGGGCATCGACTACGGGGCCTGGAGGCACCTCTCGCGTATCGACCTCGAAGACCGATACTCCCTGGTCTACGGACACATCGCGGATGATGACGAGCTTCGTGAGCACTACCTCGCCGCCGAGCTGCGTCTCAGCCACGCGTACTTGCTCGTCAAGCACCTTGATGACTGCCGTCCATTTACCGATGAGGTCATCTTCTACCAGCGTGTTCGCAAGCAGATTCTGAAGACCATCCCCGGCCGGAAGACCGGGAAAGAGGTCGAGCATGCAGTCCGTGACCTAGTAGACGACAGCGTCGTTTCTGAAGGGGTCGTCGACATCTTTGATGTGGCGGGGATTGAGCAGGCGGACATCTCCATCCTCGACGACGAGTTCCTGCAGACGTTCAAGAACAAGCCTCACGAGAACCTGAGGCTCAAGCTGCTTGAGAAGCTGGTCCGTGACGCCATCAAGAGCCGAGAGAAGCAGAACCTCGCCAAGGCGAAGAGCTTCAGAGAGCTCCTAGAGGCCACTCTTCAGAAGTACCACAGCCGCGTCGTCGACGCGGCAACCGTCATCAAGGCAATGCTTGAGATCCGTCGTGAAATGGAGGCCTACGACAAGCGTGCATCGGAGCTCGGTCTCGAAGCAGACGAGCTGGCCTTCTACGACGCCATCGAGTCAAACCTGGGAGCGCTCTACGACATCGAGTTCCTCCGCGGCCTTATCCACGATGTCGTTCAGTCCATCAAGAGAAACCTCAAAGTGGACTGGACGGCTCCTCACAGGGAGGACGTGAAGGCCGCGGTGCGGAGTGCGGTGAAGCGCGTGCTTCGGAAGCGTGGTGTCGAGGCGAAGGACCTAGACCCCTTCCTCTCGGCAATCATGGATCAGGCGGAGGCGCTCTACGCTGACTGGCCAACCGCGGCCTAGGTGTGGCAGCCGGAGCGCCCTTTCATTGGCCTTGCTAGCCAAGCGCGGGGGACCCAGCAGGATGATTGAAGACCTTCTCCGTGAGAGAGCCACCGCTCTTCGTGCCTACTTCGAGGGTCCGCACTCGGGGAAGCACCTGCGTGTCTACAACTACTTTCCGCAGGGGTCCTGCAAGATCAGTTCTCTGCTCTTCCTGAAGTGGATTGGGGACCGTGACGGTATTGCGACGGGGTGCGGTGTGGCCAACGCCGTACGTGGGCCTGAGGACTCAGAGCAGTCTCACGCTTGGGCCGAGGTCGAGGGCTACATTGTCGACATCACCGCTGATCAGTTTTCGGACTTCGATCAGCGTGTGTTTGTTGGGCGCTCGAGTGACTGGCATGGTACCTGGACAGGGATGAAGCGGTATCCCCATAGAGAGTTCACCTCCATTGGGGGAGAGCATCTTCGGGAGTACGAGCTACTCCTCCGTCACCTCGGTGGCGCGGGCAGTGCTCCGCTCAGGCAGGGAAGCTCCTAGCCCCGTCTTGGTGAGGCGGTTCTCTTTCGGAGCTTGCTTGAGGAAAGCGTAGTTTTGGGTCCTCTATAGATAGAGGAGACCGAAGCGCCAGCATGGATGATTCCGGGCGGAACCAGCTCTTCTCCCGACAGGAGGCCCTGATCGCCTGGGCGCTACCCATAAGCCACGGTTCTTTGTGATCTATGGCAGCTCGCACAGCAATCATGCTGCCTGTGGCTTCGTCGGAATCATAGAAGCGACCTTTAGAGTGCCCGAACACCATTCCGTCGTGCCGCTTAGCGCGTGCGCGTCCCAACGCCTGACGGCCCAGCATGATGAGGTTTGGCATCTCGAAGCCCAGCGACTCGAATAGGACTCCGGGGCTCAGGGCAAGGATGTCGGAAGGGGTCACGACGCCCCTGAGCGCCCTCCTGGTCTTTTCTGGTCCGGCTACGCGCCGTTCGATCCGTACTGCGTTCTGCGATGGATAGAGCTTGGACCGTCTGGGGTAGATCACGAGTCTGTCCGTGTTCCAGGAACGTCGGCTCGTGTAGTGCGATCCGAGATCATGGCCGTTGATCACGAACGTCCATGGATCACGAGACCACGGGCGTCGGAGGTGTCGAGCGATCCAGACCGCCCTCTGCTGTGCTTCGACGGCGTCCTTTGCTCTGACTTCTAGGGCGACGGCGACCTCCTGAAGCTGTGCCTTGGGAGCTGATGCTAGAGCGTCGAGGGTCTCGAAGGCCCCTGGGCGGGGGCGATGAACTAGGAGCCGACTGTGGCGGGCCGGTCGCCCCGGTGGTCCCGGCGACGGCCTGACGCTTACGGAGCCGCAGGTGCGGTCGAGCGCGGGCTGCTCCAAGATCCACGGCGGATCATCGCCCGGATCACGAGGGAATCGGATAGCGATTGAGTCGACATGCCAGCCGAGGATGTCCCACTGAGTTGGGCAGGAACTGCCCGGCGTCTCGTTACGGGTGGTGCTCAAGTGGGGCTCTAAAGTGGCTTGGCGAGGGCTCTTGGAGACACAGGGAACCGATGACCTGTGCGCCCGCTCAGCGCGGGTCGTCCTTGCGGGCCCCGGGAAGGTGGATCGCGGTCGCTAAGCGTCCAGCTCAAGTGGCGAGCCAATTCGCCGAGCGAGCGCGAGAATCTCGGGGTCGTCCTCCTTCAACCGGCGAGAGACCTCCTCCACGATCCTGCCTCGTAGGTCGAGCAGGTCCTTGCGGGTGTAGAAGGCGAGGTCTGTCTCTGCGAGCACCCCGAGATCGCGACCTATATCCGGGATCTCGGTGCAGATGAAGAAGCAGTAGTAGGCGAGGTCGTGGTCCGTGAGTTCCATTGGGTGGTCAGACGTAGTCGGGCGGAGGAGCTTCGCCGCTCCAGTTCGGCGCTTGGTCGGCTCTGGTTGTTCGATCCGATAGCCGAGCGGTGGTTTTCTCGACGAGCCAGCTCAAGCGTGTGCTAACGGAGAGCGTGATCGAGCCGGAGCTGGCGGCAGCGGTGATCTCGCGTTGAGCGCGAGCGCAGTCGTCCAGCGTCTCAAGGTCGCCCAAGTCGAAGGTGACGGTCTCGGTGTCAGCCTCTGCGCGCGACGTTCCGCCTATACGATCCAAGAGCAATCGGGCCGCACGTACGTCGCCCCGCCGAGCTCGGTGGACCATGCTCGCGATCACCCGGTCGAGGTCCGCGTTTGACACGGCTCGATCAAGAGCCCGCCGGAGTCGTCCACGTTCGCGCTGGCCCGCGTTACCGCGAGCGAGCTTGTTCCCCGGCATGAAGCGGCCTCTTGAGTCGCGACCGCCCGAGTTTCGTCCGTGTTCTACGGGCGGCTCCTCGTCACTCAGTCGTCGGCGTTCTCGCTTTCGTTTCGGCATGGCTGGCTCCGTCGTGAGGCGTGGGGCGGTTCGAGGGCCCCTTCCAGCATCATTAGCGCTCATTCTCCTGTTCTCCTGCCTCGTGGACGAAGGCCAGGAGGTCAGCAGCTCGGACGACGAGTCTTCGACCGCTGCGGCATGTCTTGAGCCTCACGACTCGGCCACTGGGGGCTATCAGCCCTGACCGGCTCCAACGCGAGATCGCGGACGGATGTGGGGGGCGGGTGCGCGGGGGGCGTGGCAAGAGCGTGACCGCTTCGCTGGGCAAGAGCAGGTGCTCAGGGTCACTCGCGACAAGTTCGGGGAGAGTTCTCTGTGACATGGGGCCTTTCCTTGGCTTCGGAGGCCGCTCAGATGCGGCTGTTTGACCTGAGCCAGGATGGACCGTGCTGGAGAGAATGCGAGAATCTGGGTGTAACCTGAGAACGCGGCCCGAGCGTATATTCCCTGCATCATGAGTCTTCCCATTCGAGCACGTCGGATCTGCCTGGAACCCAGATTGATTTTCTCCGAAAGGGGAGGGCGCCTCGTCGGCGGTCGGAGGCCTGGCCGACTTCGAGCAGGAGATCAGGCTGTCGAGCTGACGAGGGGATGGACGTTGGCGCTACTCCGCCTCGCATGCTGTGACGCAAAGGACCCTCTGCGAGCGAAGCAGCTAGTCCCGGCGATATACGCGTGTGCGAGTTCGGCTCGCAATGAGCTGCATAAGCTCCGGATTCTCATCAACGACTGTCTACCGCAGGCACGAGGGATGATCCGGAGTCGGAGGGGAAGAGACTGTGGATTCTGGTTGAGCAGTGAGGTGAGTGTTCGTGCCCGTCGTCTACTCGATTGATGGGAAGGCGCTTGCACAGCGCTGGGCAGTCCTGCCCCGTTGAGTTAGACTCCAGCGAGTTGGGGCAGCATGGACTGCCTCCGAATGCTCACTAACAACCCCGTCCGCGCCGCAGAGGTGAGCTGGTTTCGCTCATAACCCGGAGGTCGCAGGTTCGAATCCTGCCCCCGCTACCACTTCCAAGAGAGGATCTGGCCCTTCCCGGCTTGGTCCTCTTTTTTCGTGCCCGTGGGGGCGGGTGAGGTCGCCGGTACGAAGCGACCCCCACTAGGCACGTCGTGAGATGCGGCCGAACTCGGGCCCGGTTTGGGGCTCCGACTTGGTTCCCCGGAGGTTCCCCATGGGTTCCCCGATTTCGGCCCGTCGAGAGACTGACCAGCCCCCCTCAAACCGGTCCAGATCCGAAGTTAGGATCGGACCCAACCCGAGGAGAGGACAGGCACGCCGAGGAAGCGGCACACACCCGAAGAGATCATCCACAAGCTCCGTGAAGCCGAGCTCGCCCTGGCGAAAGGAGCCACGACCGGCGAAGCGGTACGCCAGATCGGCGTGACGGAGCAGACGTACTACCCGATGGAGAAAGGAGTACGGCGGGATGCAGGTCGACCAGGCCAAGCGGCTCAAAGACCTGGAGCGCGAGAACGCACGCCTCAAGCGGCTGCTCGCTGACGCGCACCTCGACAAAGCGATCCTGAAGGAAGCGTCGGAGGGAAACTTCTGAGCCCGCAGCGCAGACGCCGCGTCGTAGATCGAGTCCGGTCGAAGCTCGGAGTCTCCGAGCGCAGGGCCTGTCGTGTCCTGGGCCAGGCTCGGTCGACGCAGGGGCCTGTGCCGCGGGCATCGGACTGGGCGAGGCGGCTCGAAGATCGGATTGTCGAGCTGGCGAGCCAATTCGGGCGCTACGGATATCGACGGATCACGGCCCTTCTCCGCAGGGAGGGTTGGCCGGTGAACCACAAGCGCGTCGAGAGGATCTGGCGCCGGGAGGGGCTCAAGGTGCCCCAGCGGCAGCCCAAAAGGGGACGGCTCTGGCTCAACGAGGAGTCCTGCATCAGGCTCCGCGCTGAGAGACCGAATCACGTTTGGAGTTACGACTTCGTCCACGCGAGGACCCGCGATGGACGGCCGCTCAAGCTGTTGACGCTCATCGACGAGTTCACCCGCGAGTGCATCGACGTTGCGCGTCGGCTTCGCTCGGAGGAGGTCCTGTGCCGCCTTGGTCGGCTGATGCTGGAGCGAGGAGTGCCGGAGCACATCCGCAGCGACAACGGACCGGAGTTCATCGCCAAAGCCCTTCGCCGCTGGCTTGGACGAGTCGGCACTCGGACGCTCTTCATCGAGCCGGGCTCGCCCTGGGAGAACGGCTACTCGATTCGTTCAACGGAAAGTTGCGCGACGAGCTCCTCAATGGCGAGGTGTTCTACACGCTCAGGGAAGCCCAAGTCGTGATTGAGGCTTGGCGGCACGAGTACAACACGATCCGGCCGCACAGCTCTCTGGGGTACCGAGCCCCGGCACCCGAGGCCTTCGAGGCCCAAGATCAGCGCTCTCGGCAACTCAGGAGCGGGCCACCGAGCAAGGAAGTGCTCCTGGGACTAACCTAGGAGCTGGTACGACCCGTGGGGGCAGCAGGTCACTGGGGGGGTCCTGGTATCACTCCGGATCATGGCGCTGAGCGCCGGCAGTCCCCCGCCTGGCGACATCTTCAGCCTCGGCCTTTAGCAGCGGCTCGGCATCGATGTCAGAAAGGGGGGTATCCGGATCTCGATCAAGTCGTCCATCCGCAATTAGTGACAGATATCTAGAACAGCAGACCCTCAAGAATGAGGTGAAGTTCCCCAGGTCGTGCTCGGCCTGTGTGTATTCGATGTATAGGCGTGTGATCAGTTGACCGATAGAGTGCCCATCGCGATCGGCGATCTCAGTCAGCGTCGACCAGAAAAACGCCTCCAGGCGGACAGATGTTACGACGCCACCGACGCGTATGGATCGAGTGGTCGATTGCCAGAAGCGTCTATCAGCTTGAATGAAGAGCTCGCACATGATCGGGAGTATCGAAGCTCTGTCTCTAAGTGGCTAGCCCTCGACCAGGAGCGCGTTGAACTGTCGGATCAGTTCTGGATGAGCAGGCCAGGCTGGGGCGGTTACCAGGTTTCCATCGGTGATCGCCTCTGTAAATTCTATCGATGAGTATTCGGCGCCATCGGCCTTGATTTCCGGTCCACACGCCGGATAAGCGGAGACTTTCTTGCCTTGCAGTACACCGCAACCCGTAAAAACTTGTGGGCCGTGGCACACCGAAGCAACCGGCTTGTTGGCCTTGAAGAAGTGACGCACCATCTTGACGACGCGATCGTCCAGGCGCAGGTACTCGGGTGAGCGACCGCCCGGGACGTAGAGGGCATCGTAGTCTTCCAGGTCGACATCTTCGAATGTCGCGTTTAGCTCAAAGTTGTGCCCTCGCTTCTCGGAGTAGGTTTGCTCTCCCTCAAAGTCGTGAATCGACGTCGCTATGGTATCGCCAGACTTCTTGCCTGGGCTGACTGCGTCAACTTCGTGCCCCATCGCCTTCAGAGCCTGAAACGGCACCATGTTCTCATAGTCCTCAACGAAGTCACCAGTGATCATTAGTATGCGCTTCATGGCGGGGTTTGTTTCCTGATCTATCGACTTAGGGGGCAGCGCGCAGGCTGCGATCAGCGCTAGGCTGCCACGAGTTCGGTGGCGGCGGGTAACAGCAGGGTACTACACCGGCTTCTTCGTCTGATCGCGTCATGCCGACCGCCTAAGCGAGAGGCTACCCTCTGTTTGCCTTAAGATTCACTCGTGATGAGGTGGTGCTCGATGGGTTTCCTGGTTGGACAGCGGACATTGTGGCGACGGCGAGACGCGGCACGCTCTCACCACGGCATACACCCGCAATGGGCCCGACGGGTGAAAGAACGCGACACCATCGAGGTGCCTCGATTGGGGGGTAATTGCGGCTACGCACCGATCTCGCCTGCTTGTCCAGCCACGGTCGGGAGCAGGCCGCAAGGCAGATTCTCCCGAACCCTGACCCCGCTCCGACCGGTCCTCTGATGCCGAGCCCATGAGGCCCCCGCTACCAACCTCCTCGCGAGGTGCGACGACCCGGCCCCGGCCGGGTTTTTTCGTGCCCGGGCCTCGGGACGGGACGGTCTCTCTCCCCGGGCTAACCGGGGGCGGCATGACCTCCCAGCCCGCGCGCTGGACCGCTCAGGGGGTCCCCCGGGTGGGCGTCCATCGGGGATGAGGTCGCAACGCTGATCGAGCGGGCATCGGCGACGAGTCGCGAGAGTCGAGGCTCTTGGGGCGGAGATCCGAGAGAGGACGGGGCCTCTTCTTGCTCGGGTCGGGAGCGCGGGGCCGGCAATCCGCCCTTCGCGCCGCGCGGCAAGGAAGACGCCCCGGCCTCGGTCCCGCACGCGGCGGAGGGCTTCTGATCGGCTCAGGCGGCCCCCGCTTGTCGCTATAGTCTCCCTCGATGAAAGAGCCGCGGGTTCCGAGCCACTACCCGTTCTTCGTGAAGCTGGAGCGAGGCAAGAGCTATGCCTGGTGCGCCTGCGGCAGGTCGGCCACCCAGCCCTTCTGCGACGGATCGCACGCAGGAACCGGGATCGAGCCTTGCCGGTTCCGGCACGAGGGTGCGAGCCACGACTTCTCTCTGTGCGGGTGCAAGCACACCGCGCGTCCGCCGCATTGCGACGGCGCCCATCAACGCCTGATGGCTCACGAAGACCAGCGCGAGGACGCGATGGAGCTGCGGTTCCCCGCAGGCGAACCGATCGACGACGGGCTGAAGGCGGACTGCGAGATTGGTCCGTGCATCCCGGACTTGCCGGTCGTGGATGCGCCGGCGGCCATACGCCATTACGCCGAGGTCCTCGGGTTCACGAAGGTCTTCGACGATGCCGTGGTTGGCTACGATCACACGATGTTCGCGTGCATGGAGCGCGGGGAGTTCAGAGTCACGCTCGATCAACACCGCGCAGCTGAGGTGAGTCCGCCCGTGCAGCTGAGTTGTACGGTGAGCGACGTCGATGCGCTGCACAAAGAGCTCGTCGCTCGTGGGGCGAAGATCGTGGAGGGCCCGCTGGATCAGGTGTGGCATTCGCGCGACATCGTCATCGAGGATCTCGACGGCCACCGATTGCGATTCACCACGCCGCTCTCGCGGGGGGCCGCGACCTAGTTCGAGCCGGCAGCGCCGGGGGGCGGCGGTCCTGTTCTCCCGAAGCGCGGCGCCGCCGTCCGCCGAGCGCGTCGACGAGGTCGACCGCGAGGAGGGCCGGGCACAGGACGAGGCCAAGGGCGGGTCAGAGCGCCGCGAGGCGGGGCGGTCTCCGCGCGCGGAGGTGGACCGTGAACGTTGCCGGGGAAGCTCGCCCAGGGGCTCGGCGTGCGGAAGCTCGGAGACGGGCTTCCCGGCGTGCTGCGCCGCCGGAGCTGGACGCCCGCGTCCCGGCTCCGCGCGGCCGGCTCGGCGTCCGCCGTCCTCCGCGCTGCGGGGAGAGACCGCTGGGCGCCGGTTACGCTGTCGCCATGCGACTCCTCCTGGCCCTGCCTCTTCTGTCTTCGTGCGCCGCACCCGCGGAGCGCGCCGAGCCGCAGCCGGCGCCCCGCGGCGAGTTGACGCGCCTCGCTACCGGCATGCAGTTCACCGAGGGGCCGGTGTGGCTGCCCGACGAAGGCGCGCTCGTCTTCAGCGACATCCCGCGTGGAGAGCTCCTGCGATGGACGCCGGCCGGGGGCGTCGAGCTCCTTCGCCGATGTGCGAACCCCAACGGCAACGCACGGTCCAGGGACGGTCAACTCCTGACCTGCCTGCACGGCGATCGCCGGCTCGTACGCTGGGAAGAGGACGGCTCACAGCACGTGCTGGCCGAACGCTTCGGCGGCAAGCGCCTGAACTCACCGAACGACCTCGCGGTGGGCACGGACGGAACGCTCTGGTTCACCGATCCGCCCTGGGGACTGGCGGGCCAGAGCGAGGGAAAGGAGCTCGGCGGGCACTGGGTCTTCCGACGCGACCCGGACGGTGGCCTGGCGGTCGTGCTCCACGACCGCGCGATGCCGAACGGGATTGCGCTCTCGCCGGACGAGACACGGCTGTACGTGGCGGACACCGGCGGGCACCGGTCGCACCCCGATCCCAACGTTCGCGGCGTTCCCGCTTCGGTCAGCGCGTGGGCGATCGATGGCGGCAACGAGCTCGCGGCCGAACCGCTGTGGAGTGTCCAGACGCGCTGCGACGGGATGTGTGTCGACGAGCGCGGCTTCCTCTACACCACGGCGAAGACCGGCATCACCATCCTGTCGCCCACGGGCGAGGTCGTCGTGACGATCGACGTGCCCGAGCAACCGGCAAACGTCTGCTTCGGCGGCAAGGACGGCCGCACCCTCTTCATCACCGCGCGGACCTCGCTCTATGCCGTCGACATGAGCGTCGCGGGCCACCTCACGCGCTGAGCCGGGCCGCGGGGCCGTGGATGCCGCCCCGCCGGTTCGTGTTCGACGGTTCCCCGGAGGATTGCTCCAACTCGTGGCTTTGATCTCGGGGGAGCACTCCAGGCCGATCTAGCGTCCCTCGGCGTGGGACCGCCAGGTGGCGGCCTCGGCGTCCCTGCCCCAAGCCTCGTAGAGCTGGGCGAGGCGGGTCGCGGTACGCGCCAGCACACTCCCCGCGCGATCGTCCGGGGCGTTTGCCACCAGGAGGGTGTAGCCATCGACGAGAAACGGATGGACTTCGTCGTAGCGGACGAGCTCCTCCAAGAGGTCGTAGCTCTCGACGAGGAGCGGTTCGGCTTCGTCGTAGCGGCCGAGCTCCGTCAGGGTGGCGCCGAGGCGGCTGCGGGCCTCCGCGCAGAGCCAGTGGTCCGCGTCGAACTGGCTGGTCAACACGTCGATCGCCTCGCTCAGCATCGACTCGGCCTCGAGGCCCCGTCCGGTCGCGGTCAGGGCCGAAGCGAGGTCGAGCATCGTCACGGACGCCGACGGGTCCTCCGGGCTTAGGTCCCGGCGCAAGACGGGGAGGGCGCGGCGGAAGACTCGCTCGGCCTCCTCGAAGGACCCGCGTTCGAGGAGGAGGCCCGCCAGGGCGGCCCGAGGTAAGGCGGAGGCCAGATCGTCGTCCCCGGCGAGCCCGTCCTGGGCGGCGATGAGGTCGCGCAGGATGGACTCGGCTTGCTCGAATCCCAGCAGGACTCGCAACACGCGGCCGAGGTCCTGCACCGTGCGGGTCGTGAGCGGGTGATCGATTCCGTACAGGCGCCGCCGGCCTGTGAGGCCGCGGCAGAAGAGGGGGGCCGCGTCCCTGTAGCGCGCCTGGGCCTCGCGAAGTTCGGCGAGCGAGACATAGGCCTGGATCGTGAAGTCGTGATCCGGTCCCAGGGCGCGGATCTGCCCCTCTAGCGAGAGGACCAGATGCGGCTCCGCTTCGTCGAGGTGTCCCTGATTCCTCAGCGAGGACCCCAGGCAGCCTCGGGCGTGCAGGGTGTGCGGATGGTCGTCACCCAGGACACGGCTGCGTCCCTGGAACACCTGGCGCTCGAGGGCCAAGGTCTCCTCTTCCTCTCCGCGCGCGGCGTGGATCGCCGTCATCATCCCCATGGAGAGTAGCGTGTCGGCGTCGTCGTCCCCGAAGGCCCGCCGCCGCCGCTCTAGTACTTCGAGCGTGATCTCGGCAGCCTCGTCGATCCGCCCCTGCCGCTCGACGACGTGGCCCAGGTTGGCCTGGGCGTTCAACGTGGTGCGCGCATCGGGCCCGGAGGATCGCTGGTAGGCCGCGAGCACCTCCCGGAAGCAGACCTCGGCTTCGGCGTAGTTCTGCCGGTGCTCGAGCAGGACTCCTAGGGAGTTGCGGGCGTTGAGGGTCTCCGGCGCCTCCTCTCCAAGGGCTCGGCGAGCGTCTTCCCACACCGCGCGCAGGATGCGCTCCGCCTCGTCCAGATCGCCAAGCTGTCGGGCGATCGCACCGCGATTGCGCCGGGACTCGATGGTTCGCGCATCGAGCTCGCCGAGCTCGGCGCGACGGATCGCCAGCACCCGCTCCTGGGGAGCGACGGCCGCCGAGGCCAGGCCCAGCTCGACCATCGTGTCGGCCATCGCCTCCAGCAACTGCGCCTCGATGAGGGGTTGGTCCGCGAACTGCTCCTCGATCGAGAGGAGCGCGGGACCGAAGACGTTCTCCCTGAGTGATTCGAGGCCGATGTTCGTGAAGTTGATGCGCCCGAGCCGAGCTTCGAGCGCTGCGCGGTCCTCTTTGGGGGCTGCGGCGACGATCGACTCGCGAAGGCTCGATCCCATGCGTTCGGGGACGATGCTTCCGAGCCGTTCGGACTGGAAGTCCGCGACGAGCTGCAGGTCGTCGGCGCGCTCTTCGGCGAGCGTGCTTTGTTCGCGCGCCGCGAGAAAGCCCAGCGTCGTCCCGACGAGTCCGAGGACGAGCACGGCCGCCAGGGCCACGCCGGCCACGACCCGTCCACGGTTCCGGCGCACGAACTTCCGCACGCGGTACGCCGTGCTCGGAGGGCTGGCCAGGACCGGCTCGTCGTCGAGGTGTCGTTGGACATCCGCCGCGAGGCCGCTCGCGGTCTCGTAGCGCCGCGTTCGGTCCTTCTCCAGGCACTTCATGATGATCCAGTCCAGGTCGCCGCGCAGCAGGGTCCCCAGCTGCTTCGCATCGATGCATCGCCGAGCTGCCGTCTGCGACGCCGTGTCGCCCAGCGACGAGATGCGCGTGCTCGGCTTGTGCGGCTCGACCTCGCGGATCACCCGCATCATCTCGCCGAATCCCTGGGACAGAAGCTCCTGGATGTCGAAGGGCGTCGTCCCGGTCAAGAGCTCGTAGAGCAGCACGCCGAGCGCGTACACGTCGCTGCGCGTGTCGATGTCGAGCCCCGACATCTCCGCCTGCTCCGGCGACATGTACGCCGGCGTCCCGATCATCTGACGGTGCTCCGTGAACAGCGTCTTCTGGGTCAGCTCCTGGTTCGTGGCCTTCGCGATGCCGAAGTCGATCACCTTCGGGACGGGGACGCCGTCGTGCAGCGTGACGAGCACGTTCGAGGGCTTGATGTCGCGATGGATGATCCCCTTCTGATGCGCGTGCTGAATCGCGTGGCAGACGTCGGTGAAGAGCTGGAGACGGCCGGCCGTGTCCACCTTCTCGCGGTCGCAGTACTCGAGGATCGGAATGCCGCGGATGTACTCCATGACGAAGTACGGGCGCCCCGCGTCGGTGGTGCCGGCGTCGAAGACCTTCGCGATGTGTGCGTGGTCCATCAGGGCGAGCGCCTGACGCTCGGCCTCGAAGCGGGCGATGACCTGCTTCGTGTCCATGCCGAGCTTGATGACCTTGAGGGCCACCCGGCGCTGAATCGGCTCGCGCTGCTCGGCCATCCAGATCGTGCCCATGCCGCCCTCGCCGATTTGCTCGAGCAGCTTGTAGGGGCCGATCGAAGACCCGGCGGCCTCGGGGGTCGGCGAGGCGACGCTCGCTCCGGGTACCTCCTGGGTCGGACTCCCCAGGAAGGCGCCCGCGCCGGCTCCCGCGTCGAGCAGCGCCTCGACCTCGGCACGCAAGGCCGCATCCCCGGAGCAGGCTCGGGCCAGGGACTCTTCTCTCTCGTCCCCCTCGAGCTCGATCACCTCCAGGAAAACCTCGCGCGCGGCGCGTCGTCGTTCGTCGGTCATGGTCCTTGCGTGTCGTCGGTGAGGTCCCGGAAGAGCACGGCCCGGGCGTAGGCCCAGAGCCGCGCGGTCGTGCGCGGGGACGTCCCCAGAGCGCGCGCGGTGTCGTCGACCGACAGGCCGGCGAAGAACCGCAACCGCACGACGGCCGCGGCTTCGGGATCGTTGGACTCCAAGCGGGCGAGGGCCTCGTCGACTGCCAGGATTCGCGAAGAATCCGCGGTGGCCAGGGTCCCGACGTCCCCGATGTCCTCCAGACGGACCTTCGAGCCCTGCCGCGCCTCGCGAGCCCGGGCATGGTCGACCAGGATCCGCCGCATCGCCTGGGCGGCGGCGGCGTAGAAATGCGCCCGGCCCGACCACGGCACCTCGCGTGGCCCCACCAGCTTCAGGTAGGCCTCGTGGACGAGAGCCGTCGCCGAAAGGGTGTGATCGGGACGCTCCCCGGCGAGCTGTTTCTGAGCGCCGCGCCGGAGCTCGTCGTAGACCACGGGCAGCAGGCGTTCCCCCGCGTCCGTGTCCGCTTCCCCGGCGGCTGCGATCAGCCGCGTGACCTCATCGTTCGGCATGGTCGGCGAGTCTACTCGTAGGGTCCTGTCCGGGGACGACCGGAGGGGGGCGACAGATAGCCCAGCGACTGATGCGGCCTGCCGTGGTTGTACCAGTGGATCCACTGCGTGATGGCCCGCTTGGCCTCCTCGAAGGAGCCAAAGCGATGCCAGACGCACCCTTCCTTGAGGCTGCAGAAGAAGCGCTCGATGAACTCGTTTTGCTCGGGCGTGTAGGGCGTGATGTACCCCTGGGAGAGTCGGTAGTCGAGACAGGCGGCGCGGAAGCGCCGGCTATGGAAGATCAGGCCGTTGTCGCTACGGACGACGGGCGTCTTGCCTTCGGGACGTAGGGTGCCGAAGCGCCGTAGGCAGGCGGCTTCGAGGGCGCGCGCTGCTTCCTTGGTGCGGTCGCGGAGCGCGAGCTCGTAGCCGATGATCTCGCGATCGTGGCAGTCGGTGACCGCTGTCACGTGAGCCTAGCCGTCGCCGCCAGCGTGGATGTGCGTGACTTCGGTCGCCCAGCGGGCGTTGCTCGCGGGAGCGAGGCTTCGGCCCGCGGACGCGCGGACGAGGCGTGACGCGCCTCTGGTGGACAGCCAGCGCCTGAGACGCAGCAAGTGGTAGACGGTCTTGCGGTTGAGCGTGAGGCCCCCTCGAGAGCGCAGCAGGGCACAGACGGCGGTTCAGCGATCAGGGCCTTGATCCGTGCAGCAAGCCCCCCGTCCGCGGGAGGTATGACCGGAAGTCGTGTACGCCCGTGAGCAGAGAGAGCTGCGGCGTACCCTTGGTGTTGACACTACTCGACACGCAAGCCCCCAACGCGGGGGGAAGGATACGCCACTTGACCGAAGCTACTCCGACTCGCTCTCTTCATCCAGCCCATTCGACCGACGACCCGCTGACCGAGGTGCTACGCCAAGGCGCGCAGCGGCTCGTCGCCGCGGCGCTGGAGTCGGAGCGGGGATCGCGGGAGCGGAGGCAGCTCGGACTGGGCGAGGGACGCCTCCCAGGGGGCTCGGTGTGGGGGTGGAGCGCGATCAGGCCCCGGCGTATGACGGCAAGGACATGGGGCTAGGGAACCCAGATGGCCCAGGCCGCGACCAAGACGGCGGTCCCTGCCAGTGCCGCGAAAACCCCCGGAACGCGGCGCTTCTTGATGTAGAGCAGGAGGCCGAAGCCGGACAGGGACGCGAGGAGGGTGATGACGGCCGAGACGTCGATGACCCAGCTCCATGCGGCGCCGCTGTCGCGACCCTTGTGCAGGTCGTTCAGCAGAGCCATCGTTCCCGACGCCGTCTCCGTCACCGTGTAGTGGCCGGTCTCCCTATCGATGAAGATGTCCGCCGCATAACCCGGGCCCTTGAAGACGACCATGTAGTCGTACTCGCTCACTCGGAACTCCGCGACGGCGCCGCGCAACCGATGCTCTTCGCGCAACCGTTCCGCGATCCCCAGTCGGTCCGGATCCTCGGTCAGGAGCTCGGGGACAAAGCGGCCTTCCAGATCGCGTACGGTCTGCTCCGCCGCGCCGAACCACGTCGGGTGGTTGAGAGTGATCCCCGTGAACGCGAAGAAGAAGAGCGCTCCGAAGCTCAGCATCGAGATGTAGATGTGCAGCCAGCGAAAGACGCTGGCGCTCTTCTGATACAGCCCGCGGCGCCCTTTCGGCGCCGCGGCTTTGGCGCCGCTCACCTGCCGTGCTCGGCCGCGCTGCCGCGGCTCTCCGTCGTGTCGTCCGTCGAGGCGAGCGGGACGTAGCTGTAGGAGACGTCGCGAACCTCGACGTTGTCTTTCAGCCGCTTCGGCGCGATCGGCTGGGCACGCTTCCAATCCAGCCGCTCACGAATGATCTGGTAGGTCCCGTGCTCCCGAGCCACCTCGATGCAAAGCGTGTAGCGGCCGTCGGGCAGGGGGGTGCCGAGGTTGTCGATGCCGTCGAATCGGGTCGTGTACTCCCCGGGGCCGCGTGTGGCCTCCGAGATCGTGCCGATGAGCGGCGTGTCCTCCACGAGCTTCCTCGTGCGGTCGTTGCGATACCAGCGCGTCAGGTCGCGGTGCCACCGTGGACCCGGCTGCTCGGTCTGCAGCCAGAGGACGGCCGTCTTGACGGGGAACCCGTCCGTGTCCTCGAGCCAGATCGCGACGTAGGGGCGCCGGTAGCGTCCACCCTCCGGCCGGTTCAGGACGAAGTCGACGCGAAAACCGGCCGCCCTCTCTTCGGCGGCCACCGCCGCGTTGGCTTCCGTGGCCTGCACCACGCTTTCCAGTCCAGGCCATCCGGGGCTCGCGAGCCGCCGTCCGTCGCCGAGTACGAGCAGGCACTCGGTCGCCTCGAGCGAACCGATGAGCGCAAGGCCTTCGGCTGGCGCAAGAACGCAAAGCGCCGTCGCAAGGGCGTCCGCGTCGGTGGCGTCGGCGGCCATGACCGTCGCGCTGGCGATCCCGGCCGCGGGAAGCCCCGTGCGCGGGTCGATGATGTGGGAGCGGTGCTCGCCCTCCACCTCGACGTCGCGGTGATAGCTGCCGCTCGTCGCCACGGCGCGCGGAGCGTCAAGCCGGAACGAGGTCAGGGGCTTCGCGTTCAACGCCGGGTCCGCGGGGTCTGCGACGGACACCACGGTCGAATGGTCGCCCGTGAGCCGCAGATCTCCTCCGATATTGACGACGCTCCCGTGGACGCCCGCGACCGCGGCGACCCGCTCCGCTACGCACTCGATGATGTACCCCTTGGCGAGCCCATCTAGGCTGATCGCCAGCGAGTCCTTGCGCTGCACCCCGCCGGGGGGGAAGACGTAGGGCTGCTTCGAGAGCTGTTGGACGACAAGCTGGCGCTCCTCGTCGTCTACCGTCGTCCCGCGCGCGGCGGCGGAGCGCCACAGCTCGGAGAACGCTCCCGCGCGCACATCAAAGGCGCCGTCGGTCTTCGACCTCCAGTGCTCCGCCCTGCGCAGAACGGTCTCCAGGTCCGGCGACACCGCCTGCTCTCGACCGAGCTGCCAGCGCATCAACTCGCTCGTCGAGTCGTGACGGCTGAGGATCGCGGCGAGCCGATCGACCTCGCGCAGGGCCTGCGACTCGGCCTCGGACGCGGCCTCGGGCGACTCCGCGCGGAGGGTCAGCTCGAAGGACGTGCCGAGGACGTTCTCGTGTCGGAACGTGTGCTCTTGGATGGTGGGCTGCGAAGCGTTGGCGAACAGAGCCAGCAGCAAGACGCCTGAGGTGAGAATCATCGAACTTCCCGTGGCCAAGGCCGGTACGGCATCAAGCGTCGTCGTCGGCTTCCGTCTGCGCGCGAAGAGCCGCTTCTACTTCGTTGTAGCTCAGGACCCCGTCCTCGTCCGTGTCGCCGTCGGCAAAGAGCGACTCGAGTCGGCTGCCGAGCTCGTCCCGTGAGAGCTTCCCATCGCGATCCTGGTCCTTTCGCATCAGCTGCTTCGCATCCTCTGAGGTCTGGTCGCGCCCGCTGCTGTTGAAGCTCATCGACGCGACGACCGGCGCCGCTGCCATCGGCTCCGGATCCAGCAGGATCAGGTTCGCTCGGCCGTCGACCTCTTCGTCGATGCCGTAGAACAGGAGCCTGGGGCCGACGCTCTTCATCACCATGTTCGTCGCGACTCCGGGCAGCTCGCTCGCGAGGACCTCCCACTCGCCCGTCTCCGTATCGAAGACCTCGAGCTCGGTCGCCGCCGTGAAGCCGCTCGTGGTTCGGGTGAAGCCACCGAAGAGGTAGATCTTCCCTCCGATGACCGCGGCCGACGGGAAGACCCGGGCGACGTAGGGTCCCGGCACCTGCTCCCAGGTCCGATCCGGGAAGCTGAAGACGTCCATTCCCTCGGCGATGGTCGTGCCCGCGGCGAGCCCGCCGATCATGTAGTACCTGTCGCCGACGAGGGCGCCGGCGAACGACCGGCGAGGTGTGGGGACGGCGACTCCGGGGAGCGCGACGACGTCCGACTCATCGCCCCACCAGTGCAGGATGCCCGGGCTCAGGCCGCGGCCGTGGCCCGCCTCGCTGCCACCGAAGAACCAGGCGGCGTCGTCGTAGTACGCGCCCCTGAACATCGCGCGAGCGTCCGGGAGCCGCGCGTCGAGCTCAGTCCACTCCTCGGTCTCCGGATCGAACGAGTACAGGCTGTCGAACGACCCGAATGCGCCGTCTTCAAACCCCATCCCGCCGGCGACGACGAGGTTCTCGTGCTCGCTCGTCCGTGTGAGCCGGATGGCTGCGCCGCTCTGCACGGCGCGGGGCATGCTCGGAAGGGCCTCGGCCGATCGCCGCGCGATGTCGAACACGAAGGCCTCGTCCACGAACGCCGCTTCCGAGAAATCGTGGGCGCTGCGGCTGGCGTTGCCTCCGAAGGCATACAGCAACGAGCCGTCGAGAACGAGGGCCTGACTGTGCTTCGCGCGTCCTCCGAAATCGACCGACCAGCGCACCTCGCGGGGACCCGTCCCGATTCCGCCGACCGGGAACGACTCGACCATCGTGGTCCGGCCGCCGATGGCCGAGGTTCCGCCGAGCGCGAGCAGCCGCTCGTCGTCCGCCGGCAGCAGCCGGTGGAACATACGCGGGAACATGAGGCGCCCGGCGTTCGACCAGTCGGTGCCGTCCTCGGAGAGGCGGTAGACGATGCCGGAGTCGCCTGTCACGTAGAGGCTGCCGCCCGTCGCGAACGAGCTCGTGGCGAAGCCGGCCGCGCGGCTGTCCGCCTTCAGCTCGGGGCCCTCGGACCATTCGCCCGTCTGAGGATCGTAGATGGAGACCCGTCGGGTGATCCCGCGCTGCTGGATTCCACCGAACAGGTAGAGCTTGCCCCGGTGGGCCGCGGCGGACGCCGCGCGTGTCAGGTAGCCGGGCCCCGGCAGGGTGTGCCATCCCGCTTCCGGATCGTCGAGGTCGAAGCGCAGGACGTCCTCGTGCCAGGGCGCGTCGCGCGAGGACTCGCCCTGCAGGTTCCAGCCGCCAACGACGAAGACCGAGCGGCCGACCACAGCCGCGTCGAGGGACGAGCGCGGCTCGGGCAGGTCGGGCATCTTCGTCCACTCGTCCGCTTCGACGTCGTAGCGCGCGAAGTGGGTCGTCGAGTTGAAGTCGGTCTCGTCGTCGTCCCCCCGGTTCCGGAAGCTCAGCCCGCCGATCCTGAAGATATGGGTGCCGTCGGTGACGAGCGCGGTGCTCTGCGCCGGCGGCTGCGTAGCGAGCTCTTCCCAGTCGGCCTGCGGGTCGTTGAAGCGGATCCTGCGGAAGTGATCGGCGAGCCGGTCTGCGCCGAAGCCGTGGGAGGCGCCGTCGTGCCCGCTGAAGACGTAGAGGTAGTCGCCCAGAACCGCCGCGCCGAAGCTCGTCAGCGGCTCGGGCAGCGGCTTGTGCAGCGTCACCGACTGCAGCTCCACCGTGCGCCGCGGCGGAGTCAAGGCGTGGTCGGAGAGGGTCAGCACGCGCACGTACCGGGCGCCGCTGTCGCCGACTTCGACGGTGGTCGCCTGCAACGGCAACTGGAAGGACCCGACCGGCGTCCAGTCGTACGTGTTGGCTTGATTGCTTTGGACGCCACCGCCCTCGGCATCGCGGCGGGTCACCAGAGTGGATTTGGGGAGCACCTTCCCGTTGTCCGTTGCCTCGATGGCGAGGGTCGCGGTCTCCACGACCGCGCCCTCCGCGGCCTCGCGCACCTCACGGATGACGCCATCGGAGATTCGGAGGAACCTGGTGCGGCTCTCCTCGACCAGCAGTCGACCATGAGCATGCCCTTCGTCCCCATCGGCGAACTCGACTTCGAGCTCCACCTCAGCATCGGGGTCGCGATCCGCGATCATCGAGCGGAGGCTGCGCTCGAGCCACGCGCGCGTGAGCTCCGTGCAGTCCAGCTCCAGCGTGTGGGTGAAGTCGGGATGGACCGTGAGGCTCCCCTCGCGTGTCTCCCCATCCGACACGACCGCGATGTTCGCGGTGAATCCGTGAAAGCCGTCCTTCCAGACGGCCCGCCGGTCGCGCGCCAGCGCGCGCAGTTCGCGAGCCGTGACGGGGCTTGGGCTCCAGGGGTTGTCGAATGTCAGCGAGAGGTAGTGGGACTTCGCTCCGTAGTCTTCCCCCTCGTAGGTGCCCTCGCCGGAGACCGTGTGACCGATGAGGAGTCCGTTGAGTCCCTGCGCCACTTCGCCGCTGCTGAACGAGATGATCCCGTCGCTGTCGGTGTGCCCCGAGCCCGCCCTCACCCCGTCCGACGAGAACAGGCTCACGCTCGCGTCCGCCAGCGGTTGCCCGGACCATTGCACTTCCACGTCGATGCGGGTCGAGCGCGGCACGACCCGTGCGTAGAGCTCCAACCCGGCCGAGCCGAGATCCTCCGAAGGCGCCGGCTCGCTGCCCTGGTGCATCGCGGTGTAGTCCAGGAGCGAACCCTGATGCAGTCCGTAGGTCGCGCTTGCAAAGAGGGTTGCGCGGCGATCGACGATCGAATCCGCGAGCAGGCCGACGAGTCCGTCGTTCGCGACCGGGTGCATCGCGAGCGGGACGACTTCTCCGCTCGCATGCAGGACATACACCGGCGCCCCTGCGATCGAGTCGGGCAGCCCCCTCGTGCGCTCATCGAGGCCTTCGCCGAAGAAGAGCTCGGCGTTTCGTTGCGCGTTGACGACCAGCCAGGGGGTGTGGGCTTGGATCGGCATGCACGCCAGCGCCGCGATCGCCAGGGTGAGGCCGGGAACGCTGGAGCGTGAGAAGGCAGCCATGGAATTCGTCCTGAGCATCGGGAGTCTGAGCCGCGCGACCTTCGTCTCGCCGGTCGGCCGACCGGAGCGGAGGCTCTCTAAAGTTGAGACTGAGTCTCAATTAGGGTAGGTGGCCGAGGAGAGGTGTCAAGTCCGCGTCCCCGCCGGCATCCGAATCCCGGGGCGCGGTCGCGCGCGAGGCGCCGGTTCCTGCGCCGCGAGCTAGGCTGTCGCGATGCGACTCCTCCTGGCCTTGCTCGCTCTCTCTTCGTGCGCCGCGCCCCCGCAACGCGCCGAGCCGCTTCCCGCGCCCCGCGGTGAGCTGAGTCGCCTCGCCACCGGCATGGAGTTCACCGAGGGGCCGGTGTGGCTGCCCGACGAAGCAGCGCTCATCTTCAGCGACATTCCGCGCGGAGAGCTGCTGCGATGGACGCCGGCCGAGGGCGTCGAGCCCTTTCGACGGTGCGCCAATCCCAACGGCAACGCCCTGTCGATGGACGGCCGACTCCTGACCTGCCTGCACGGCGACCGCCGCCTGGTGCGCTGGGAGGACGACGGCTCCCAGCACGTCCTGGCCGAGCGCTTCGGCGACCAGCGCCTCAACTCGCCGAATGACCTCGCGGTGGGGGCGGACGGAACGCTCTGGTTCACCGATCCGCCCTGGGGGCTGGCGGGCTAGACCGAGGGTAAGGAGCTCGGCGGGCACTGGGTCTTCCGGCGCGACCCGGACGGCGGGCTGGCGGTCGTGCTGCGCGACCGGGCGATGCCGAACGGGATCGCGCTCTCCCCGGACGAGACGCGGCTGTACGTGGCGGACACCGGCGCGCACCGCTCCCATCCCGACCCCGAGGTGCGCGGCGTTCCCGCTTCGGTCAGCGCGTGGGCGCTCGAGGAGCCGGGCGGCCCAGGGGAGGTCAAATCGGGGTTAAGCGGCGCCGGCCGAGCTCCGCGGAGGCCCGCGGCCGCACTAGGCTCGGGGCATGTCGGACCGGGCTCACGGCGGGCGGCGACGAGCGACCGTCTTCGTGGCGGCGGGGCTCTCGGCCCTGCTCGTGCTGCTGCTCGGGCTGCAGGTTCGCTGGCTGAAGGACCGGGCGGAGGCGCAGGAGGAGCGGACCCGCGACGTGCTGCAGTCGGCCGCCGACCGCATCGCGGCGGGGATCCAGACGCGCTACGCCGAGGGGGTCCGGGTCGAGGCGGGGGAGCTCGATCGCGGCGAGTGGGGCTCGGAGGTGCTCCCGGAGCTGGTGCGCGAGATCCTGGGGCCGGCGGGGGAGGAGAGCTTCGGCGTGCGGATCCTCACCGAGGAGGCCGGCGCGCCGCCGATCTACGCCTCGCCCGGGGTCGCGCTCTCGCCCGAGAGCGCCCCGGACGTCGCGGCGAGCGTGCCGCTGCTCTCGGTCGAGCCGCTGGAATTCGGGGGCGGCACGTGGATCTCGGAGGGGCCGATCTTCGTCCACGACACGGATGGAGCCGCTCCGCCGCCGCAGTGGCGCGTTGAGATCCGGCACCGCGCCGGGTCGCTGGAGGCCGCCTCGAAGGCGGCCTTCGTGCGCAGCCTCGCGCTCGGGGCGGGGCTGCTCGTCCTGCTCGGAGGTGGCGGGGTGTTCCTTTGGGTCGCGGAGCAGCGGGCGCGGCGGCTCGCCGAGAAGGAGCTCGCCTTCGTCGCCGGCGTCTCGCACGAGCTCCGCACGCCGCTGGCCGTGCTGCGGACCGCCGGCTCGAACCTGGCCTCGGCGGCGGTGCGCGATCCGGAGCGGGTGCGCGAGTACGGCGCGCTGGTCGAGCGGGAGGCCGAGCGGCTCGGGGCGCACGTCGAGCGCGTGCTGCGGTTCGCGGGCGGGCGCGACGAGGCGCCGCGGATCGCCGAGCTCGACGTGGCCGCGCTCGTGCACGAGGCGGAGGAGCGTTGCCGGCCCTGGCGCGACCGGCGCGACTACCGCATCGAGGTCGAGGTCGCGGTCGAGCCAGGCGCCGAGGTCGCGCGCGGGGACGCCGCGGGGCTGACCTCGCTGCTCCAGAACCTGCTCGAGAACGCGATCAAGTACGGACCCGAGGGGCAGACGATCCGGGTCGACGCACGCCGCGGTGCGGGGCTCCGGATCGCGGTCACGAATCCGGGCGAAGCGCTCCCGCCCGCCGACGCGCGGCTCATCTTCGAGCCCTTCCAACGCGGGACGCGCGTGCCGGGCGACGTGCCCGGCAGCGGGCTCGGCCTGGCCGTCGCGGCGCGGATCGCGCGCGAGCACGGGGGCCGGCTGGACGTCGAGTGCGCGGCGGGCGAGGTCACGTTCGTACTCTCCATCCCCGCCGGGGGGCCGGCCGCGTGACGCGCTTGCTCCTCGTCGAGGACGAGCCGGGGCTCCGGCTGACCCTGGGGGATCGCCTGACGAGCGAGGGCTTCGAGGTCGTCCTGGCGGCGTCCGGAGAGGACGGCGTGCGCAAGGCGTCCGAGGGCCGAGGCGTGGACCTGATCCTGCTCGACGTGATGCTCCCCGGGATCGACGGCTTCGAGGTCTGCCGGCGGCTGCGACGCGAGCGCTGCGAGCTGCCGATCCTGATGCTCACGGCGCGGGACCGGATCGCGGACCGGGTTCACGGCCTGCGGCTGGGCGCGGACGACTACCTCGTGAAGCCCTTCGACCCGGAGGAGCTCGTGGCCCGCATCCACGCGCTCCTGCGGCGCGCCGCTCCGGTGCGGGCGGCCGACACGCGATGCTTCGGCGACGTCGAGATCGACCTGCGAGGGATGTGCGTCCGCCGCGCCGGCGCGGAGGTCGAGCTGGCCGCGCTGGAGTACCAGCTGCTCACCTTCCTGGTCGAGAACGAGGGGCGCGCGCTGACGCGGGCGGAGATCCTGCGCGAGGTCTGGGGCTACGAGCGCGTTCCCCACACGCGGACGGTGGACGTGCACATGACGTGGCTACGCGAGAAGCTGGAGCGCGACCGGGCCGCGCCGCGCTACCTCCGCACCGTCCGGGGCGTGGGCTACAAGTTCGTCGGGGACGACGCGCCGGATCCTTAGGCTGGAGCGCGACCGCGCTGCGCCGCGGTCTCCGTACCGTCCGGGCGTGGGCTACAAGCTCGTCGGCGACGACGGGCCGGATCCCCAGGCTGGAGCGCGACCGCGCTGCGCCGCGGTACCTCCGCACCGTCCGGGGCGTGGGCTACAAGCTCGTCGGCGACGACGCGCCGGATCCCTAGGCTGGAGCGCGACCGCGCTGCGCCGCGGTATCTCCGCACCGTCCGCGGCGGGGGCCACAAGCTGGTGGGGACGACGCGCCGGACCCGCGGCGGCCCGGATCCTTAGCGGCCGGTTAACCCGGACGGCCACCGCCGGAGACTAGGTTGCCTCCATGTCGAACGCCGTCGCTACCACCGCGCTCCTGCTGCTCTCCTCCCTCCTGCCCGCGCCCGCGCCGGCGCGGCAAGAGGACCCGCTGAGCTCCCTCGGCCAGGTCGACTGGGAGGGATGGGCCGACCTCGACGGGCTGCTCTCCGACGTCCGCAGGACGACCGGCGTGCCGGCGCTGTCCGCGGCCTTCCTCCGCGATGGCAAGGTCGTCGCGGCCGCGACGTCCGGCGTGTCGGAGGCCGGTGGCGAGGACGCGCTCGACGCGTCGGCGCGCTTCCACCTCGGCTCGGTCACCAAGTCCTTCACCGGCGTCCTGATCGGCCGGCTGGTCGAGGAGGGCGCGCTGGCCTTCGACACGACCGTGGGGGACCTCCTCGACCATCTAGAGCCGCGGGCGGAGTACCGCGACGTGACGGTCGAGGACCTGCTGCGCCACGAAGGCGGCCTGCACGCCTACACCGTGGAGCGACCCGCCGGGGCCAGCGCCTCCGGCTTCGAGGTGGGCACGCCGACCGAGTGCCGGGAGGCGTTCCTAGTCGACGCGCTCGGCCTCGAACCGGCGGTCCCGCGCGGCACGCCGCTCTACTCCAACGCGGGCTTCGCGCTCCTCGGACACATGGCCGAGGTGGCGACCGGGACTCCCTGGGAGATCCTGATCCAGCGCGAGGTGCTCGGACCCCTGGGCCTCGCGCACACCGCCGTCGGCTTCCCCGAGCGGCCGCGGGGGCACGTCTTCCGGGAGGGCCGCTTCCTGCCGGTCCCGCTGGACGCGTACCCGACGATGACGCACCTCGCGCCGGCCGGGCATCTGCACTCCACCGTAGGCGACCTGATGACGTACGCCCGCTTCCACCTGGACGGGCTGGCGGGCGCGGACGGGCTGCTGTCGGCGGCGACCGTCGCGCGCCTGCACGGTCGCGACGGGGGAGGTCGCGCGCTGGCGGGCGGCTGGCGGATGCGCACTTTCGCGGGGGAGCGGGAGCACTGGCACGGGGGGACCGTGGGGGCCTCCTGGGCCGAGCTCCGCCTGCGCCCGGACTCACGAGAGGCGAGCGCCGTCCTGGTCGCCGTCGAGCCGTCCCTCGGCGAGGTCGTGGCGAACCGGCTGCAGCGCGCGCTGCGCGAGCGGTACGGGGAGGAGGCGAAGAACGAGCGCGGCGGCTGGCAGGCCGGCGGCGGGTTGTCCGTGACCGAGGGCACCGCGGACTCCGTCGCGGAGCGCGCCTGCTGGGAGGTGGTCGAGCGACTCGCCCGGGCGATCAACGCCGAGGACCGCGCCGCGTACCACGCGCTCTTCGCCGCGGGCGGGAACCGCGCGGACCGGGACAGCATGTTCGACTTCATGGCGCGCAACGTGATGCCGAGCCGCGGAGCGATCCACGGCTTCCACGAGCTGCCGCCGCCGCTGGTGCTCGAGGGCCAGGAGCGACCCATGCACCTGGTGACGTTCCACCTCGAGCGCGGCTTCCCCGGCTACTTCGGCCTGTCGCTGGACGACGCCGGGCACATCGCGGACTTCTCGCTCTTCGTGAAGGCCGAGCTGTGTCCGAACGGACCCGACCCGACGTGCGACTCGATCACGCGGTTTCTCGGCGGCGACGCCCTGGCCGGACCCGTACCGGGAGACTCTCTGCGGGCGCAGCAGATCCTCGACCGGGCCGTCGCCTCCGAGTCGCGCGAGGAGCTCTGGTCCGCCCTGACCGAGCTGGCCGCGGAGTGCCGCGAGCGGCCGGCCGCGGAGACCCGGGCGTGGAGGGAGCAAGCGCTGGCCCTGCTCGTGGAGCGGCCGAGCGACACCCGCCGCTGGTCGTCGCTCCTCGCGACCGCGTTCCTTCCGCCGGTGACCGCTGCGGAGCCTGGCGTCGCGCAGGAGCTCTTGGAGGAACACGACCGGCTCCTGCGGGGACTCCTCGACCGGGCGGGGACCGACGCGGTGCGGGCGGAGCTGCTGCACGCGCGCGTCCTCGCCCACGTCCTGACCGAGCGCCAGCTCGGGATCACCGACGCGGCCCGGCGCCGCGCGCTGGCGGTCCTCGACGAGCTGGTGCGCGTCCACGGGCAGCGGACCGTCCCCGGCGGGGCCGAGCCCGAGTCCCTCGCCTCGCGCGCGGCGCCGCTCGTGCGCGAGCTCGAACGCCTGGCCCGCGGAGCGTTCGCACCCGACCTCTCCGGGATCGACCTCGCGGGCGATCCCCTCGACTTGAAGGACCTGCGCGGGCGGATCGTCGTGGTCGACTTCTGGACGAGCTTCTGCTCCCCCTGCCTGGCGCTCGTGCCGGAGGGCAGGAGGCTGCTCGACACCTACGGCGACGACGGCGTCGTCTACCTCGGCGTCTGCGGGGACGAGACGCGCGAGGAGGGGAGCCGCACGGCGCGCCGCACCGGCATGACCTGGCGCAACCTGTGGGACGGCCCGCGGGGGACGGCGGGGCCCGCGTCGACGGCCTGGTGCGTCGAGGCCGTGGGCTGGCCGTCGGTCTTCGTCGTCGACCGCGACGGCCGGATCCGCGAGCGCCTCCACGGGGCCGACGTCATCCGGCAGCGGCTTGAGCCGCTGCTCCGGGCGCTGCTCGAGGAGTAGCGGCGGACGCGGGGGCCGCGCCGTACCTCGCTTGCGCTAGCCCCAGTTCCCCACAAGCTCGCGGACCGACTGGCCCAGGTCGTTCCGTGCCCGCACCGTGCTTCCATGGGGGCCTGCGTCTCCAAGTGCGATGGACGGCGGCTGCCCTGGGGGAATCGCCATAGGGGTGCCATCTTTCGGAGTCGCCGAAATCGGAGAAGCTTGGCGGGGCTCGCGCGGCTTTGCGTTACCTCCCACAAATCACCCCGCCCGGCCTCTCGCTCTCGGCGCGCTAAGGAGCGCGAGCTGACCTCGGCGACTCCGAGGCCGCACTCGCGCCGGCGCGTGTAGCTACTCCACTCGTGAAGAGCGGGGCTTGGATCTGCACCTGGCCTAGCCAGGCCGGCCGCCTCCGAGCCAATCGCTTCCTGCAACTGCTCCCAGCCTATCCGGTCACCCTCATGACAAACGTGCTCGCCCGTACGCTTCTCCTGTGTGTTCTCGTGCTGATTCTCGGATGCGTCGGGAGTCGCGGCTTCGTCGAGGTCGGCCAGCCCCAGGTCCACACGCGCGAGCGTCTGATCTCCGAGCGACAGAGCCGCGCGGAGTGGTTGCGCACCGAGCTGCGTGCGTCCGAGTCGCTCCAGGCGAACTTCCAGGGCTTCCGTGACCTGCGGAGCTTCGCGGGGATCTACACGTCCCTACGCGCGTCGATCGACCCCGAGGCGGGGGACATCGCGGCGGCGGAGGCCGAGAACGAGAAGCTGCGGCTGGAGGCGGAGCGGTGGAATCTCAAGCGGCAGGTGCGCGACGCCCGCCAGGGCTACGACGACGCCGGGGCGGGGAACCCGACCAACGAGTCCCCCGCGCCGGACGATCCCCAGGGCTATCGGGACCCGGCGGCGCCGCCGACCGGCGACCCGGTCTTCAATGTGAACCAGGGGCTGATCTCGCCGGCCGAGGCCGAGAGGACGAAGGCCGAGCAGCATCCGCTGGACCGCTTCCGGGACCGGCTGGCGATGCGCAACGCGGTGGAGGCGGAGCTCCGCGAGACGCAGTTCGACGACGCCCACGACATCCTGGGGTCGGAGCTGTACGGGCTGACGCTGGACCTCGCCGTGCTGCCCGGTGACAGCAGCTCGGAGTTCGTGGAGGTGGACCTGCACGTGTCGTTGGCGCGCGACGACGAGGCGGGTGCAGACCGGCTGCAGGCCTTGCTCAACCTGTACCACGACTGGTTGGCGTTCCTCCCCGTGCGAATCGAGCGCGAGGTCGCGAGCTGGATCTGGCGGATCGAGGAGCTTCAGGACGAGCTGGACGCGATCGGAGCGGCGGTCACGGAGGAGGACGACGGTGGTGAGACCAGCCGCTCGAACGATGCGGCCAGGCGTTCCGAGGAACAATCGATCGACCAGGAGCTGCGCCGCATGGCGCTCGAGATCTTCGAGGTCGTCTCGGAGGAACGGCGCCGAGTCAAGCTGCTCGCCAAGTACGCGACCGAAGAAGAGCTCCCACCCGCCAGCGACTCGTGCTTTGAGCAGAAGCTCACCGACCTCCGTTGCCGGCTCTTCCTCGCGACCCGCGACCCATACTGGATCTCGGTCGACAGGACGGTGCTGCAGCGCGAGTTGACGCTCGCCGCGACGCAGAACGGGGGTCCCGCAGGCTCCGGAGAGGCGGTGGAGAACGACGGCGCCGACAACGGCGATCCCGTCCCCGAGGAGGGCCAGGCTCTTCAGAAGCTTGGGGAGAACGACCCGTTCCACGAGCTCGATACGCCCGATCTGCTCCTGGCCGCGATGAAGAGGCTCTATTCGAGCAAGGCCCGCGAGCGCCTCGCGCAGATCTCGAGGAAGGGCCCCGACGACGAGGATCGGCGGAACGCGCGTCTCAGCAACGCCAAGCGCTCGGACTTCAGAAAGCTCCTTCGGCTGACGGTCGCGCGGCAGTATCAGCAGAGTCTCTCCAGACTCGCCGTCATCCGCATCGACGACGAGCGGAACTTCGTGCATGCGGAGGAGCCGTCCGCGGACCTGATCAAGCTCTTGGGACACGGCGAGATCAAGGCCAGCGGAGGCGAGCAACTCTGTTCAGGCCTCAGGTACCAGCTGCTCGACAAGAAGGACCCCGCGTCGTCCCCGAGCCTGCGGGCGTTCGTCGACCGGGATGTCGACACGATCGACGGCTGCATGCTGCTTGGTTCGCTCGAGTTCGCGCGCATCCTGCTCGTCGCCGAACGCTCGCTCCAGGCCTACGCCGCCCAGCCGACCGAGCTCGCCCAGAGCATCTCCGACGTCTCGGCCCGCGAGACGGTCACGAGCACGATGGTCGCGCTCCAGGCGATGCTCCCCGCGGAGGGCGTGAGCGCCGACTCCCAACTAGAGCTGCTGCGCAAGTCCCAGGAGCGCTTCCACGGGATCCTGCGCCAGCCCCTCGTCGTGGGCTTCTCGCGCGGCGGGAGCCGGCTCGGCTGGGTGCTCGGCCCCAAGTTCTCGCTACGCGACGGAGAGGCCGAGTTCCTGCACGCACACGCGCGGTACAAGGTCGACGCGGCGATCATCGTTCCCGGCTGGGTGGACAAGGTGTTCGTCAAGGCGGACGCCAAGTGGATCCACTCGCGCGGGGGCAAGGTCCCGGGCGAGCTCGTCTGGCCCGAGTCGGATCAGTTCGCGAACGGGAAGATCGGGATCCGCCTGCCCCAGCCGGCCGACATCATGGACCGGGTCATGCTGGCGCTCCTCTCGGAGTCGAGCCTGCTGAGCCAGTCCTCGCGCGGCGGACTCCAGCGGCGTCCGGGGCCCGAGGTCGACAGTCCGGGGCGCTCGGAGCGGCGCAGGCTCCTGGCCCCTGGGGAGCAGTCGCTCCTCGTCCTTGGCGACCAGCTCTGGCGCAACCCGCAGGTGTTCGTGGGGGATCAGAAGGCGACCTCGGTCGAGGTCCTGGCCGACATGTCCGGGCTCCTCGCCAAGTTCGACCGGCTCGACTACCCGGACGTGCG
Source organism: Planctomycetota bacterium (assembly GCA_039029355.1). Lineage (GTDB taxonomy): Bacteria > Planctomycetota > UBA1135 > UBA1135 > JBCCGI01. The sequence continues at coordinate 38,471 of JBCCGI010000044.1, forward strand.
TCCCGAGGACCCGCAGGCCGACACGGCCATCCCCCAGGACCTCACGGTGGTGACGACCTTCGGGGTCGACCGCGTCGAGGAGGCCGTGGCCATCCGCTACGACCCTGGGCCGACCTCCTCGCCCCCGAAGGGAAGCAGCGAGGCGACGCTGCGGACGTCGTTCCTGGAGGCCGGCTCGAAGGAGCGCATCCTGTTTGCGTTCGCGAAGCCCAAGGCCTTCCACAGCGTGAAGCTGGAGCTGTTCGACCCGAAGAACTCCGCGAAGGGAGAGCTCTCGGGGAACAAGGTCGGCTGGGACTCCGAAGGGAAGGTCCTGACGGTGCAGGCAGCGGGCGCCGACTGGCCGAACGGTGCGGGCGCGCGCCGACTGGTCGACCTGCAGCTCCTGCGCTTCGACCGCGCCGACCAGACGACCGGCACGCGGGTCACGCCCAAGGAGCGACCCAAGCTCGCGCTGTTCCCCGGCAAGAAGGAGCGCGCGTTCCTGGCGCCCGCCGCGGGCAGCAACGGGGAGCTCGCGACCGAGTTCACGCGCGCGGGCAGCCTGCCCGGTGAGCGCGGCATCGTGCTCGAGCTGGAGGAGTCCGCGGTGCCGATCTTCGACGTGGCCTATCCGGGCCTCTTCTCCACCGTCGCCGCCGGAGACCTGATCCTCGAGCTCGCGGATACCGACGTGGTCCTGCCGCTCGTCAGGCTAGAGGCCAAGAGCGGCAAGTATCGGATGGAGGTGCCGAAGCAGGCGCTCGTGGACGCTCGGAAGAAACTCGTGAAGGAGGCCAAGGCGACGCCCCGCACCGCGCAGCTCGTGTACGTCGGAGACGACGAGGGCAAGGCCGGTCGGATCGTCGTTCCGGTGTACAAGGGCACGAACGCGGTCAAGCTGAAGTTCGACCAGCAGCAGTCCGACGCGGGCCTCACGCTCCTGAGCGACTCGGTGGAGCTGCCGTTCCGCGGGCGGACCGCGCGCGGGCTGCGCACGCCGGACGGAAAGGAGCGCCTCAAGCTGTTCCAGCTGGATGCCGCCGCCAAGGACCTGGACGAGAACTACCCCGGCTGGAACCGTGGCGGCTCGGTGACGGTGGACTTCCCCGGCTACGGGCCGACGCTCGTCCTCGACCTCCTCGGAAGCAAGGGAGAGGCGCACACCTTCGGGCTGCTCGTGCCGCTCGGACAGGACGCAGCCCTCGCCGCGGCGACGGTGGGCAAGAAGGCTCCCAGCGTGAAGGTCGGGGACAAGGCGCTCACCGTCGCTAGCCCGAGCGGCGCGAAGGTCGAGTTCACGGTCCCGGACGAGGCCTCGTTCACGCTGGCGCAGGCGAGCCTCACGAAGCCGGCGAGCGGCCAGGTGCTGATCCGCTTCACGCTCGCGGCGGACCAGCAGCGCAACCTCAAGACCGATGTGCTCGGTCGATCGCTGGAGCTGAGGCTCACGCCCACGTCCGGCGGCAGCGGGACGACGCGCGAGGCGACGGCGACCCTGACGGAGGACGGATCCGAGATCCGCTGCGACTTCCCGCTTCCCGCCGCGGATGCGCTGTGGCCCGCGTCGGGCCAGAGCGCCGTGTTCGACCTGGCCCTGCGCCTCGACGACGTGACCTTCCAGCTGTCGGCCACGCAGCTGACGCTGCAGTAGCCCGAGGAGGACCCGACGTGCAACCCAACTCGAAGCCCCTGTCTCGCTCGCTGCTCGCCCTCGTGCTCGCCCTGGCGCCGCTGGCCCCCGGCTGCGCCACGGTCGCCGGGACCGCCGTCAGCCCCGTCACCGGAGGCGTGGACCTCACGCGCTTCCACATGGACAGCGGCGGGTGGGAGGTGACCGCGCCGTTCGTCTTCCTCGGCGGCGCGTTGTCCGGACCGTTCGTCGCGCTTTGGAACGGGGTGTGGCACGACGTGTCGATCCTCGCCTGGGGCGCGTACTGGGAGGACTTCGACCAGGTCTTCCGGCCGTTCGAGATGATCGACCGGCAGCGCGAGTAGGCGGGGCGGCCTCCGGCCCGAGCCGGCAGAGCTCAAAAGTCTCTCCATCGCCTCGCCGTATCGACCGCGGGACCAGAGCAAGGCGTCACGGGGCGGGGTCGTACCCCAGCAGGTCCCCCGGCTGACAGTCCAGCTCGCGGCAGATGGCTTCGAGCGTCGAGAAGCGCACCGCCTTGGCCTTGCCGGTCTTCAGGATCGACAGGTTGGCGAGCGTGATGCCGACGCGGTCGGCCAGCTCGGTCAGCGTCATGTCGCGCTCGTGGAGGCGCTCGTCGAGCTTCACGAGGATCGGCACTAGACGGTCCCCTGCAGCTCTTCGCGCATCGTGGTCCCCATGCGGAAGATGCGCGCGAGGATGAACAGGGTCAGCACCAGCACGATGCCCTCTCCGGAGATGCTGACGTCGCCGTCACCGTCGACGGAGAAGCCCTCGGTCAGCGCGCCCATCCCCGCGGCCGCGAATCCGATCAGGAGCGTGATCCCCTGGATCGCCAGCGCCAGCCAGCCCATGCGGGCCAGCCGCGCTGCGTTGTCTTCGATGAACGGGTCGCCGCTCTTGACCGACGCGACGATCTTCTTCAGCTCGCGGGTGAAGCGCAGCGAGAGGTAGAGGACCCCGATCGTGGCGGCGATCCCGGCGACGACTCCCCAGTAGGTCCACGCGGCCCGGCCTTCGGCGGCGATTTCCGCGACGATCTCGCCGCGCTGAACCGTCAGGACGGCCCCCAGACCGATCGCGACCATCACCATCGAGAAGATCAAGATCACCTCGAAGACGACCAGCAGGACGTTGGCCGCGGTCAGCAGCGGGTCGTTGGTTTGTCGGGTCATGGGAGTCCTTTCCGTGTGGGGGGGAGCCGGCGGCGTCGCCGGCCCGGCAGGCGTCTTGGATGGCGGGTCGCTAGGCGGGGCGGGCGCTTGCCGGCTCCCGGTTCTGGCGATATCGAAAAACAATAAGGCCTCCGGGTCTTATTGAAAAGCAATAATATTGAAAAACGATAATTCGGCGCTGGGTGGTTCGAGGGCGGGGGGCCGCGGGCCGCTTCTTCGGCGGCAGACAGCGGCGACCCCCCTCGTTCGGGACTGGGCGGCGGCGCCGGGTCGCCCGCGGCGGAGAGGATCCTCGCCGCCGGGTGGAGCCGCTCGCCGGCAGGGCGGTCTCTCGGGGAGCCGTGGATGCCGCGCAGCCTCCGCGCGTGGACATCTCCGTCCGGAGGGCTGAGGATCGCGCCTCGCGTTCTCGCCTCCAGCTGCCCTCCCGGACTCCCACCCGCCATGCACACACCGCCCCCCGCCCCCCGTGACATCCTCGACCGGATCGGCGGCACACCGCTCGTGGCCCTGCGACGCCTGGCGGGCGAGCAGCACTGCCGCGTCCCGGTCCTCGTCAAGTGTGAGCACCTGAACCCAGGCGGAAGCGTCAAGGACCGCGTCGCCAGGGCGATCGTGGACGACGCCGAAGAGCGTGGCGTCCTGCGAGCCGGCGAGCAGGGCGCGACGATCATCGAGGCCACCGCCGGCAACACCGGCATCGGCCTCGCGCTGGTCGGCGCCGCGCGGGGCTACCGGGTCGTGTGCGTCATGTCGGAGAAGATGGCGGTCGAGAAGCGGCGCGCGCTCCGCCTCCTCGGGGTCCGGTTGATCATGACGCCGGACGCTCCGCCGACCGATCCGAAGAACTTCCGGAACGTCGCCGAGCGCATGGCGCGCGAGAACGGCTGGTTCCTCGCCGACCAGTTCCGCAATCCGGCCAACGTCTCGGTCCACGAGCGCGAGACCGCGACGGAGATCCTCGAGCAGACCGGGGGACGGGTCGGGGCGTTCGTCGCGGGAGCGGGGACCGGCGGTACGGTCTCGGGCGTCGGTCGCCGCCTGAAGGCCGAGTGCCCCGGCGCGCGAGTCGTGCTCGCCGACCCGATCGGATCCGGGCTCGCGGACTGGATCGAGAGCGGCACCGTAGGGACGTCGGCCGACTACCTCGTCGAGGGGATCGGCAGCAGCAGGCCGCCGGACAACCTCCACCGCGGCGTGATCGACGAGGTCGTCCGGATCCCCGACGAAGAGAGCTTTGAGACAGCACGGCGCTGCATCCGCGACGAGGGGTTGCTGATCGGCGGGTCCGCGGGGACCAACATCGCCGCGGCCCTACGTGTCGCTGCGCGGGAGGGCCTCGACGGACCGGTCGTCACGATCGGGTGCGATAGCTGGGACCGGTATCGGGGGCAGGAGTGGCTTGGCGGCCTTCTGGACGCGCCGAGCGAGTCCGAATCCGAGTCCGAGGCCGGAGGCCCTTGAAGCGAGCGGGAGGTGAGCCTGGCGGGCGGGGCATCGCGCTCGGCGCTCGCGCCCGTGCTCGGTGCTCGGTGCTTGGGGCTTGGGGCTTGGGGCTTGGGGCTGCAGCCTGCTTGATCGGCGGGCCGGCCGGGGACGCTCAGCGGTCCTCGACGCCCATCATCCGGAAGTACTGCACCAGCTTCTCCTTCAGCGCCAGCAGCTCGTCGTTGATCTTGCCCTGCTCCGGCCCCTCGTACTTCAGCTGCTCCTCCAGGATGTCGCCCATGAGGCGGTTGACGCGCTTCACCGGCGAGAGCATCCGCAGGTACTCCATCGGCATCGGGACCACCTGCTCGCTCTCCTCGATCGCGGCGTCGATGCCGCCGGACTTGGCCGCGGCCACGATGCGGCGCGTGTCCTTGGCGGACTTGTCGGCGACGAGCGGCAGGACGCGCTCCTGGGTGTCGGACTCCAGCTTGATGATCTCGTTGGTCTGCGTGGCGTTCAGCTCGCCGGCGCCGCGGGCGCGCTTCACGGCGGGGGAGGCGAGGGCGTCGCGCTTGATCGCTCCCCGGATGGCGGACTTCGAGAGGCCGGTCTTCCCGGCCGTGACGGCGGCGAAGGAGTCCTCGTCCTCCTCCTCCCGCGCCTTGCGCTCCAGCTTCTCTTCCTTGGAGAGGTCGTCGGTGGAGATGTCGACCTTGTTCGCCGCCGGGTGCAGCTGCTCGTAGAGCTCGCGTCCGCGGTTCAGGCACTGCTCCAGCTCGAGCGTGCTGAGCGGAGCGCGCACCAGGTTCTCGTCGATCGAGATCAGCTCCTGGACCAGCGCCTCGCGCTCGACGACGTGCACGGGGATCTCGACCCAGCCCAGCTCCCTGGCGGCCTGGACCCGGCGGGCGCCGGCCAGGAGCTCGTTGTCCTGGTTGATCGTGACCGGATGGATCAGCCCGACGCTCTCGATGCTCTTCTTGAGCGCGCTGACGTCGGTGCCGGTGCGCAGGTAGTCGTTGTCGAGCTTGAGGTCGGCGAGCAGGCGGACGGAGACGTTGAGCTCGGGGGCGATCGTTTCGTTCAAGGTCGGGTGGGGGGCGGCGGTTGGGGGGGATGGGCGCGGCATTGTCGCCGCTCACGAGGGGAGCTCAAGCGTGAGCCGCCGGGGCTTGAACGGTGCGAGGTCGGGGAGGGCCAGGAGGTTGCCCGGGAGCCCGGTGCAGCCGACACTCGACGCTTCGGTGTGTCCGTGAAATCCATCCGTGAGATCCTCGTGCGCTTCGGCGCCGTCGGCCCCGTCGCGCTCTTCACGGGCGTCGGCCCGCTGGTCGGCTCCATCGTCCTGGCGGCGACGGTGCCGCTGTGGCTGGACGGGTTCCTCGCCTCGCCGTTCCGCGGGCCGCTCTTCCTGGTGCTCACCGCGCTCCTCGCCGGGTTGTCCCTGTCGCCGACGCACGCCTCCTCGCTCCTGGCCGGGATGGCCTTCGGCGTGGTGGGCGGGAGCGCGATGGCGCTCCTCGGGACGCTGCTCGCCGCCGCGCTCGGCTTCTTGACCCTGCGGCACTTCCTGCGCGGGCGGTTCGTGGAGGCGCTCGCCCATCACCCGCGCGCCGAGGCGGTGCACCGCGAGCTCGACCGCGGCTCGGTGCGGCGCACCTTCGCCCTCCTGGCCCTGATCCGCCTCTCGCCGGTCCTGCCGTTCGCCGCGACCAACCTCCTGATGTCCACGACCGGCCTGCGGCTGCTGCCCTTCCTGAGCGCGACCCTGGTCGGCATCGCGCCGCGCGTCGTGGCCGTCGTCTGGATCGGGTCGAGCCTGACCGAGCTCGACCTGTCGCAGGGCGGCGACCGGCGCCTCCTGGCGCTCGGCGTGGTGGCGACCTGCGCGGTGCTCTGGATCCTGGGGCGCATGTCCCGGCGCGGGCTGGCGCGGCTCTCCGAGGCGTAGCGCTACCCCAGCAGTGCTCGGGTGCCCTTCAGGTGCTCCAGGCCCCAGTCGCGGATCTGCTCGAGTAGGGGCAGCAGCGAGCGGCCCTTTGCGGTCAGCGTGTACGTGAAGCGACCGGAGTGCTCGGGCGTCGGCCTCTTCTTGACCAGGCCGGCGTCGACGAGGCGGCCTAGCCGCTGCGTCAGGATGTTGGTCGCGATGCCCTCGGGCGAGGCGAGGAACTCCTTGAAGGTCGCCTTGCCGAGGTGGAGGTCGCGGACGACGAGTAGCGTCCAGCGGTCGCCGATCAGGTCGAGCGTACACGACACGGGGCAGGGGGAACGACGGTCGGAGCCCATGGCGTCGTCAGCCTAGCGCACGCGGGCGAGGCCTAGTACTCGCTCCCGTGCTCGCTCAAGAGCGCGAGCGCCCGGCTCCAGGGGAGGGGGACCTCGCTGGCCGGGATCGGCGCGGAGTAGAACCGGAACTCGACCGTCGCCGGTCCACCTGCGCGCATGGCGCTCGAGTGGACGTCGGAGCGCAGGAACGCATCCAGCGCGGCGTCGTCCTCCCAGACCGACATCGTCCAGGCGCGCCGGCCGAAGAGCTGCTTGCGGAACGAGAACCCGACCAGGCCGTCGACCGCGGGCATGGCGTCGGCGACCTCGCCGATGGCCCGGTCGAAGGGAGCGCGCTCGGCGCGGTCCAGCACGGCGCTCGTCAGGGCGAGCACGACCGTGTCCCGGGGCGTTTGGAGCTGCACGCCGGTGCGCCTGGCGTAACCCGGACCTGCGAACGGCGTCGCGATGGTGCAGCTCGGGACGAACAGGCCGACGAGCCCGAGCAGGCCGCCGGTGGCGAGGAGGAGGGAGCGACGCATGTCGGGTCAGGGTCGTGTTCGGAGGACTTTGTGACTTGCGAAGTGCAAGTGTAGGGCTTGCACGGTGCAAGTCAAGCTGCGATCACGATCGGGAGCGCAGAGAGCTGCGCGCTCCGGGGCCGGGCCGCCGCGTGGAACCGCAGACCCGGGTCCGTCAGGATGGCGTCCGATGCTCTCCATCGCCGCTCCCTTCGCGCTCGCTCTGCTTCCCGCCCCGGCGCTCCAGCGGGAGAGCGCCGAGCCCCCCAACGTCGTCCTGATCCTCGCCGACGACCTCGGCTACGGCGACGTCGGCTGCTTCAACGACGAGTCCAAGATCCCGACGCCGCACCTCGACCGCCTCGCGGCGGAAGGACTGCGGCTGACGGACGCGCACTCGCCGTCCAGCGTCTGCACGCCGACGCGCTACGGGATCCTGACCGGTCGCTACGCGTGGCGGACGGCCCTGACGAAGAGCGTGCTCTGGCCGTGGGACCCGCCGCTGATCGAGGAGGAGCGCTTGACGCTGCCCGAGCTCCTGCGCGCCGAGGGGTATCGCACCGCCTGCATCGGCAAGTGGCACCTGGGGTGGGATTGGCCCCTCGACGACGAGAGCCGCGTCACCGCGGAGCTCGACGGGCACACCTGGGAAGCGGCGCGGCGCGCCGAGATCGGCGAGCGCGTGAACTGGGACCGCGCGATCGCCGGCGGTCCGCTGGCCCACGGCTTCGACCACTACTTCGGCGACGACGTGCCCAACTTCCCGCCCTACGCGTTCCTCGAGGACGAGCGCGTGCTCACGCGGCCGACGGCCTCCAAGCCCGAGGGGATGTTCGGCCATCCGGGGCCGGCCGCTCCGGGGTGGGACCTGTCGCTGGTGATGCCGACGCTGGCGCAGCGCGCCGCGAGCTGGATCGAAGCGCACGCCGGCGAAGGCGGCGCGGCGCCGTTCTTCCTCTACCTGCCGCTGACCGCGCCGCACACGCCGATCGCGCCCTCGCCGCACTTCGCGGGGCGGTCGGAGGCCGGCGCCTACGGCGACTTCGTGTGCGAGGTCGACTGGCTCGTGGGGGAGGTGCTCGCGGCCCTGGAGCGCGCCGGCGCGAGCGGGAACACGCTGGTCGTCTTCACCTCGGACAACGGCTCTCCGCAGCGTGACGGCACGGGGATGAGCGGTCCGGTCGGCGCGGTGCGCGCGAGGTTCGGCCACGACCCTTCGCGGCCGTGGCGCGGCCTGAAGTCCGACGCCTGGGAGGGCGGGCACCGCGTGCCGTTGCTCGTGCGTTGGCCGGGGCGCGTGCCCGCCGGCGCGGTCAGCGACGCGCCGTTCGTGCACACCGATCTCTACCGGACGCTCGCCACCCTGGTCGGGCACGAGCTGCCGGACGACGCGGGCGAGGACAGCTTCGACCAGCTCGCCACGCTGACCGAGGGTGCGGCCGCGGCGCGCGACCACCTCGTCCATCACTCCGGGCAGGGTGTCTTCGCGCTGCGCGTCGGGCGCTGGAAGCTGATTCTCGGCCGCGGCTCCGGCGGCTTCTCGCGCTGGGCGCCACCGGAGGACGCGCCGGCCGGCCAGCTCTATGACCTCGAGGCGGACCCCGGAGAGGCGACGAACGTGTACGCCGAGCGGCCGGACGTGGTCGAGCGACTCGAAGCGCGTCTCGCGGGCCTTAGGGCGTCGGGTCGGTCGGTGCCGTTGTCCGGACGTTGACGCCTCCGCGGTCGCGGCGCGAGCCGGAGGCTTCGAGCTGGGGCGGCTCCACCTCAGAACCTCGGCAGCGGGAGCGCATCCCCGGTGCCTGGCCTCGATTGGCCGTCCTCCGGGCAGCGGATGCCACGGACGGCACGAGGCTCCGGCGGCGGGGCTCGGTCCCACCCGCGATCGAGCTACGTACCCGCACAGGCCACCGCGTACTCCGACGACCCTCCCAAGCGATGCTGCTCCTCCTCACCCTGTTCGCTCTGCACCCCGTCTTCTCCGATCAGGACGCCACCGCCGCTGTCGCGCGCACGAGCGAGGGCTACGCGATCCCGCCCGCTCCCGAGGTCCCCGAAGGAGAGCCGTCGCCCGAGCTGGTCGCGGCGCTCGACGCGCTCGTGGTGGGCTTCGAGGCCGGCGACCTGACGCCGGAGCAGGTCGAAGGCGTCGCCCAGCACGGGGACCCGCGCGTCGGCTGGATCTTCCTGGACGTGCTCCGGTTCGGGCGCACGGGGGAGGTCTCCGATGCGCTCGTCGCGGGGTTCGAGGCGGCGACCGGCGTCGAGCTGCCGGTCGAGGGTTGGATCGCGGGGTGGAAGACGGCGATCGACTTCCTGATGGCGTGGGACACGCCGGCGATGCCGGGCTACGTCGGCCGCAAGGCGCGGATCTACACGGCGCTCGAGCCCGCCTGGACGCCGCTGTTCGCGGACGAGGAGGCGACCCTCGACTGGCGGCTGGTGACCTGGGGAGGCGTGTTCATCGACGACCGCCCCCTCGGCGAGACCGACGGCTGTCCGCGGGGCTGCATTCCGGCGCTCGACGACCCGCGGGTCACCGACGCGGCGGGGGGCGGCTGGTACGGGGACGACGAGCCCGTCTTCGGCGTCTCGATCGGTGGGGAGTGGCGCGCCTACCCGAAGCACCAGATGGAGACCCACGAGATGGTGCTCGACACCCTCGGCGGCCGGCGGTTCGCGATGCCGTACTGCACGCTCTGCGCCTCGGCGCAGGTCTTCCTGGTCGACCGGATGCCCGCGGGGGTCGAGATGCCCGTTCTGCGCACGTCCGGGCTCCTGTCGCGCTCGAACAAGGTGATGTACGACCTGCGGACGGGATCGCTCTTCAACACCTTCACCGGCGAGGCCGTCTCCGGGCCGCTGCGCGAGCGCGGCGTACGGCTGCCGCAGGTCTCCGTCGTGACCACGTCGTGGGGCGAGTGGAAGGCCGCGCATCCCGAGACGACGATCCTGCGCGAAGACGGCGGCATCGGGCGGCAGTACGAGCGCAACCCGCTGGGGGGGCGGGACGACGACGGGCCGATCTTCCCAGTCGGCGGAGTCGATCCCCGGCTCGCCGTTCAGGAGCGCGTGGTCGGAGTCCTCTTCGACGGCGAGGCGATCGCCTTCCACGCCGAGGAGGCTCTCGCCGCCCTCGCGCGCGGCGACCGCGTCGCCCGCGGCGGCGTCTCGCTCGCGCGGCGGGGGGGCGGGCTCACCGCGGTGGACGGAGCCGGCGAGCCTGTCCCGTCGCACTCGGCGTTCTGGTTCGCGTGGAGCCAGTTCTACCCGTCGACCGCGCTCTGGCGCGACGCCGAGGCCGCGGAGGGCGGCGGTTGAGGGGGCATCGGCGCGGCGGTGTCGCGCCGCGCTAGGCCAGGCCCATCCAGGCGAACAGCTCCGCACAGAGGGAGCTCTCGGGGTCGGCTAGATCGGCGGCGATCGTGTAGTGATTCCGGCCGCCCTGGATGGAGAAGCTCCCGGGCAGCTCGGCGCCCGCCCGGGCCGCGGCGTAGTCGCGGGACTGGCGTTGGAACTCGTCGGACTCCTCGCTCCCGACGGTCACGAGCAGCGGCGCCGAGCGCGACGGCAGGTGGAGCAGGGGACTCTGGCGCGCGGCCGAGTCCTCGGTCAGCCGAAGGGCGGGCTGCAGGAAGCTGTGGCGCAGGGGGCGCAGGTCGTAGATGCCGCTGATGCCAACGCCACCCTGCAGGACGCTGGGAGGGAGCTCGGCCGCGCGCGATGGAGTCTCGCCCAACATCATGGCGACCTGCTGTGCGCCCGCCGAATGCCCCGCCGCGAAGATGCGCGCGCGGTCGATGCCGAGCTCCTGGGCGTGGCTCCAGACCCAGGCCGCGGCGGCGCGGCTTTGGCGCGTGATCTCGGCGATGTCGACGTCCGGACACAGGGCGTAGTTGGTGATGACGACCGTGACGCCCCGCGTCAGCGGGCCGAGCGCAGCGTAGGCGTGCTCGCGCGCGCTCGACGCGCGCCAGTAGCCCCCGTGGACAAACAGCAGAGCGGGCGCGTCGGCGCCGGCGGGGTACACGTCGAGGTACTCCGCCTCGGTCGGCCCGAAGCGCAGCCCGAGGCGTGCGCTCCCCAGGCCCCGCGCCTGGGCGCTCTTCGATGCGAGGAGCGCTCGGTAGGGGGCCGGATCCTCGACGCTGCGCGGTACGTCGTACTGCGCGTCGATCTCGGCCTGGGAGAAGAAGTCGCGGTAGAGCGGGGATCTCGCACGCCGGTGAACGTCGTCTTGGGTCATCGCGTCTCCGATGGTCCGGGGGAGGCTTGGCTCGGGCAAGGGCGGACATCAGACGGACGTTCGACCGCCTGGCGCTGCCCCGCGGCCGCCTCCGATCGCTTCGAGCGAACGACAGCGCCCGCCTCTCGAAAACCCTGCGTCGGATCGACGCGCGGAGGCGGGCGGAACCCGCGGGGGGACACTACAGTGTCGAGCCGTTCTTCCTCACCCACCACCCGCCCGACAAGGAGTCGCCGATGTCCCAGGAAATGGAGTTCCCCCAGCCGACCGCCGAGCACAACCAGCTGCGCGAGCACGCCGGCGTCTGGAAGGTGCACAGCACCTTCTACATGGACCCCGATCCGTCCACGCCCCCGATGGAGGTCGAGGCCAAGGAGACCATCGAGATGTTCGGCAGCTTCTGGACGCACAGCGTCTACGAGTCCGACTTCATGGGGCAGCCCTTCCAGGGGCGGGCCACGCTCGGCTACGACCCCGAGCAGAAGGAGTACGTGTCGACCTGGATCGACACCATGTCGCCGACCTACTTCCAGTTCCGCGGCAACTTCGAGGGCGACACGCTCGTGATGAAGGGGCGCGCCTTCGACTGCATGTCGAAGATGGAGGCCAACTACCGGACGACCGAGCTCCACAAGAGCCCCGACGAGCGCGTCTTCGAGATGTTCATGGAGATGCCCGACGGGAACGAGTTCAAGATGATGACGCACGTGTACACCCGCGCGTAGGCGCGGGTGCGGCGGACCTCCGCCGTTCGGACACCAACGAAGCCGCGCATCCCGCGGCTTCGTAGCGGCGGGGTACACGTCGAGGTACCCCGCTTCGGCCGGCTCCGCAAACCGCCGGGCGCGGCACGGGTGGGTGCCATGTCGAACACATCGAGGGCGACGGTTTGCCTCTGCTGTCGTTCCAAGCTGGCATGAAGCGATGCCGAACCTGATCGGACACCTGGACAAGCGCGCGCAGCAGGAGCTGCTCGACGATCTCAACTATCTCAATCTAGGCGAGATGCGCGCCTTCTGTCGGGAGCATGGGATTCCGACGGCGATCTACATCGAGACCGAGTCGGGAGAGCGGCGGCGCACGAAGGACACGGACCGCAAGTCGGTCGTGCTCGGTCGGGTGCGGAGCTACCTGAAGACCGGGCGGGTTCCAGCGGCCACGGTGTTCGGCGCTGCCGTCGTGGAGCTCAACGGATTGCCCGCGAAGCCGCGTCCGACGGACCGGCTCTACTACGGTTGCTACGACAAGAAGAACCCGGAGATGTTGGCGCTCCTGCGGCGTCTCACGGACGGCGCCTTCCGGAACGGCGCCGTCGCGCGCATCCTCGCACGAGAGTTCTGGACCGCCGGAGTGGCGCCGACCTTTGCCGAGTTCGCCCGGGCGTGGACCGCCGCAAGTGCGAAAGGGCTGGGGATCGCCGAGGGGGAGCATCCCGAGGCAGCGTTCCTGACCGACCGAGCCAAGGGGGAGGCCGGCGATGACTGGAAGCGCAAGCGCGCACGGATCGCGGCGCGGGCTCAGAAGGTCCTTGCGACGATTCCGCCTCGCTGACCGCTCTGCCGCCCGCGGAGCTCGGACCGGTCGCTCGTCGTGGACCCCGCGCCGCGAGCCGTCCGGAGGGGACCTCCGAGAGCGACCCACATCACGCCACTAGTCCGCCCGCCGAGGGTCCTCGAGGTCGGCGCGGAACACGTGGGCCAGATCGGGGCGAAGGCGCAGGCCCACGCGTGCGCCGGGCTCGACGCGCTGCGCGACGTCGTGACGCACCTGAAGACGCGACGTGATCCCCGTGTCGTCCGCAAGGGTCACCGTCGTGAGCCGGTGGCCGCCGAGGATGCGCGTCTCATCGACACGCGCGTCCGTTGCGGGCGGACCCTGCGCGCAGAGCTCGAGGGCTTCGTGGCGGAGGAGAACCACGGCCTCGGTGCCGTCCGCCAGGCCGTTCGCCGGGAGAGGACCGAGCGGTGTCGGGACCTCTGCGCCGGCAACGGAGGCACGCAGCCGGTTGACCTCGCCGAAGAACGAGGCCGCGAACGCGTCGACCGGGCGGAAGTAGAGCTCCTCGCCCGAGCCGTCCTGGACGAGCTCCCCCTTGCGCATCAAGGCGATGCGGTTGCCCAGCTGCATGGCCTCTTCGCCGTCGTGGGTCACGAGCAGCGTGGCCGTGCCGTTCGAGCGCAGAATCGCGCGCGTCTCCTCGCGCACGCGGTAGCGCGTCGCCGCGTCGAGGCCCGAGAAGGGCTCGTCCATGAGCAGTGCCTTGGGGCGCGGGGCAAGCGCCCGTGCCAGGGCGACGCGCTGCTGCTCCCCGCCGGAGAGGCTGCTCGGGAAGCGCCGGCCGAACGATGAGAGGCCCACCAGACGCAGGGTCTCGTCGACGCGGGCGCTGCGCGCGGCGACCGGCAGATGCGTCAGGCCGAAGGCCACGTTGGACGCCACGTCGAGGTGTGGGAAGAGGGCGTAGTCCTGGAAGACAAGACCGACGTCGCGAGCCTCGGGAGGCTGGTGGACCCGTTGGTCGGCGACGACGGCACCGGCGACTTCGATCACGCCGCTCGCAAGTCGTTCGAGGCCCGCCGCCAGCCGAAGGAGCGTCGTCTTGCCGCAGCCCGACGGCCCCACAAGACAGACGATCTCACCGGCCTCCACCTGCAGGTCGACCCCGCGGATGGTCGGGGCTCCGCCGTACGCGTGCACGACGTTCTGGAGCCGCAGCACGCTCATGGCGCGAGCTGATCGCCGGTCCGCGCGCGGTCGATGGCGCGGCTCAGGAGGATCACCGGCCCGAGGCCGACCGCGACGATCAGCAGAGCGGGGAAGGCGGATTGGGCCAGGCGTTCGTCCGAGGCGTAGTGGTGCACGCGGACCGCGAGGGTATCGAAGTCAAAGGGCCGCATGATCATCGTCGCGGGAAGCTCCTTCATCACGTCGACGAACACCAGCAGCGAGGCGGTCAGGATGCTGCCGCGCAAGAGCGGCGCGTGGATCCTGCGCAGCACGCCACCAGGCGTAGCGCCCAGGGTCCGCGCGGCCTCGTCCATCGTCGGGGCCACTTTCTGGAGGCCCGCCTCGAGCGTCTGGACGGACACCGCGCTGAAGCGCACGGAGTAGGCGTAGACGAGCGCGGCGATGGTGCCCCCCGCGAAGAGCCCCGTCAGGCGCGTGAGCCCGCTCAAGGTGACGAGTACTCCGACGGCGACGACGGAGCCGGGCACGGCGTACCCCAGTGAGACGATGCGCGCGCCGAACCGCACCCACCGACCGCGATCGATGCGCGCGCCGTAGGCGAGGATCAGGCCGAGGAGCGCCACCAGCGCCGCCGTCACCAACGCCAGCGTGAGCGTGTTGCGCACCAGCGTGAGGACGTCGTTCGACCCCAAGGTGTGGTCGGCTCCGCGAGCCAGCCTGAAGAGCACCGCCGCCGGCAGCCCGAAGCCGCCGATCACCGGAACGGCGCAGGCCGTTGCGGCCGCGGCGCCGCGCCATCCCGCAAGTCTCGGCGAGCGCGCCGCGCGGTGGCGGTTCGTCGTCGGATCGTAGCGCGCCTTCCCGCGCCCGAGGCGCTCGAGGGACAGGAGCACGAGCACGAAGAGCACCAGCACCGCCGCGAGCTGTGAGGCGGCCTCAGGCGAGGCCAGCGCGGTCCAGGTGCGATAGATGCCGGTGGTGAACGTGTCGACCGCGAAGTAGTCGACGGCGCCGTACTCGGCCAGGGTCTCCATCAGGGCCAGCGACGCACCCGCCGCGATCCCCGGCCGGGCCAAGGGCAGCGCCACCGAGAAGAACGAGCGCCACGGCCCACGGCCGAGCGTGCGGCTGACCTCCAGTACGCACTGCGACTGCTCGAGGAAGGCGACTCGCGCGAGCATGTAGACGTAGGGGTAGAGCACGAGCGAGAACGTCGCGACCGCTCCGCCGAGCGAGCGGATCTCGGGGAACCAGTAGTCCCCCCGGCTCCACCCGCAGCTCTCTCGCAGCCACGTCTGCACCGGACCGCTGAACTGCAGGAGGTCGGTGTACGTGTACGCCATCAGGTACGTCGGCATGGCCAGCGGCAGGAGGAGCATCCAGGAGAGGACGCGCCGACCCGGGAACGTGTACATGGTCACGATCCACGCCGCAGCGACGCCGATCACGGTGGTCCCCACCAAGACGCCGACGAGCAGGCCCAGCGTGTTGAGCAGATAGTCCGCGAGGACGGTCTCGACGAGGTGCTCCCACACGCCTTCGGACTCGGCGGTAACTCGCGCTAGCACCACAAGCACCGGTAGCGCCACGACGCCCGCCAGGACGAGCGCCAGGGCCGCCCAGGGCGTCGGCCACCCGGAGGGTCTTGCTGCGGAGGGGAGAGCCGTCGGTCGTGCTCCTACGCGGTCGTCGCCGTTCGGATCAGCGCCAGCCGACGCGGTCCATCAAGCGCAGGGCCTCGCCGGTCCGCCGGCCGAAGTCCTCGACGGAGATCGTCTTGTCGAAGCGGTTCTCCAGCCACGGCTTCAGCACCGGATCGGCCTCGACCGTGGCAACCACGGGGAACTCGTTGTTTCCGCCGGCGAAGATCGCCTGGGCCTCGTCGCTCGCGAGGAACTCGATGAAGCGCTGGGCGGCCTCGCGGTTCTTGCTGACCTTGAGCACGCCGGCGCCACTGATGTTGACGTGCGTACCGCGGTCCTCTTGGTTGGGGAAGAAGATGCCGACCTTGCTGACCACGTCCTTGTCCTCGGGGGAGTCGGACTTGAGCAGCCGCGCGTAGTAGTAGCTGTTGCCCACCGCGACGTCGCCCTCGCCGGCCGCGACGGCGCGGATCTGATCCGTGTCGCCGCCCTGGGGCTTGCGGGCCATGTTGGCGACCAGGCCGCGCGCCCAGCTCTCGGCCTTCTCCTCGCCGTGGTGGGCGATCAGCGACCCGACGAGTGACTGGTTGTACACGTTGGAGGAGGAGCGGATCAGGACACGACCCTTCCACTTCGGGTCGGCCAGCGCCTCGTACGTGGAGAGCTCTTCGGGCTTGACCTTCTCGCGGTCGTAGAAGATGCAGCGCGCTCGCATCGAGAGTCCGAACCACCGGCCCTCGGCCTGGCGCAGGTGCGCGGGGATGCGCTTCTCCAGGACCTCGGAGTCCACCGATTGGAAGAGCCCGGCCTCGTCGGCGGCCCAGAGGTTGCCGGCGTCGACGGTCACGAAGACGTCGCCGGGCGCGTTCCTGTCCTTGAGGCGGGCCAGGATCGCGTTGCCCTTGTCCTCGGCTAGCTTGACCCGGATGCCGCTCTCCTTTTCGAAGGCGTCGTAGATGAGCTTGTCCGAGTCGTAGTGACGGGCGGAGTAGACGATGATCTCCGTCTCAGGCTGCGATGGCACCGCGGGCGTGAGAGAGACGAGCGAAGCGAGGATCGGAGCGAGGATCGGAGCGGCGTGGAACATGGTGGACTTGGCTGAGGCGGTGGGGGGCGGACGTCATGCCGTAGGCGTCGCGGTGCATTCGGATCGGGCCCTTAGTTGAGATTCAGTCTCAATAATGTGGTGGGGTTTGGCAAGGGCGAGTCGTGGGGGGGCGGGCTGTCCGGAGGACGGGCAGAGCCCTTCGACCCCGGCGACTGCACAGGGCGCGGGCGTTCCACAGCGCGCGCCGCGCACGCCTGAGGGGCGGTTTGGGACCTCCGGCGCTCTTGCTGTTGACATATTTGCGCAAATGGGCAATAGTCGGTGCATGAGCGCGTTCGACCAACAGGAGCTGGCGGATCTGTTGAAGGCCCTGGGCGAGTACAACCGCCTGTCGCTGGTCTACGAGCTCTGCGAGTGCAAGAAGCCTCAGAACGCCATGTGCCTGTGCAAGTGCTGCAGCGTGGACTCCTCGGTCGCGTCACGCCATCTGAAGGTCCTGGCCCAGGAGGGGATCGTCAAGATGGAGAAGCGGGGTCGAGAGCGAATGTACTCACTGAATCGGGCCGAAGTCGCCAAGCGGCTGAGATCGCTGGCGGATCAGATCGAGGGCTAGCCCCAAACCCATCCACAAGGAGCTTTCCGATGTCCGGCAAGAAGTGCTCATGCGACTGCAAGACCAAGCGCTGCTGCGAGGAGAAGACCTGCGAGTGCTGCAAGACTGACTGCTGCTGCTAGTCAGGTCGCTTCGATCGCGAGTGGATCGAACCGACATCGGTCCACCCACACGAGGCCGGGAGCCGCGAGGCTGCCGGCCTTGTTTCGTTTCGGCTGCGACCCTGAGCGGGAGGACTGCGTGGCGACTTGGGGCGACGCCAACGTGCCGGCCTTCCGCAGCGACTTCGACGGCGAGACGCGCATGATGAAGGGCGGGCCTTCGGCGGCATGCCCGCCGGGAACGACCTCAAAGATGATCGCGAACGCGCACACCCGCGCGCCGGCTCCGGTGCGGCGCACCTCTGCCCCCGGGTCACGAACGAAGCCCGCGTAGCCCGCGGTCTCGATCGCCTAGGAGGCCTTCGAACGCTCCTGCGCGATCGCCGCCTGTTGGGCGGACGAGCGTGCGAGCACCGCCGCGAGCTCCTTCGAGCTGAACGGCTTGCTGAGGAAGTCGCTCATCCCTGCGGCTTCGCAGGCCTCGATATCGCCGGGGAAGGCGCTCGCGGTCATCGCGATGATCGGAATGTCCTGGTGCCGGTCCGGCGTGCTCCGGATCCTGCGCGTCGCTTCGAGCCCGTCCATGTTGGGCATGTGGCAGTCCATCAGGACTACGTCGAAGCTCTCCGAGCGCAGCGCCTCGAGGCACTCGAGTCCATCGGCCGTGACGGTGGCCGAACAACCCAGCTTCTCGCACATGCGCTGCGCGAGCAGCTGGTTGACCGCGTGGTCGTCCACGACCAGGACGCGCCAGCTTCGGGAGGGGAGCGCCGCGGGGATGTCGTCGGCGGGCTCCGCGCCCTCGACGCTGGAGATCGCGAGGGGGAGCCGGACGGTGAAGGCGCTTCCCCGTCCCACCTCGCTCGTGACCGTGATCTCGCCGTTCATGAGCCGCGCCAGCTCGCGGCTGATCGCGAGGCCGAGGCCCGTGCCCTTGTGCGAGTGCGAGGCCTGCTCGACCTGCTCGAAGTCGCCGAAGATGTTCTCGAGCAGCTCGGGCGCGATCCCGATGCCCGTGTCGCGCACTTCCAACACCCCCTCGCCGGACTCGGCGCGGAGGAAGACCTCGACGGCCCCCTCCTCGGTGAACTTGACGGCGTTGCCGATCAGGTTCAGCAGGATCTGGCGCAGCCGGCCCTCGTCCGCGAGGACCTGGAACGGGGCTCCCTCCCGGTGGTGGCGCAGGGTGAGTCCGCGGCTGGCCGCGCTGGCCTCGACGACCGTGAGCGCCTCGCGGGAGACGCGCAGCGGATCGAACGAGAGCGGGTGGACCCGCAGCTTGCCGGCCTCGATCTTGGAGTAGTCCAGGATGTCGTCAATGACCGCGAGCAGCGCCTGGCCCGAGCCGCGGATCGTGGCGACCAAGCCCGCCTGGTCGGAGCTCAGCTCGGTGTCTTCGAGCAGCTCGGACATGCCGAGCACGCCGTTCATGGGCGTGCGGATCTCGTGGCTCATCCGCGCCAGGAAGTCGCCCTTGGCGCGGTGCGCTTCCTTGACCTTGCGGTTGCTCTGCTCGAGCTCCTGCGCGTTCCGGCGCAGGCTCTCCTCGTTCTCGGTCCGGAAGCGCACGTGCGTCCGCAGGGTCCGCGCGAGAGCGAACCAAAGGAGCCCGAGCAGCGGGAGGCCGGCGAGCAGCGCGAGGAGGCTCGCCTGCGCCCGCCTCCTGCAGTCGCGCTGGAGCCGCGCGACCCGCGAGCGCATCGACGAGAGCGTCCTGCGCATGCCGTCGGAGTAGATGCGCTTGTTCTCGGAGTACTCCGTCCCGTTGAGCAGCGCGCGCGCCTCGGCTGCGGAGCCCTGGCGGACCAGCTCGAAGGCCTGCTCCTCGAGCGCGACCAAGCGCTGGTTCGCGGCGTCGGTCTGACGGCTGCCCTCGGCCTCCGACGCGTCGGGCGCCAGCCGCGTGGCCAGCGCGATCGCGTCGTCGAGCTGGGGGACGTGCACGTAGTAGCGCTGCTCCCAGTGGCCGTCGCCGGTCTCCGCGCCCATGCGCGCGGACATGGTGAGCACCTCGTCGAGGTGCAGGATGCGCCCGCAGACGCGCTCGATGGCGAGCTCGCGCTCCTCGAAGCTCTGGATCGTGGCGAGCGAATGGCGCGTCTCGAGTGCCAGCACCGCCATCATGGTGAGCGTCAAGCCCACCACGGCGAGGCAGGGCCAGACCGGGAACCTGTGGTCGGTGTCCGAGGGGGTGGGCATTGGACCAGGGGGGGACTCGTCCTTCTCGTCTCGGCTCCGAGAAAACTGTGGGGGAAACCGCTACCTCGAGATCAGGGCGCGCCGGAGCAGCCGGCGCGCTCCGCCGCGCGTCCCAGGTCCGGTGCCGTTTCCCGGACGCGGCACCGCGGCGAGCGGCCCCGCCCCGCCTCAGGACCCGCCCAGATGCCGGTCGAAGTGCGCGATCAGCTTGCCGAAGAGGTAGCGCGCATAGTGCGGCGGCCCGGACCACCCGTGGGTGCCGGCGGGGGCGAAGGCGAAGTCGAAGTCCTTCCCGGCCAGCATCAGCTCCTCGGCGAGGTCGACCACCGTCTTGAAGGGCACGACCTGGTCCTGCATGCCGTGGATGAGCAGGAGGTGGTCCTCCAGGTTGCCCGCGTACTGCGCGGCGCCGCGGAGGAAGGCCTCGGGGTGGGTCTCGGGGCGGCGGACGATGGCCACGTCGTCCCCGCCGAAGAAGTGCGGGTCCACGGCCGAAGCGCAGGCGACCCCGGCCCGGAACAGCCCCGGCTTCTTGAGCAGCGAGTAGAGCGTCAGCGTCCCGCCGTAGCTGCTGCCCCAGATCCCAAGGCGGTCGGGATCGACGTGGGGCAGGGTCTTGACGTAGTCCACCGCGCTCTCGAGGTCGTCCAGGTCCCTGCCCGCGAAGTCCACGAGGAACTCCTCGCGGAAGGCGCGGCCGTAGCCCGTGCTGCCGCGGACGTCGACCTGCACGACGACATAGCCGCGGTCGACGAGCAGCTGCTGGATCAGCGCCCAGCGCCCCGCCCAGCGGTTGCGCACGGTGTTGGAGTACACCGGCCCGAAGACCACCGGATAGCGACGGCCCGGCTCGAGCTCGCGCGGCTCGAGGATGCGCGCGTGGATCGTGTAGCCGTCGATGCGGCTGGGGAACGAGGCGTAGCGCGCGCGGGCCCATTCGCGGTCCGCGAACTCCGCGGGCGGCGAGGCGGTGATGCGCTCCTCGCCCGCCGCGCCGTCGCCGGACACCAGCCGTAGCTCGGTCGGCGTCGTGTCGGAGCTGTGGAGCAGCGCCACCCGCGATCCGTCGGGCGACGGCGTGGGCGCGTGCTGCCCGGGCA
The DNA here is from genome assembly GCA_039029355.1 of Planctomycetota bacterium. Classification (GTDB taxonomy): domain Bacteria; phylum Planctomycetota; class UBA1135; order UBA1135; genus JBCCGI01. Next base: position 59,137 of record JBCCGI010000044.1, read on the forward strand.
GGCGCGTGACGCGCGTCGGCGGCCCGCCGCCGGCGGACAGCCGATAGACGTGCCGCTCGTAGGCGCTCGGCTGGTTCGCCTGGTAGTAGACGGCTCCGCCGCGCGCGACAAACGGCCCGGCCGTCACGTCGTACGCCGGCGGGGTGAGCAGCCGCGGCTCGTCCGAACCCGGCGCCAGGAGCCACAGGCCGTACCGATCCCCGCGGTCGCTGACGAAGAGCACGCCCTCGCCGTCCGCATGCCAGGCCGAGCCGATCGAGGTGTAGATGCGCGACTCGCGGCGGTCGTGCCACAGCTGGCGCAGCTCGCCGGTGCCGGCGTCCAGGACGTGCAGCCAGCGCTCGACCGCCGTGTCGGACTCGCGGTCCACGAGGAGCCGGCCGTCCGGCGACCAGGAGAAGTCGACCACGCGCACCTCGGTGGGGGCGGGCAGGTCGAGCAGGCTGAGCTCGCCCGTGTCGAGCGAGTACAGCCCGACGCGTCGCGCCTCGTTGGCGTCGCCCGGATAGCCGCGGCGGACGGGGTTGGGGTCGGTCTCCTCGCCCAGGTAGTGCGGGAAGGGCACGGCGGGCAGATGGCGCCGGTCCACGTGGTGCACGGCGATCGTGCGGCCGTCCGGCGACCAGGCGTAGGCCGGACCGCCCCAGATGTACGGGCCGATCTCGACGTCGGGCCGCCGGTAGCGCCCCAGCGGCACCTTCGAGAGCGGCGCGACGCCGACCTGCGTGGCGCGTTGCGCCGCGCCGGTGGCGGCGTCGACCAGCCACAGGTCGCCCGCCTGCAGGAACGACAGGTGACGCCCGTCCGGCGACACGGCCAGCCGCGAGCGACGCGGACCGCCCGAGGCGAGGGCCACCGACCCGCCGCCGAGATCCGCGCGCCACAGCTCGCCGCCGCGCAGGTACACCAGCGCATCCGAGGCGGGCATCCAGGCCAGCTCGTGGACGCCGGCCGCGTCCTCCGCTCCGACCGTCAGCCGCCGCAGCCCGCCGCCGTCGGCGTCGACCAGCCACACCTCGCGCCGCGGGAGGCCGGCGTCGTTCCACAGGAACGCCAGCCGGCGGCCGTCGGGCGACCAGGCGGGCGCGGCCGGCGCGGTGCCGGCCGGCGCCGGCTGGGCGAGCATGCGCTCGAGCGTCAGCGCGTCTTCCCGCCGGCCCGCGCTCGACGATTCGCGCGAGGAGGCGCAGCCCAGGGCGAGGGCGGCCACGAGGAGGCAGCGAACGAAGTGGCTCATGCGTCGGTCAGCTCACGGATCTGGTCGTCCAACCCGGTCATCTGCCAGCGGATCAGCGACAGCGGGATGACGCCCGCCGCGTTGAGCTCGGCGAAGAAGTCGCGCAGCACGAAGTCCTCGCCGCGCTCGTCGGCCTGCTGCGCGCAGCTGGCGAGGAGCTGCTCCAGCAGGAACTTGCCGGTGATGTAGCTCGTGCCGTACCCCGGCTGGCGCAGGTACAGGTGCTGCTCGAAGCGCAGCAGCTCGGGCTCGGTGTTCATCCAGCCGCGCGGCGTCCACGCGACGTGGACGGTGCCGGCCTCGGCCATCGTCATCTCGTTCGCGTGGGCGTAGAGCGAGCCGAGCCCGCGCGCCGCACGCTGCGCCAGGAGGATCCAAACGATCTCCCGCGAGCGTGGCTGCTCGTCGTAGAGGCCCGCGTGCAGGAACATCTCCTCCACCCCCGTCGCCGTGCCCTCGGCGCGGCTGTCGAAGATGTTGTAGAGCAGGGGCCCGCGCCGGATCGGGCTCGCGTGGGGCTCGTCGCGTATCTGCGCCAGATCCCACCAGTGGTAGAAGTGCGTGTAGAGCGGCGTCGGGTCGTAGTGCGCGCCGATCCAGAAGAAGTTGCGCTCGGGCTCGGGGACGAAGCGCCCCAGGTGCTCGCGCAGCGCCGGCTCCATGTTCGGCTTGACCGGCAGGATCCCGCGCTCGTCGAGGAACGCCATCAGCCGGCTGGCGGCGGCGTCGGCGCGGGCGTCGTACTCCTCGGGGCTCGCGGCCGCGACCAGCTCGGGGAGGTGGCGGTTGCGCTGCTCCTCGAGCTTCAGCGAGGACCAGGCGCGGGCCAGCTCGCGTTCCAGGAGGCGGACTTCGTCCTCCCACGTCAGCGGCACGAGGTGCACGTTCTGCAGGTACCAGGTGTAGTTCTCGCGGCCCACGCCCGAGGGGCCGGTGCGCGAGGGCGCCTCGGCCTCCGCCCACCGCATGAAGTCGCGCGTCGCCCGCAGTGCCGCGCCGAGGGCCGCGCTCAGCTCCTCCGACGCGTCGCCGTCGACGCGCGCGGCGAGCTGCTCGAGGCTCTCGACCTGCTGCCGCAGGGTCTCGATCCCCGCCCGGAACAGGTCGCCGGCGTCGCCGGTCAGGTTCCCCCGGGCCTGGGCGAGCAGGGGCGGGATGACGCCGAGCTCGGCGGCGAGGCGCGCCTCTTCTCCGGCGGTCAGCGGGAAGGTGTACGTCCACAGCTCGAGCAGCGCGTGGTTCGTCGGCCCCTCGTGCGCGGGGACGTCGCTCTGGTACGTCCACACCGTCTGGTAGAAGGCCGGATCGCGCTCCCACGGGCGCAGCACGCGGCAGTTGAAGTCGAAGCCGTTCAGCTCCGCGCGCACCAGGTGCCAGTCGATCCGCTGCTCGACCGACCAGGAGTCCGGCGCCAGGGCGTGCAGGCGGTCGAAGAAGCCGGGGAGCTCCGCGTGCGCCGCGGCCATCCGGCGCGCGGTGTAGTCCGGCGCCCCGTCCAGCAGCGGCGGCCGCTCGAAGGCGCGCCAGTCCTCGAAGAGCGCGACCAGGTCGTCGTACGACCCGCTGGCCGCGCTCGCGGTCGCGTCCGCCGGCTCCGACGTGGCGCAGGCCAGGTTGGTCCAGGCCGCCGCGGCGAGCAGGGCGGCGCCTCGCAGGCGGAAGGGGATGGGCTCGGTCAAGTCGCTCCTCCGGGGCTCGTCGTCACGGGAAGCCCAGACCGTACCCGAGGCGGAGGCCGCGCGCCCGCAGGGAGCGCCCCGCCGGCCCGCTGCGGGACCGGACGCGACCGAGGGGCCGCCGCTCGCCGGCGTCTAGAAGAAATTGAGACTCAGTCGCAGTTACGCCGTGCTAGACTTTTGGGCTCGCGGGACCCGATCATGTCCTGCGTCCGCGCGCGGCGGCGCTCGCCGAAAGCGAACCTGTGCCCCAGACTAACGTCCCGGTGGCCGACGCAAGGTTCGAACCAGGCAATGCTGGCCCGCGCGCGGGGAGATCGGTTCGGGTCCAGGGGCAGGGTGCACCTGGGCAGGTCAAGGAGACGTCCATGTCGCGAGTTCACGTTCGAGCCTCCCTGTGCGCGCTGTTGATCGCCGCACTGTCGCAGCACGCATTCGCCCACTTCGTGTGGGTGGTCACCGGGGGGACGTCGTCGGACGCCCCGTCGATTCAGGTCTACTTCGGAGAGGCGCCCGAGCCCGGCGATCCGGAGCTGCTGTCCTACCTCGAGGGCGTCGAGCTGATGCTGCTCGGCTCCTCCGGCGAGCCGACCGCGGTCGAGCTCGAGCAGGGCGAGGCCGCCCTGGTCGGCAGCGTCGAGCTCGGCGAAGGCATCGTCTTCGGCAGCCGCGACCTGGGCGAGATGGAGCGCGGCGGCTCGCGCTTCGCCCTGAAGTACCACTTCAAGTCCGGGCCGCACTACGGCAGCGATTCGTGGAAGTCGACCGACACGAAGGAGCACCTGCCCCTCGACGTCGTCCCGCAGAAGGCGGCGAACGGCGACCTCGTCGTGCACGCCTTCTGGCGCGGCCAGCCCCTGGCGGGGGCCGAAGTCGTCGTCTCGCACCTGGACGCTCCGCCCGAGAAGGCGACGACGGGTGAGGACGGCACCTTCACCCTGGCGAGCCCCAAGCCCGGGCTCCTCGGCGTCCGCGTCAAGCACTCGTCCGAGGACCCCTCGGCCGAGATCCCCGAGAACCACTACACGACCCTGACCTTCCGCGTTCCGGCGCCGTCGCCGATCCGCTCGGACTGGGGCCCGGAGTACCCGCTGGCCGTCTCGAGCCACGGCGCCGCGTTCAGCGACGGCTACCTCTACGTCTACGGCGGGCACGCCGGGATCACGCACAGGTACAGCACCGAGACGACCTCGGGCCGCTTCTTCCGCTGGGGGCCGAGCCGCTTCGGCGCCAACGACTGGGAGGAGCTCGACTCCGACGTGCACGTGCAGGGGATGGGGCTCGTCGCGCACCGCGGCGCTCTCTACCGCGTCGGCGGCGCCCGCCCGCGGAACGCCCCGGGCGAGAAGCACGACATGCGCTCGGTCGGCTCGTGCTCGGTCTACCGGCCGGAGAACGGCGAGTGGGAGTCCTTCACCGAGCTGCCCGCGCCGCGCTCGTCCTTCGACGCGGTGGTGTGGAACGACACGCTGATCGTGACCGGCGGCTGGGAGATGCGGGGCGAGGGCGAGCAGCCCGTCTGGTCGGACACCACGCTGATGCTCGACCTGAACCAGCCCGACGCCGAGTGGCGCACGGTCCAGCAGCCGTTCGAACGGCGCGCGCTCGGCTGCAGCGTCGTCGGCGACAAGCTGTACGTCGTGGGCGGCCTGACCCAGGACGGCGACGTCGAGCGCTTCGTCGACGTCCTCGACCTGAACACGCTCGAGTGGTCGCACGGGCCGGAGCTGCCCGGGGGCCGCATGAACGGCTTCACGCCGGCCATCTGCAGCTTCGGGGGGGACCTCTGGGCGAGCCCGGCCGACGGCAAGCTCTACCGCATGAGCGCGGACGGCACGGCCTGGGACGTGCTCGGCGAGCTCGAGCACTCCCGCTTCGTGCACCGCATGGTCCCGATCGACGAGCGCACCCTGGCGGTGCTCGGCGGCGCCTCGATGGAGGGCAACCGCAAGAGCGTCGAGCTGATCGAGATCCGCGGCGCTACGGCTCTGCCGGTCGTTGAGGCCTCGGCGGCCGTCGAGGAGCACGCGCAGGCCCAACCCGCTTCCTCGGGCAAGCAGGAGCGCTGCCCGGTCATGCGGTCCGACTTCGTCTACGAGGACAGCAACGTCGTCAGCTTCAACGGCGTCGAGGTGCTGGTCTGCTGCGACTCCTGCGAGAAGCGCTGGAACCGCGAGCCCGAGGCCTACCTCGACGTCGCGGTGCTGCCCCAGCTGAAGGACGCCGAGCTCCCGGCGCGCAAGCTGGAGCAGGTCTACTGCCCCGTGTACCGCGACCGCGTGGTCTCGTCCCAGGACCCGAGCGCCGAGCACGACGGGAAGACGCTGCACTTCTTCAGCCGCTCGGCGCGCGACCGCTTCGTGAAGGACCCGAGCAAGTACCCGGTCGACGACGCGCTCTTCAGCTGGAGCGGCACCGAAGGCACGCACTGAGCCAAGGGACCTGCGGCCTCCGCGGATCGACGCGGGCGGCGGTTCAGACTCCGCGGGCGCTGGGCGCTCGCGGAGTTTCGTTTTAAGCTGTCCGCGACGGAGGTCCGCCCATGCTTCTGAGGCTCGTATCGATCCTGTCCTGTCTCCTCGTCGCCGCTCCGCAGCAGCAGCGCGCGAACAGCCCCGCGCACGACCAGGTGCCGCCCGCGGGCGCCGGCGGCAAGGTCCAGGTCTTCGTGCTGCTCGGCCAGTCCAACATGCTGGGCTTCGGCAAGGTCGGCGCTGCCGACCAGCCCGGCAGTCTGGTGCACGCGGTCGAGGAGGAGGGGCTCTACCCGTTCCTCGTCGACGAGGCCGGCGCTTGGACCGAGCGCCGCGATGTCCGCAACGTGCGCGTCATGGCGCAGCGCGGCGCGATGAAGGTCTTCCACAACGAGTGGATGAAGGTCTCCGGCGCGAAGATCGGCCCCGAGCTCGGCATCGGCCACAGGCTCGGCGACCGCCTCGACGCGCCGGTCCTGATCCTCAAGAGCTGCATCGGCAACCGCAGCCTCGGCTGGGACCTGCTGCCGCCGGGCAGCGAGCGCTTCACCCGCGACGGCAAGGTCTACGCCGGCTACAAGGACAGCCCCGACGTCTGGGACGAGGGCAGCGAGCCCGAGCCCATCGCCTGGTACGCCGGCAAGCAGTACGACGACGACGTCGCCAACGCCAAGACGGTGCTCGCGGAGCTCAGGACCTACTTCCCCGGCGCCGGCGGCTACGAGGTCGCCGGCTTCTTCTGGTGGCAGGGGGCGAAGGACTGCGGCAACGCCGCGCACGCCGAGCGCTACGAGCAGAACCTGGTGCGCCTGATCGACCAGCTGCGCGCCGACTTCGAGGCGCCCGAGGCGAGGTTCGTCTGCGCCACGCTCGGCCACGTCCCGAAGGACGCCGAGGGCAACGAGGGCTGGGTCCTGCGCGGCCAGCTCGCGGTCGACGGCGAGGCGGGCAAGTACCCGCGCTTCGCGGGCAACGTGGCCTCGGTGTACGCGCACCCCCTCTGCCACGGCGGCACCGCCAACGGGCACTACGGGGGCAACGCGAAGACCTACATGGACGTGGGGCTCGCGATGGGGGCGGCGATGGTGGGGTTGCTCGGGCCCTGACCCGTTTTCGCCGATTCCTGCAACACTCGAGGGGCCGCTGCATTCTCCCCCTCGATGACCCCGCGACCCGAAGAGCTGCTGGCCCACGCGGGCTGGCTGCGCGCCCTGGCGGTGCGGCTCGTGCGCGACGACGCGTCCGCGGACGACCTGGTGCAGGAGAC
>JBCCGI010000045.1:0-65526 GCA_039029355.1 Planctomycetota bacterium
AGCTTCACTCGATCTCCTCGGGGTCTGGGACTGGTGGTTCAGCCCCCATGATCCCGGGGAGATTCGGGTGAACAACGTACTTGGACAGGACAGCTAGCCGCTCCCCGGCGCGCTGCCCCGACGGCCGCGAAGCGCTCCGCCGGCCCGACGGCGGCGGATCCGATAAGGATTCTTCAAATCCAGGAACCCAGGCGCGGGACGCTCCGTCCAAACGCGCATAACCCGCAGCCGGCGAGATCGGATGTCGGCCCCCTCCCGATCCGATCCGCTACTCAGGAGGCGCGGGGACTGAGGGTACTTCCCTTCAGTGACGGAGACCAACCGCGGACCCCGCCCCGGTAGGTCTCCGCTTTTTTAAGCCCACAGCGTTGAGCCGTGGAGCGGGCAAGCTGTCCCGCATGGAAGTTCCTTCCCTCGTGCTGCCCGCTCGCGCATTGGCCGACGTTCGTCGCTGGGCGCAGCAGGCCTACCCGGCGGAGGGATGCGGTCTGCTGGTGGGGCCATGGCCCGGGGCCGCCGTTGCCGTCGAGGTGCGCCGCGTCGTTTCGACGCCCAACCTGGCGCCGCCCGGCGCGCTCGACCGCTTCGAGGTCGACCCGGCTGCGCACCTCGCGACCCAGCGCGAGGCGCGCGCCGAAGGGCTCGACGTGATCGGCGTCTGGCACTCGCATCCCGACCATCCGGCTCGTCCCTCGGCGCGCGACGCGGCCGCGGCGCTGGCGGGCTGGTCCTACCTGATCGTCGCGGTGGAGGCGGGCGTCGACCGCGAAGCGGCTTCCTTCCGCTTCGACGGGCAGGTCTTCGGCGAGCAGCGGATCGTCAGCGATCCTCTTCGGCCTGCTCGAGGAGGCGCCGGAGCTCCTCCGCCTCCTCCTCGGGGCTGAGCTCCTCGAGCTCGAAGGCGGGCTCGGCGGTCATCTGCATCATCGGCGTGATCCAGAAGAGCCCCATCGGCACCGCGATCGCCGCGCCGGCTCCGATCGCCTGCAGCAGCGGGCTGCCGCACAGCGCCGCCAGCTGGACCGTCATCGACCCGTCGCCGGTGCCGATCGCGACCAGGTCGTCGCCCTCGATACGCGCGAGCGCGACCGTCGGGCGCGCGTCGTCGATGAGCTCGGAGTAGGTCGGCAGTACCAGGCCCGGGTCGCGCCCCGGCTCCTCCGGCGAGCGCACCCCGTTGGCCAGGGCCGCGGTGAGCAGCGTCGCGAAGGGATAGCCTTCGCCCGCCCGGCGCGCGGTGTCCGTGAAGGCCACCGAGCTCAGGTCGTCGAGCGAGCCGCGGGCGCCGGCGAGGAAGCGCCGGTTGGCCGCGAGCCCCGGGCCGCGCGAGGCGCGCTGGTCGAGCGCGGCGGCGAGCGCCTGCGGGCTCAGCGTGACGAACAGGAAGCCGTCGGCGACGGCCAGCGAGGGCTCGAGCGGGATCGGCCAGCCTGGGAAGGTCACCGTGGTGCAGCGGGCGTCGCCGTGCAGCCAGTCGCGCGACTCGACGCGCCCCTGCCACTGCGAGGCGGCGAGGTCGTCCAGCGTGCCCAGGAGGTAGTCGACCGTGCCGCGCAGCCCCTCCTCGTCGCGGACCTCCAGGAAGAGCACCAGCGACAGCATCCCGCCGCCACCGGTGGAGTCCGCGGTGTACCAGCCGAGCGTCGAGCCCAGGTGGTCGACCAGGTCGCGCTCGAGGTGGATGCCGGTGAGGGCCTGGATCAGCTCGAGCGGGTCGCCGCCGTCCTCGGGGGCGAGCATGGTGATCCAGTCGATCAGGCCCGAGGGCGCGCTCTGCTGGAGCGCGGCCGACACGGCGTCGGAGGGGATCAGGCCGAGGTCCGAGGGCTCCAGCGGCGCCGGCTCGAGCCAGCCCGAGCGCTCCATCGCCTGGCGATAGCCCCCGGTGCGGGTCGCGAAGTGGGCCACGCCTTCCTCGACGCCCCAGGCGAAGCGCACGCGCATCGCGTCCGGGCCCAGCAGGCCGAAGGCGGCGAGCTGGGCGTAGGTCTCTTCGGCGTCCGGCCCGAGGCCGCCCAGGAGCATCTCGACCGCGGACGACAGCCGCGGCAGGTCCAGCTGGACGGCGAGCAGCGGCTCGACACCGACCGGCAGGTCCATGGAGCCGAGGCCCAGCGGGCCGGGCTCCATGCCGCCGAGGGCGACGAAGATGCGCTCCTCCTCGCCGGCGCCGACCAGCCCGTGCTCCAGCGGCCCGAGCGGCGTCTCGGCGCCGTCGGCGCCCAGGTCGGCCAGCAGCCGCGCCAGCTCGGCCGCCACGGCCCGCGTGCGGCCGGGAGAGGCTCCGTCGTCCGGCGCGACGTCGAGCTGCAGCCGCAGCGGCATGCCGGCGGCCGGCTCGGTCGCGTCGAGCGTCAGCGAGGCCGGAGAGGCCAGCAGCGCCGCCAGCAGGCTCAGCACGCGCGGCGCCATCGGCTGGTCCTCGACGAGCTCCAGGAGCCGCTCGTCGAGCAGCCCCACCGCCCGCCGCAGCCCGGCGTCGCGGGGATCGGCCAGCAGCCGGTCGCCGCCCGCGCTGTAGAGCACCAGCCCGGCGGAATTGACCGTCGGCTCCTCGCCGCGCGGCAGCGCTGCGGCGGGCTCGAGGACGGGCGAGGCGGGGGTCATCTCGCCGGGGCCCGCGGCGGGAGCGGCGCAGGCGGCGACGAGCGTGAGGAGGAGCAGCGGAGTGGGGCGCATGGGGGCGAGCGTAAGAGCCGCCCCGCCCACCCGGAAGCGCTTTCGGTCCGCCGGGCCGCGCTCCCGACCGGAGCACGCTACCTGACAGGGCCGAACGGTTTCGTGGCTGCGAGCTACAGCTCGCGTGCCGATCCCGCCGAACGACCGATCCGGGCCGGATCCCCTGGGCCCAGGCGTTCACCTCATCTTATGCAGGATTTCTATGTCGGAAGGCAGCCGATCTACGGCCGCAACCTCGACGTCTATGCGTACGAGCTGCTCTTCCGAAGCGGGGACCTGGACTACGCCGACTTCGCCGAGGGCGACCGCGCCACCTCGCTCGTCATCCTGAACGCCTTCACGGAGATCGGCCTGGACCGCGTGGTGGGGGAGCGCATGGCGTTCCTGAACCTCACGCGCGGGTTCATCGTCGGCGAGTACCCGCTCCCGGTGCCGCACGAGCGGGTCGTGCTCGAGGTGCTCGAGGACGTGCAGCCCGACGCGGCCGTCATCCGCGGGCTGCGGCGGCTCAAGCAGGCGGGCTACCTGATCGCGCTCGACGACTACGCCTCGACCGGGCACCACCGGCCGCTGCTCTCGCTCGCGGACATCGTCAAGGTCGACTGCCTGAGCCTGGACCCCGATCAGATCCGCGTCCAGGTGGAGTCGCTGGCCCGCTACGACGCCAAGCTCCTGGCCGAGAAGATCGAGACCCAGGAGCAGTTCAACGCCTGCCGCGAGCTGGGCTTCGACTACTTCCAGGGCTTCTTCCTGTCGCGGCCCAACGTGATCCACGAGCGCGGCGTCCGCACCAACCGGATCAACCTGCTGCGCCTCCTGGCCGACCTCCAGGACCCCGGCTGCGACTTCGACACGGTGCACGAGATCGTCGCCCAGGACGTGGCCCTCAGCTACAAGCTGCTGCGGCACATCAACTCGGCGGCGTTCGGGCTCCCGCGACGGATCGAGTCGGTGCGCGAGACGCTGGTCTACCTCGGCTTCCGGCAGGTCAAGAACCTGGCGAGCCTCTTCCTGATGGCCAGCGTCGACGACAAGCCCCACGACCTGGTCGTGACTTCGATGCTGCGGGGGAAGATGTGCGAGCTGATGGCCGTCGCCCACGGGCGCGTCGATCCCCACCGCGCCTTCACCGTCGGGCTGTTCTCGGTGCTCGACGCCCTGATGGACTGCCCGATGGACTCGGCCCTCCGCGGGCTGCCCTTTGCGGATGAGCTGCGCGAGGCCCTGCTCGAGCGGAGGGGCGATCTGGGCGAGGTCCTGAGCTCGACCTTGGCCTACGAGCGCGGGGACTGGGATCGGGTCCTGTGCCTCGATCTGACCCGCGGGCAGATCAAGGCCGCCTTCCTGGGCGCCGTGGAGTGGGTGGACGCCATCGATCAGGAGCTCCTGAGCCTGGCCGCCTGACGTACTCCCTCGCCCCCCAAAGGACCTGCCGATATCCTTTGCCGCTCGCATGAGCGACGTCCCCCCCCAAAGCTCCAGCGACCCGGCGACGCCGTCCGGCCCCAACGGGCCGATCGCGCTCGGGCTGTTCCTGATCTCGGCCGCGGTGCTCGCGCTGCAGGTCCTGCAGACGCGCATCCTGTCGGTGCAGATGTGGCACCACCATTCCTACATGGTGGTGACCATGACGCTGCTCGGCTTCGCGGCGGCCGGCTCGCTCGTCACCGTCCGGTCGTCGCTCCTGCGCGGCAACGTGGCGCGGCGGATGGGCATCTCGGGGCACCTGTTCTTCGCGAGCACCATCCTGGGCTTCCTGCTGCTGTCGCAGACGGCGGACCGCGCTGCGGAGATGACGGCGGCGGGGAGCTACATCGCGCTGTCGCTCTTCTACAGCTACCTGCTGCTGCCGTACTTCTTCGGCGGCATGGTCGTCACGCTCGCGCTGTCGTCCGCGCGCGACGTCCACCGGCTGTACTTCGTCAACCTGGTCGGCAGCGCGCTCGGGGCCTGGCTGTTCATCGCGGTAATCACGCCGCTCGGCGGCGAGCGGTTGCTCGTGCTCTGCGCCTCGCTCGGCGCGGTCGCCGGGGCGCTGATGCTCGCGCGTGAGAGCGGCTTCTGGCGGCTGGCCAGCGTCGGCGCGCTGGGCACGGCGGCGGTGCTCTTCTGGGGCGCTCCGGAGTGGCTGGCGGTTCAGGTCGCCAGCAACAAGGCCGAAACGGACGTGCTCGAAAACGTGCCCGGCGCCGAGGTGATCGACTCGCGCTGGACGCCGCTGTGCCGGCTCGACGTGGTCCGCATCCCCGAGCAGGACGGGGTCGCCTTCCCGATCCACATCTATCAGGACGGGGATGCGATCACGATCATGCACTCGGACGAGAGCTGGCAGTACGAGCCGCCGGCCGGGCTGAACACGATGGCCTACCTGCCGCACTCGCTGCGGATGCAGGAGGGCGGCGAGCGACCCGAGGCGCTGGTGATCGGCGTCGGCGGCGGCATCGACATTCGCTACGGCCTCGCCCAGGGCGCGCGGAGCGTGCTCGGCATCGAGATCAACTCCGAGACCGTCCGGATGGTCGGCGAGGACTTCGCCGAGCTCAACAACGACGTCTACCACCGCCGCATCGAGAACGGCCCGGACGACGTGCAGACGGCGGCCGTGCGCGTCGGTGAGGGCCGCAGCACCCTGCGGCGCCTGACCGAGAAGTTCGACGTCATCGAGCTGTCCGGCACCGACACGTACACCGCCGGCAACGCCGGGGCGTACGTGCTGTCGGAGTCCTATCTCTACACGCGCGAGGCGCTGGGCGAGTACTTCGACCACCTGAAGCCGGGCGGTACGCTCGGCGTGATCCGGCTCGCCTACGACCCGCCGCGCGAGAGCCTGCGGCTGTTCGCGATCGCGCTCAGCGAGCTGCGCGAGCGCGGCGTCGAGCGGCCGTCGCAGAACGCCGTCGTGATCTACCACGAGGCGCTCCACGAGCGCAGCGGCGAGATCGTGCGCTTCACGGTCGGCGTCTTCTCGCCCGACCCGATCCCCGCCGACGCGATCGCGCTGTACTCGCAGGCCGGCCTGGTCGAGAACTACCGCATCGCCTACTACCCGGGGATGGAGGGCAGCAATCCCTTCACCGAGCTCGGCGCCGCGATCGACGCGGGCACCGAGGAGGGCTTCTACGCGGAGTACCCCTGGGACGTGCGCCCGGTGGGCGACGACTCGCCCTTCTTCTTCAACTTCCACCACTGGTCGGCGCTTTGGGGCGAGGACCAGGCGGCGGACGAGTGGAACGAGCTCACCGGCGGGCCGATCGGGCTGCAGATCCTCGGCACGCTGCTGGTGCAGACGACGCTGTTGACCGCGCTGTTGGTCATCGTGCCGCTGCTGTTCCTGCGGCGCAGCGGGCTCGACACGTCGAACGCCGGGCGCCACCTGGTCTACTTCCTGTGCCTGGGTGCGGGCTTCATGTTCCTCGAGATCAGCACGGCCCAGCGGCTGGTGCTGTTCCTGGGGCACCCGACCTACTCGCTCACCGTGACGCTCTCGTGCTTCCTGTTCTTCGCGGGGCTCGGGAGCCTGTGGTCGCGCCGCTTCCACGCCGCGCCGGCGCGCGGGCTGCGGCGCGTCATCCCGGTGCTGGCGGCGGTGATCGTGGTGCACACGCTGCTGCTCGATCCGCTGCTCAGCGCGCTGCTGCACCTGCCGCTGCCGGCCCGCATCGCGAGCTGCGTGGCGGTCCTGGCGCCGCTGAACTTCCTGATGGGCATCCCGTTCCCGATCGGCCTGGCGCGCCTGCAGCGCCTGGCGCCCAGCCTGGTGCCCTGGGCCCCGGGCGCCAACGGGGGCGCCAGCGTCATCGCTTCGATTCTGTGTATCGTCGTGGCGATGGAGAGCGGCTTCCGCACCGTGTCGCTGGTGGCGCTGGCGATGTACGTCGTCGCGGTGCTGGCCGTCACCACCGGGCCGCTGTCGCCCGCGCGGAGCGACGGCGCGTGAGCGAAACGGCCGCCCCCGCGGCCCCGCGCCGCGTGCTCCCCGTCCGGTGGCTGCTGTCTCCGGGGGCGGATCTGACGCTGCTCGTCGGCAGCGTGCTGGTCAGCTACGGGTTGCTCTTCTTCTGGAGCAGCGGGCGCCTGTCGCTCACCGGGCTGATCGCGATCTGGGTGTTCGGGCTCCACGGCCCGCACTTCTGGGGCACGATGAGCCGCACGTTCCTCGACCCGTCCGAGTGGCGCGAGCGGGGGCCGGTCCTGAAGCGCTCGTTGCTCTGGTTCCTCGTCGGCCCGGCGATGGTCGGGGCGGGGTTGCTGCTCAAGCGCGCGACGGGCTACGAGGACCTCGTGCTGCTGTTCTTCTTCCTGGCGGCGCTGTGGGCCTTCCAGCACGTCATCAAGCAGCACTTCGGCTTCGTCGCGCTCTACCGCGCGAAGCACAAGGAGTTCGAGAAGGGCGGCTTCACGTTCCTGAAGTGGTATCTGCTCGTCTCGATGTGGGCGCCGGTGCTCCTCGTGCTCGTGCGGGCCGAGGCCTGGTTCATGCGCATCCCCCTCGCGATGGTGTGGGGGCGCAGCGTCGGGCTGGAAGAGGTGCTCTCCACCACCGGCGTCATCGGCGACGCCTGCATGGTGGTCTTCTGGGCCGCGCAGGTCGTCTTCGCGGGCTATCTCGTGCGCCAGGTCGTGACGGGACGTGGGCTCAACGTGCCGGTGCTGTTGATCGTGGCGGCGTCGGTGCCGCTGAACTACTTCGTCTGCTTCGCCTGCCTCGACGCGGCGCTGACGGGGCCGGCGGGCAACTTCGAGGCCTACGCCTTCGTCCCGCTCGTCACCTCGTACCACAACATCCAGTACCACGCGCTGATCTGGCACTTCAACCGCGAGAAGTACGGCGCGCGTGGGGCGGAGTTCGGGCTGGCGGGCAAGGCCAACGCGTCGCTCCTCACCTATGTCGCGTGCGGCGTGGCGTACACGCTGGTCACGATCGGGATCGAGTACTACCCCTTCAACGTCTACGACCTGGTCGGCTTCGCGCGCGACACCTACGTGGGCGAGATCCTGGCCGCCGGCATCTGGGGCTTCTCGTTCCTGCACTACTACGTCGACGCTCAGATCTGGCACGTGCGCAGCGACGAGAACCTGCAGCGGGTGCTCGGCTTCGCGAAGCCGCGCACCTAAGTGCCCGGCGGCGAGTCAGCGTTCGCGGCCTACCGGCCCGACGGCAGCTCGGGCCGGGCGAAGCCGGTGGAGGGCCTCGCGGTGCGCCCCGCGGCGCCGCGCGACCTGCGGGCGGTGGCGGAGATCCGCAGCGAGCGCGACGGCGGTCCGGTCGACAAGTGGGCCGGCTGGGCCGAGCGTGTGCGCGAGGGCGTCGAGCGCGCGCCCGACCGCTCGGCCTTCCTGGTCGCCGAGGGCGCGTGCAGGGTCGTCGGCTACGGCTACGCGACCTTCTGGGAGCCGCCCGACGACGCGCCGGCGAACAGCATGCCCGCGGGCTGGTACCTGCTCGGCGTTTGCGTGAGCCGCGCCTGGCGCCGGCGCGGCGTGGGGGCGCGCCTGACCGCCGCGCGCCTGGCCTGGATCGCCGAGCGCGCGGAAACCGCGCTCTACTTCGCGAACGAGAACAACGGCGCCACGCTCGACCTGCACGCCGCCTTCGGCTTCCGCGAGGTGCGGCGCGGTCTGTGGTTCCCGGGCGTGTCGTTCTCGGGCGGCGCCGAGGGCGTGCTGTTCCGCGCCGAACTAGGGCGCCCTAGGGCACGGTCGTAACCGCGCTCCACACCGCGAAGTCCGAATCCTCGGGCTCGCCCGCCGGCACGATCAACGCCTGCAGATACAGCGGGCGTTCGGCCGGCGCCTTGCGCACGGTCGCCTCGCCGGTGCCGTCGGCGCCCAGCTCCATCGTCAGGTGCAGCGGGAGCAGCGCCTCGTCGACCAACCGGTAGCCGCCGCGCGAGGAGTGCTTGGCGTGCTCGCGCAGCTCGCGCGCGACGAGCACGCGCGCCGCGTCGCCCGCGCGCGAGCGCACGCGCACCCGCGGCGGCTCGCCGGCGAGCCACTCGATCGACGGCGCGCGGACGATCAGCGGCTCGGCCGCCACCGCGACCGCGGTCGAGGTCTGCACGACGACCGTGCACGGCCCGGGCCCCACGTGCGGCAGCGTCCCGCGCACGCCGTCGGTCTCGTGCGCGCGCAGATCGAGCAGCGGGGCGCCGGCGACCGTCACCGCCGGCAGCGGGGCGTCCGACGTCCAGCCGTCGAGTCGCAGCTTCAGCTCCAGGTCGCCGAGCTCGGGCACCTCGGTCGGCTCGAAGGAACGCACCGCCAACGCCGCGTGTGACGGCGCCGCGGGCGCGCGCGCGAGCAGCAGCCCCGCCGCCTCGACCGCCAACAAATCGACGCCGGTCGGCGCCGGGTGCACCAGGTCGGCGAAGAAGGCGTCCTCGCCGAGCCCTTCGTCGAGCAGCGGCTGCAGGTCGACCGCGTCGACGCCCTCCTCGCCCGCGACGCGCCGTACGGTCTCCGCGTCGCGGAACATGCGCGCGTGGCTCGAGCGCGTGCGCGGCGGGTGGGGGGGCACGATCAGCACGACGCCGACGCCGCGCTCGCGGCAGGCGTGGATCATCGCGCGGAGCTCGCCCTCGACCGCCTCTTCGGGCACGCGCGTGCCGCGCTCGCGCTCCTCGTCCGAAGGCGCCGGCGCGGCGGTTCCCTCTTCCGCCGGCTGTCCGGGCTCGCCGCGCAGCAGCGCGATCAGCGCCGAGCGCCGCAGCAGCCCCGGGTTCTCCGCGCGCTCGCGCAGCTCGACGTCGTCGTGGCCCAAGGCCGGCGCCTGATCGTTCCACGCGGCGGGGTAGAGCACGACCTCGTCGGGCGCGTGCTCGGCGAGCACCTCGTCGAGCAGCGCCCGGATCTGCACCGTCGTGTAGCCGGGCACGCCCAGGTTGGCGACGAGCGCTTCGATTCCCGACTCCCGCAGGTGGTGGTCGAGCCGGGCCGGAAGCGCCTGGTTGGCCGGCAGCGGCAGCCCATACGCGCAGCTGTCGCCCAGCACGGCGACGGTCCACAAATCCGCGGGCGCGGGCGCCAGCGGGCGGCCCCGGAAGGGCCAGCTGCCGACCGCGTTGGGGCCGGCGTGCGCGGGCGAGTGGCGGTAGTCGGCTCGCAACGTAAAGAAACGTCGCGGGTGGCCCTCGTACATCTCCGGCTCGAGGATCCGCTCGCCGAGGCGCGCGAAGTAGAAGTCCCCCGGCGAGGGGCCGTAGCCCGCGAGGCGCAGCCCCAGCTCCAGGGCCGCGATCAGCAGTGCCGCGAGGGCCAGGCCGACGAGGAGCGGCGCGAGCGGGGGCGCCCGCCGGGACGGGCGTGCGGTCATGCGGGCACCCTACCGCCCGCCGCACGCGCGCGGAACCGCGCGCCGCGGCCAAAGAAGCCTGAGGAGCGTTGACGGATGGGCGATTCGGCTCTACGAAGGGACCCCCCCGGCCGCACCGGAATGATTGATACCCCCCGTCTTTCGCTGGGTAGGTTCGCTCGCTATCGCCGCCTGCTCGGACTGGATAAGGAGCTCAGCGAGCGCGAGCGCCCCGAGGCGCGCGTGGTATGCATCGCCAGCGGCAAGGGCGGTACGGGCAAGAGCATCGTGGCGACGAACGTGGCGGTGCAGCGAGCCGCCCTGGGCGAGCGGGTGCTGCTGGTCGACTTCGACGCCGGCCTGGCGAACGCGCACCTGTTGCTCGGCCTGGCGCCCCAGTACGACCTTGGCCACGTGCTCGAGGGGCAGGTGAGCGCCTCGGAGGCCCTCGTCGAGGGCCCGAACGGCTTGAAGTTGCTTTCGGGCGGCGTGGGGCGGCACGTTCTGCTCGACCCGACGCGGCGCGAGCTCGACCGGCTGTTCCGGGCGCTGCGGCCGCTGGAAGCGGAGTTCGACCTGGTGCTGATCGACCACGGCGCCGGCCTCGGCTACACCACGGTGACGCACCTGGCGGCGACCACGACGCTGCTGGTGGTCACCAACCACGAGGTGACCGCGCTCTCCGACAGCTACGCCCTCTATAAGAGGGCGCATATGGTCAACCCGCACATCCGCGTCGGGCTGGTGATGAACCGGGTCCCGCGCGAGGCGGCCGCCGACGCGGCCTGGGACCGCTTCCGCAACGCGTCGAAGCGCTTCCTGGGGCACGCGCCGGAGTGGATCGGGTGGGTGCCGCTGGACGAAGCGGTGCCGCGCAGCGTCGAGGCGCGCCAGCCGGTGACCCTGCACGCGCCGACGAGCCCCGCGGCGGTGGCGCTGTCCGGCGTGGCCGAGTGGAACCCGATCGAGCACGCCCGCAGCGCGCGCGCCTTCTACGAGCGCGCCCGCAGCGCGCTGCGCTAGGGATCCTGCCCGCGAGGGCGGCGCCTTCGACGCGGGGCGAGAGGTCCGCCGGCGGCCGAACCGGCGCTCCGACGCCCGGAGGCCGCTTCCGAACGGTTTTGGTCGCGATGTCTGCGCCGGCGAATCCGTCGCCCTCCAGCGAGGTGCCGATGGGATTTGCAATGTCCCTTGAACGGCCGGCACTTCGCGTTTCGTGCCCCGTCAACTCGCCGGCGGAGGCGAGCCTCGCGCCCGGTCCGCACCCCACTTGCGGTCCCTACGGCGTATTCGATTTCGCTTGCACCCCCCTAGGTGAATTCGGATAACCCGAGTGGACCTCGGCTTGGCCGAAGGATCTCCATGCACGTCTGGACCCTGGCGAACCAGAAGGGCGGCTGCGGGAAGACCACGACCGCCATCAACTTGGCCGCGGCGCTGGCTGCGCTCGGCAAGCGTGTGCTTCTGTGCGATCTGGATCCCCAGGCCCACGCGACGCTGGGCCTCGGCCAACCGATCGACGGCACCCCCTCGATGACCGAGGTGCTGTGCGACGGCGCGCCGATCGAGACCGTGACACGCGCGGTGTCCGGCGGCTTCCACCTCGCGCCTTCGAGTCCGACGCTGGTCGAGTTCGAGGAGGGCGCCGAGCGCCGCATCATGCCCGAGCGCGTGCTCGGCGGCGTGCTCGGCGGCGTCGAGGGCCGGTACGACCACGCGATCCTCGACTGTCCGCCGCGCGCCGACGGCGTGCTGTGCGCCAACGCGGTGCGCGCCGCGAGCACGACGGTGCTCGTCGTCGAGACCGGCGCCTTCGCGCTGCAGGGCGCGCTGCGCGCACGCGAGATCTTCGAAGCCCTGAGCCGCGACCTTAGCGCGACGCTCGACCTGCGCGTCCTCGCCACGATGTTCGACCGGCGCACGCGCTTTGCGCGCGAGGTCCTGATCGCGATGCACGCGCGCTTCGGCCCCGGCATGTTCGAGACCGCTATCTGCCACAGCGTGCGCCTGCGCGAGGCGGCCGGCTTCGGCGTGCCGGTGCGCCAGCTGGACGGCTCGTGCCGCTCCGCTTCCGACTACGAGGCGCTCGCGCGCGAGTGCCTCGACTACGCCCGCGTGCGGCGAGCAACCCCCCCCGCTCCGCTGCCCGCTCCGCTGGCTACCACTCCGTTCGAGCCCCAAAGCTAATCCATGGACCCCCTCGCTCTCCTTTCGAACCTCCACGGCGACGGCCCGGCGACCCTGCACCGCTTGCGCAGGCAGGGCTGCGATACGCTGAGCGGTCTGCTCTCGACCTCGGTCGAGGAGCTCGCCCCGGTGTTGGGTTGGGAGGAGCAGCGCACGGATCGCTTTCTACGCGAGGCCGAAGCGCTGGCGCGTCGCCTTGGCGAGGGCATCCTCGACGCCGAGGAGCGCGAGCCCGATCCGGTCGAGCGCGAGCAGGTGCACGCGGACGACGGCGACGACGAGGTCGCGGCCGAGGAGTCGTCGAACGGCGCGGAGCCCAGGCTCGACGCGCGCAACGGCGTCGTCGAGGAGGCGCCGGTCGATCCGCGCGACAAGATCCTGGCGCGTTGGCGCGAGCTGGACGCGACCGAGCCGATCAAGGCCGACGTGCTGGTGCCGCACACGCCCACCGCGCCGCTGAAGCCTCCGGGAACGCCGCTCAGCGCGGCGCGCATCGACGGGCTGGACCCCGGGCGCGTGCGTGCGCTGCTCGCCGCCGGCGTGACCACGATCGAAGAGCTGGCCGAGGCGAACGACTTCGAGCTGCACCAGCGCTCGGGCCTCCCGTTCACGCTGACCAGTCGGCTCGCGTTCCTCGCGCGCCGTGTCCTGGCCGAGCAGCCCGCGCCGGAGCCTGCGCCGCCGGTCGGCGGCGGCGAGGCGGCCGGGCCGTTCGCCTAGCGCGGCCTATGCCCCGCGCCCGCCCGCGGCGCTCGGCGGCATTGCACGAAGACAAGTGCCTCCCGCACCCCAGGAGGCCTCCACAGAGGCATCCTGGCGCCATTTGGGCCCCGTCAGCATCCGCGGTGTTCCCGGCTTGAGGCGGGTCTCGTAGACTGCTGCGGTGCGCACCGTGGCGCGGTGCCTGCGTCGGAGGAACGCTGCTTGACCCTAGAGACTCCCCCCCAGACTTCGCTGATCGCGGCGAGCGCAGACCGCCCGGGCGATGATCCTATCTTCGCCCTGCACGCCGAGGCCAAGGCCCGCGCCGCCGCGGGCGAGGACGTCCTCGACGCGACCCTCGGTGCGCTGATGGAGGACGATGGCCGGCTGTCGATCCTGCCGGCCGTGTCCGAGGCGCTGCGTCGCGTCGACCCGGCGCGGGCGGCGGCCTATGCGCCGATCTCCGGACCGCCGGCCTACCTCGACGCGGTGGTGCGCGACCTCTTCGGAGAAGGCGAGCTCGCGCGCGGCGCGGTCGCCGTCGCGACGCCGGGCGGCACCGGCGCGGTGCACCACGCGATCGTGAACTTCCTGGAGCCCGGACAGAAGGTGCTGACCACCTCCTACTACTGGGGCCCCTACGGCATCCTCGCCGAGCACACGCGGCGCGGCCTGGAGACCTTCCGCATGTTCGGCGCCGACGGCCGCTTCGACGCCGAGTCGTTCCGCGCGGGCCTTGAGCGCCACGTCGACGAGCAGGGGCGCGCGCTCGTCATCCTGAACACGCCCTGCCACAACCCGACCGGCTATTCGCTGGACGACGCGGAGTGGGAAGCGGTGGTCGCGATCCTGCTCGCCGCCGCCGAGCGCGCGCCGATCGCGCTGCTGCTCGACATGGCCTACGTGAAGTTCGGCGCGCCCGGCTCGGACGCGTGGCAACGCCACGTCGAGAAGCTGCGCGGCCAGGTCACGGTGCTCTGCGCGTGGACCGGCTCGAAGGCCTTTGCGCAGTACGGCTCGCGCATCGGCGCGCTCGTCGGGGTGCCGCGCGACGAGGCCGAGCACGGCCGCATCAAGAACGCGCTCGGCTATTCCTGCCGCGGCACTTGGTCGAACTGCAACCACCTCGGGATGCTCGCGATCACCGAGCTCCTGTCGGACCCCGAGCTGCGCGAGCGCTCCGAGCGCCAGCGCGACGAGGTGCGCCAGCTGCTTAGCGAGCGCGTCGACACCTTCAACCAGCACGCTCAGGCGGCCGGGCTCCGCTATCCCCGCTACGAGGGCGGCTTCTTCGTCGCCGTGTTCACGCCCGACCCCGTCGGCACGGTGGAGCACATGAAGCAGAGCGGTGTCTTCGTCGTCCCGCTCGATGGAGCGGTGCGGCTCGCGCTCTGCGCCACGCCGCGCGCCAGCGTTCCGCGGCTCGTCGATTCCCTCGCGGCCGGTATTCGCGCGGTGGGGGGCTAGGCCGGTGGCGGGCAACGAGCCGGCGGCGCGCTTCGGCGGGTGGGAGGTCGAGCACGGCTACGGCGACCGCGTCCACATCCTGAACAACACACACCTGCTCACGCTGCTGGCGCGGCTCTCGAGCGCCGAGGTGGCGCATCCCGAGCTCCCCGCGCTGGTCCGGACCGTGTACCGCGGGCTCCTCATGACCGTGGTCGGCTATGAGTTCCCGCGCGTCGAGGCCGCGCTCCCCACGCGCATGGCCGAGCAGCACCCCGAGGAGGGCGTCTACCGCGGCCCGCTCCTCGACCCCGCGACCCACGTGGTCGTCGTCGACGTGGTGCGCGCCGGCATCCTGCCGTCCCAGACGTGCTTCGAGATGCTGTGCTCGGTGCTCCCGAGCGAGCATGTGCGCCTCGACCACCTCAGCATGCAGCGCGTCTCGAACGACGAGGGGCACGTGGTCGGTGTCGACCTCAGCGGCAGCAAGATCGGCGGGACGGTCGAGGGCTCGATCCTCCTCCTGCCCGACCCGATGGGGGCTACCGGCGCCACGACGCTGCGCGCGGTACGCCACTACCTCGAGCACCACGGCCGCCCCGCGCGCATCGTTGCCATGCCGATGATCGCGACGCCGGAGTACCTGCGCGCCGTGCTCGGTGAGCTAGAGCAGGCGGTGGTGTACACCTCGCGCCTCGACCGCGGGATGTCGCCGCACGACGTGCTGGCCGAGCTGCCGGGCTCGCGCTGGGACGAGGAGCGCGGCCTGAACGAGAACGGCTACATCGTGCCCGGTGCGGGCGGGATGGGCGAGGTGCTCAACAACGCCTGGTGCTAGGGCCCGCGCGGCTACTCGGACTTCAGCGCTAGATCGATCGTGCGCTCGGTCTCGCCGGGCCCGACCGTCACCTCGACCTCGCCGCGCTGGTCCTTCCAACTGGCCGTCACGCGGTAGGTGCCCGGCGGCAGCGGGCCGAGGCTGCTCTCCGTTGGCCGGTCCGGGTTCGCTCGCCGGTGGAGCACCCACCGGGAGCGGTCGCGACCGAGGCTGTCGGTGATCCTGAGGTTGGTTCTCATGTCTTCGCCCGCCTCGTTCTTGGCGTGCACGTGGAGCACGGTCCCGGGTGCGAGCTCGAGCTCTGCTCGGACCGTTTCGCCGACCGCCACGGTGACGGCGGTATCGCTGACGGTGACCTCCCCGTGGCCGAGCGCGGACAGGTAGTAGGTTCCTGGCGTGACGCCCACCGCGACGAAGCGCCCCTCGTTGTTGGTGCCGTGTATGCCGGCGTCGACCTCTTGGCCCTGGCCGTCGTGCATCAGCACCCGCACGTTCTGCGCCGGAGCGCCCGAGGAGGTCAACACGATCCCCTCGATCCGCCCGCCGGCGGCGAGGTGAAGGTCGACGTCCTCGACGGTCTGCCCGCTGCGGACGACGATGCCCTCCACCGAGGCCTCGACCAGGTTGCGATCCTGGTGCCGCCAGTCGTTGCTCCCGCCGCAGGTGAACCTCCACGTGCCCGTGGGGAGCAGCTCGGAAACGAAGTTCCCTTCCGAGTCGGTCTGCAGGTTCGCGTAGGCCCAGTCCTGCTCGCCCGACTCGTCCGCGGTGCGCCGCGCGAAGATCGAGATCTCGGGGACGGGCTTGCCGTCGGGACCGAACACCCGACCGCGGACGGTGCCGACGGGCACGTGCACGTCGACGCGCTGACCCGAGCGGGTCACCGTGTACTCCTGCACGACGTGACCCTGGGACGCGAGGTTGATCTGAAACTCGTAGCCGCCGACAACCGGCAAGACCGCTTCGTAGCTGCCCTCGTCGTCGGTCAGGATGCGAAGGTCGTACTCGGGCTCGTCCAGCGACTCGATCCGCAGCGTTGCCTCCGTGGGCTTGGAGCCCGCGTACACCGTGCCGACGACGCGCACCAGGTCGACCTTGGGCGGCGCGAGGACCACGTGAGCCACGCCGGCCTCGGCCAGCTCGGTCTTGGCGCTCCGGGTCAGCGCCGCGCGCGCGCCGCTCGTTCCGGAGAGCCCGAGCTCCTGCAGCTCGGGCTCGCTGGGGGGGACGGTCAGCTCGTAGGTCCCGGCGGCGAGTCCGCCGACCTCGAAGTAGCCCGCGGCGTCACTTTGCACCGTCGTCGAGGGCTCGTCGTGCTCCATCGCGACCTCGACCAGCCGGCGCGGCGCCGGGGCGCCGTCCGCGTTGACAACGGTGCCGGTGATCCTTCCTCCGATCCGAAGCATCAGCGTGATGTCGTCCACGGCCTGACCCGGTCCGAC
This sequence comes from Planctomycetota bacterium, assembly GCA_039029355.1. Lineage (GTDB taxonomy): Bacteria > Planctomycetota > UBA1135 > UBA1135 > JBCCGI01. The sequence continues at coordinate 16,586 of JBCCGI010000045.1, forward strand.
CTCGACCGCGAAGGGCTCGCTCGCCGAGAAGCCGGAGAGGTGCGCCACGACCTCGACGCGGCCCGGCCGGACGCGCTCGACCTCGAAGCTGCCGTCGCGCTTGGTGATGCTGTCGCCGCGGTAGTGGCGGCGGCCGGACAGGCTCGGGACGAGCGACCACTTGGCTTCGGTGAGTTTCTCGTTGATGAGGGTGACCGCCGCGTCCTTCACCGGCTCGCCGTCCGGGCCGAGCACGGTGCCGGAGAGATGCCCCGCGCGCAGAAGCACCACGGGCTCTAGCGCACCGTCGAGCGGAACCTCGAAGGTGACGTCGGCCGAGTTGAGATGACCGTCGGCCTCGACGCTCAGCTCCCAGTCGCCCGGCTCAAAGCCGTCGACATCGAAGCTGCCCTCGGGGTTCTGCACGCGGATCTCGCGGTCGTCGCGCGTGCGGATGTAGCGGCCGCCCGAGACCTGGCGCTCGACGTGCAGCCGGAAGTCGGGGACCGGAGCGCCCGTCTCGTCGGTGACGCGCCCGGTGATGTTCAGGCCCGACGTCAGGGTCAGCACGAGGTCGCTCGTGCCCGTCTCGACGTCGCGCGCCGTGGCGCGCCAGGTCGAGCGCTTCTTCTTTTGTTTCTCCTTGCCGGTCACCTTGCTGATGACGGTGACGAGCTCGATGTGGCGGCCGCGCGCGTTCACGCGGTACGTGCCCTCCTCGACGCCGGTCAGCTCGAAGTAGCCCTGTTCGTCGGCCTTGGCCGTCACGCCCGTCGACTCGGCAGCGGAACCCACCTCGGGCTCGACGACGATCGTGCCGCCGTCGACCGGCGAGCCGTCGGGCCAGACGATGCGACCGCTGATGCCGATGCCGCGCTCCAGCCGGACCTCGACGTCGCCGAACGTCTCTCCGGCGGCGAGCTTGCCGATCTTCTCCTCATGGCGCCGGTAGCCGCGCTTGTGCGCGGTCAGCGTCACGCTGCCGGGGAAGATGCCGCGGATGCGGAAGCTGCCGTCCGCGTCGCTCATCGAGTTGCGCCAGCGGCTCCGGTTCCAGGTGCCCTGGGTGTTGACGTTGGCCGACACCTGCACGCCGTTCACGGGCGTGCCGTCGTCGTCGACCACGCGCCCTGAGATCTCCGCCGCGGTCGCCAGCTCGAGGTCGAGCGTCGTCTCCGCGCCCGCCTCGAGGAACAGCTCGTTGATCTCCGCCGGCACCAGCACGTCGGGATCGAACGAGAGCTCATACCGCAGCGTCGTCGGCAGCGCCTCGAAGGAGTATTCGAGCGACTCTCCGAGCGCGGCCCGGCGGTCGAAGCCGCCGTGCCAGGAGCCCGGGCTGACCTGGCGCGCGCCGCTGATCCGCACCCGCTTGCCGAGGAGCTCGGCGCGCGTCTCGTCGTCCACGCCCTCGGGCAGCACGATCCTGCCCCGCACGACCGCGCCGAGCTGAGCCTCTAGCGTCACGCCCTCCGCCGGCGGGTTGCGCACCTTGACGCGCACCGGCTCGTCGAGGTGCAGGTAGCGCCCCTCGAGGTCGAGCTTGCCGCTCCCGGTCCGCGGCGAGAACGACACCCGGAAGCGGCCGTCGGGCCCCACGCGCACCTTGTGCAGCGGCCCTTCGCTCTCGAAGTCGCGGCCCTTGGCGACGACGTAGAGCTCCTCGTCCGCCGGCGTCTCGGGCGGCAGCACCACGCGCCCCTCGACCCAGTGGCCGGACTCCACCTCGCGCTCCCACTCCGAGGCGGCGGCGATGCGTTCGACCTCGGGCTCGGCCGCGGGCTCGCCGTCGGGGGTCGGGGCGGCGGCGGGGGCGCTCAGCTCGTTCGTCGGAGCGCTGGGACGGGCCGCCGGCCGGTCGCCGGGGGACAGGATGGGCGTGGCCGCCCCTTCCCCGCGCTCGGGGGCGGCGTCGCCCCCTCCGCCCGTCAGGAGGAGCATCCCGCCGCCGGCGGTGGCCAGGGCGACGAGGAGGACGATCGAGAGGCTTCGTTTCGACATGCTGGCGGTGCTCCGTCGCGGGCCGACCGATCCGGTGCCCACATGGGTCATCGTAGCGACTCCTCCGCACGCTGCGCTGGCGAGACGCGTCACCGTTCGCTATTCCAGGCCCATGGCCGCTCCCACCGCGCTCGTCACCGGAGCCTCGTCCGGGCTCGGCGCCGCCTTCGCGCGGAGGCTCGCACGCGACGGCTATCGCCCGATTCTGGTCGCCCGCCGCGCCGAGCGCCTGGAGGCGCTCGCGGCCGAGCTCGGGGGCGGGGAGGTGCTGCCGCTCGACCTTGCGCGGCCCGAGGACCTGCGGCGCGCCGAGGAGCGCCTTTCGGCGGATCCCGCGCCGGAGCTTCTGATCAACAACGCCGGCGGCCTGCGCTTCGGCGCCTTCGAGGAGCTCGACGTCGACGCCGAAGAGGAGCTGCTGCGCGTGCACGTCGTCGCGGCGATGCGGCTGACGCACGCTGCCCTCGCGCGCATGCTGCCGGCAGGGCGCGGAGCGATCGTGCAGGTGGCGTCGCGCTCCGCCTTCGCGGCGAGCGCGCAGGTGCCGACCTACGCCGCCGCCAAGGCCTTCCTGCACCGCCACGCGCTTGGCCTTGCGCCGCGTGCGGCCGAGCGCGGGGTGCGGATCCTCAGCCTGTGTCCGGGCAACGTGCGCACGGAGCTCTTCGAGCGCGGCGGGCTCGATCCGGAGACGATCGCGGCGCTCGCGATGCTGGAACCCGAGCAGGTGGTCGACGAGGCGCTCGCGGCGCTGGCCGCGGGCGCGACGGTCTGCGTGCCCGGCGAGGGTGGTCGCGACCGCGCGCTGCGGCGGCTGCTGCCGCGCGCGGTGCTGCGCAAGGCCGCGGGAGTGCTGCAGCGGCTGGCGGACGCCTGAGCGCCCGCGCGGCGGCTACTCCTCCTCCTCCTCGCCTTCCTCTTCGTCGTCGAGCTCGTCCTCGCCGTCCTCGTCCTCGACGCCGGTGGCGAAGGCGGTGGGGGAGAGCAGCGAGCGCTCCCAGTACTCGAAGGCGCGCACCTGCGCGATGTGCAGCAGCGAGTCCTCGGGGTACTCGCCCTCTTCGTTCAGCTCGCCCGCGGGCACGCCGGTCAGGAGTTCGAGGGCCTCGTGGATCGTGCGCACCGCGTACACCGCGAACTTGCCGGCGGCGCAGGCCTCGACCACGTCCTCGCGCAGCATCAGGTCGCCCGCGTTCGACCGCGGGATGATCACGCCCTGGTCGCCGGTCAGGCCCGTGGCCGCGCAGGTGTCGAAGAAGCCCTCGATCTTCTCGTTGACGCCTCCGATGGCCTGCAGGTGCCCGTGCTGGTCGATCGCGCCGGTGATCGAGAGCGTCTGGCGGATCGGAACGTCGGTCAACGCGGACAGCAGGCAGCACATCTCCGCCCCCGACGCCGAGTCGCCGTCGATGCCGCCGTAGGACTGCTCGAAGGCGACCGATGCGCTGAAGGCCAGCGCGTGATCGGTCGCCAGCAGGTGGCGCAGCAGCCCGCCGAGGATGTGGAAGCCCTTGGTGTGGATCTGCCCCGACAGCGAGGCGCGGCCCTCGACGTTGATGACGCCGGCGTGGCCGGGACCGATCGTCGCGGTGATGCGCGCCGGGAAGCCATAGGTGAGGAGCCCGGCCTGGATCACCGCGAGCCCGTTGATCTGACCGACGACGGCGCCCGAGGTCTGCACGAAGATCGTGCCGTCGGACAGCAGCCGCTGGAAGCGTCGCGACGGCAGGTCGGCGCGGCTCTTGGTGCGGCGCACCGTCTCGCGCACGTCGTCGCCGCCGACGGTCTCGGCGCCGCGCTTCTTGGCGAGGAACGAGGCCTCGCGCGCGATGTCGCCGATGCGCGCGAAGCGCGCGGTCAGCCGGCCGCGGCGCGAGGCGATGCGTGCGCCGTGCTCGGCGAGCGCCGCCACCGCCGTGCGGTCGAAGGGCGTCAGGCCCTCCTCGGACGCGATGCGCGCCAGCACGCCGGCGTACTGCTGCACGCCCTCGGGCTCGCGCTCGATCTCGGTGTCGAAGTCAGCCAGCACCTTGAACAGGTGCCCGAAGTCGGGGTCGTTCTGGTCCAGCAGGTAATAGGTGCCCGCGTCGCCCACCAGGATCACGCGCAGCGAGATCGGGATCGGCTCGGGCTTGATCGCCGGTTGGGCCCACGGGATCGTCGCCTCCGGCGGCACGATCTCGAGTCGCCCGGTGCGCAGCGTGCGCATCAGGACCTTCCATGCGCCGGCCTCGGTCAGCACGTCGCGCGCGTCGAGGATCAGATAGCCGCCGTCGGCGCGCAGCAGCGCGCCGGCGCGGATCTGGCTGTAGTCGCTGGGCATCGGGCCGCGCGGGCTCCACTCGCGGTCGATCGTGCCGAGCAGGTTGCCGAGCGTCGGCGTGTTCTCGACCACGATCGGGCAGCCCTCCTCGCCGGGCTGCTCCATCAGCAGGTTGACGCCGTAGTAGCGGGCCGGGTCCTCATCCTTCTGCCGGCCGAGGCGGTCGATCACGTCCTCGACGAGCTCGTTGAGGAACGTCGACACGTCCTCGCCCGGGAACTCCTCGCGCACGCCCGCGACCATGCCGCCGAGGATCTCGCGCGCGGTGTCCTCCAGCACCGATGCGATCGCGCGCGACGCCTCGATGCGCAGGCGCTCGACCTCGCGCGACACGTCGCCGAGGCGCTTCGCAAAGGACTGCTGGCTGGCCTTCCAGGCCGCGAGGTCGGCGTCGGTCACCTTGCCTTCGGCCTGCAGGGCGGCGAGCTCCTCCGGCGGGACGGCCTTGCCGTCGACGGTGGGGAAGAGCGCGGTCTGGACCGTCGGGCCCTGTTGGCGCTGGACCATGGTGAGCTTGGCGGCCTCGAGGTCCTGCTGCAGGGGCCGCGTGACGGCCTCCATGCTCGCGCGGGCGCGCTTCTCGAGCGACTCGCGGCGCGCCTGCACCGCCTCGGAGTTCAGGGCCTCGCCCAGATCCTCGCGCGCGAAGTCCGCGATCTCGCGCACGCGGCGCCGGAACGCGCGGCCCTGGCGCGGCTCGAGCGTGATCAGCCGCGGCCGGTCGGGCGACGAGAAGTTGTGCACGTAGCAGCGGTCGTTCTTCAGCTGGCAGACCGGCATCAGCTCGTCGAGCAGCCGGCGCACCATCGTCATGCGCCCGGTGCCGACCAGTCCGCGGACGAAGACGTTCTGACCGGGCGCGTCGGACTCGATGCCGAAGCGCAGCGCCTCGAGCGCCGAGCCCTGGCCGATGACGCCGGCGACCGGCTCGACTTCGGCGGTGGTCTCGAAGGGAAGCTCGCTGGCCTCGCAGCGCCAGCGCAGGGCGGGGACGGGGAGGGGATCGACCATGGCGCGGAGGATACCCTCTCGCCGCCCCCGAACGGTTACAGGTCCTTCAAGCTCCCCGTGAGGAAGTCGCGGTAGCCGCGCGCGCCTCCGGTGGCGCCGTTGGCCGGCCGCTGGCCGAGGAAGCGCCCGTCGGGCGCGAGCACCTGCGTGTCGACCGGGTAGGCGTAGCGCCCGTGTACCTCGCCGGCGATGCGGCGGACCTCGGCGTCGAGCGACTCGTCGGCCGCCACGCCGGGGAGATCCTTGGCCAGGATCCAGGTGGACACAAAGCCTTCGTCCAGCGTCTCGATCACCGCGCTGTCGGAGAGCGGACCCGCTCTCAACCCCTTGCCGGAGCCTCAGCACGACTCGTCGTCGAGCGTGCCGAAGAGCAGCAGCACGTGCAGCGGCTTCTTTTCGGCGCGCGCCCGCGCGACCGCGTCGGGGAAGGGCAGCCAGTCGATCGCGGCGAAGCGGTAGAAGGCGAGCGCCAGAGCGCGTCGGGCGGGGGCGAGGTCACGCTCGGGTCCTTCATGGGCGTCCCGCGCCCGCAGCCGCATCCGCGGGCAGTAGCCGATGTCGGCCGCCAGGAAGCCGTGCTCGGCCAGCTTTGCGTTGGTGTCGACGTTGGTGTCGCGCGGCGGCAGGGCGAGCGAGAGCGTGACGAGCGCGTCGTCTTCCCACACGAGCCGGCCTTCGAACTGCGCCGGCGTGTACCACACGTCCTCGGCGATCTGGAACTCGGCGTGCAGGCGCACGAGCACGTCGGTGCGCTCCTCGCTGCGCTCGAGCAGGTAGGCGCGCGCCCCATTGTGGAAGCTGAAGCGCAGCCGGCCGCGCGCGCCCGGGTGGAAGCGCTTCAGGAGCTCGACCAGCGGCGCGGAGTCGGGCTTCCACACCTCGCCCTCCTCGATCTTCGCCGGCGGGCGCAGCGCGTCCAGGGCGCCGGGCTCGAGCGGCGCGGAAGGCACCGCCGGCCCGCGCTCGCCGAGCTCCTTCAGCTCCGGCACCTGGCGGAACAGGTTGTAGAGCGACGACTCGACGGCGGCCCACTCGGCGTCGATCACCAGCGGCTCGCCGGAAGCCGGCGGCGGGTCGGCGTCGTCCTGGGCGCGAAGCGCCGGGATCAAGAGCGCGGCGAGCGCGCAGCTGGCGAGGGTCGGGGCGTGCGGCATGTGCGTTCCTCCACCGAGAGAAGCCCGCCGCCGCGCCATGCGTGGCACGGATTGCCGAAAAACCTAGCGCGCGAGGATCGCCCGGACGCGCTCCTTGATCTCCGGCGAGGTCCAGATCGGGAGCTCGACCTCGCGGAAGCGACGCGTCTCCTCGGCCGAGAGCTCCGCGACGCCGGCGTGCAGCACCGATTTGGTCAGCGCATAGGTACCGCGCGGGTGGCGCGCCGCGCGCTCAAGCCACTTGTTCGCGGCCGCTTCGGCGTCGTCCGACACGTCGTCGAGCAGCCCGCGGCGCAGCGCGGCGTGGGCGTCGAAGAGGCCGGCGCCGAGCAGCACGTCCTCGACCGAGCCCGCGTGCATCCGGTGCCGCACGATGTTCAGGATGCGCGGCGGGAAGCAGGCGCCGAGCGCGACCTCGTTGAGCCCCATGCGCAGGCGCTCGTCGTCGACGGCGACGCGGTAGTCGCAGCACATCGCGAGCACGCACCCGCCCGCGATCGCGTGCCCGTTCACCAGCGCGACGGTCGGCGCGGGGTGGTTGAAGATGCGCGCCGCCAGCTCGTCGACGCCGACGAGCATGCGCTCCATCTCGGGCAGCTCGTTGGACGCGACCTCCTTGAGGTTGAGCCCGGCGCAGAAGGCGTCGCCGGTGCCGGTCAGCAGCACCGGCTGGTCGCCCGCCTGCTCGAACTCGTTCTCGAGCCAGCGGATCAGCTCGGTGCCAAGCGCGTTCTTGGCGGGGTGCGCCATCCGGATCTCGTACATGCCTCGTCAGCTCCTTCGCGTTGCCGGGGTGGGAAGCGGGGCAGCAGTTTAGCGGCGCGCCACGGGGCGGGAAGTTTCTTCGCGCCACCCTTCTTGACGCGAATCAGCGGAAATCGGCGCGCGCCCGCGGACCGGGGTAGGTTTTGGAGCTCGACGAGGTCGGGGGCCGCCTGCGCCCTACTGGGAGATCACCTCCATGAGCGACTTCCCGCTCCGCAGGCTCCGTACCCGGCTCGCCTTATTGAACACTCCGAACACCCCGTCGCGTTTCGATACTCGCTCCGCTCTCACCTCTCTGTTCCTTGTTTCCCTGGGGGGCCTCCTGCTCGGGCCCACTGCCTTCGGGCAGTCGAGCGTGCGGCCCGTACCGATCGCCGGCAAATCGCCGCGCAGCGCGTACGGGCCGCCCGCTGAAGCCCACACCGAAGAAGCGCTCTACTTGCGGGTCGCTTCGTCCCCGGTCCAAGAGCCCGTTCACTGGCGCATCGAGATGGACCTGGAGTCCCAGGCGCTGCCCGGCGCGAACCTCGACCAGGCGGGCGGCGAGCGCTCGGTGGTCCGCGGCGGCTGGCGCGCGCGCCTCACGCGCGAGCTCGGCGACCGCAGCTTCACCTTCCTGATGGACTCCGAGGCGTCGTTCTACGACTGGAGCGCCCCCGCGCCCATCGCCGGAACGACGACCGACCCCTTCAACGACCTCTACCAGACCCACATCGGCGCGGTCGCCTCCTTCGCCGAGGACGAGAGCATCGGCTGGTTCACCGGGATGGAGATCGGTCTCAGCGGCGAGGACAACGCCGACGTGCAGGACGCGATCACGCTGGGAGCGATCACCGGAGCCCGCTGCCGCGCGAACGAAGACCTCACCTTCAGCTTCGGCATCGCAGCGCTGACGCGACTCGAGGACGATCCGTGGATCATCCCCTACTTCGGCTTCGACTGGGCGCTGACCGACCGCGTGCGGCTCGCCACCGAGGGCGCGCGCCTCTTGCTCGAAGCCGAGCTCTCCGACTCGCTCGACGCGACGCTCGCGGCGGAGTATCAGCTGCGCCAGTACCGCCTCAACGAAGACGGCCCGCTCGGCGACGGCGTCTTCCAGGACGACCAGATCCAGCTGACCGGTGAGCTCGCCTGGCACGCGGGCGAGAACACCACGCTGACCTTCGCCGCCGGCGCGGTCACCTGGCAGGAGTCGGCCTTCCTCGACTCCGACGGCTCGGTGCTGAGCCAGCGCGAGACCGAGCCGGCGGCCTTCGGGGCGCTGACGCTCAGCTTCCGGCTGTAGGCCAACTCAGGAGCGTCGGCTCGGCGTTGCCCCGAGCCGACGTGGCCTCGGCGCGCTAGCCGTCGAGCTTCTTCAGCTCGTCCAGCGCGGCGGTCAGCTGGGTCTGCAGCGCGTTGATCTCGCCGGGCAGCGACTGCGACTTGCTCTTCAGGTCGGCGCCCTTCTTCGAGAGCAGGTCGGCCGGCTTCAGGTCTTTGACCGACGCCATGACACCGTTCAGCTCTTCCTTCTTGCCCGTGAGCGCGTCGCGCAGGTCGGCGATACGCTGCTCGAGCTCGGCGCGCAGGTCGCCGCCGACCGAACCCAGGGTCTCCTCGACCTCGTCGCCCACCTTCTCGATCACGTCGCCGATCGGGTCACCCGTGGCCGTAGGCTCCTCGGGGACCTCGGGCGCGGGAGCCGTCTCCGGCTCGGCGTCGGAGAGCACGGGCGCTTCCGCTTCGTTCGCGGGCGACGGCCCGGGTTCGGAGTCGTCGCCGCAGCCGGCGAGCAGAGCGGAGAGCACGAGGGCGAGCGCGGGGCGGGATTGCATCGTTCTTGGGTAGGGACGCGGCGTTGCGGAAACCGAGCGGATGATAGGAAGCGCCCTACGTCGAGCAAAGCTGTCGTCCGCTTCAACACGCCCGCTCCTGTCGGCCTTGGTATGCGTGATCCGCGCGGGTCGTGACTATGTTCCGCCCGCGGCGTCGGCCTCCCTCGTGGTCGACACATGCCGCTCTTGCCCGGACGCTCGCTCAGGCCGCACCTCTCTCCTATCCGCGGCCCTGGCCCCCCCGAGCGACGCACCGGGAACACGAAGACGCGGGTCGACCTAGACCTCCTGGTCGACCCGCGTCGCTTCTTCGTCGATGCTGGCCAGTCAGAAGCCGTAGTCGATGCGATAGCCGTTCGACGCCGCGATGGCTTCGGGAGCCGCGGGGTCGAGCGTGAAGGCCTGGTGGTAGAAGCTGAGCCCGCCGATCACGGGGGGCACGACGTAGGGCAGCGTCCAGGAGCCCTCGCCCGCCACGCCGGGCGCGCCGAAGGTCGGAAGCAGCAGCACGGTCGCGCCGTTCAGGTCGATCCACGCCGTCGCGCTCGCGACCGGCAGACCGACCGTCGCCGCGGGAGCGCCCGAGAACGCGAGCCACGACAGCGTCCCGCCGCGCGACGCGCGCAAGCGCAGCTCGGCCGCCTCGCCGGCCCGGAACGGCCCCTGACCGCCCATCACCGGCACGACGCCGCCGGTGCCGGCGAGGCCGTCACCGTACTGCAGGCTGGCGCCGGCGGCATCGCCGCTCCACAGCGTGTTACGGACGAGGTCGGGGCCGACGAGGTCCACGTCGCCGTCACCGTCCAGGTCAACCGGCGCGCTCACGTCCATGATCTGCTGCACGATGGTCTCCCAGCCCTCGCCGTCGGCCGCGCGCACGCCGATCCAGGCCGAGGTCTGCTGGTCGACCTTGGTCTCCGAGTCCTGCTTCAGGGTGCGGGCCGGGAACACCACCACGTCGAGCAGACCGTCATCGTTGACCTCGAGCGCAAAGGTACGCGACGGCGAGGGCGCGTAGAGCTCGCGCACGGCGAACATCAGGTGCTCGAAGGTCTCCCACGTGAAGTTGCCTGCGCCGTCGTTCCACGCGATTCCGCCGATGCCGTCGTCGCGGTGGATCGAGGCGGTGTCGAGGTCGCCGTCCCCGTCGAGGTCGCGGACAACTGCGCGCTCGAGCCCGGCGTCAACCGTCGTGATGCCCGGAATCGCGTTCGGGCCACCGAACGTGCCGTCGCCGTTGCCGTAGAAGATGTAGAGCGTGTAGGCCAGCGTCACGAGGTCGGGAATCCCGTCGCCGTTGATGTCGGCGATGGCTTCCGCGTTCCGGTTCGCGATGTTGGCTCCGGCGGTGAAGAAGCCGGCGCCGTCGTTGATCCACACCTGCGACTCCCAAAGAACCGAAGAGCGCCGCGTCACCAGGTCAAGGTCGCCGTCGCCGTCGATGTCGCCGACGATGCCGGCCTCGGGTTGATCCTCGTCGAGGTAGCCGCCGAGGCCGTCGTCCTGGAGGTTGAAGTTCACGCCCGGGGACGAAGCCGGTCCGGCGAACAGGAAGCCGCCGCCGCCGGCGTTGGCCAGGAGCTGCATCGCGTCGAAGACGCCGTCGATGTAGAGGCCGACGATCAGGTCGACGTCGCCGTCGCCGTCGAAGTCGCCCGGGAAGCCGGGGCCGCCGAAGCTCCACTGCTGCGGCATCGGGTCGAGCAAGAGCGAAGCGGTCGCCGTCGTCGTGCCACCCGCCGAGTTGGCGAGCATGCCGTCGATGCCGACCTCGAAGTCGATATCGCCGTCCCCCTCGACGTCGGCCAGCGCGTTGTCCGCCACGCCGAAGGGCCCGACCGGCCCCTCGACGGTCTCGATCGGCGGCGCCGTGATCCCGCCACGGCTGTAGTAGACACAGCGCCCGCCGACCAGGTCGACGTCGCCATCGCCGTCGAGATCCGCCGCCCCGGCGAGCCGATCCGAGCCCAGCCCCGGAATCGAGAAGGCCGGCGCAAACCCGCCGCTGCCGTCGTTCAGCGCGATCTCAAAGGCCGACGCCTGCGTGTTGTAGGCGGTGGGCGGCGCTCCGCCACTTCCGCCGCAGCACACCCCGTCGAGGTCGCCGTCGCCATCCGCATCCGCAAGCCCGGTCGCCGGTCCGCCGGCCGCGACCGGCTCCACGACAAAGCTGCCCGGCCCGGTGCGGCGCACGACGGAATAGCCGCCCATGCCAAACGCGACGTAGTCCTCGTCGCCATCGCCGTCGATGTCGCCAAACGCGGGCATCGCGTCGGCCACGCCGTGCGCGTAGGAGTCACCGAGGATCGCCGCTCCGCCGAGGAAGTCGATCATCTGCACGGTGCCCCCGTGCTCGACCATCACGTCCGGCGCTCCGTCGCCGTTGACGTCCCCGACGAGCAGCTCGGTCGCCTGCGCGCCGATCGGCAGAACGGTGGGCGCGCCGAAGCTGACGCCGCCGGCGTTCGGGAAGACGTAGAGATCGGTGGTGGCGACGAGCAGATCGAGCTCCGGCCCGCCGACGAAGTCACCGAGCGCGACTCCGCCGATCGACCCCGTTACCCCGTAGGTGCCCATCGTCATCGGCTGATCCCCCGGCGCCTCGGTGCGGAACACCCACACCGTGTCGCCGTTGGAGTAGACGAAGTCGTCGCGACCGTCGAGGTTGACGTCGCCGACGGCCGAGTTGAACTCGTAGATTCCGCCCACCGCTCCTGCGGTCTTCTCGAACCAGCCCCACGAGAACGACCCGTCGCCCTCGTTGATGTAGCCGTGGACGCGCATGACGTCGTACTTGACGTTGCCCCACCAAAGGCCGAGCGCGTCGAGGTCGCCATCGCCGTCGAGGTCGAGCAGAGCCTCGAAGCGGCTGAGGTAGCTCGCCGCCACGACGGGCGCGTCGAAGTAGGCGGTGGACTCCTGAGCGAGGCTGGGGAAACCCAGCATGCAGAGCGCGCCGAGGCGGAGGAAAGCGGTGGGCCGTTGCATGGACATCTCCCTGGGGTGAGCCGGTCGGGCGAGTGGAGGACCCCATCCATGGGGGCGCCTTATCAACCGGATGCGCGGCGCGCGCTCCTCGCACGGAGCGGTGATTCCTGTCTGCGGGACGGTCGGGCCCGGACTTGCTGGCGCTCACGCTCGCGCGCTCACACCGCCTTGCCAGAACTCCGCTCAGGCTCGGTGCGGGCGGCCTTCACCCCGGCCGGCGCGGCTGGCCTCGGACGCCTACAAAAACGTGCGGGGATGGAACGCGGCGAGCGACCCACCGACCCGGTCAATCGCCTGACCTACCGCGCATACGCCCGACGCGCGAACAGCAACGTCAGGAACGGGATCATGTTCGTCTTGTTCGGGATCGCCTTGAACAGCCGCCACATCCGCTTCGGGTTGAAGTAGAAGCGCCGGTACGCCGACTTGCGCAGCCGGAAGATCGCGTCCTCCGACACCTCCGACAGGTTGATCTCCGACTGATACGGCTCATACGCCGACCAGTCCGTCGGCAGCTCAAACCCGGCGTGCTCCACCTGCTTGAACAGCTCCGTTCCCTTGAACGGAATCACGCGGAAGAACGCCGCCGTGTGGAACGACGACTCCGCCGCCCAGTCGATGGTCGCCTGCATCTCCTCCTCGGTCTCGGAGGGGAAGCCCAGCATGAAGGCGCCGTGCACCATCACGCCCTTGGAGGCGATGTAGTCGACGATGGTCCGAACCTTCTCGATCTTGAGGTTCTTCTTCATCACCTTCTGGATGCGCGGCACCGCGCTCTCGACCGCGACCATGCAGCGGTACATGCCGGCGCGGGTGAGCAGGTCGACCAGCTCCTCGTCGAGGATGTCGCCGCGGAAGCCGTTCGGGAAGGTGAGCTTGATCTTCCAGCCGTTGTCGATGATCCCCTGGGCGATCTTCTTCGCGCGGTCCGGGCGGAAGTTGAAGATGTCGTCCATGAAGACGAACTCCTTCACGCCGAAGTCGTTCACGAGGAGCGCCATCTCCTCGAGCACGTTCTCGGCCGACCGGTCGCGGAAGGTCTTGCCGTAGGAGTTGTGGCAGTACGTACACCGCCACGGGCAGGCGCGCGACGAGAACATCGTCGCGAACTCCTTGTGCGCGTAGATCACGCCGCCGCGCGGGACGGTGTGGTACTTCTCGTGGTCGACGAGATCCCAGGCCGGGAAGGGCATCTCATCGAGGTTGGAGGGCGGCGAGCGGTCGGGCTCGGCCACGACCTCGCCGTTGCGGCGCCAGTGGATGCCCTCGCAGCCTTCCCAATCGGTGCGGCCCTCGGCGATGCCGTCGAGCACGTCGGCGAAGGTGAACTCGCCCTCGCCGCGCACAACGAAGTCGACCGACTCGTCCTGCATCACGTCGTCGGCGGCGACGCTGGGGTGCGGGCCGCCGCAGATGATCTTCGTTTCGGGGAGCTGCGCGCGCACCAGCTTGGCCAGCTCGTGCATGCAGCCGGCCTCGTACGTCATGGCCGAGAGGCCGACGGCGTCGGGCTTTAGCTTCTTCAGCTCCTCGAGGCACTGCTCGGGCGACCAGTCCTCGACCTTCATGTCGAGGATGTGCACGTCCTCGTGCCCGGCGCGCCGCGCCTGCGCGGCGATCATCATGATCCCGAGCGGGTGGACGTGCGTGAACTGGGTGTACGGGTGATAGGTCTGGACCAGGACGGTCCGGATGGGGCGCACGGCTGTGAGGGAGAGCATCGGGCGAGGGGAGGTCGATGGCGGCTCGGTCGAACCAGGATAGCCGAACCCTCCCGCGCACGGGAGGGTCTTGCGAGACCTTGCCTGACCTTGACGAGCCCTGACGCTCCCAGGTTCGCCGAAAGGGTCGACATGGATCCGCGGTCGGGCTATCGAGGGGCCATGAGCCGGTTTCTGTGGACGCTGCCTGCGCTTCTTTCCGCCTTCCTTACCGCCCCGGCGGGGGCCCCCAGCGACGAGCAGCGCGAGGTCCGCGGCGTCACCATCTCGTGCCAGGGCTGGGGGGAGGAGTGGTCCTACCCCGAGCTCGAAGGCGAGCTCGACGACCTCCAGGCGCTCGGCGCCAACTGGATCGCGATCCACCCCTACGCCTGGATCCAGAACGACGGCGAGGTGCGCATCTGGCCCGAGCTCGATCCCGAAGAGCCGCCGGAGTGGATCTCGAAGCCCATCGCCGCCGCCCACGCGCGCGGCATGTCGATCCTGATCAAGCCGCACCTCGGCTACTGGGGCTCGCGCTTCTCGTGGCGCGGCGAGATCGGCTTCGAGACCGACGAGGAGACCGAGCGCTTCTTCCACGACTACCGCGCGTGGCTGCTGACCGTCGCGCGCCTGTCGCGCGGCGCGGACGCGTTCGCGGTGGGGACCGAGCTCGAGTTGCTGATCCACCACGAGGAGCGCTGGCGCAGCCTGATCGCGGAGGTACGCGAGGTCTTCCCGGGCCACCTCACCTACGCCGCCAACTGGCCCGACGTCGAAAAGGTGCCCTTCTGGGACGCGCTCGACACGGTGGGGGTGCAGGGCTACTACCCGCTGAGCGACGCGGCCGAGCCGACCGACGATGAGCTGCAGGCCGGCTGGGACGCCGTGGTGAAGCGCCTGCGCGCGGTGCACGAGGCGACCGGCAAACCGGTGGTGCTGACCGAGCTCGGCTACAGCCGCGCCCTGGGCGCCGCAAGCGAGCCGTGGAAGCCCGACGTGGCCGCCGAGTCCGACCGCGAGCGCGCGGAGGCGCTCCAACGCCGCTGCTTTGCAACGGCGTTCCGCACGCTGAAACGCGAGCGCGACTGGCTGCGCGGAGCGTTCCTGTGGAAGTGGTTCGTGGGGGAGAGCCGGGCGCGGGACTTTGCGCTGAAGGAGCCGGCGATCAAGGCGGAGGTCCGCGGGGCCTGGGTCGACGAGTAGGGCGGGCTTCGCCTGTCCAGGCAGTCACGCGGATCTTGTGTTGCGCTCAGGCGGCGCCGGAGCGGGTGCGAGGCTCCGCGCCGGGCAGGCCACAACCCAGGGAACCTCAACCCTCCCGTCCGCGTCACATTCTTGCCCGAACGGTACGCGCCGCTTCCTCCCCCTGGGCTAGAGTAGCCCTCCGGCCTTCTCCGTCCCCGCTCCTCCCCCGAGCCTCCCTCAGCCCGTCCCCGAGGTTCCCTCCCCTTGGCACGCGTCGCTTTCATCGTCACCACCTGCCACGAGTTCGAAGGCATCAAGGCCGTCTCGGCGACCTTGAAGCAGCACGGGCACGAGACCGACTGCTTCATCACGTCGGAGGAGAAAGACTTCCACCAGACCGTCCTGGACTGGCGGCCTGACGTCATCGGCGTCTACGCCACGACCGGTCAGGAGACCTGGCCCTACGAGAACATCGCTGGCTGGCGCAAGGAGCTGCCGCACCTGAAGACGGCCTGGGGCGGGCCGCACCCGTCGTTCGACATCGAGCTGCTGCGCGACGAGGAGTTCGTCGACTGCACGCTGAAGGGCGAGGCCGAGTACGCGATGCTCGACGTCGTCAACGCGTGGGCGGGCAACAACCCGATCGACGACATCCCGAACGTCGGCTACCTGAAGGACGGGGTGCCGTGGCAGAACAACATCCGGCCGATCGTGCAGGACCTGGATGAGCTGCCGTTCCCGGACGTCGACCTGTTCTACAAGTACCCCTTCCTGCGCAAGAAGCGCGTGATGCAGGTGCACGCCAGCCGCGGCTGCCAGAACAACTGCACGTACTGCACCGTGCCGCTGATGAAGAAGGAGTGGATCAGCGGCAAGAAGGGCGAGAAGTTCAACCGCACCAAGTCGGTCGACTACCTGTGCGAGGAGATGAACGACATCCTCGCGCGCTACCCGAACTTCCGGATGGTCAACTTCGGCGACGCGGCGCTGAACATGTACCGCGGGTGGCTCGAGGAGTTCGCCGAGAAGTGGCCCAAGCGCGTCGGGCTGCCGTTCGCGACCAACATCAACATCAACTTCCTCAACGAGGACGACATCATCAACCTGAAGCGCGCCGGCTGTGTGTCGGTGCAGTTCGGGCTCGAGTCGGGCAGCGAGGACGTGCGCCTGAAGGTGTACCGCAAGGGCTACACCGACAAGTACGTCTACAACATCCCGAAGCTCCTCAAGAAGCACAAGATCACCTTCCGCACGAACAACATCATGGGCTCGCCGGCCGAGACCTTGGACGACATGTTCAAGACCGTCGAGACCAACCGGGCGATCAAGCCCGACGGATGCACCGTGCTGATCTATCGCCCGTTCAAGTCCACCGTGCTGGGGCGCGAGGACTTCGAAGAGGGCCGCGTCGAGGTCGGCAAGGACATCGGCCCGTCGCTCCAGTTCGACTCCCAGATGAAGCGCGACGACCTGCGCGAGGTCGTCAACCTGCAGAAGCTGTTCAACGTCGCCGTCTACCTGCCGGGCGGCCCGCAGCTGGTGCGCAAGCTGATCAAGCTGCCGCGCAACCCGGTGTACGACTGGACGCTGCTCGCGTTCCTCTGGTACCAGCACGCGGTCGTGTCGGGCTACGGCATGGTCGACGACTTCAAGCTGGGCCTGAAGAACATCGGCCAGATCTTCGGCCGCGGCGCCGGCGGCAAGCACAAGTACGGCGAAGGGGACAAGAACCAGTTCCTGGACACGCTGGACAGCGGGCTGGACGCGGGGTTCTAGGGGCCTAGGCCCCGGCGGTCGCCGACGGGCTCGGCCCCGGAGAGCGCCAAACGGCCTAGAGGCCGTCGCGCAGCGCCCGTGGTCGCGGACGCTGCAACGGCCGGACGGGGCGCGCAGAGCGGCGGGCGGCGGCTCATTCGCCGGATCGCTCGGGCGGCGCCGTTCGGCCCGGCTCTCGCGATTGCCGCCAAGAAGCGCGCGCCCGGCGGCGTTTGCGCGGGAACGCGAGCTCGGCCACACTCATCGGCCTGCCCGCGCACGTCTTTCCGAGGACCAGGAAGAGCCATGATCCCGATCTCCGCCGCGCTCGCGCTCGTCGCCGTCGTGCAGGACCCGGTCGCCGTCCCTTCGCGTATCGAGGAGGTGACCGTCTACCCCGGCACCGCCGCCGTGCGCCGGGTGGCGACGCTGCCCTCGGGGGCGGGCGCCTTCGTGCTCGAGGGACTGCCGCGCGCCCTCGATGCGGGCGCCCTGCGCGTGCGCGCCGAGGGGGCGGAGATCGTCGGGGTCGAGCTCCGCGAGCGTGTGCTCGCCTCCGCGCCCGGCGAGCGCGTGTCGGAGCTGACCGGCCGCCTCGCCGCCCTGCGCCGCGAGCTGCGCCGCGTCGACGACGAGGACGAGATCAACGAGCGCGTGCGGGCGCACCTCGAGCGGTTGATCGCTCCGAAGCCGATCGCCGACAGTGGGGGCGTCGAGCGCGCGCCGCTGTCCGCTTGGGAAGAGCGCTTCAACTACCTCGCGACGCGCCTCGCGGCCGTTCAGAACCGCACGCGCGAGCTGGAGCGCGCGCGGCGCGACCTGCAGCGCGACGTCGACGCCCTGGGGCTCGAGCTCGGGGCGATCGAGGAGGGCGGCGGGGTGCCGGTGTTCGACCTCCACCTCGACGCCTTTGGCGCCGAGGGCCCGGCGGCGGTCGAGGTCGACTACCTCGTGCCGCAGGCCGGCTGGTCGCCGGTCTACGACCTGCGCGCCGCGCGCGACCTGACCGCGGTCGAGCTGTCCTACCGCGCGCGCGTCTGGCAGCGCTCGGGCGAGGACTGGAACGACGTCGAGTTGCTGCTGTCGACCGCCCAGCCCCAGCGCGGCGCCCAGGGGCCCGAGCCGCGCGCGACCTGGGTGGGGCTGAACGACCCGCGCGCGATCGCCGGAGCCGACGGCTTCTACGACGACGGCATCGACGCCGACGCGCTGCGCGGCGAGATGGAGTTCCGCAACAAGGCCGTCCTGGGCCGCGCGTTCACGACCGTCGAGAGCGAAGGGCTGTCCGTGCGCTTCCGCCTGCCGCAGCGCGAGACCGTCGAGTCGCGCCCGCAGCCGGCGAGCGTGCTGGTCGGGCGCGCCTCGCTCGCGATCACGCCCGAGCACTACTGCGTGCCCGCCCTCGACCCGACGGTGTGGCTGCGCGCGAAGGCCAAGAATACGAGCGACTACGCGCTGCTGCCCGGACGCGCGTCGGTCTTCTTCGGCGCCGACTTCCTGGGCCACGCCGACCTGCCGGCGGTGCAGGTCGGCGAAGAGCTGACTCTACCCCTCGGCCAGGACCCCGGCCTGACGGTCGAGCGCATCCAGATCGAGGGCAAGAACGAGGAGCCGGGCGTCTTCGGCTCGCGCCGCGCCGAGCGCGGCACCTGGCGCATCCACCTGAAGAACCGCGGCGCGCTGTCACGGCGCGCCAACGGCGCGGTCGACGTCGTCGTGCACGAGTCGCTGCCGCGCGCCACCGACGACCGCATCGAGGTTGAGTTGGAGCGCGTCCGCCCCGAGCTCGCCGGCGGCGCGCGCTGGAAGGAGCTGCGCAAGGAGCGCGGTGTGCTCACCTGGGTCGCGCGCGTCCCCAAGGGCGGCGGCACGACGATCGAGCTCACCACGACCATCGAGTACCCCGAGGACGTCGTCCTCCGCCGGAGGTAGCCCCATGATGTCCGCAGCCCTCTGCCTCGTCCTTTTCGCCGCATCCGCCCCGCAGGCGGATGCGGACGGCGCGACCTCGGTCGACTCGAGCATCGCCGACGTGACCGTCTACGGCAGCGCCGCGCTCGTGCGGCGCACAGCGACGCTACCCGCCGGCGGCGGCGCCTTCGCGCTGCGCGGGCTGCCGGCCGGCCTCGACCGCGACGCGCTGCGCGTGCGCTGCGAAGGGGCCGAGATCCTGGGCGTCGAGCTACGCGATCGGCTCCGGCAGGACGCCCCCGAAGCGCGCCTCGAGGAGCTGCGTGGGCGCGTGCGAGCGCTCGAGACCGAGCTCGAGGTGCTGGTGGACCAGGATCACGTGCTCGCGCGCATGGAGCAGCACCTGACGACGCTGTTCCATCAAGAGGAGCGCGCCCACGCCTCCGACGTCGCGTCCGGATCCGTTCAGGCTGCGGCCTGGGGCGAGCGGCTCGAGTGGCTCACCGAACGCTCGCAGCAGACGCGCACGGCGCGGCGCGAGCTCGGCTGGCGCATCGACGACGCGCGCGTGGTGCTCGAGGATGCGCGTGCCCAGCTCGGGCGCGTGCAGCCGGGCAGCGGGGTGGCGGTGCTCGACCTCGTGCTCGACGTGGCGGATACGACGGGGGCGGATGCCTCGCTCGAGGTGGAGTACCTCGCCGGCAACGCCGGCTGGGAGCCGCACTACGACCTGCGCGCGCGGCGCGACCTGTCGGCCGTCGAGCTCGTGTACCGCGCCCGCGTGTGGCAGCGCACGGGCGAGGACTGGAGCGACGTCGACGTCTTGCTGTCGACCGCTCAACCCCGGCGAGGCGCGCGCGGGCCCGAGCCGCGTACGGTGTGGCTCGACGTGGCGACGCCCGAGCGCAAGAAGCGCGGGCGCGTGGCGTTTGCCGAGGCTCCGCGCGAGCAGGCCGCCGGCCTCGAGCAGCTGCGCGGGCTGGGCTACACGTACGCGGCCGAGGTGCTGGACGAGGGGCTGAGCGTGCGCTACCGCCTGCCGCGGCGCGAGACGATCGAGTCCAGCGACCAGCCGACGACGGTGCTGGTGGGGCGCGCTGACCTGGGCGTCGCGCCCGAGCACGTGTGCGTGCCCGAGCTCGACACGACGGTGTGGCTGCGCGCCGAGACGACCAACACCAGCGAGTGGGTGCTGCTGCCCGGCCGCGCGGCGGTGTACTTCGGGGCGGATTTCCTGGGGCACTCGCAGCTCGATGCGGTGCAGCCCGGGGCGGAGCTCACGCTGCACCTGGGCGCGGACCCGGGCCTGACCGTCGAGCGGATCGCGCTCGAGGACACGACCGAGGAGGCGGGGCTCTTCAGCTCGCGCTCGACCCTGCGGCGGCGCTGGCGCTTCCGCGTGCGCAACAACGGCGGCTTCACGCGCGACGCCGACGGCGCGGTGTCGGTGGTGCTGCACGAGGCGGTGCCGCGCTCTACAGATGAAAGGGTCGAGGTCGAGATCGAGCGGGCGGAGCCGAAGCTGGCCGAGGGCGGCCGGTGGAAGACGCTGCGCGAGGAGCGCGGCGTGGTGACGTGGGTGGTCCGCGTCGCGCGCGGTGCCGAGCGGCGGGTGGAGCTGGAGACGGCGATCTCCTATCCCGAGGATCTGGAGCTCGTCCTTCCGCAGTAAACTCGGGCCCGCCCGGAGCGACCCGCGCGGAAATACGCGCGGGAAAAGCGCAACCGACGGCGCTGCCGGCGGTCTTGAGGGCGAGCCATGACGATCCGTCTCCAAAGCCTCCTTCTCTTCCTCTTCCTGGCCCCGCTGGCGTGGGCCGCTTCCGACGAGCTCGACGAGGAGCGGCGCAAGCTGCGCGACTCCGACAAGCAGGTCCGCATGGCGGCGGTCAAGCGCCTCGCCAAGCGCGACGAGCCCGAGGCGTGGATGCTCGTGCTCGAAGCTCTGTCGGACCCAACCGGCGAGGTCGCGGACAGCGCGCAGTGGGCCCTCGGCGAGCTCGACGACCCGGAGCTGCTCGACGAGCTGCGCGGCAAGGCGGGCCTGCGGGGCAAGGAGCCGCTGCTACGCGAACGCGTGGCCGAGATCCATGGCCGGCTGCCAGGCACGGTCGACGCCGACTTGCTTCGCAAGGCGCTGAGCGATCGCGAGCCGACGGTCCGGCGCGCGCTGTCGGCGGCGATCGCCACACGCGGGGCCGACGGCGTCGGGGGAGAGCGGGCCAAGCTAGCCCAGGCGCTCGAGAAGGCGGCGGGCAAGGACAAGGACGGGCGCGCGGCGGGCGAGGCGTTGCTCGCGCTCGCGGCGCTGGACCCGGACCGCGCCCGAGCGTGGTGGGGGGCGCAGAAGCTGCCCCGGCTCAAGGTGGCGGTGCGCTGCGCCGCCGCGCGCGGGGCCGAGGCCCTCGGGCTCGACGCAGCGGCGCTGGGCACGCTCGCCGCCGGCGGCGAGCCGCCGGTGCGCGTCGAGGCGTCCGACGCCCTGACCCGGCTCGGCACGGCCGCCGCGGCGCGCGCGTTGGTCGACCTGCTCGAACCGGAAACCGAGAAGCGCCTGGCGCTGCGCATCGTCGACCGCCTTCGCGAGCTGTCCGGCCGCAAGTATGGCCGCGACCCGCGGTCCTGGCGTGACTGGGCCGACGGGCTGGGCGCCGACTGGAGCCCGGCCTCCCCGGCCGAGGGCGAGGCCGCCGGCGACGAGGAGCGCGATCGCAGCGCCGCGCTGGTCGGCCTTCCGATCCTGTCCGAACGCGTGACCTTCCTGATCGACTTCTCCGGCTCGATGTGGAACGAACGCGACGGAGGCCGCACCCGCAAGGAAGAGGTCGACATCCAGCTGCGCGAGTGCCTCGAGGCCCTGCCGGAGTCGACCCGCTTCAACGTGATCCCGTACACCGCCGCTCCGATCCCGTGGAAGAAGGAGCAGGTCCCGGCGACCTCGAAGAACGTCAAGGCCGCGCTCGAGTGGTTCGAGGGCCGCAAGGACCGTGGGACTGGCAACTTCTGGGATGCCTTCCTCCTCGCGCTCGAGGACCCCGAGGTCGACACGGTGGTGATGCTCGGCGACGGAGCGCCCTCGGGCGGAGTGCGCTACCGCGTCGAGCTCCTGCCCGAGCTTCTCTACCACGAGAACCTGGGGCGGGCCGTGGTGGTCGACTCGATCCTGGTCGACACCAAGTCCAAGCGCATCCGGAGCACCTGGGAGGAGATCGCGCGGAGAACCGGGGGGCAGAGCCTCAGCGTCTCGCTCTAGGACCTCCATGGCCGACCAGCCCACTCTCACCCGCGAGGCCGTCCGCGAGCTCGACCGGCGGGCGATCGAGGAGGTCGGCGTTCCTTCCGTCGTCCTGATGGAGTCGGCCGGGCGCGCCTGCGCTGACGAGGCCGAGCGCATGCTCTTTGGTAGACCGGGCGAGACCCTCGTCCTCTGCGGCCCAGGCAACAACGGCGGCGACGGTCTGGTGATCGCCCGCACGCTGATGAACCGCGGCCACGCGGCGCGCGTGGTCTTCGTCGGCCCGCACGAGAAGCTCGAGACCGGCACCGACGACTTCCGGATCAACCTCGAGCTCTGGCGGCGTCAGGGGGGAGCGGTCGATGTCGTGGTCGCGCCCGGCGAGGTCGCCGCGCTCGCCGACGAGCTCGCCGACGCGCCGCTCGTGGTCGACGCGTTGTTCGGGACCGGTCTGGCACGCGAGCTCGGCCCGCCGTGGGACCGCGTGGTCGCCGCGACCTCGGCTGAGGGCGGAGCGGTGCTCGCGGTTGACATCCCGAGCGGCCTCGACGCCAACACCGGCGAGGTCCTCGGTGTCGCGGTGCGCGCCGACACGACGGTCACCTTCGTCGCCGCCAAGCCTGGCCTGCTCACCGGCGACGGGCCCGACCACGCCGGGCGCGTGGTCGTGGCCGAGATCGGCATCCCGCGCTTCCTCGTCGACGAGGCGCTCGGCAGCTAGCTCCGGCGGTCCCCCGGCCGCCGCGCCGTCCCGTGACTTCGGGCTACCGCAGCTCGGGATGCCGCAGGTGGTGCTCGGTGCTCTCCTGCCAGCTGTGGGCGAAGCGCAGCAGGCGTTCGTCCTCGTAGAGCTGGCCGGTGAACGTGATCGACGTCGGGGTCCCGTTCTCGCGGAAGTCGTACGGCAGAACCACCGACGGGTGCCCGGTCAGGTTCGTCGCCGTCAGCCCGTCGGTCGCGAAGCTCGGGTGCACGTAGACATCGACCTCCTCCATCGCCGTGGCCATGTCGCGCATCAAGCGCACGCGCAGCCGGTTCGCGCGCAGGTACTCGACCGCCGGCACCAGCTGGGCGTGGCGGAAGACGTTGGGCCAGGCCATCTCGACCTGCCGGGTTAGCTCGTCGTCGCGGCCCGAACGCGTGAGCTCGTCAAAGGCGCTCGCCGCTTCGCAGTTGAGGAGCACCATCATGTCGCCGACGGGGTACTCGGGCAGCTGGAAGGGCACGAGCTGGATCTCCAGCTCCTTGAGCTCGTCGAGGAACGCCGCGTAGCGCTCGTTCTCCCCGGCGACCTCCGCGAAGAAGCCGACCCGCCGCACGCGCTTGCCCGCGTTGCGGCCGGCGGTGTGGTGCAGCGTGGACGGGTCGCGCGGGTCGGCTCCCGCGATCACCTCGAGCACGAGCGCGGCGTCCTGGGCCGATCGGCAGATGGGGCCCAGCTTGTCGAGCGACCACGAGAGCGCCATCGCGCCGTGCCGGCTGACGCGCCCGAAGGTCGGGCGCAGCGAGCTGTTCCCGCAGCGCTCCGAAGGCGAGACGATCGAGCCCCAGGTCTCCGAGCCGATCGAGAAGGCCACCCCGCCCGCAGCCGTCGCCGACGAGGAGCCGGCGGACGAGCCCGATGAGCCCTGCTCGGGGTTCCAGGGGTTGCGGGTCTTGCCGTCGAACCAGACGTCGCCCCACGCGAGGGCTCCCAGGGTGAGCTTGGCGATCAGCACGGCGCCCGCCTCGTCGAGGGCCTCGACCACGGCCGCGTCGCCCTCGAGGACCTGCTCCTCGAACGGCTTGGCGCCCCAGGTCGTGCGGTAGCCGTCCACCGTCAGGAGGTCCTTGGCCCCCCACGGGATCCCGTGCAGCGGGCCGCGCCAGTTGCCGAGATCCAGCTCGGCGTCGAGGGCCTTCGCCCGCGCCAGGGCGCGCTCCTCGGTGAACGTCACGACGCAGTGGAGCGTCCCGTCGATGCGGCGCAGCCGCTCGAGGTACATCGTCGTCAGCTCGACACAGCTGACCTGCCGCGAGCGGATGAGCGCCGCGAGCGTTGCGAGGTCCGCGAAGGCGAGCGCTTCGAGCTCGGCCGGGCGCTTGACCGGCGCGTCGAGGGCGGCGTGGGCCCTGGCCTGGCCCGTGCCGAGGCGCTTGACCGGCTCGGGCTCGCGCGCGATCCACGGATCGAAGATCAGCGCCGGAGGGACGGAGTTGTCGAGCGGGTACTCGCGCATGCGCTCAAACGAGCGCAGGTTGCGGATGACGCCGTCGAGCATGAGCTCGAGCTCGTCGTCGTCGAGCGGCAGGCCGACCACCTCGCCCGCGGTGCGGACGTCGTCGACCCCGAAGGGGCGCTCGTCTTCCTGGGGGGCGTCCTGGAGCGTCATGGCGAGAAGCAGCGCTAGGGCCTGCATGGGCCTCTCCTTCGGAGGGGTTGCGGGGCCGGCATGGTAACGGACTCGCTGCGGTGGGAGCAGGTGGCGCCTCCGCTGCTTCTTTCGAGCCGCGAACGGTCGGCCTAGGATCGACGCGATGGAGCGCCCGATGCTGTCCAGAGTGCTGCGCGAGGTGGGGGATGTCCCGCTGCTCGAGGCGTTGAGCGAGCGGTTGTCGGCGAGCGACCTGCAGTCGCTGCTGCTCGAGGTCTTTGCGCGGCGGAGCGCAGCGCGCGGGCCAGCCTCGGTCGCGCGGCAGCAGGCGGAGAGCCGCTTTGTGCGTCCGTCGACGGTGCCCCAGAGGGTGCAGCTCGAGCTGGATCGGCTGATCTACGAAGCCCTCCCGGACGGCGTCGACGACGTTGAGCTGTCGCCGCTGGCGCCGCTCGGTGCGTGCTCGGCGCTGGGGACGGTGCATCCCGACAAGTCGATCGCCACGGTGCGCGGAGTGGAGGTGTGCTCGGATCCGACCAACGTGCTCGCCCTGATCGCGGCCGACCGCCGGCGGGCGGCTCTGGGCGCGGCGCGCGGCGCGGGCTCCGCGCCACGCGTGGACGCGGGCCGCGGCGCTCGCGACACCGTCCGCCTCGCGACGAGCCACCGGATCGTGCGGCCGGAGCGGTTCGACGCGCCGCAGTCCTGGGCGCACTTTCGGCTCTTCGCCTTGGTGAGCGCCGGGCGGGGGAGCGCGGAGCTGAGCTTCGAGGAAGCGGCGCTGGCCGAGCACGCCCGCTTCCACCTCACGCTGCTCTCTCGGGCGCAGGGTGCGGGCTATCGGGTGCGGGGTCTGCAGCTGCGGATCACCGCCCTCGGGGGGGAGGAGGAGCCAGAGGCGGTGCGGCGCAGTGTGGCCGAGCCGCTGTGCGCCGAGTTCCCCGGGCTCGACTTCCGCTTCGCTCCGGAGCGAACGCGTGGGCGGGGCTACTACCGCTCGCTGTGCTTCGAGGCGAACGTGGTGGGGGAGGACGGCGAGGTCTACTTCCTCGGCGATGGGGGCCTCACCGACTGGACGGCAAAGCTCCTCGGCGACCGGCGCGAGCGGCTGATGATCAGCGGCCTCGGGAGCGAGCGCTTCGCCGCTTGCCTGGCTCCGCGGCCGTGAGCGGGGCGCGCCTTTGGGGCGCCCGGCGGGTCGGACGGGGCACCTTTCTGATAGAACATTGCGCCCAAATCCCGGAGAAGGAGCCCCATTCTATGACCCTCCCCGCCGCCGAGACGATGCCGAACGGCAAGGTGAAGTACGCCAAGGACGGCGCGCTCGCCCTCTTGACGCTGACGAATCCGCCCGCGAACGGCTACTCGTACGAGATGATGCGCGATATCGACGAGGCGGTGCTTCGGGCGCGCTTCGACGACGAGGTGCACGTGATCGTGATCGCGGGGGAGGGCGAGAAGTTCTTCTGCGCGGGCGCGGACATCTCGATGCTCAACGACGTCACGCCGGCGTTCAAGTACAGCTTCTGCCTGCACGCGAACGAGACGATGCTGCGGCTGGAGCACACCCCGAAGCTCGTGATCGCTGCGCTTGGCGGGCACTGCGTGGGCGGGGGGCTCGAGATCGCTCTGTCGTGCGACCTGCGCGTCGCGCGGCGCGCGGCGGGCAAGACCGGCCTGCCCGAGATCGCGCTCGGCGTGCTGCCGGGCACGGGTGGCACGCAGCGGCTGGCGCGGGTGCTCGGCAAGTCGAAGGCGATCGAGCTGATGACTTCGGGCGAGCTGGTCGACTACGAGGCGGCGCACGAGCTGGGGCTCGTGAACCGGCTCTTCGATGCCGCGGACGACGCGGAGTTCCTCGGCCAGGTGCTCGACTACGCGCGCACGTTTGCGCCGCCCGGCAAGGCGGGGATGGCCGTGGGGCACATCAAGCGCGCGGTGCAGACCGGGGCGGAGATTCCGCTCGAGGCCGGGCTCGCGCTCGAGCGCGAGCTGCAGGCCAAGCTGTTCTCGTCCGAGGACGCGCGCGAGGGCATCGCCGCCTTCGTGGAGAAGCGCAGCCCCGAGTTCCGGGGGCGCTGATGCAGGCCGTTCGAGTCCACGAGCACGGCGGCCCCGAGGTGCTGCGGGTCGAGGATGTGCCCGAGCCGAGCGCCGGCGCCGGCGAGGTGCTGGTGCGTGTGCTCGCGGTCTCGGTGAACCACCTCGACGTGTGGATGCGGCGCGGAATGCCCGGGCTGAAACTGCCGCTGCCGCTGATCCTCGGCAGCGACGGGGTCGGCGAAGTCGTCGCCGTGGGCGAGGGGATTGACGATCTCGTGCCGGGAGCGCGCGTCGTGATCGAGCCGGGTTTTTCCTCCGGCTCGTCGCCGCACGATCTGGCGGGCAACGACCACCTCTCCGACGACTACGGCATTCGCGGCGAGCACTGCGACGGGCTCGATACCGAGCTCTTCGTCTCCGAGCGGCGGCTGCTGACGCCGCTCCCCGAAGGCCTCGATCCCGCCGCGGCGGCGGCCGTGCCGCTGGTGTTCGTGACGGCCTGGGGCATGGTCGTCACGCGCGCCGACGTTCGCGCAGGCGAGGACGTGCTGGTGCTCGGCGGCGCGAGCGGCGTCGGGTCGGCCGCGATTCAGATCGCCAAGGACCTCGGCGCGCGCGTCATCGCCACCGCCGGCAGTGAGGCCAAGCGCGAGCTCTGCCGCGAGCTGGGGGCCGACCACGTCGTCGACCACGGCCGCGAGGACTGGGGCAAGGAGGTCAAGGCGCTCACCGATCGTCGCGGCGTCGACGTCGTGGTCGAGCACGTGGGGCCGGCGACGTGGGAGACGTCGATGCGCGTCCTCGCCCGAGGCGGCCGGCTCGTCACCTGTGGGGGGACGACCGGGCCCAAGGTGTCGGTGGTGCTGCCGCACCTGTTCATGAAGAACCAGTCGGTCCTGGGCTCCACGATGGGGCCGAGGAGCGCCTACGAGACGATCTTCGCCAAGGTGGCCGCGGGCACCTATCGCCCGGTGCTCGATCGGGTGATGCCGCTTTCGGAAGTGGCACGCGCCCACGAGCTGCTCGAGAACCGCGAGGTTTCGGGCAAGATCGTGCTCGTCCCCGGGGAGTAACCCAAGACCTGAAGACCATGAAGAAAGCAGCGGACATCCGCACGGCCGCCGTGCTTGGCGGTGGAACGATGGGGCACGGGATCGCGCAGGTGCTGGCGATGAGCGGCATCGAGACGCGCCTTTTCGACATCTCCGCGGAGGTGCTCGAGGCCTCGCTCGCGAAGGTGCGGGCGAACCTCGACAAGGGCGTCGACCGCGGCAAGGTCGAGGCGGGAGCGCGCGACGAGGCGCTTGCGCGGCTGTCGAGCTCCACCGACTTCGACGCCGCGACTGCGGGAGTCGACGCGGTG
Organism: Planctomycetota bacterium; assembly: GCA_039029355.1. Taxonomy (GTDB): domain Bacteria; phylum Planctomycetota; class UBA1135; order UBA1135; genus JBCCGI01. Next base: position 44,173 of record JBCCGI010000045.1, read on the forward strand.
ATCGAGGCGGTGCCGGAGAGGATCGAGCTGAAGCGCGACCTGTTCGGGCGGCTGGGCGAGGCGCTCGGCCCCGAGGTGCTGCTCGCGACCAACACGTCGTCGCTCTCGATCTCGGAGATCGCCGCGGCGGCCAAGCACCCCGAGCGGGTGACCGGCATGCACTTCTTCAACCCCGTGCACATCATGAAGCTGGTCGAGGTCGTGCGCGCCGAGCAGAGCTCGCCCGAGGCCGTCGAGCTCTCGATGGAGCTGTCGCGGCGGATCGGCAAGGACCCGATCTCGGTGAAGGACAGCCCGGGCTTCGCCTCCTCGCGCCTGGGGCTGGTGATCGGCCTCGAGGCGATCCGCATGGTCGAGGCCGGCGTCGCCAGCGCCGAGGACATCGACAAGGCGATGACCCTCGGCTACGGCTTCCCGATGGGCCCGCTGAAGCTGACCGACCTGGTCGGGCTGGACGTGCGGCTCTCGATCGCCGACTATCTCGCCCGCGAGATCGGACCCCACTTCCAGCCCCCGGCGCTGCTGCGCGAGAAGGTCGAGCGCGGCGAGCTGGGCAAGAAGTCGGGTCAGGGCTTCTACACCTGGTAGCACCGGAAATGCACGGCTGTCCGGTTCGAATCAGCTCCCTTAGCCTTCCTCCCCAGGAGACACGGGCATGAGCGACGAGTGGAACGATGAGGTCGAAGAGGCGCCGCGCAAGAAAAAGGGCGGTCTGCCGGCCTGGTTCTGGTGGACCTGCGGCGTCGGCTGCCTGCTGGTGATCGTGATGGTCGCGGTCATCGCGTTCTTCGCGGTGATGGTGGGGCAGAAGATCTCCGACCCGGAGTACGCCAAGGAGAAGCTGGCGGACGTGCTGCCGTCGGAGCAGTGGCCCGAGGGCTACGCCGCCAACGGCCTCGACCTCTTCGGCGCCTTCGGCGAGTACGCCGTGCGGTGGCCCGGCGGAGTGGCGGTTGTGATCGTCATGAGCGGCCGCGGCGACATCGAGGACATGCTCGACCCCGACTCGTCGACCAACATGTTCAACAAGGAGTTCGAGGAGGGCGAGATCGAGGTGCAGGGCAAGAGTGCACCGAGCCTGCGCTTCCGCGACCTGGGTGGAATGCACCACCTGCGCATCGACATCAGCGGTGAACTCGCGCCCTACGCCGTCATCGAGCTGGTCCAGGACGAGAAGCAGGGTGCGCCCGGAGACGAGCTGGTCGCCGACTTCCTCGAGCCCTTCGACATCTGGCGCGGAGAGTGAGCCCCGCCGACGCGGAAGAGCTCGGCGGGCCGTCCGAGACGGCCGCCGACGCCGCGCCCGAGCGGCGCGAGTCTCACGCGCCGCGCGAGTCGGCGGCAGGCGTGGTCGGCGTCGCGATCGGCCTGCTGCTGCTCGTCGGCCTCGCCGTCTCCCTCGCCCAGGCCGCGCGCGCCGGCGGCGCTGACGACGGCGAGGAGCGGCTCGAGGAGATCCTCCCCGCCCCGCGCCCCTTCGGGCTCGAGCTGGTCGAGTCGGCGATCCTGCCCTCCGGCGACCGGCTGCTGCGGCTTGAGCCGCGGGAGGCCTCCGGCGGCCTCGACGAGGTCGTGTTGCTCCTCTACCGCGGCCCCTCCAGCGTCGTCCGGCTCTTCCGCGGCAGCGGCCGCGACGGCGACGACGACCGTCGCGAGGAGAGCGAGCGCATGCAGGAGTGGGAGGAGGATCCCGACTTCGACTGGCACGTCGAGGTGGACCGCGGCGACGTCACCTGGCGCGGATGGCGCGCGAACTTCGTCCGCGAGCGGGCCTTTGAAGAGGGCGGCGGCTGGCGCGACGCGACGCGCGTCAATCTGAGCCAGGGCGAGCGCTACCTGGTGCTGTTCGCGCTCTGGGAGCCCGAGAGCGCTGGCTCCGAGGGCACGCTCGAGGAGCTCCTCGCGCACGTCGTGGTCTCCGAGGATCCGGAGTCGCAGCCGGCCGGCCGCTGACGCCGCGGCGGCTCGGTGCAGCACGCCGGGCCGCGAAAAGACCGTCGAACGGAAGCTGCGTCGCGCGCCCGGACTCGGGACACTAGTCCCGATGGGACAGCTTCTCGCCATCGGCCTGGGCGGCTTCGTGGGCGCCATCCTGCGCTACTCGATCTCGTCCTTCGTGCAGGGCCGCATCGCGGGCTCGTTTCCCGCCGGCACGCTGGCGGTGAACGTGCTGGGCAGCTTTGCGCTCGGCCTGCTCGTGGCGCTGCTGCAGTCGCGCGCCGACTTCCCCGAGCCCTGGCGCCTGTTCCTCACCGTCGGGGTGCTCGGTGCCCTGACGACCTTCTCGACCTTTGGCTACGAGGTGGTCGCGCTCGTGCAGGAGGGCCGCGTCGGGCTCGCGGCCGCGGCGGTGGCGGCCAACCTGGCTCTGGGGCTCGCCGCGGTGTGCGCGGGCCTCGCGTGCGCCGGCGGGCTCAGGTAGCGTCCGCGCCCGCGTTGGCATCGACGCGTGCGTTGGTGAGCCCGAGGTCGACCAGCTCGGCCAGGTGCACGACGCGGGCGTCGACGCCCGCGCGCTTAAGCCCGGACTCCCACTGCAGGTGGCAGCCGGGGTTGGCGGTGACGAGCGTCGCCGCGCCGGCGGCCTGGAAGGCCTCGCGCTTGGGCTCGAACACCGCCTGGCTGTCGCGCGGGCGGAGCAGCGAGTAGATGCCGGCCGATCCGCAGCACGACTCCGAGCCCGCGAGCGGCGTCAGCTCAAGCCCCTCGATCCGCTCGAGGACCCGCCGCGGCTCGGCGCGCACGCCCTGGCCGTGGCACAGATGGCATGGGTCGTCCCAGGTCGCGGGCTGGGGGAGCTGGTCGCCCGCGATCCGCAGCGGCGCCACCTCTTCGAGCGCCGGCGCGACGACCTCGGCGTAGTCGCGCACGCGCGCCGCGAAGGTCTTGGCGCGCGCGTGCCAGGGGTCGTCCTCGGGGAAGAGCCCTTCGAGCTCCTTCATGTGCGCGCCGCACCCGGCGGAGTTGACGACGATCGGCGCCTCGGGCGAGGCCTCCTCGCAGGCCGCGATCATCGTGCGCGCCAGCTCGCGCGCACCGTCCAGGTCGCCGTTGTGGGCGTGTAGCGAGCCGCAGCACACCATGCCGTCGGGCACGACCGCGTCGAAGCCGAGGCCGGTCAGCGAGCGGACGGTGGCGCGGTTGACGCGCCCGAAGAACTCGGGCATCACGCAGCCTTCGAGCACGAGTGCCTCGCCGCGCGCGGGAGCCGCGGAGCTCGCCGGCGTCCGCCGCGGCAGCAGCCGGCGCGCCGAAAGCGGCGGCACGGCCGGCAGGTCGAGCATGCCAGGCCCGCGCTCGCCCGCGAGCGCGGCCACGAGCCGGATGCCGCGCGTGACCTGCCCCAGCCGCAGCAGCGAGCCCATGACCCGCAGCACGAGCCGCCGCGGCAGCACCCACCGAAAGCCCAGGTGGCGCAGCAGGCGCGCGCCGAACGAGCGCGGCACGTGCTCCTGCATGTGGCCGCGGGTGTGCTCCATCATCGCGCCGAAGTTCACGCCGGCGGGGCAGACGCTCTCGCAGTGGCGGCACAGCAGGCAGAAGTCCATCTCGCCGGCGAAGTCCGCGTCGGGGGTGAGGCGCTCCTCGGCCACCGCGCGCATCAGGTGGATGCGGCCGCGCGGCGAGGACGGCTCGGCGCCCGTGAGGCGGAACGTCGGGCACTTCTGCAGGCACAGGCCGCAGTGGATGCAGTCGAGGCTCTTGGCGTAGTCGACGAGCTCAGCGGGTTCCATCAAAGGCCTCCGAAGGTCCTGCCCGCGGCGAAGAGCCCGTCCGGGTCGAGCGCGTCGCGCAGCTTGCGCATCATCGCGAGTGCCGCCGGCGGAACGCCGAAGGCCGGCAGCGACGCGCGCAGCTCGGCCGGAGCGGCGCGCCAGGCGACGCGGGCCGGCAGGCCTTCGAGCGCCCCGTGCAGCGCCGCGCCGGCGCTCGCGTCGAGCCCGTCGAGATCGAGCCACGCCTGCGCGAGGCCGGGGTGAGCGATGGTCCGCGGCGCGAGCCCCAGACCGCGCAGCGCGTCGTCGACGCGCTGCAGGACGCCGGCGAGGTCGGTGCGCCGCGTCGACAGCTCGAGCGCGGGCCAGCGGCTGTCCGGCGCGAGGCCGTCGCGGGCGGCGGTCACGCGCGCGCGCGCCGCGTCGCCGACGAGCTCCTTCGCGGCGCCGAGCCGTTGCGCGACGAGCCCCGCTTCGTGCGCGACGATCTCCGAGCGGCCGGCGAGCGCGACCTCGACCGACCATTCGTCGTCCGCGCCCTCGACCCATAGCGCGTGGTGGTGGATCGGCAGCGCCAGCAGCTCGCGCGCTTGCGCGAGCGCCTCGTCGCGTCCGGTCGACTCGATGCGCAGCACGCGCACCTCCTCGGGATCGGGGTACAGCCGCAGCGAGGCCTCGAGCACGACGCACAGCGTCCCGTGCGAGCCGCAGTACAGCCGGTGCAGGTCGTACCCGGTCACGTTCTTCACCAGCTGCCCGCCGCTGCGCGCGACCGTGCCGTCGGCCAGCAGCGCGCGCATCCCGAGCAGCGCGTGGCGCGAGGGGCCGTAGCGCAGCCGGTCGAAGCCGCTTTGGCCCGCGGCGAGCACGCCGCCGAGCGTCGAGCGCTCGGGGTTCGGGACGTCGGGCGTCAGGTGGTGCCCGCCGGTCGCCACCGTCGCCGCCAGGTCGGCCATCCCCGTGCCGGCGCGGGCCGTGACGGTGCCGTCGCCCGGCTCGTAGGACACGACGCCCCGCCAGCGGTGCGTGGAGAGCGCCAGGTCGACCGTCTCGGCGCGTCGGTACCAGCTGGCCTTCGAGCCCGCGCCCGCCGGCACGACCTTGAGGCCCGCCTCGGCGGCGATGCGGAGCGCGGCGCTCCACGCCTCCTCGGAGTCGGGCGCCGCGCAGGGCAGCTCGGGAGCGTCGGGAGCCTCGCGCCAGGTCGACACGCCGCCCGGGCCGAGCTCGCGCTCGAGGCGCCCGACGGCCTCGCCGGCGCGTGCGGAGGTTGCCGGTCGCGAGCTCATGCCGGTCCCCGTGGCCCGCCGGAGCGGATCTCGCCGCAGGCCCGCAGCGGGATCAGCTTGCCCGGATTGAGCCGGCGTGCCGGATCCCAGACGTCGCGCACCCGGCACATCGCGGCGAGGTCCTCGGGGGAGAAGAGCAGCTCCATCTCCTCGATCTTCTCGAGTCCCACCCCGTGCTCGCCCGTCAGCGCGCCACCCGCTTCGACGCAGGTCTTCAGGATGAGGTGCCCGGCCTCGAGTACGCGGCGCACCTCGTCCTCGTCGCGGCGGTCGTAGCAGATGTTCGGGTGCAGGTTGCCGTCCCCGGCGTGGAAGACGTTTGCGAGGCGCAGGTTGCGCTCGCGCGCGATCTCGACCGTCTTCGCGACCAGCTCGCGCAGCCGCGTTCGCGGCACGACGGCGTCGGCGACGTAGAGGTCCGGAGCCACGCGGCCCATCGCCCCGAAGGCGCCCTTGCGGCCGGCCCAGAGCTGCTGGCGCTCGGCCGCGTCGCGCGCGGTGCGCACCTGCAGCGCACCGCGTCGCTCGAGGATCGCGCGGATGTCGCGCGACGTCGCGCCGACCTCGACCTCGCTGCCTTCGACCTCGAGCAGCAGCACCGCGTCGGCGTCGGTCGGATAGCCGGCGGCGAAGACGCTGTCCTCGACCGCCTCGATGGTGAGCCGATCCAGGATCTCGAGCGCCGAGGGCTCGAGGCGCGCCGCGATGATGTCCGACACGGCGTCGCACGACGCGTCGAGATCGGGGAAGACGCCGAGCAGCACCTCGACCACCTCGGGCGCCGGCGTCAGGCGTACGGTCACCTCGGTCGCCAGGCCGAACGTGCCCTCCGAGCCGATGAACAGCCCGATCAGGTCGTAGCCGGCGGGGTCGACGTCGGGCTCCGACAGCTCCAGCACCGAGCCGTCGTGGGTCACCAGCGTCAGGCCCAGGATGTGGCGCGTGGTGCTGCCGTACTTGAAGCAGTGCGGGCCGCCCGAGTTCTCGGCGACGTTGCCGCCGATCGTGCAGGCCATCTGCGACGAGGGGTCGGGCGCGTAGAACAGCCCGTGCTGGGCGCAAGCGCCGGAGAGGTCGACGTTGACGACGCCGGCCTGCACACGGGCGTACAGGTTGTCGGCGTCGACTTCGAGCACGCGCCGCATGCGCGCGGTGCTCACGACGACGCCGCCGTCGACCGGCGTCGCGCCACCCGAGAGGCCCGTGCCCGCCCCGCGGCCGACGACCGGAACGCCCGCGGCGTGGAGCTCGCGCATGCAGGCCGACGCCTGCTCGGTGTCGGCCGGGAGCACGACCAGCTCCGGCCGGACCTGGAGCATGGCGAGCCCGTCGGACTCGTACGGAAGGAGCCCGGTCGACGAGGCGACGACGCCCCGCGGACCGCAGATCTCCGTCAGCCTTCGTTCGAGCCCCTGCGGCAGCATGGCGGGGATTCTACCGCCTCTTGCCGCCGGGGCTCGCCCGACTGCTCGCTAGAAGTCGATGCGCTTCAGCCGCCAGCCGCCCAGGAGCAGCATGCCCGCGGCAAAGGCGATCGACGAGCCGATCGAGAAGAAGAGGTTGTACTTCAGCTCCGAGTCCCAGCCGAGCTGGTTGGTGTACCAGTCGCCCTGGCTGGTCTCGTTGAGCACGCCGCACTCGGCCAGGATCTCGTCGGTCCAGGTCTCGCGCAGGATCTCGTCTAGCTCGGCCGGGGTCTCCAGCTCGATGGCGTGGAAGCGCTCCTTGGTGCCGAAGAAGGCCACGTGGTGCCGGCGGCCGCCCTCTTCCCAGATCACGTGGCGACCGGCCACGGTCAGGAAGAGCGGCCCCATGTTCTGCATCTTGCCGTGCGTGCCGATCGGGTCGTCGTCGATCTCGATGGCGTCCTCGTCGAGGCCGAGCAGGTCCTGGAGGAGCTGCGCGAGCTCGTCGCCGGTGGTCTTCGCACGCTCGGGCAGCTCGCGCTCCTTGCCGGCGAATTCGACGGTCATGCGGCGCCGCGCGCGGCTCCAGATCACCAGGCGTCCGTCGACGCCGTCGTCGCGCGCGGCGTAGGTCGGCTCACCGAAGAGCTCCTCCGCGCTTCCGACCGGCGGGACCGAGTCCTCGGCGTCGACCTCTTCGAGCTCACCGGTGAGCTTCAGGACGATGAAGTCCGACTCGGCGTCCTCGTACGCGTTGCCCTTTTCGAAGGCTCCGCGGAGCAGGCTCGTCAGGTGCCCGGCGTCGGTCGTCTTCGGGAAGATGAAGTGCAGGGTGTTGAGCGTGCGCAGGAAGATCCCGAGGAACACGCCCGACTCGTCCTCATCCTCGAGGACGAAGCCGTCCTCGCTCTCGTTGGCGCGCGTCTCGCGCTCGACCGCATCGGCGATCTCCTGCTGGCTCATGACCTGCTCCTTCAGGATCCAGCCCTGCTGGATCAGGCAGCCGTTGCCGAAGAAGAAGAGCAGCGTCACGAGGATCGACGCGACCGTGCTGCGCGTCATCACGCCGACCAGCATCGAGACGCAGTGCACCAACCCGAAGAGGTAGGTCAGCGTCAGCGATGCCCACAGGATGCCCGGGTCGTTGTAGCCAGAGACGATGAGCAGCCCGAGGTAGATGCCGGTGACCGCCACGACGGTCAGCAGGAAGATGAACACCAGTCCCGCGAAGTAGCGCGACAGGAAGAGGAAGAAGCGGTGGATCGGCTTGTGGAACAGCACGTCCGCCGAGCCCTTCTCGATCATCTGCGGCACGAAGAACGCCGTCGCCGCGATGGCCAGCATCACCCCGAGGTCGCCGCCGAGGAAGTCGACGAAGATCGCGGTGAAGGCCGAGATGACCATGCCCTGGGCGTCCATGTCCTGGGTCGACACGTTGCCGCCCGGGAGGATGCTCAGGATGCTGTCGTAGCTCCATCTCTCGAGCCCGAACAGGAACACGATCTCGGACTCTCTGAAGCCGATGAGGAACGTGAACAGGATCGGGATCAGCACCAGGATGACGAGCACCCGGAAGACCCGGTTGTCGAGCACCTGGAAGACGGCGTCCATCATCAACGCCCTGGCCATGGCTGCGTTCATTCCCCGTGCTCCCGCTTCACGACGTCGATGAAGGACTCCTCGAGGGTCAGCTTGCGCGGATAGATGCCCTGGATCGAGATCCCGCGCGCGCGCAGCTTGTCGATCACCGCGTCGATCTCGCCGTCGTTGACCGTCAGCTCGAACCCCTTGTCATCGCTCTCGCCGGTGCCGCTGAGATCGAACATCTGCCCGAGGTCGTCGGGGATCGGGTTGACGTCGAAGCGCACGGCGCCGGTCTTGGGCGTCATCTCGTCGATCGTGCCTTCGCGGATGATGCGGCCCTGGTCCATGATCACGACGCGGTCGCAGATCATCTCGACCTCCATGAGGAGGTGCGAGTTGATGAACACGGTGACGCCGCGGTCCTTGAGCTCGGCGATGATGCCGCGGATCACCGCGCGGCCCTTGGGGTCGATGCCGTCGGTGGGCTCGTCGAGGAAGACCAGCTCGGGCTCGTGGATCAGCGCTTGGGCGAGCCCGATGCGCTGCTGCATGCCCTTGGAGTACTCCCGGATCTTGCGGTCCGCGGAGTCGGCCATGCCGACCCGGTCGAGCCACGCGGGCATCCGCTCCTCCAGCCAGGACTTCTCGCGCCCCGACAGCATGCCGTAGAGCGTCAGCACCTGCCGGCCGGTCAGGTACGTCGGCAGCCGGTGGGCTTCGGGGAGGTACCCGACGCGGCGACGCGCGCGCGGATCCCCCGCGCTCAATCCAAAGACCTGAGCGTGGCCCTCGGCGCCGCGCACCAGACCCAGCAGGATCTTGATCAGCGTCGTCTTGCCTGCGCCGTTCGGGCCGAGCAGCCCGAACACCGACCCGCGGCCGACCTCGAGCGAGACGCCTTTCAGGGCGCGGAAGCCCTGGCCTAAGAACTTGAGCAGCCGTCTCTGGCCGTAGACCTTGTTCAGGTCGCGAACGGAGATGATCGTTTCCGACATGGAGGCGGATGGGGTGTAGGGGATGCCTACGGGCGAGAGCTAGGGAGGTGGGCGGCTCCGATCCAGCCCGCGGCCGGGCCAAGTTCGGCCCGCACCAGTCGAACCTCCCTTACGCGATCGCCGTAGGCCCATTCCGTGAGGCCCGCTCGAATCCCGTCTTTCAGCAGGTCGAGGGCGGCGGAGAAGCCTCCGCCAAAGACAAAGGTGCGCACGTCCAGCAGGCAGAGCGCCGTTGCGAGGCCGTGGCCCAGGTCGACTCCGATCGCGTGCAGGAGCGCGCGTTCGGGGCCCGCGGCAGCCTCGGCGCGCTCGGTGAGCTGCTCCAGGCTGCCCGGATCTTCGGGCGGTAGCCCCGCGTCCAGGGCGCGCCGGCGCGCGGCCGTGGCCGACGCCAGGGTCTCGAGGCAGCCGGTCGATCCGCAGCCGCAGGGAAGCCCGTCCGGGTCGACCGTGACGTGGCCGATCTCGCCGGCGAGTCCCGCCCCGACGCGCAGCTTGCCGTCCAGGATGACGCCGCCGCCGACCCCGGTGCCGAGCGTGACGACCAGCGCGTTGCGCGCTCCGCGCGCGGCGCCGAGGCGCGCCTCGCCCAGGGCCGCGACGTTCGCATCGTTCTCGAGCACCACGGTCTCCGGCGCGAGCGAGAGGCGCCGTCCGAGCTCGTCCGCGAGCCGAGCGCCGTTGAACACCGGCAGGTTCGGGCTCTCCTCGACCCGCCCCGCGGCGCGGTCGATCAGCCCGGGCATCCCGACGCCAAGCCCGCTCAGCGGGCGGCCGCCCGTCAGCTCGTCGACGGCCGCCGCGACCCCGTCGAGCACCGTGGAGAGCTGCGGCACTCCGGCGACCGGAACCGAGCGCTCACCCGCAACCGTTCCATCCGCGCTCAGCGCGCCGACCTTGACCGTGGTTCCGCCGACGTCCACCCCAACGGCCGGGTCTTCGGGCGGACGTCCCGGCGCTTCAGGCACGCTGGCGCGCCTTTGCGCGGCGCGTGACGCGGCGGTACGCCTTCACGTACTCGCCCGCGGTCGATTCCCACGAGAAGTTCTGGGTCAGGCAGCGGCGCACCAGCGTCTTCCACTTGGGCGCCTCGCGGTACAGCTTGACCGCCTCTAGGAGGCCTTCCATCAGGCCTTCGCTGGTGTAGGGCTCGAAGTGGAAGCCCGTGCCGCCGCGCTTGTCGGACAGGAAGTCGACGACGGTGTCCTCCAACCCGCTCTTGCCGTAGACGATCGGCACCACGCCGTAGCGCATCGCGATCGCGAACAGCGGGTTCGACGGCTGGTAGTGCGACGGCAGCAGCATGATGTCCGCGCCGCCCATCATCATGTGCGCGGAGTGGGCGTTGTAGCCCTCGACGAGGCGCATTCGGCCGGGGAAGGCCGTTTCCATCGTCAGCAGCCGGTCTCCGATCTCCTTGCTGCCCGAGCCCATCACCACCAGCTCGACGTTGCGCTCGAGCACTTGGTTGAGGATCTCGGCCACGAGATCGAAGCCGCTGTCGGCATCCCAGCGCCCGATGGTGCAGGCCAGCGGCGTGCGCGGTCCGTTGTCGAGCTTGAGCGCCGCCTGCAGCGCGGACTTGCAGCGCCGCTTGCCGGCCAGCTCCTTGTCCTTCAGGCCGAACTTCGAGGGCAGCAGCGGGTCCGACTCGGGATCCCAGGCCTCGTAGTCGATGCCGTTGGTGATCCCGACCAGCTCCTTCTTGCGGCGCTGGAAGGTCTCCTCGAGCCCGTACCCGCGGTCGCGCTCCTGGATCTTCAGCGCGTGGCTCGGCGAGTGCGTGCCGATGATCGTCGCGAACTCGGCGCCGGCCTTGAGGAAGTTGACCTTGCCGCCCAGCTCGACGCCCCCGATGGCGCGGAAGTGGCGGTGGGGGACGGCGATCTTCGGCAGGATCTCGCGCTCGAAGGTGCCCTGCATCGCGAGGTTGTGAATCGCGAAGTAGGTGCCGGCCACGGTGGAGGGGTGGTCGCGCTCCTTCTCGACGTACTCGATCTGGTGGAGGACCGGGATCATGCCGGTCGTCCAATCGAGGCAGTGGAAGACGTCCGGCGAGAAACCGAGCACCGGCGGCGACTCGAGCACGGCGCGCGCGAACAGGGCGTAGCGACGCCAGTTGTCGCCGTAGGGGCCCTCCTCGTCGCCGTAGGGGTGGCGCGAGCCGAACAGCGCGTCGTTGTCGAAGAGCACGACGCTGAGCGACCCGGCGGTGCCGCGGAAGAGGCGCACGGTCACCGCGCCGATGCCGTCGCGCACCCGCACCTCGCCGAGGTCGGTCAACTCGCCGAGCGCCGCGGTGTCGACATCGCGCGTCCAGGGCAGGAGAACCCGCACGTCGTTCCCGGCCGCGATCAGCGAGCGCGCCAGCGAATCGGCGATGCCCGCCAGGTTGGTCCGGCGGACGACCGAGCCCAGCTCCGGTGTGACGAAGGCGATGCGCATGGAAGTGCCCCTAACCCCGTCCCCAGAGGAGTTTACGTCGGTTCTCCAGTCCTCCCGCGGGCGGGAGGGCCGGCCGGAATGGGGTGGGAAAGCCCATCAAGGGACACCCTAGCCAAGCGCCCCTCTGAACCCCAGCTCCGGCCCTGGGAAATGGGCTAAGGCCTTGCTATGGGGCGCTTTACGTTTTCTTGATCCCAGGGGCTACCGGGCGAGCGCCGCCTGGTAGATCTTGCGCGCCTCGGGCATCAGCGCCTCGAGGTCGGAGATGCGCGTCTCGTGCGACGGGTGCGTCGACAGGAACTCCGGGCCTCCCCCCCCGCTCAGGGACGCCATGCGGCTCCAGAAGCGCGTTGCTTCGGAGGGGTCGTACCCGGCGCGGGCCATATAGACCAACCCGATGTGGTCCGACTCGGACTCGTCGCCGCGGCCCCACGGCATCTCGAGCAGCAGCCCGTAGGCGCCTTCGGCCAGCGTCTGGAAGTCGCCCAGGTCGATCGCCGTGAGGATCGCCTCGGCGCCCATCGAGCGGCTCATCCGCTGCGTGCCGTGCTGGGCGACGACGTGTCCGATCTCGTGACCCATGACCACCGCGAGCCCGGCCTCGGTTTCGCACACCGGCAGGATGCCGGTGTACACCGCCATCTTCCCGCCGGGCAGCGCGAAGGCGTTCACGGTCTGGTCGTTGTCGATCAGCCGCACTTCCCACTCGTACCCAGGGTCATCGGCGACGGCCACCAGCCGGTCCATCACGCGCTGGACCATCTGCAGCTCGGGGCCCGACGTGACGAGCCGCTCGCCGGCGAGGATCTGTTCGTAGGCCTCCGCGCCCAGCTGCACGTCCTCGGCCGGCGAGAACAGGTTGAAGCTGCGACTGCCCGTGACCGGCGTCGTAGTGCAGCCCGCGACGAGGAGAACGAGCGGGCACGCGAGCGCGATCCACGCGTGCTTTAGATAGGATCTTCCGTCTTTTCTGATCATGGCGACCTCTTCGAAACCCGCCCTCGCATCCCTTTCCCTGCGGGATCTCTGCCGCAGCCTCAGCGAACGCACGCCGACCCCTTCCGGAGGGAGTCTCGCCGCGGGCCTGGGGGCCCTCGGAGCGGGAGGAGTCAGTATGACGCTTCGCTACTCTTCCGGCGAGGGGCAGGCCTGGCAGGAGGGGCGGGCTAAAGAGCTCGACACCCTTTCCGAGCGCCTCTGCGACCTGGTCGAGCGCGACGCCGGCGTCTACGACAAGGTGGCGCGGGCCAAGGAGCTGCCGGCGGGCGACGAGCGCGACCGCGCCCTGGACAAGGCCTACAGGGGGGCGCTGGAGACGCCGATCGAGATCATGGAGGCCTGCCTGGGCGGCCTGCGCATCGCCGCGGCGGGTGCTCCCCAAGGCGTGCCCGACTACCTGTCGGTCGACTGCCTCGCCGGCGCCCAGGCGCTCGAAGCCGGGCTCGGCTGCGCGCTCCTGATGGTGCGCGAGAACAGCACGTTCGTCGACGACGACGCGTTCACCGGTGAGATCCTCGCCGCCGCCGACGTCATGAGCCAAGAGGCCTTGGCGCTCGTCGCCGCCGTGCGCGCCGACGTCGAGGGGAGGCGCGCGTGAACCACCGTCCGCTGCTCTTGATCGTGCTCGACGGCTGGGGCCACCGCGAGGACCCCGAGCACAACGCGATCCGCAAGAAGGCCGGCTTCTTCCAGGAGCTGCTCGGCAGGTATCCGCACACGCTGCTCTCCGCCTCGGGCCACGAGGTCGGCCTGCCGCTCGGCCTGATGGGCAACAGCGAGGTGGGGCACATGAACCTCGGCGCCGGCCGCATCGTGTGGCAGGACATCAGCCGCATCGACAAGTCGATCGCCGACGGCGACTTCTTCGAGAACGGCGCTTTCACCGCGCTGTTCGACCGGCTGCGCGGCAGCGGCGGGACGCTGCACCTGTGCGGGCTGGTCGGCGACGGCGGCGTGCATGCCTCCGACCGCCACCTGCGCGAGCTGCTCAAGCTGGCGGCCGAGCGCGGGCTCGAGCCCGACCGCGTCGCCGTGCACGGCTTCCTCGACGGCCGCGACACGCCGCCGCGCTCCGGCGCCGGCTATCTGGAACAGCTCGAGCGCGACCTCGCCGACGCCGGCGTCGGCCGCATCGCGTCGCTCGTCGGCCGCTACTGGGTCATGGACCGCGACCAGCGCTGGGAGCGCGTACAGCGCGCCTACGACCTCTTGACCGCGGGCGTCGGGCTCACGGCGACGACGGCGGCCGAGGCGATCCAGCGCTCCTACGCCGACGACGTTGGTGACGAGTTCCTCGAGCCCTGCGTGATCGGCGAGCCCGGGGCGGACCGCATCCGCCCCGGCGACGGCGTGCTGTGCTTCAACTTCCGCTCGGACCGCATGCGCGAGATCTGCCTCGCGCTCGGCTTCGAGGACTTCGACGGCTTCGAGCGCGCCGAGCGTCCGTCGCCTGAGATCGTGACGATGACGCAGTACCGCGCCGACTTTCCCTTCGCGGTCGCCTACCCGCCGACCGAGCTCAAGGGGCTCTTCTCCGAGGTCGTCAGCGCCGCCGGCCTGCGGCAGGAGCGGGTCGCCGAGACCGAGAAGTACGCCCACGTCACGTTCTTCTTCTCCGGCGGCGTCGAGGAGGAGGTGCCGGGCGAGTCGCGCACGCTGATCCCCAGCCCGAAGGTCGCCACCTACGACCTGCAGCCGGAGATGAGCGCCCCCGCGGTGTGCGACGCGGTGCTCCGCTCGCTCGAGCGCGGCGAGACCGACGTCTACATCATCAACTTCGCCAACGCCGACATGGTCGGACACACCGGCCTGGTCGAAGCGGCGGAGAGCGCCGTCACCGCCGTCGACGAGTGCCTGCGCCGCATCGTGCCCGAGGTGACCCGGCGCGGTGGCCTGGTCACGATCACCGCCGACCACGGCAACGCGGAGATGATGTGGGACGGCCGCCACGACCAACCCCACACCGCGCACACGACCAACCCCGTGCCGGTGGTCCTCTGCGCCGACGATCTGGTGGGTGCGAAGCTGCGCCCGATGGGGGTCCTGGCGGACGTGGTGCCGACGCTGTGTCAGCTGACCGGCCTGGCGCCTTCGCCGGGGATGGACGGCGTGTCGCTGTTGGAGTAGCGCGGTGACGAACCGCGTTGCGATCGGGCTTGTCTTGGCGCTTGGGCTCGCGGCGTGCCGTTCCGCGCCTGAGTCCCCGCCGCCTACGGACACGAGGCTCCAGCGCGGGATCGACGCGATCGAAGGCGGTCGGGCGAGCGAGGGGATCGAGCTGCTCGAAGGTGCGCTCACCGGCGGTGCTCTAACCGACGCGGAGCGCCTCACCGCGCACCGCTTCGCCGGCCACGCGTGGACGCTGGAGCGCGACCCCGAGCGCGCGCTCGAGCACTACGAACGCGGCATCGCGCTCGACCCGGTCGATCCCTGGCTGCGCTACGCCACCGGGGTCGCGCTGCGCGAGGTCGGGGCGAACGAGCGCGCCGAGGCGTCGTTCTCGTCGGCGATCGAGCTCGATCCGAGCCACCTCAAGGCGCTTCAGTTCCGCGCCGAGCTGCGCATGGCGCGTTCCGACTACGAGGCGGCGAAGGCGGACCTCGACCGCACGCTCGCGCTGATCGACGCCGCGGAGCCGGCAACGCTGCGCGCCTGGGGCGGAGATCCGTCCGAGCTGCGTCGCTGGACCCTGCACCGCCGCGCGCTGTGCCACGGGATGCTCGGCGACCGCGACGCCGCGCGCCGCGACGAAGAGGCGGCGACCGCGCTGGCCGCGGGACCCTGAGCTCGCGCCCGGAGTCCGCTCCGGTCACCGTCCACGCGGACCGCAAGCGACCGACTCGCAATCCCACGATCCTCCGATAGGGTGGAACGCGGTCGATGCTCTGCCCCGGTTGCAAAACGCAGATCCCCGCCGGCGAGACGCGCTGCCCCGAATGCGGGGAGGCGTTGGCGCAGTCGTCGGTGCTGTCGCTTCACGTCGGCGCCGGCGCTCCCGAGCGGAGCGTCGCGCCAAGCGCCCCCGCGCCATCCGCTGCGGCCGCCGGCTCGGGCCGCGTTGCCTTCGGCACGCTGATCGACGAGCGCTACCGCGTGCTCGAGCGCATCGGCGCCGGCGGCATGGGGGAGGTGGTGCGCGCGGAAGACCTGCGCCTGGAGCAGGTCGTCGCGCTCAAGTTCCTGCCCGAGCATGCCGTGCAGGACGCGGGGCTGCGCGCGCGGTTGCTGGAAGAGGTGCGCATGGCGCGCCAGGTCACCCACCCCGGCGTGTGCCGCGTACACGACGTGGGGGAGTTCGACGGGCAGCTCTACCTCTCGATGGAGCTGATCGACGGCGAGGACCTGCACGCGCTCCTGCGCCGCATCGGCCGCCTGCCCGAGGACAAGGCGCTCGAGATCGCCCGCCAGCTCTGCGCGGGGCTCGGCGCGGCGCACGCGCGCGGCATCCTGCATCGCGACCTCAAGCCCGCCAACGTGATGCTCGACGGCCGCGGACGCGCGCGGATCACCGACTTCGGCCTCGCCGTCGCGGGCAACGCCGGGCCGGGCGAGGCGTTTGCGGGCACGCCGTCGTACATGGCGCCCGAGCAGCTCGCGGGCGAGGAGGCGACGGTCCAGAGCGACGTCTACGCGCTCGGTCTGGTGCTCTACGAGCTCTTCACCGGCACGCGGCCGCACGCGGGCACCACGCCGGACGAGCTGCTGCGCGAACGGCGCTCGCCCGAGGTCGCGCCGCCTTCGACCACCGTGCGCGGCTTGGATCCGAAGGTCGAGCGCGTGGTGCTCCAGTGCCTGGACCCCAACCCCGCGGCGCGCCCCGCGTCGGCGCTGACGGTCGCGGCGGCGCTGCCGGGCGGAGGCTCGCTGGAAGAGGCGCTCGCGTCGGGCGAGACGCCCTCGCCGGAGCTCGTGGCTGCGGCGGGCGGCGTCGGCGCGCTGTCGCCGCGCGCGGCCGGGCTCTGCGCCGCGGCCGTTGTGGTGCTGGCGTTCGTCATCGCGGCGATGAACCGCGGCTCGCTGCTGATCGCGCTCGAGCAGCCCGAGCTTCCGCCCGAGGTGCTGGTGCATCGGGCGAGCGAGCTCCTGCGGGGCTTCGGCTACGACGAGGAGCCCCGCGACTCGGCCTTTGGCGCGGGGCGCAACGGATCCCTGCTCCGGCACATCGCGCGCACCGACGACAGCGCCGACCGGTGGAAGCGCCTGGCCGAGCTCGATCTGCCGAGCTCGTTCCTCTTCTGGTACAGAGAGAGCCCGCACCCGCTCGACCCGACCGCGCTCGCCGGCCGCGTTTGGCTCGCCGATCCCGAGCACACGGTGCCGGGTATGGCGTCGGTCATCCTCAGCCCGGGAGGCAAGCTGTTCAGCCTGCGCGCCCAACCGCCTGCGGACTTCGACCACGAGCGCGCGGCGGACGCTCCGGGCGTGGCGTGGGACGAGTTGCTGGCCGCGGCGGGACTGGATCCGTCGCTGTTGGAGCCGCTCGAGCCGAGCAGGACTCCGCCGATGGCGTACGACGAGATCCTCTCGTGGAAGGGCGTGCACCCGGAGGCACCGGAGATTCCGCTCGAGGTCGACGCCGCGGGCTTTGAGGGGCGCCCCGTGCACTTCCAGCTGCACTGGGAGTGGGCCGAGCCGAGCGCCGCGGAGCAAGAGAGTCTGGCGGCGCGCCTGCTGCGTGAGCTGATGGGGTTGGTCGAGCTGACGGTTGTCGTCGGCGGCGCCTGGCTCGGCTTCCGGTCGCTGCGCACCGGGCGCGGCGACCGCCGCGGTGCGTTCCGGGTCGCGGCCTTCTTCTTCGGCCTGCAGATGCTCGCCTGGGCCTGTCGCGTCCACCCGGTGGCGAACGTGGGCTACTTCTTCCGCAACCTGTTCGACGGCGTGGGCGGCGCGGCGCGCCAGGCGCTCGCGGCGTGGGTGGTCTACATGGCGCTCGAGCCGTTCGTCCGCCGTACGTGGCCGAACTGCCTGGTCGCTTGGACCCGGCTCCTCTCCGGCGGTTTCCGCGACCCGATGGTGGGGCGTGAGGTGCTGCTGGGCGTGCTCGTCGCCGAGGCCGCGGTGCTGATCCAGCGCATGGCCGCCGCCGCGGCTCCTGCGCTCGGCCTTCCGCCGCCGATCCCGCCGGCCTCGAACTTCGACTCAGCGCTCGGGCTGCGGCTCCTCCTGTCGGACCACCTCTCGGGCGTTACGACCGGGCTGATCGCCGCCTTCGGCGCGGTGTTTGTCCTCGTGATCTTCCGCTTCGTCCTGCGGCACCGCGTCGCCGCCGTGCTCGCGTTCCTCGGCCTCGCGCTGGTCTCCGCGCCGGCGGCTGAGACCGGCTCGCCGTGGCTCGACTACGGCCAGCAGGCGATCTTCGCCGGCATCCTGGCCTGGGTCATGGCGCGCCACGGGCTGCTGCTGATCGCGGTCGGCATCGCGTGGCTGGTTGCGTGTGAGAACCCACCCGTGACGTTGGAGCTCACGACCTGGTACGGGCACGCGGGCGTTGTGCACCTGCTGCTCGCGGCAGCGCTGGCGTACTACGGCTACCGCACGGCGAGTCCGGCCTGGACGCGAAGCGTGCAGGCCGCGAGAAGTGGAGCGTAGGCGCGGCCGGCGCGTCAGATCTGCTTCATCAGACCCATCTCGATCCACATCGGGACGAGCTGCTTGAAGTTCTCGAACTCCTCCCTGGCGCGTTCTTCGTCCTCGGCGCTTTCCAGGGGAAACAGGGGCAGGCGGTCGTTTGGGCCGACGTTGTACGCGCCAGACGGCCCCGCAAGGTCCAGCGCTGTCGCCCAGAAGACCTCGAAGTTCGTCAGGACGCTCGTCTGTCGAAGGGCTTGGCCGGTGAGCGGCTCAGGGACTTGGGCGGCGTAGGTGTTGAAGGACACCACTTCCAAGGTCTTTCCGTTCGGTAGCCGGACGAGCGTCTTGGGGCCCTCGAGCTTGGAGTGACCGGGCTTGAGGCACCAGGCGAAGAACCTGTTCCGGTACACCTCGTCGTTGGCTCGTCGTTCGAGCCTGTCGTACTCCTCCTCCAGCTGCTTGAGCTCGAGCTCGCTCGCGAGCCGCTCGACGTCTTCCGTGAGCGAGTCGGCCTTCTCGCTCAGGAGCCGGTGGGACTCTTCGATGCCGCCGAGCTCGGTCAGAAGCTCGTTCGCCGCGACGATCTTGTCGTCGACCTCGACGAGCTTGCCGGCTAGCTGACCCTCGGTTCGCTGCAGGTCCCCGAGCTGTCGTTTCACCTCTTCGTTCGCGGCGCGGAGGCTCTCTTCCGAAGTCGCGAGCTCCTGTCGCTGCTGCTCGGCCGCCTCGCGCGCCTGCGACGCGGCGGAGAGGCCCCTTTGCAGGGACTCGGCGCCACTCCTCAGCTCGGATCTCGCTTCGCTGAGCTCGCCCTTGAGGGCGCGTAGGTCCTCCAGCGCTCTCTGGTTCTCGCCAAGCTCTCTCTCGAGCTGCGCTCGCTCCTCTTCTCCCCTGGCCGCGCTCGTGGCGGCTTCTCGGGACTGCGCGAGCGCCACGATCGACACCAGAGTGGCCACGACCGCGGTTCCGGCCTGAACCCAAGCCGGGATGTCGTGTCTCTTCTTGTCCGCCGCCTTCTTCTCCAAGTCACGTCCTCCTGCTGACCCTGCGTAGTGGGCGTTTCCCGGAGGAACGCAGGGCGCGGCGCAGTCGACTTGGAAAACAGCGGAATCCGGTCCCGTGGCCCGAGCAGCGTCCGGAGCCAAATGCACGGCAACCCGAGGCAGGAGAGTTCCGGCCTGGGGTTGCTGGTCTGGTCCAGGTGGGGCGCTAGGGCACCAGGCCCACCGCCACCGCGTTGCTCGCGAACGTCGCCTGCAGCGTTACAGGGTCGATCGCTCCAAACGCATGGAACACCGTCGCGCCTGCGAGGTTCGGGTCGGTACCGGGCGGCAGCGTGAAGGTCGCCGTCGACGAGCCCGCCGCCGTGAGGTTGGCGAACGAGTTCAGCACCGGCGGCTGGTTCGGGTTGTTCAGCGTCAGGAAGAAGTAGAAGTCCGGGTTGAGCGGCAGCGTAAGGCCCGCGCCGATCGGGAAGCCGGGCGACGTGCCGCTCGTGGAGCCGAGGAGCAGGTAGAGCTCGTCTGCGTGCAGGTAGCCGGCGTCGAGGCGCAGGCCCTGGGAGCCGCCGGCCGCGAGCGAGATCGTCGTGGGCGCGCCCGCTGCGGGGCTCAGGGGCTGAGCGTCGAACACGTAGGCCGAACCGGAGTTCGAGCCCTGGTCGTCGTCGCCGCGGGCGGCGACCACCGCGACGTCGCCGGACATGTCGGCGGAATAGCCGAAGATGTCGCCCGCCTGGCCGTCGCTCGGGACGAGCTTGGCGGTCTCGATCCACGCGCCGGCCGCGTTGCGCTCGAAGAAGTAGGCCGAACCGGAGTTGTTGCCCAGCGGGTCGTCATCCCACGCGCCGACGACGGCGCGACCGCCCGAGATGCCGACCGAGTAGCCGAACTCGTCTTTGGTCGTGGCGTCGGTGGCCTCGAGGCGCTCGACCTGGACCCAGCTCCCGCCGATGCGCTCGAAGATGTAGGCGGCGCCCTCGTCCCAGGTGAACGGGTCGCCGAACGACTCGGCGTTGTAGGCGCCGACGATGGCCTGGTCGCCATCGATATCGACCGACCAACCGAAGTAGTCCAGGCTGATGCTGTCGCTGCCGACGAGCTTCTGCGTCTCGTCCCAAGTGCCGTCGGGCTGGCGGTCGAAGACGTACACGGCGCCGATCGCGCTTCCGGAAGGCACCGCCTGGCGGTCGGCGCCGACCAGCAGCGTTTCGCCCGAGAGGGACAGCGACCAACCGAAGTCGTCCGACGCGCGGGCGTCGCTGGCGATGAGGACGTCCACCTGGACCCAGCTGGCGTCGGGCTGGCGCTCGAAGACCCACACCTTGCCCGCATCCGTCGCCACGTCGTCGTTGCGGTAGGCACCCACGGCTGCGTAGTCGCCGTCGATCGTGCTGGACCAGCCAAACTCATCGAAGGCCGTGGGCACGACGGGCTCGATCTTGAAGGTCTCCACCCACGTCCCGTCCGGCTGACGCTCGAAGACGTACGCCGCCCCTTGGTTGAGGCCGGTGGTTCCGTCCTTGCTGTTGGCTCCGAGGATGGCGCGTTCGCCAGAGATGTCCCCGGAGCGCCCGAGGTTGTCGCCCGGGCCGGAGCCGGAGTGCTTCAGCTCGGCCGCTTCGGTCCAGGAGCCGTCGGGCTGGCGCTCGAAGATGTAGCCGGCACCGGACTGGCCTTGCCCGGAAGCGCCGACCAGAACCCGCTCTCCCGAGATCGCCGAGGAGATCCCGAAGAGCGAGGAGGCCCCCGTCTGGGTGCCGGTCACCTTGTCGAGCTGGGAGGTAGGCGACTGGGCCGCGGACACGGGAACGAGGGCGGGCGCAAGGGTCAGCGCGGTGAGGAGCGATCGGTGGAGTTGCATGCGTATGGAGGGCGGTGCCGAAGAGTACCCCGGTAGGAGGGGGCTGAACTCCGAGGGGCACGGAGGCACCCAGCGCGATTCCGGTTGCGGCCCGGACTTTTTGGAGGTGAGGGGGGGGAAGTGATTCGGTGGGTGTTTCTAAGTTGCTTTTTGGCAGTGGTTTAGGGGAGCGGTCGGACCTCTGCCCTTGGGGCAGAGATCCCTCGCGGGGCGGAGATCGGGCAGAGATGCAGCGCGCCGGGGCAGAGATGCGTCCACGGCGCAGAGATGCGCTCGCGGGGGCAGAGATGCGCTCACGGGGCAGAGATGCGCTCACCGGGCAGAGATGCGCTCACCGGGCAGAGATGCGCTCACGGGGCAGAGATGCGCTCACCGGGCAGAGATGCGCTCACCGGGCAGAGATGCGCTCACCGGGCAGAGATGCGCTCACCGGGCAGAGATGCGCTCACCGGGCAGAGATGCGCTCACCGGGCAGAGATGCGCTCAC